>CAYNAA010000024.1:0-22548 GCA_964395055.1 uncultured Candidatus Izemoplasmatales bacterium | reverse complement strand
GGAACAAATTGGACAACTGTTTCAGATGATACAACGACTACAGAAGATTTCCAACTCTATCAAACTGAAGTAGATTATACTGATTTGGGATTAAATGCTTCTGATTCATATTATGTTAGAATATCAAAAACTGGTGGAGACCGCATTAATATTGATGAAGTTAAATTCTATATCCCTGAAATCACTACGACAATAACCTATGATGATACAAGTATGACATCGGCATATGGTGATGGAACTTTCACTTTCGAAAGTATTGACTATGAATATACTAAATTCGCAAGTTTCGATGGCGGAACAAGTATGCAAGCGAACGGTAGTACATTCTTTAACACATCTGCAATTGACACCATTGAAGAAATTGTATTAACAAAAACTTCAGATACATCAAATGATTTCTTCTTATATGTTGGTTCAGACGATACAGGAACAGAGATTACACCAACCGTTGAGGGAGATGTATATACTTACGACTTCTCTGGAGAAGATGCTTCTTATTTCTTCCTTGATGCCCCAAGCTATATTAAATTCTTATCAATAGAAATCACTTACAACCCAAGTGCAGAATAATTTCTAAAAAGTATCACGTAACATTTTGTAAAAGTAAAGGTGCTAAATCCTTTTTGGATTTAGCACCTTTTTATATTAAATTAAGTTAAATAAATAAATATTAATACCAACAAATAGAAGAACAATTGCTAATTTAATGATAAAGGCGGTGAGTTGCATGCGCCTTGTACGTTTTATTTGTTCATTATCCGCATCATCATACCACCGAATAAACTGACTAGATGATACTTTATCTGGATTTAATATTTTGTATAGTCCATACCCTATAAGTAATCCAATTATGATACTGAGACCGTGATAAACATAAATATTAAACAGAGTTGATATAAAGGAAACATTTGATAAATACATGGTATAGCTTTGAATCAAGGCCAAAGGAATTAGAAGTGCCATTAATAATGAAAATATCAGGTGGTTTTGTTTTAAAAAGCCTTGGCGCCATAAAAACCGGTTATGAATTTTACTAAAATATTTATCCAAAGGAAAAATCAAATCCTCAACGTGTTCTGCGTTACTCAAATCAATATCTTGTTTAAATTGTTCTTTTTGATGGTTAAACTCGACATGAATTTTTGGTGTTGCTAGATAAATAAACTGATAGGAATAATCTTTCTTAATTTTTTTTGAACGTTTCGGTTTCTTAAATTGCGCATTGATCACATGTTCAATCGTTTTTTTAAGTTCTGCTTGTTCAGTCACATTAGAAAACTCAAAAATATACTCTAAGCTTTTTAATCTTGCAAGTACCTCTTTAATCGAATCATAGCGAATATGCGTATCTAAATGTTCTTCTATGTTTGATTCTGATAAAGGGTATTCTTTATCTTCCCAATGTTTGTGTTTTTTGACTTTTCTAATAATTTTAGGTATTTTTACAGAACCCGTTTTTTTCAACCCTTTTCTTACGGTTTGTTTTTTTGTGATTTCTTTTTCAATAATCTCTTTTTCGATGACCTTTTGTTTATATGAAATGGTGGCACTATAATCATAAATTGATTCAATATCAAAACGCAGGGAAATATCAAAGGTATCACGTGTGACAACACTTGAAAAATCTTGATCGATTGCTAAACTGGTTTTCATGCGTTTAATCATTTTTTCAATATACGTCTCTACTGGCATCATCTGTTTCGGTAAATACAATCCGTAAGTACCAACAAACTCTGTCCCTTCTAACATGCCGTTGCCTTCTAGTGTCCGTTTTAAAAACTCACGGGCTCTTGCGGGGTCTTTTTCTTTAGCCTTAGGGTATTTGTTTTCTTTTGGGGCATACAAATAATATAGTTCTTTAGCGGCGTTTACATCTGCTGTTGCGGCGTAATAATCTTCTAAATAATCTAGAGCTTGACCAATGTCTTCATATTTCTTTTCTGTCAGATATAGCAGTGCTAAATGAAATTTCGCTTTAATGAGTCCAAAGTTCATCGCTTCTTCTAAAAATGCATGAGCATGTTTAATACTGGGGAATACGTCTTTTTTATAAACACTTAATAAAGGGTCTAATCCGTCATAATTATCATAGTCATAATAATTATATAACATCAATGACGCTTGGTGTTTATCTTCTAAGCTTGGGTCAAAACTCCCTTTATATATTGCACCTAAAGGTTTATAAGCTTTAGGAAATCCTTTTTTAACAGCGCGTCTTAAAAATGATTCTGCGAGTTTATATTCTTCATTATCGATCTTAAGTAAAGCGAGTTGATAAAGCGCTTCAGGATGGTCTTTTTTTGCGGCGTGTTTAAACCATTTTTCGGCCTCGTCTTCATCTTTAGAAACCTCATGACCACGCAAAAAGCGCATTCCGAGGTCGAACTGCGCATCTTTTTTACCACGTAAAGCTTTTTTCTTAATGGTCTTGAGCTCCATGAGGCACCCCCTTAACACGTCTTTATTTTACCGCATTATCTTAAATTATACAATCTATCTAAACATTCTTAAAGAAAAGATGTTTGACTAGCATCAAACATCTTTAATAACAACAGTGTTTCTACCTGTATTTTTCGCCTCATAAAGCGCCTCATCAACAAGTCGGTAACTCTTATTAAACCCATCTTTTTCTTCATGAATAAGTCTAGTAACCCCAATACTAACAGTTAGGGTAATCATATGATCTAAATACTGATAGGTATGGTTTTCTATCAATCGATTAATCCGTTTTGCAAGGATAGTTGCGCCTTCAATATCTGTATGACTTAACAACAACATAAACTCCTCGCCACCAAACCGTGCCACAGTATCTGATTCCCGGACGCTTGATTTAAGCATTGTCGCGAGTTCTTTTAAAATAAAATCTCCAGCATCATGACCGTGCGTATCATTGATTGCTTTAAAATGGTCGATGTCAATAAGCAGTAAGCTCGCTTGATGATTATACCGCCGGTTAATACTGGCTTCATAAGTTACCTGGCGCTCAAATAAGCGTCGATTGGCGAGCTTGGTTAATGGATCGATGGTGGATAAAATTTTCAGTTCTGCATTTTTATCAACAAGCGCTTGTTTAAAATCGTGTTCTTTAATGTTGTTTTGATAAAAGGTTGTACTCGCAAAAATGACCCCAACATAAATAATCGTTCCATTAATTAAATGGGTAAGTTCTAGCGAGCTGTCTTGTTGAAAAAGAAGGACACCTATAAGAAAAATACCAAAAGGAATGCCGTAAATGTAAATGCCTTTAAAAGGTTTTATATAAATCAGCAAGCCAAAACTGAGCAGATGAATAGAAAAAAGCGTTATATGCCCTGTTGTAACCTGATCGAACACGGCAATGACTGATGATAATATTAATACGATAAAGGTTGCTAACATCGGCACCCGCCGAATCACAGGGTGTTCGATGTTGGCTTTGGATTTATAAAGGATCATAACGAGCAAAATCAATAAAGCAAAAACCGCTAACATTGAATGAAGAATATAAGATACCAAAACCAAATCATGCGTATTATTCACTAACCTAACACGTTCTACATAAAGTAAAAAGAAAAGTTCTATTGCAATAACACCCACAAGCAGTGCACTAAGACGGTAATAATTTTTTTTAACCATAACTTACTTTAGTAGCGGCGCAATATGTGAAATACGGTCGCTTACTGGTGGGTGTGAGTAATATAAGAAAACATAAAGTGCGTGCGGGGTTAGATTAGAAAAGTTTTCTTTACTTAATATTTTAAGTGCGGCAATCATTGACTTAGCATCGGTATTGCTTGCCGCAAAATAATCGGCCTTATATTCCGCTTTTCTTGAGGCATAATTGCTAAGTATCCCAATAAACATCCCAATCGGACTAATCACAAACATAAAGATCAGTAACATAAACCCTAAATGTAATTGATCAAACCCAAACGCTTGATAAAACACATCCGCTGATAAAAAACCATAAAGTAAGCCCAATGTCACAGCCAAGGTGACAAATGACATGGCCATATTACGGATGATATCTTTATGTTTCGCGTGCCCTATTTCATGGGCTAAAACACTCACAATTTGATCGTCTTCCATTTTATCCAATAAAGTATCAAACAACACGACATTTTTAAACTTACCAAAGCCACTAAAGAACGCATTCAATTTTGTCGAACGCTTTGAAGCATCCATCACTTGAATCTTTTTAATCTCGTAGGCTTGACTTTGTGCGAATGCTTCAATTTTCGTCTTTAAATCACTGTCTTCTAGTGGTGTTAAAGTATTAAATAACGGCACCCAAATACTTGTATACGTCATATTAATAAAGAGGAAAATAAGCACAAACGCCATAAATGCGATTAAAACAAATAAGTTTCCTGTTTGCGCATAAATAACAGTAAGTAAGAGAATGATGCCCCCACCAAACACAATTGATAAGATGAAAGATTTAATTTTATCGGTAATAAACGTTTTTCTTGTGGCTTTATTAAACCCGTACCGTTCTTCAATAGAAAACGTAAAATAGATACTAAAAGGTAAATTATATAGATATTGAATGAGAAAAAGAATGCCTAAGAATACCAATGTTTCTAAATAGATATTCGCATTCGTAATTTCTCTTGTCCACACCGCGATATCTTGAAATCCGCCGTTTAACAGCATTAACGTCACAAAGAAAAACGCAAGCAACCGTTTTAAGGATTTCATGCGGTTGATTTCCGTGCTGTATTTAAGCCACGTTTTATATTCTTTGTGGTCATAAACATCCTTAACATTTTCAGGAATCGTGCGCATGCGCGCTTGATCATTTAACATATCAGCAAACACATCAAATAAATAGCTTAAAACAATTAAGACAATAACACCATAAAAGATAACTGACTCCATAAACTCACTCCCATTATTAAAAATTCTACTCCTATATTATAGCATACAAAAAAAGAAGTTAGAACTTAATCTAACTTCTTACCAAACGCGCCGGTCATCGTCATCATCGTCGTCATCATCGACAATGTCGACATAATCATAAGGATCAGGCGTCATCCCTTCATGTGCATAAGGGTCATATGGGTCTTGGAAACCTTTTTTCGCCCCTCTAATATAACGTTTAGGATTAATGATTGCGGTAATAATAAACCCAGACACGAGCCCACCTAAATGAGCAGAGGTACTAATTGAGCCTACCATAAAGGTGAAAATAACATTAATTAATATTAACCCTCTAATTGAAGAAATATCTTGTGGGCTAAACCACTCTTTTTTATAAATCGTAAAGAAGAGCAACGCCCCCAATACCCCGTATATTGCGCCACTTGCGCCAACACCAATTGAAGGACTTTGAGTGAGGACGTCCCACCCAACAACAATAATACTTGCGCCAATACCAGAGGCAAAATAAATAATCCCGTACTTCACTGGCCCAATCATCCGCTCTAAGGCACTACTGATTAAAAACAACCCAAAAAAGGTATTAAACAAGAAGTGAATTACATCGGCATGTAAAAACATGACCGTAAACAAACGCCAATACTCACCTTCATTGGCAACATGATAACTGCTTAAGGCTCCGTATTGAACCAACAAGTCACCAGTAAAAATTTGAATTAAGAAGACTGTTGTTACAATAATCATTAATGTAAATGTTACTGGCGTTGTTTTTCTAAACAATGCCATCGAACTGTTTTGTTCAAATATCATAAGTGTCATCCTTTTTAAGTAAAATTAATGGGACTTCCATTTCTTCTTGTGACAAACCTGCATGATGCGCCAAATGTTTTTTCTGTTCGCTTAATTCAAAATAATAATGGTCTTTAGCAATCGCCAAATAATCCCCGAGCGATTCATCAATCAGTTGATGCTTTTTCCCAAAGCCTAAAAAGCCACTTTGCATAAATTCATCAAGCGTAAAGAGTTCAAAATAGGCCCCAAATTTTTCCGTAAACATAGCTTCAAAATTGGCTTTTTCATCCTCTTTAATAAAGAACGTTGTTGCGCGCGGTTCAATCGCTGGGTACGCTTTAAACGTTGAAACAAATGCTAAATCATCAAAGAGTTTCATCGGCTTAACATCCGTTAACCCGTGATCTGCCGTCACAATGAGTAACGTGTTTTTAGGCGCGACCTTCATATAACGTTCTAAACTCTCGTTTAGTTCTTGAATCACGTTAAGTGTTTTATCACTCATCGTTCCTGTAATATGTTCGGTTATATCTGGATCGATAGAATACACATAACTTAATGTTTTTGCTTTGCTTTCTTGAAACTCTCTTAGTTCTTTTAATCCTGCATCTAAGGTTTTAAACCCTTTTTTATTCACCGGAAACGGAAAAAATTCTTTGGTATATATATCATTGCGTTTACTTCCAATTTTTGTAAAAATCGATTCCCTAGTAAACCGCGCTTTTAAATTATCAGGAATGGCACGTGTCGGAAAATAATAATCCTCTTCTAAAAACACCGTGTAATGTATCCCAAACGGTTTCACATATTGGAACCAGCCAATATGACCAGATTCATAAGGCGTTTCTCCCGTTAATAAAGCGGTAGTAGCCGCAACGGTTGTCGATGGGAAGGTTGAAGTCAAAGACGCAACCGTATGCCGTCTTAAAAACGCATCCTCATCTAAACGATTAATTAAGTTCATACCGAAACCATCTAACACCACAAGTGCCACATGATTGTAGTCTGATTTTAATGCGTCTTTAAGTTCATGCAAGGATGCATGAATGGTATCTAATCCATAATAAGTTAGTAAACTTGCAGGAATATTTACAATCGAGCGATTATAATCTGGTTTCATCATTTCACCTCTTTTTATCATCATACCTATTATACACAAAAAACCTATAAATGACCACATACTATGCATTAAAACACTTGTCTAGAAATTTCTCTTTTAAGTGATATAATAAAAGTGAAGGAGTTGATACGATGATAAATTTTACTTATCATAATCCCACAAAAATCATCTTTGGCGAAACCCAAATCAGCCAGTTAAAAGATGAACTGAAACCATATGAAAACGAAACCATCTTACTTGTATATGGAAAACAAAGTATCAAAAAACTCGGCATCTATGACACCATCATTGACATTGCAAAATCCCTTAATATCACCATCATAGAAGAAGCCGGTGTTCGCCCGAATCCAAGTATGGACAGTGTGTATTCTGGTCGTGAAAAAGCGATTAAACACGGCTGTAAATTTGTCTTAGCCGCAGGTGGCGGCTCAGTTATTGATGCGGCGAAAGCCATTGCGTTTTCTGTTTACTTAGATAAAGGTGAGGTTTGGGATGTCTTCTTATTTGAAAAAGAAGCCAAACAAGCCCTACCGTTAGGCGTTGTTTTAACGCTTGCTGCAACTGGTAGTGAATCAAACGGCAATACTGTGGTTACCAACGATCAAACCAAAGAAAAACGCAGTGTGGCCTATCCCTTTTTATTCCCGCAGTTTGCAATCATCGACCCAAGCTACACCTTAAGTGTTAATAAACACTATACCATCGCGGGTGCTGTGGATATCATCATGCACGTATTTGAACAATATTTTTCTAATACAGAACGCACAGAAACCGCAGACTACATGTCTACTGGCATCATTAAAAGCGTGATTGATAACGTCAACCGCTACTTAGATGGCGATAACAGCTATCAAACCCGAGCCAATTTAAGTTGGGCCGCAACGATCGGACTCAACTGGATTTTACAACAAGGCAAAGTCGGTGATTGGGCAACCCACAGACTCTCTTACCCACTAACTCAAGTCTACGGTCTCACCCACGGATTTGCGTTAACTGCGCTCTTCCCAACCTGGTTAGAAATGGCTTTATTAGAAAATCAAAAAACGATGACAAAAAGACTCAACTTCTTAGGTAAAGAAATTTTCCTAACGAAAACACCAAAAGAAACAATAGAAGCCATACGCGCGTTATTTAAATCATTTGGTGCACCAACAACATTAAAAGACGCTGGCATTAACGCAAGCGACAAAGACTTAGACAACTTAGCCACAACCGCCGTACGCTTAGGACCAGTTGGCACCGTCATGAAAATAGATGAAGCGCTTGCCAAAGCACTATTTCGCCAAGCAAACGGTTAACGTATCAGTTGGATTAATTCACACAACCATGTTATAATTAAAATTGAGATAAAAGAAGGAGGAACTATGCATGGATCAATATCATGAACCCTATCAAGAATTAAGTAAAGAAACACGAGACATCACAAGAGCCATCAAAAGTTTAATCGAGGAATTTGAAGCCGTTGATTGGTACAATCAACGCATGAGTGTCACTGAAGATGAATCATTAAAAAGCATCTTAAAACATAACCGTGATGAAGAACTAGAACATGCCGCAATGGCGCTCGAATGGTTACGTAGACGCATTCCTGAACTCGATGATGAGCTCAAAGAAAATCTTTTCAAAGAAGGCCCAATTGGACACCATGATGAAGCTGAAGCTGAATCACCAGGAACACAAAAAAGTCTAAATATCGGAAAACTAAAATAGGAGGATACCATGGATTTATTTAAACAAGAACTTGCCCCAATAAGCAGTGCTTCTTGGGAAGAAATTAACGAAACCGCAGTCAAAGTTATTAAAACACAACTCTCTGCACGCAAAGTCTTACATGTCCAAGGACCCTTGGGATTAAACACCCCAGCGATTTCTAAAGGAACATTAGAAATGGTTGATGAAAACCAAGACGGTGTCAGCGCTGGCCTTTATAATGTTGATCGTTTACTCGAATCACGCATAAACTTTAAACTCAACCGTTGGGAACTAGACAACGTCTTACGCGGTAAAAAAGACGTCGAATTAGACGCCCTTGAAGATGCCGCAGAAGCCCTCGCATTATATGAAGAAGATGCGATTTATAACGGCAACAAAAAAGCCGGAATCAAAGGCTTAGTTGAACTTGCTGAAACCAAACTCTCAATCACAAACAACGCAAAAGATACACTTACCGCCATCGCTGAAGGCTTACTAAAACTTCAAGATGCCTACACTGAAAAACCATATAGCCTTGTTGTTGGTGATGAGGTTTTCAAAGTACTACACCAAGCTTACCAAGGAAAATACTTAATCGATGCCATTGAAGCTGTCATAGGCGGACGTGTCATTCACTCAAAAGTTTTAAAAGGTGCCTTACTTTTACCTACCAACCACGAAGACCTAGAAATCACCATTGGACAAGACTACACTGTAGGCTACGAAACCCATACCAATGAAGCCGTTGAACTCTACATTACGAACGCCTTCACATTTAATGTCTATGATGAATCATTAATCATTTATTACAAATACTATAACAAAGACTAAAACCTAAAGGGTGCTTTTCAAGCGCCCTTTTTTATGGAGGTATCCAATGGATTATAAACACAAATACCTAGAACTCTTAAGCAAAGAATTCCCTACCGTCCAAGCCGCAAGCACAGAATTCATTAACTTAAACGCCATCATCAACCTACCAAAAGGTACCGAACACTTTATTACCGACATCCACGGCGAATATGATGCGTTTAATCACTTTTTAAAGAATGCTTCAGGCATCATCAAACAAAAAATCGACCAACACCTTACCCACTTAAGTGAGACGCAACGCAATCGCCTCGCATTCTTCATCTATTATCCAACTGATATGTTACACAAATACCAACAAAAACTATCAGATGCTCGCTTTAAAGACTTACTTAAAGCAATACTAAAAGATATGGTCGCTTTAAGTCGAGTTTTAGCCCGCAAATATACCAAAAGCCATGTCAGAAAAACCTTACCCAAAGAATTTTCTTACATCATCCAAGAACTGCTTTATGAAACCGGCAACGATGAAGACAAAGCCCGCTACTATAAAGCGATTATTCAAGCCATCTTTGAAACCGAAAGAGAACACAAATTCATCTTACAAATATCCCGCTTTATTAGAAATTTAGCCATCGACCGCTTACACGTCGTCGGTGACATCTTCGACCGCGGACCCAAACCCCATTTAGTGATGGAAAAAATTGCCAAAATGAAACACATCGACATCGAATGGGGCAATCATGACATCATTTGGATGGGCGCAGCTTCAGGGTCTATGGTTTGTGTAGCCAATGTCATAAGAATTGCGGCTAGATATAACAACTTAGATTATCTAGAGGATGGGTACGGCATTAACTTACTCCCCCTTGCCCGCTTTGCAAGTAAAACATACATTGACGACCCATGCACTAGATTTCAACCAATCACCGACAAAACCTACCCAAACAATGAAGACGACACCTCGTTTGTCGCTAAAATTCATAAAGCCATCAGTATTATCCAGTTTAAAGTTGAGCGTGACGTCATTTTAAGAAACCCGCAGTTCAACTTACAAGACAGACTTTTATTAGATAAAATTAACATCCATGACAAAACGATTACCATCAATCACCAAACCTACCCACTAAATGACACCCACTTTCCTACCATCAACTTTAACGATGACCCCTTTAAACTCACTCAAGAAGAACGTGACATCATTGCCCACTTAACCCATCTTTTCAAACACAACGAAATGTTACAAAAACATGTTAAAGTGTTGTTCCAAAAAGGCGCCATCTATAAACGTTATAACAACAACCTCCTTTTTCATGCGGCGATTCCGCTTAATGAAGACGGCAGCTTCATGACCCAAATCATTGACGGCAAACCAACCTCAGGTAAATCATTATTTGAAGCCTACGAACAACAAATCAGACATGCCTACTATAACCGCTATGAAAAAAATATCAACGCCAAAGATTACTTTCTCATGCTTTGGCAAGGCCAAACAAGCCCCCTATTTGCCAAAGACAAAATGACCACCTTTGAACGCTATTTTATCGCTGATAAAACCACCCACAAAGAACATAAAAATCCCTACTTTACACTAAGAACACGCGATGATGTCTTAGATAAGATTTATGATGAATTCTCCCTTAACAAAACCCATTCTAAAATCATTAACGGGCACATCCCTATGGATATAACCCAAGGGGCTGATGTCATCTCTAAAAACAAAAAAGTCTATACCATCGACGGCGGCATGAGCAAACAATACAAAAACAAAACCTCCATCGGTGGCTATACATTAATAAGTGACTCATACGCATTCTATTTAGTCAGCCACGAACGCTTCTCATCATACATTAAACTCATTCAAGAAGAACGCGATATCGTCTCTATTACCCATGATGAAAACATCAACACAAGACGAACCTATATTTACGATACCGACAAGGGAAAAACGCTTAAAACCCAAATTAATGATCTTGCCACATTAATTAACGCATACCGAGATGGTCTCATTAAAGAACAATCCTAAGGAGGTTTACGCCTCCTTTTTTACACACCTTAATAACTACTTTGTAAATTTTATAAAAATAAGCACCTTACATGCAAAAACACGTGCACTATGATAAACTGAACTTGTCTTGTGAAGACAACATTTTTTTCACAAAAATTATTTGTAAAAATTCCGAATAGGAGGAACTTCATATGATATTCGATCAATACGATCCACTAAAAAAAGAGCAGTTTCAAGTGTTAGATAAAAACGGAAAAGTCATCAATAAAGACTTAGAACCAACTATCGACGACGAAACCCTCTTACACATGTACAAAACGATGTCTTTAGCACGTGTGCAAGATATCAAAGCCCTTCAGTACCAACGCCAAGGTAGAATGCTTACCTTTGCACCAGTTCAAGGACAAGAGGCAGCCCAAATCGGGCCTATGGCAGCCCTTGATAAAAAAGACTGGTTGGTCCCAGCCTTTAGAGAAAGTGCCGCAATGCTATATAAAGGCGTTACCCTAAAACAAATTTACCTTTATTGGTATGGTAACGAAATGGGGTCACAGTTTGATGAGGGTGTTAGAGTACTCCCAGTCAACGTCCCAATCGGCTCACAAATTTCGCATGCTGCAGGCATTGCCTATGCCAGCAAAATTAAGAAAAAAGGCGAAATCGCCCTTGCCTATATTGGTGATGGTGGAACCAGTCACGGCGAATTCCATGAAGGAATGAACTTCGGCGCAGTATATGACGTGCCAATGATTACGATTGTTCAAAACAATCAATATGCAATTTCAACCCCACGGGCCAAACAAACCCGTTCAGAAACCATTGCGCAAAAAGCGATTGCTTATGGGATCCCAGGAATCCAAGTTGACGGAAATGACGTCTTAGCAATGTATGCAGCTGTAAAAGAAGCGAGAGAGCGCGCTTTAGACGGCAAAGGTCCTTCACTCATTGAAGCCTTTACCTACCGTTTAGGCCCACATACAACCAGTGATGACCCAAGCATCTACCGCGATGATAAAGAAGTCGAAGAATGGAAAACAAAAGACCCACTTGACCGCTTTAGAAAATATCTATCAAACAAAAAATTATGGAATAAAGACAAAGAAGAAGACTTGCAAAAAGAACTCAAAGACTTTGTCACAAAAACATTCAAAGAAGTTGAAAAAACCGGTCAATATGACCTTGATGATGCATTCGATTACACCTATGCTGAACTACCAAAAGAACTTAAACGACAAAAAGCAGCCTACAAACAATACCTCAAAGAAAGCGAGGCGAAATAACCATGGCAGAAATGACACTATTACAAGCCATTAATGAAACCTTAAAACAACAAATGACCAATGATGACTCCGTCGTTGTCTTAGGTGAAGATGCCGGATTTGAAGGTGGCGTATTCCGCGTCACAAAAGGACTCCAAGAACAGTTCGGCGAAGACCGTGTCTTTGACACCCCCATCGCCGAAGCCGCAATTATCGGCTCATCAATTGGGATGGCAATCAACGGATTAAAACCTGTGGCTGAACTTCAGTTCTCAGGATTTATGTTCCCAGGCTATAACCAAATGATTACCCACATGGCACGCATGCGTAACCGCTCACGTGGCAAATACCATTTACCAATTGTCGTAAGAATGCCTGTTGGTGGTGGCGTTAGAGCCTTAGAACACCATTCAGAAGCCCTAGAAACCTTATTCGCACACATCCCTGGTTTAAAAGTCGTCATGCCATCAACACCGTATGATGCCAAAGGCTTACTAACCGCCGCAATCAAAGATCCCGATCCAGTTATTTTCTTAGAACCAAAACGCATCTACCGTGCCTTCAAACAAGATGTACCAGATGAAGAATACACCGTAGATATCGGTAAAGCACGCACTGTACAAAAAGGTGAAAAAGCAACCATCGTCGCCTATGGTGCCATGGTAAGAGAAACTCAAAAAGCCCTTAAAGCCATGGACGATAAATACAAAAATGTCGATTTAATCGATCTCCGTACCATCGCCCCAATGGATTCAGATACAATTGTTAACTCAGTGAAAAAAACCGGACGCTTACTCGTGGTAAGCGAACAAGTTAAAACCTTAGGGATTCATTCAGAAATCTTTGCCCGCATCAACGAAGAAGCATTCCTTTATTTAGAAGCACCGATGATGCGCGTGACAGGTCACGACATTACCATCCCACTCCCTAAAGGAGAACATCACCATACCGTCGATGCCAAACGCATCGCCCACTCAATCAAGAAACTCATGGACTATAGCGTTTAAAGGAGGCCAAATATGATTGATTTTAAATTTGCAGACATAGGAGAAGGTATCCACGAAGGTACCATCTTAAAATGGAACTTTGAAGTTGGCGACAAGGTCGAAGAAGGCGAAACATTATGCGTCATTGAGACCGACAAAGTCAACGCAGAAATCCCCGCTCCAGAATCAGGAACACTAAAAAAACGTGGTGCCGAGGTTGGCGAAACCATCCACGTAGGAAACACCTTAGCCATCATTGATGATGGAACCGAAGAAATGAAAGAAGAATCACCAGGAGAAGGCGCACCCGATGAAGATACAGAAGATGTAGAACCGGAACCAGAATCATCTGATGAAGATTCAAAAGACACAGAACCAGAACCGTCTGATGATGCATCTGATGAAGATGCAGAAGACACTGAACAAGAAGATCAAAAAGAAGACAAAAGCACCAAGAAAAAAGATAATAAAGATGATAACGCAAGCGTTGTTGGAGCCATTGAATCTAGTGATGAAGTCATGGAAGCCAGCACCGAACATCTAGAAAAATCAGAAAAAGAAACCATCAACGAACGCGTCCTTGCAAGTCCTGTAGCAAGAAAAATGGCCAAAGACTTAGGTGTAGACCTAACCAAAGTTAAAGGTTCAGGCGACAACGGCCGCATTATGAAAGCAGATATCAAACAAGCTGCTGATGAAGACTCAAGCAAAGAAGAAAAAACATCACAAGCACCACAAGCACAATCTTTCAGCATGCCAGATATACCAGAAGAAGGCACACGACGAGAAAAAGTCACAAAACTGAGACAAACCATTGTCAACGCCATGAACCGCTCTAACCAACTCATCCCTGCAACCACTGTTATGGACGAGTTTGATGTGACCGACCTCGTCAACTTTAGAAAAAATCAAAAAGATGCCGCAAGCGAACACGGTGTTAAACTAACCTATCTACCACTCATCATCAAAGCCATCGTGTTAACACTTAAAGATTACCCAATCTTTAACGCAAGCTTTGATCATGAAGCAGAAGAAATCATCTATAAAGACTTTTATAACATCGGCATCGCTGTTGATACTGAAAAAGGACTCATCGTCCCAAACATTAAACATGCCGATCAAAAATCTATTTTTGAACTAGCCAAAGAAATAGATGCCCTTGCAGACAATGCAAGAAACGGTAAAATTCAACTTAAAGACCTAAAAAACACCACGTTCTCAATTACCAACTATGGCGCATTTGGCTCAAAACTAGGTACCCCAGTAATCAACCACCCAGAAGTTGCCATCTTAGGTATGGGAGCCATAACCAAAAAACCTGTTGTCATCGACGACGAGATTGTTGTTAGAAGCATGTTCCCAGTGTCTTTAACCATCGATCACCGAATAATTGATGGTGGCGATGCCGGAAGATTTATGGTAAAATTAAGAGAGCGTTTAAGCGACCCAATAACCTTACTATTAAGCTAGGAGGAACATGTCATGCAAAACCACGAAATAACCATTATTGGCGGCGGACCCGGCGGGTATGTTGCTGCAATCAAAGCAGCCCAACTCGGTAAAAATGTCGCCCTCATTGAAAAAGAGTCTATCGGCGGTGTATGTTTAAACTGGGGATGTATCCCAACCAAAGCACTTCTAAACAGTGCCCACGTATACAAAACCTTTGAACACGCCAAAGACTTCGGCTTTAAACTAGATATGGCCAATGTCGATATCGACTTTAAAGCCATCATGAAACGCAAAAACAAAATCGTAAAAAAACTTACAGGTGGCGTTAAATACTTACTCAAGAAAAACGGGGTTACCGTCTATGACGGCTTTGGTGAAGTCGAAGATGCCCACACCATCAAAGTAAATGACGAAACCATCAAAACCGACAAACTTATCATCGCCACTGGCGCAAGCCCAGCAATGCCACCCATCGACGGCTTAAAAGACGCCTTTGATAGTGGCCGCGTTGTCGCTTCCAAACAACTACTCGATATTAAAGAAATCCCGAAAACCCTCACCGTTATTGGTGGCGGGGTTATCGGTGTTGAATTTGCGACCATCTTTAACGCCCTTGGTACCGAGGTGACCATCATCGAACGACTCGATGATATCTTAATCACCGTCGACCAAGAAATCAAAGACCAATTTAAAAAACAACTTAAAAAAGACGGCATTAAAGTGATTACCAGTGCCAATGTCGATAAAATTACAAAGGATAGCGTCAGCTATACATTAGATGACAAAGAAGAAACAATCGAACAAGACCTTATCTTATTAAGCGTCGGAATGACACCAAACTTAAAAGGCCTTGAAGCCTTAGATTTAGAAACCGACCGTACAGGGATTATTACCAACGAATACATGCAAACCAATATCGACGATGTCTATGCCATCGGTGATGTTAACGGCAAATTCCAACTTGCACATGTCGCAAGTAAAGAAGGGTTAGTTGCGGTTGATCACATCCTCGGCAAAGACCACAAAATCGATTACCGTCTTGTCCCATCTGGAATTTACACCTTCCCAGAAATTGCCCAAGTTGGCATAACTGAAGCCCAAGCAAAAGAACAAGACCTAGACTATAAAACCTCAACCTTCCCACTTTCTGCAAACGGTAAAGCCCTTGCAGAAAATGCAAGTGTAGGTATGGTTAAATTTATTGCCGATAAAAAATATAACGAAATCATCGGTGTACATATTTTAGCACCACATGCCACAGAACTCATTAGTGAAGCCGTCCTCGGTATGAGCTTAGAAGCGACAGCCGAAGCCTTCGCCGATGCGATTCATCCGCACCCAACCTTATCAGAAATGGTTCACGAGGTTGCACACGGAATTGTTGACAAACCAATTCATATCTAAACTCAAAGTGGCTATACGACAACAATCGTATAGCCACTTTTTCATAATGCATATCATATAACTTACTGTATATTACTACAAAAGCATGCATAAAATTGTTACAATAAAATCATAAAAGGAGTGTTGATTTTGAAAAAACTATTTGCTTTACTTGCATTTTTGACCCTATCATTCACCTTAATTGGATGCGACATTATCGAAGAGGAAATCGAACGCGCAGAATCCTTAGAGTTAGAAGATTATACTGTCGATATTCCAAGTCAAAACATCTTACTTAAAATCACCAGCAACGCGGATGAACAAGTTGTTGACCGTGTCATCATCAATGATGAATCATATGATTTAGTAAGTCAAGGTGATGATTGGTATTTACTAGAAGATATCCCAATTGCAAAAACTTATGACATAGGAGACGTCTATTACATCACAAGCGTTGGCGCAACCGTCCCTTACGATGTCGATTTTACGATTACTGTTGATGAAGCATTAGACCACTTACCTGACACCTCACAAATCGTCTTAAGTGATACAGAAACGATTGATGGATACACATTTACCTTAAATGATGACGACCTCGACATTACCAGTGAAGCAACCCATGCAATAGAAGAAATCGATGATTGGGTATGGCTTGTTTTAGAAGAAGAGGTCCCACAATTTGCAGTAATCTATCATAATGAACAATACATCATTATCATTGCCCCAGACGACACCGCAGATTATTTAGACGACTAACATAAGGAGGTCATTATTATTGAACAACTTATACCACTAGTGTATATAACAGGCGCCACCTTAATTGGTATAGGGATAGCAGTTGGACTATACCAACTTAAACCAAAACTTGCAGTTGTTGTCCCCATTGTCTTTAGCATCATTGGGGTTACCGCCTACATTATGGCCAGTAATATTGATACCTTAATGTCGTTATTTCTTGGTGTCATTGCTATGACGTTTGGTGTTAGTGCAATTATTATCGCCATTGTCATGGCCTTTTATCATAAAAATAAAACATAAAAAACGCGACGTTCACTTGAACGTCGCCTTTTTTAGTCTGTTAAATGATTTATTTTTTTAAATAGATAATAGATTGGTAAGCCAGCTAAAATGATTATCGCCCCGTAAAGACTTGTAAGCGGACTCTCATAAACAATCGCAAAAAGCAAAATGACACTAATGATTATCGCCACAACTGGCAGTACAGGATACCCCCATACTTTATATGGTCTTTCCTTATCAGGAAACCGTTTTCTAAAGATAAACAAACTGATAAAAATAAAGATATTAAAAAATAATCCAGCAAAAGCGACCAAGCTAATAAGCTCATCTAAACCAAAAACAAGGAGAATCGTTGCCATAACACCAGATCCAATGATTGCATAATACGGTGTTTTGTATTCTTTGTGAACTTTAGTAAATGATTTAAAGAAAATATTATCTTTACTCATCGCATAATAAATCCGCGGGAAAACAATAATCGACCCATTTAAAGCCCCAAAGACACTAATAAGCATCGTTAACATCACTAAATACATACCAACTGATCCAAGAGCTACATACGCCGCATCAATCCCAGTATAAATATTTCCGTCTGTAATCATCGCTTGTAGTTCACTAACACTTAAAACAGAAAACAATGAAAACTGATACAGCACATAAAGTGCCGTAACTGAGACAATAGAGATAATCAATGCATAAGGAATATTTCTCCCTGGACGTTTTACCTCACCAGCCACACTATTTAAATTCGTCCAGCCTTCATAAGCCCAAAATGTCGCAATTACCGCAAAGGCAATCGCAATTAACGCATCGATGACAGTGCCATTATAAGTAAGTGAGACATCGACACGGTTGGTACCGACAATAAAGCCAATTAAGATAATAAACACAATCGGAATCACTTTTATTATCAAAAACGCTTTTTGCATAAGCGCCCCAATATGGATGCCTAAATAGTTAATAAAACTGAGCCCCGCAATCATCACAATAGAGATAATGATTTGTACCCAAGTACTGAGTGCAAGCTCAAAGACAATAAACAAGATATTGCTTAATATTAAACTAAAGGCAATCGCTAAAGCCGCAATACTACCGCTTGAGGCCAACATGAAATTCATAAACGCACTCATAAACGCTAACGGTTTACCAAACGCTTTTTTTAAATAGACATAATACCCACCAGCTTCAGGCCACATCGCCCCAAGTTCTGCGTAAATCAGTCCGTACATTAAAACAATAACCCCGCCCAAAATCCACGCCAATAAACTCATGCCACTAGAATATCCCGTTCTAGCTAAAACATAACTTCCAACAAAGAAGATCCCTGACCCGACCATAATCCCCGTTAAAATCGATATCCCACCAAATAAACTGATGGATCTTTTTAACTCATGTGTTTTTTCGGTCATACAACCACCCTTTCTAAGTTACACGATTGCATTTTATCATAAAAGCGCGTATCTACCATGTACCATGCCTTCTTTTATAAATAAGCATACCCACCTATAAAAAAAGACCACCCTCAAGTGGTCAATCATTAACGAAACATACAATCGATAATATCATCTAGCGTTATATTAAAGAAATACTCATCCAGTGGTGCCGTCTCAAGTGCGTGTCTAAGTGCCGATGCTTCATATTGTGTCCCCAGCAGTAACTGTTCAAATTCACCAATATCACGTGAACCTAAAAAATCCCCGTAGACTCGCATTGCGCTAATATTACCGTCTTTAACATTGAACTTAAATTCAATCTTCCCACCGGTATATCGCCCAGATTTTTCTATAGAAAATTCTGGTGATTCACCGTAATTCCACATCCAAGTATTATACCGCATCTCCATTAGTTCATGAATTTTTTCTAAATCACGGTCAGTCAATTCATACACATGTTCGGTAATTCGATCTGTATCTAACAAATACTTTAACAACTTCATTTTAAAATCGGTCATTGAAATGTCTTCTTTTAAATACGGTTTAATATTCGTTACACGAGCGCGGTTAGACTTAATTCCTTTAGAGGCAATCTTATCTTGTTTAACATTTAACACATCCGCAACAACCTGTAAGTTCACATCAAATAAAATTGTTCCGTGATGTAACATCCGGCTTTTATAAAAACTTTGCGCATTTCCGCTAATTTTTTTCCCATCAACAACGATATCATTGCGTCCAGCAAACGCTGCATTAACGCCTAAACTTTTTAATGCTTTGATCACAGGGTCAGTAAACTTACGATAATTATTTAAGTTATCTTTAAGACTGTGCGTCACAAAGCTAAAATTTAAGTTCCCTAAGTCGTGGTAAACCGCCCCACCACCCGTAATCCGTCTAACAACATTCACATTATGTTGTTTAACATAATCACTGTGAATTTCTTCAATCGTATTTTGATTGCGGCCAATAATAACACTATTCGCATTTTGCCAAAGCAACACAAAATCTTCCTCTGTATCTAAATATTTTAAGACATACTCTTCAAGTGCTAAATTAAAGCGTGGATCCTTTGAATCATTTAAAATGGTCTTCATCTTTATCACCCCGTTAGTTTCATGCTTAAAGTGTACCGCATACACGCACACTAGTCAATAAATCTACACCGTTTTTACCCATTAAATGATGCATTTATGTTACAATAGAACTAGTCAATAAAAGGAGATGGTCTCATGAAAAAATGTTTGATCGTTGTTGACTATCAAAACGATTTTGTAGATGGCGCATTAGGCTTTAAAGGCGCAGACAGTATTGAAGATACGATCATCGATAAAATCACCACCTACCACAACAATAACGATGATGTCATCTTTACTAAAGATACCCATGATGATGCCTATTTAGAAAAAGAAGAAGGCAAAAACCTACCAGTAAAACACTGCATTAAAGGCACCAAAGGACACGATTTACGCGACCGTGTTAAACATGCCAAGCATCAAAACGACAAAGTATTTGAAAAACCAACCTTCCCATCCCTTGAACTTGGTAACTATCTAAAAGAAACCCCCTATGATACCATTGAGTTATGTGGACTTGTATCCCATATATGTGTTTTATCAAATGCGGTGATTGCCAAAGCCGCATGTCCAAATGCCCATATTATTGTTGATAAAAACGCCACAAAAAGTTATGATGAAACCCTCCATCAAAAAGCACTAGATGTGATGGCTGGAATCCATATAGACATTATAGAATAGAGGAAAACAGATGAACAAACTAAATGAAAGTATGTTAATTGATTTTTATGAATTTACCATGGCCAACGGATATTTTGAACACGGATTCAAAGATACCATTGTATACTTTGATCTATTCTTTAGAAAAATCCCTGACCACGGTGGGTATGCTATTATGGCCGGGCTTGAAAGTGTCATCACTTATATTAAAAATCTTGAGTTTACTGAAGAAGACATTGCCTATTTTAAAGCGCGTGGCCTTTTTAATAATGATTTTTTAGACTATTTAAAAACCTTCAAATTTACTGGTGACATTTACGCCGTAAAAGAAGGCACTGTTGTCTTTCCTAATGAACCAATCATCACCGTAAGATCTACCGCAATCCAAGCACAACTGATTGAAACCTATCTATTGCTCGCGATTAACCACCAATCTCTTATTGCCACCAAAGCAAGCCGCATTAAGCGTGCCACAAAAGACCGTATCTTAATTGAAATGGGCGCAAGAAGAGCCCACGGCGTATCGAGCGCAAATTTAGGCGCAAGAGCCGCCTTTATTGGCGGCGCAGATGTTACTTCGAATACCTATGCAGACAGATTTTTAGATATCCCTGCAAGTGGTACTATGGCGCACTCTTGGGTTCAACTCTTTGATACTGAACTTGATGCCTTTAGAGCCTATGCCAAATCATTTCCTAAACACACCACCTTTTTAATTGATACCTATGATACCTTAAAAAGCGGTTTACCAAACGCCATCAAAGTCATAAAAGAAGACCTTATTCCTAAAGGCATCGATACATACGCCGTTAGAATTGACTCTGGCGATTTAACCTATCTCGCTAAAAAAGCCCGCAAAATGTTAGATGATGCCGGCCTTGAAAATTGTAAAATCGTTGCCAGTAACGCACTAGATGAATATTTGATTAAAACCATCATTGACCAAGGCGCACCTATCGATATTTTTGGTGTCGGTGAACGTTTAATTACTGCCAAAAGCGATCCTGTCTTTGGCGGCGTTTATAAACTCACTGCATTAGAAGAAAACGGCACCATCATCCCTAAAATTAAAATCAGCGACAATCCCAATAAAATTACAACACCCCATTTTAAAAAACTATATCGAATTTATCACAAAGAAACCCACAAAGCTGAAGCTGATCTCATCACTTGCCACGATGAATCCATCGACACATCAAAACCACTAACCATCTTTGACCCAGAACATACATGGCAAACGACAACCTACACAAACTACTATGTTAAAAACTTACTTATCCCCATTTTTAAAGATGGCAAACTTATATACGACACCCCATCTGTAAAAGCCATCCGCGAACATACCAAACACGAACTTGAGCACCTATGGGATGAAGTCAAACGCTTCGATTACCCACATCAGTACTATGTTGACTTATCCGAAAAACTGTGGGAAATGAAAATGGAACTCATAAAAAAACATAAAACTGCCATTGCCAAAAATAAATAAAAAAATAACTCACGGATTTCCGTGAGTTATTTTAATATTTGGATACTACTTATTCTGTTGCATCATCAGTATTATCGTCGCCAGTCGTATCGTCTTTGTCATCGAGCCAAGGAAATGAAGGGCGTCCGTTTCCTCTTGGATGTCTATTTTGTGCTGCTTCTGGCATATGTTCACTTCTGTGTTCTCTATGGTTAGGAAGTCCATGTGCTTCTTTAATAATACTCATCAGTTCTTGGTGTGATAATTCTAACGCTTCTTCAAGCGTAATCTCTTCATCAGCACTTGCTGCATATGCCATACGTAAGAATCCAGGACTTACACCAAGGTCTTTAGCTTCTTGAATGAATTCTTCCATGGTTAAGCCAGCATTTTCAACTGCGCCACCAATAGAAGCACCCATCATATAGCCTTCAGCACGACCTCTAACACGTTCACGGACTTCCGCTTCTTTACCTTCATCATCATTTACAACCGTTAAAGTAACTACGTTATCTTCACGAGTTGCATC
>CAYNAA010000023.1:0-22820 GCA_964395055.1 uncultured Candidatus Izemoplasmatales bacterium | reverse complement strand
ATCATACATTACCATTTAAAAAGGAAAACATCGTGTTTTCCTCAGTTTAAGTTTTAAATGGATCGTCATCTTTTTCAAAAAAGTCATCATACTTCTTAAATAAATCATCCGCATTATCTTTCTTGGTTGATTTTAGATTGGGTGATGGTGTTTGTCTAGATGTGGTATGCGGTGAGGCATCTTGTTTATGTATAGTCTCATCAATATAATTCATACGATTCATCGCATTATTAACTCTTGTTTTATGTCTATCTCTAGTTAAATCATTAGAATACCGATCACGGGGATTCCTATCACTCATATTTGAAGTGGTACTTCCAAAAAATGAAAGACCAACACCTAATACAACAAATAAGATTACAAATGAAATGATTAAAGCCATATCTTCACACTCCTTTTAAAATCTAAATCCACCCTTATTTTTTCCTTTGCCTTTTTTGCGTTTTTGTGGCGTGTCATTCATATTTTGCATGGCTGTTTTTGGGTCCATATTTTTAGGGTCCATCCCAGCCATTTTTTTGAACATTTGTTTTTGTTGTTCGAGGTTATCAATGAGTTTATTGACATCTGCAACCTTACGGCCTGATCCATTGGCAATCCGTCTACGGCGGCTACTACTTCGCTTAATTAAATCAGGTTTTCTACGCTCGTCATGAGTCATTGAGTTAATAATCGCTTCAATATAAATCATTTGTTTTTCATCAACGTTGGCATTTTTTGCAATTTTATTAATCCCTGGTATTAATTTCATTATCCCACCAAGTGATCCCATGCGTTTAATCATCTTTAATTGCTTCAAAAAGTCATTATAGTTATATTTACCTGAAGTCATTTTCTCCATCATGTTGAGCATATCATCCTCATCAACATTATCTGTGACCTTATCAATCAGGGTTAAAACGTCTCCCATACCAAGAATTCGACTGGCCATACGTTCAGGATGAAAGACATCAAAAGCGTCAAGTTTTTCTCCTAGTCCCATAAACTTGATAGGTACATTTGTTACTTGTCTCAGTGATAAAGCAGCACCACCACGTGTATCCCCATCTAGTTTAGTTATAATACTTCCGGTAACACCAAGTGATTCATGAAAATGTTTTGCCACACTAACTGCATCTTGTCCTGTCATGGCATCTAATACAAGTAGTATTTCATCGGGATGAATTGTTGTTTTAATACTGAGAAGTTCGTCCATCATTTTTTCATCGATATGTAATCGACCTGCCGTATCAAAAATAATTAAGTTGCATTTATTTTCTCTAGCGTAATCGAGTGCATGTTTTGCGATATTTTCAGGTTTTTCTTCGATACCTTCTTCATATACATCAATGTCGAGTTGTTTTCCAAGGGTTACAAGTTGTTCCACTGCAGCAGGACGGTATACATCTAAGGCTACAAGTAGAGGTTTAACATCTTGTTTTTTACGAAGGTAACGTGCAAGTTTTCCTGCAGTCGTTGTTTTCCCAGACCCTTGTAATCCTGCAAGCATGACAGTTGTGGTCCCTTCTGATTTAAGCGCAAAAGTACTTGTGTCTCCTCCAAGCATTTTTGTTAAGGCATCGTTAACGACTTTAACCACTTGTTGAGAAGGGTTAAGTCCTTTTATTATTTTTTCATCTAATGCTTTTTCTTTAACCTCTTTAGTAAACTGTTTAACGACTTTGAAGTTGACATCGGCTTCTAATAAGCTTAACCGAACCTCACGCATCATTTCTTCAATATCTTTTTCCGTAAGACGTGCTTTTCCAGTCACGCGTCTTAAGGCCATCTGCATGCGATCTGACAATTGTTCAAACGCCATGTTTATACCACCTTTTTGAGTTCATTAATCAATTTATTTCTAACATCTATGTCATGTGTTTTAGTGAGTTCATCCAGTAACTTCTTACGTTGTTTTGATAACGATAAAAGTCTTAATTTGTCTTCAAAATCATAAAGTTTCTGTACGGTTCGTTTGATTTGATCGTGAACTGCATTGCGACTAATGTGTTCAAGTGATGCGATTTCACCAAGACTATAATCATCTTGAAAATAATAAGTCATAATTAACCGCTGTTTGTCTGTTAGAAGGGGATGATAATGCATATATAGTTCATTGATTTCAATAACTTCTGATAATGTATTCATTAGACAATATCAGAAAATAATCCATAAATGTATTCTTCGATGTCAAAGTATTCGATATCTTCCATTTTTTCCCCAAGACCAACAAGTTTGATTGGTATGCCTAATGTTTCCTTAACAGCAAGAGCAATTCCGCCTTTAGCTGTTCCATCTAACTTAGTAAGTACAACTCCGGTTAATTCAGTAACATCATTAAATATTTTTGCTTGACTTAATCCATTTTGTCCTGTAGTTGCATCGATAACAAGTAAAGTTTCATGTGGGGCATCAACGATTTCTCGATTAATCACTTTATGAATCTTTTCTAACTCTTTCATTAAGTTTTTCTTATTTTGTAAACGTCCTGCTGTATCACATAAAAGAACATCAACATCTTGGGCTTTAGCAGCTTGAATAGCATCAAACATAACGCTTGATGGGTCACTACCTTCTGGTTTTTCAAAAAACTCACAGCCAACACGTTCGCTCCAAATTCTTAACTGATTGATTGCGCCAGCTCTAAAAGTGTCTCCTGCAACCATCATCACTTTCTTGCCCTTTTGTTTCAAGAGATAAGCAACTTTTCCTATCGATGTTGTTTTTCCAACACCGTTGACACCAACAAAGAGCAATACAGATAAATCATGGTTTACGTCTAAGTTTGTGTCGACAATCTCTTCTTGAACATAACGTTTAAACATTTCTTCAACTATAATCTCTTTTAATGCTTCTGCATCAACAATATCATTGACCTCTACGGTTTCACGCAAATGATTTACAAATGATAAAACAACCTCAACACCCATATCCGCCATTATAAAAACTTCTTCTAAATCTTCAAATAGTGCTTCATCTATTTTGGTACCGCTTTGTAGTAAGTCATCAAGTTGATTAAATACGTTTTGGCGAGTTTTTTCCATACCTAGACGGTATTTTTGAGCTTGTTCTTTTTGACGCTTACTCTTAAACAAATTTTTAATAAAACCCATATTATCACCGTCTTTCTATAATCATAAAGTATTATAACACATCCGAGAGAGAAAAAAGAATATTGGTTACGTTTTTCGTTATAAAAATAAAAAATACTACTAAAGTAGTATTCATTTTCCCTATATAAAGGGAAAATCCGCCTTGCGGCGGATTAAGGAAGGGGATGTGTGAATAAAAAATTATTCACCATGCTATGTAAGGGATAAGTTCACGACTTCTCAGTCGCATGTTTATAATAGCATAGGTTTTTAGGTGTGTCAATGCTTTTGAATAAGCTTTTTTATATAATGCAAAATTGTAGAATTATGTTACATTATTAAGTTTTCACATAGCCGCATTCTTTGGTGTTGTCACATTGAACGATGCCTTCATCGGTCTCTACCATTAAATCCCCACATTTAGGACAATGCTCTCCCGTTGGCTTTCCTGCTAATATATTTTTACATTTTGGGAAGTTGTCACATGCATAAAAGCGGTTTCCTTTATTTTTTCCTTTTTTAGCAATGCGTTCAACGATATGACCCTTTCCACATTTTGGACAAACAATATCGGTTTTTTCTGTTTTTGGTTGGTTCTCTTCTTCTTCGGTTGGTTTGATATATTTACACTCTGGAAACCCACTACATGCTTCGAAGGTTCCATAACGAGATTGTCTATACACCATTGGTTTACCACATTTCGGACACATTTCTCCAGTGGTCTTAGGTGCAACTTTTTCCATTTTTTCATTGGCTTCATCAACCATGGGAATAAAGTCGTTATAAAATGAAGACACAACATGTGATTGTTCTTCTTTATCTTGAGCAATATCATCTAAGGTAGACTCCATTTTCGCAGTATAATCAACATTGATAATGTTTCCAAAATACTCGTCAAGTTTTTCAATGGTTAGTTTTCCTTGATCAGTAGGAATGAACTTTTTTTCTTGTAAGTCAACGTATTTACGTTTTTTTAGGGTTGTTACTGTTTGTGAATACGTACTTGGTCTCCCAATACCCAATTCTTCCATTTCTTTAATCAACTTAGCCTCTGTATACCGTGCAGGTGGTTGAGTGAAATGTTGGCTTTTTTCTAAACTTTTCGCCGTTATTGTATCACCAATATTTAAATCTGGTAACTCACTAACAGTATAGGTTTCATAATCGCCATATGCTTTTAAGTACCCGTCAAACATAAGTTCTTGTGCACGTGCTTTAAACATCGTATTTTTTTGTGTTAGCTTGACTGTTGTTGATTGGAATTGTGCTGATTTCATTAAGGATGCAATAGCACGGAAATATATCATTTTATACAATTTATACTCGTCTTTATTTAAGTATTTCTTCAATGTCTTTGGATGATGTTGAACATTAGTTGGTCTAATTGCTTCATGGGCGTCTTGACTGTTTTTTGAAACCACTTTTACGCGTCTTGAGCCAACGTAATCTTCTCCGTATGTTGCATGAATGTATTGTTTTGCTGGCGCAATAAATGCGCCACTCAAGCGAGTTGAGTCGGTACGCATATAGGTAATTAACCCCACTGATTCATCTCCAATATCAATTCCTTCATAAAGACGTTGGGCAATCATCATTGTCCGTTGACCATTAAAATTAAGTTTGTTTGACGCTTCTTGTTGTAATGTCGATGTAATAAAGGGTGATTTTGATGAACGATTGCGTGTCCGTTTTTTTATAGAATCAATCGTAAAATCATTTGAAAGGGTCTCTAAAAGGGCATCGGTTTGCGCCTCATTTTCTAGTTTAGCTTTATGTTTATCAATTGTTGCGAGTTCTGCTTCAAATGCATCAAAGAGTGCTTTTACTTTCCAATATTCTTCTTCTTGGAATGCATCAATTTCTTTTTCGCGTTCAACAATAATTTTTAGCGCTGCACTTTGAACGCGTCCAGCTGATTTTGATTTAATTTTATTCTGTAATAGTTTACTTAGTTTAAACCCTATAATACGATCTAAAATCCGACGCGTTTCTTGTGATGATACAAGATGTTCATCAATGCATCTAGGATGATTAAACGCATTTTGGACAGCGTCTTTGGTAACCTCATTGAAAATCACTCGATGGGTTTTCTCGTCTTTAAGATCTAAGACTTCTTTTAAATGCCAACTGATGGCTTCTCCCTCTCTATCAGGGTCAGTTGCAAGAAAGACTTCATTGGCTTTTTTACTAGCTTTTTTTAAGTCTTTAACAATTTTTTCTTTATTTTTTATAATATCATATTTAGGTTTAAAATTGTTCTCTATATCTAAACCTAAACCACCTACATTAGATATAGAAAGGTCACGAATATGCCCTTTTGAGGATAATACCTCATAATCTTCACCTAAATATTGTTTAATGGTTTTTGATTTGCTTGGTGATTCAACAATCACGAGTTTTGACATAGTAAAACCTCCAGTCTTCCGTTATTATGCCATAAGAAATAAAAGGGTGTCAAGAAGACACACCTTTTATATATATAAGATATATATAATATTTTTTTATGCTTTTTTCAAAATAAACGTCATACGATCTTTTCCTTGCATGTCTTTTTTATGAATAATACGAACATGTTTTAAATATTTCTTTATTAACTTATGAATTGCCTTGGTTTTGTCATAGGCATGTTCTAACGCGATAATATACCGGTCATTTAAAACACTTTCGGCATCCTTTAATAATACTCTGTAAAAATCAAGTCCATCGATACCGCCAAACAAAGCTAAGTGTGGTTCGTGTTCTTTAACAAGCGGTTCAACATATTCTTCTGATGGAATGTACGGTGGGTTTGATACTAAAATGTCAAATTTTTTCCCTTTTACTGGTTCTAACACTGAACCCTCATAGAAAGTTACGTTGCTATCTAGATTTTTACTGTTTTCTTTAGCTACATCAAGGGCTTCTTTACTAATATCTGTTCCGTAAGCATTGATGTTGTTGTCTTCAAGGCTTAAGGTAATAGCTAAACATCCTGATCCAGTCCCTACATCTAACAGTTTTACAGGGTCGTCTTTGAAGTATTCTTGTTTTAGATCAAGGACGTGTCCAACGAGTTCTTCCGTTTCAAACCGAGGAATAAGAACCTTATCTGAAACGATAAAATGGTGTCCGTAAAAATACTCTTTTCCTGTAATATATTGTACCGGTTTATGACGAATAATATAATCATCTACGGACTGTCTAAAAGCTTTATAAACAGTGTCATCCATAGTGTCATCCATTGTTTGAATAAGGTCAGCGCTGGTTTTATTTGTATGGTGTAACATTAACAATTTAATGGCACTTGGTTCTTTTTTATTATCTAAAGCGTACCGTTCGTTTATTTTTAATGCTTCGCGATAGGTTGGCATAATGATCTCCTTAAGATGCTTCCTCTACATGGGATAGCTTGCGTTTCATTTCTTCTTCTATTAACGCGTCAATGATAGGCTCTAGTTTACCTTCCATCACGCGATCAAGTTGTTGGATTGTAAACCCAATACGATGATCTGTAATACGGTTTTGCGGATAATTATACGTTCTGATTTTTTCACTGCGATCCCCTGTACCAATTTTACTTCGACGTTCTTCGCCTTCTTTTTCCATACGTTCTTGCATCATTCTATCATGAAGTCTTGCGCGCATAACTTTCAATGCAGTTGCTTTATTTTCATGTTGGCTTTTACCGTCTTGACATGACACGACAATGCCTGTGGGTTCATGGGTCACTCGGACTGCAGAGTCAGTAGTGTTAACACTTTGTCCGCCTGCACCACTAGAACGGAATGTATCAATTCTTAAATCTGCCATATTCATTTCAACTTCAACGTCTTCAGCCTCTGGTAAGACTAAGACCGTTGCAGTTGATGTATGTACTCGGCCCTGTGATTCAGTTTGTGGAACGCGTTGTACACGATGTGCACCAGATTCATATTTTAAGTATGCATACACATGGTCTCCAGAGACAGTAAATTCGACCAAACTAATGCCGCCTGCTTCGTTTTCTGTATATGAGATGATTTCCATGTTCCACCCTTGATGTTCCGCAAATTTACTATACATACGGTATAAATCATAAGCAAAGATGTTAGCTTCATCTCCACCCGCTGCTCCGCGGATTTCAACAATAACATTTTTTTCGTCGTTGGGATCTTTAGGAATCAATAATCGGTGTAATTTTTCTTCGAGTTTTTTTAATAGAGCTTTGCTTTCTTCTAATTCCATCTCAGCCATTTCTCGGATTTCGGGATCATCTTCTTTAGTCATCTCTTTCAAATCAGAAATTGTCTCCTCGGTCTCTAAAAACTTTTCGTAGGTTTCAACGGTTTCTTCTAAATCACTACGTTCTTTAGAAAGTGTGGTTAATCTCTTGATGTCTTGTGTGACTTCTGGGTCACTTAATTGTGCGTTAATCTCTTGATAACGCTTTTTAATTGCGTCTAAACGATCTTTCATATATATCACTCCGGACCTATTATATTACAGTGCTTGATAATTTTCAACTTTTGATAATCCGCCATGTTTATTGAGATAGAGAATATATCCAACAAAGATAAGCACAAGGATACTTCCTTTAAATACAGAACTTAATGAGACGGCCCACCATATTCCATGAACAGATGGCACAAATATGCCTGTTAACCATAATGCTAAAGGGATTCTTAAGCCATTCCCAATAATCTGAACAGCACTTGGAATTTTTGTTTTACCAAGCCCATTAAACGCCCCTGCGGTTACTAAATCTAAAATCATGAATAGTTGTGAAATACTAATTATTTTTAGATAATCTATACCGTGTGCTAAGGTTTCTTCATTGTCAATAAAAATTTTGAATAAAGGACGCGCACCAAAGTAAAGTAGTGCATTAACTGCAAGTCCATATGGTACTAACATCGCCATACTCGTTATATAGCCTTTTTTAACACGACCGTACTGATTTGCGCCAACGTTTTGACCAACAAAACTAGCGAGTGCAACTTGGAAGCCTGAGGCGACCATCCAACTAAGTGCTTCAATTTGACTACCGATACGTGAAACACTCATGACAGCTTCCCCATATTGAGCAACCATAACACCAATTCCGATTGAAATAGATGTCATAATCATACTTTGAATTCCTACAGGAAGCCCTAATTTTATAATATCTTTAATTTTATTAAAAGCATAATACGCTTTAATTTTTATAAGTGCTGGACGTTTAGGGGAAAGATAAATCGCAAGATAAATAAGCAATGTTATAAGTTGAGAAATTCCTGTCGCCAAAGCTGCCCCACTGACGCCCAATCCTAAAATCAATATAAATAGTGGATCCAAAATCATATTTAGTATCAAACCAACCGCCATAACAAAGAAGGTATTTATCGTTTTACCAAGACCATCGTATATGCCATTGAATAAATTAACTAAAAAGTATGCAAAACCAAAACTTGTGACAATTCTTAAATAATTTTGGGCTTCAGCGACTACAGTTTGATTATCGATATTAAATAATCCTACAAAGAATCTATTAAAGAAAATTCCAAATATCATATATATAGAAGCCAATAAAAGCATTAAAACTAACCCATTACTCGCGTATTTATTGACACTGTCTTCATCATTGCGTCCCGCTGATTGACTGACGCGTATACTAACACCAATTTTTACTATCGCAATTAACCCAAATCCAAACCACGGTAAAAACCCAGCAGTTCCAACAGCTGCAACTGCTTCTTCTGCATTTTGTCCTAAGCGTTCAACTCTGGCGACCCAAAACATGTCGGTTAAACTGTACGCCATTTGAACCAAACTTGCAAGTAACATAGGTACAGCAACAATAAATATTTTCTTTATTATACTGCCTTGTGTTAAATCTATTTTGACCTTCATAGGTTTGTTTCGTCTGCCATTCCTAAACATGTTTTCACCTCGGCTATATAGTCCTTTGCTATTATATCATACCCCATAAAAAAAGACACACAAAAGTGTGTCTAATCTTCGATATCCATAATATCATCATTATAAACCTCAGCATTTGATGCTCGTCGTTTAGTTGCAAACTTACTGTACTGCATTTTAAATAGCAACTTAAGACCGTCAGTATTAATTGCACCAGATCGGTTTTTCGAGATGATAATGTCTACTTCACCTGTTTTTTTATCTTTATCTTGTTCATAATAATCTTGTCGATATAAGAACATAATAACATCGGCATCTTGTTCAATTGATCCAGACTCCCTTAAATCTGCGAGCACTGGTCTTTTGTCTGTTCGTTGCTCAACACTTCTTGATAACTGAGATAGCGCAATAACAGGAACTTTTAGTTCTCTTGCCATTTCTTTAAGTACCCGAGAAATTTCTGATACTTCTTGAACTCGGTTTGTTTGGTTTCGCGATCCTGATAATAATTGTAAATAGTCAATAACAACAAGATCTAGTTTGTTTTCTTGAGCTAATTTACGACATTTTTGACGTAAATCTGTAACTTTTACTGTTCCAGAATCATCGAATAAGATATTTAAGTTCGACAGTTTATTGCTTGCGACACTGATTTGTTGCCACTCAGAAGGACTTAATTCTCCTGTTCTTAAATGGCTACTTTTTACATTGGCTTCACTAGACAAAATCCGACCCACAAGTTGTTCGACTCCCATCTCAAGTGAGAAGAATGCAACATATGGACGGTGTTTTAATTTGGCGACATTCGTTGCAATATTTAAAGCAAATGCACTTTTTCCCATTGAAGGACGCGCAGCAATGATATAGAGTTCTGTTGGTTGCAATCCAAAGATGTAGTTATTTACTTCCTCGAATCCTGTATCTAACCCAAGTAATTTTCCTTTTTGGTTTTTCGCTTCTTCGGTTTTGGTAATAACATCCTGTGTTGCGTCTTTAAGTGTAATAAAGTCTGACGTACGCCGTTTACTAGCTACATCAAAAACACGTTTTTCAGCTAAATCAATGAATTCATTGGTGTCTTTTGCATGAAATCCTTGTTCAGCAATTTCTTTAGTGACATCAATCATTTTTCTAACAACAGAACGATCTTTTATAATGTTTATATAGTGTTCTAAGTTAACAATTGAGGGGGTGGTATCAGATAAACCTAAAATGTAATCTGGTCCACCAGCATCTGCAAGGAGTTCTTTAGTTTCAAGCCGGCTAATCAATGTTGTGTAATCGATATCAACATTTTCTTTGAATAAGTCAATGATAGCAGCAAATATTTTTTTATGTCTGGGTGAATAAAAGTCATCACTATCAAGTTGATCTACAATCATTTTAATGGTGTTGCTATCGATGAAAACTGCACCTAATACGTTTTGCTCAGCATCTAAACTGTGCGGTAAAACTTTTTCTTCCATTTATGCTTCTAAAACTAAAAGTTCAAACGTTGCGGTAACGTCTTTGTGAATTTTTACATCAATTTGATACGTACCGAGTGCAGTGATCGGTTGATCAAGTTGGATTTTTCGTTTATCAATTTCAATTCCGTGTTGTTCTTTAAAGGCATCCGCAATTTGTTTGGTGTTTATTTTACCGTAAAGTCTACCGTTTTCACCTATTTTTACATAAACTTTAACCGCTCTAAAATCAATACGCTGTTTCAACTTTTTAGCTTCATCTAATTCCTGTTGTGCTTCTTGTGCTTTCTTATCTTTTTCTTCCTCAATAATTTGCATGTTTTCAGATGTCGCTTCTATTGCTTGTTTACTAGTTAATAAATAATTACCATAGCCTGGTGCAACATCAATAACTTCACCTTTTTTGCCTTTGTTTTTAACATCTTTTTTAAGAATTACTTTCATAGGTTTTTCCTCCTGCACTGTATTTTCTAAGATTTCTATTAGTTTTGTTTTTACATCATCTAAGTTGTGCGATTCTAATTGTGCACCAGCATTATTTAGATGTCCACCACCACCAAATTTTTCCATAATGGTTTGAACATTAAAACCTTCAAGGCTTCGAGCACTAATACCAATGCTTTGTGAATCTAGTTGACCAATTGCAAATGCGGCAACTGTATTATCAATTTCTAACAAGTCATCAGCGATTTGAGCAAGTAAGATTCGATCAGTATCAATGTTATCCGGTACAACAACTATAGAAAATCGTTTTTTTATGACTTCTGCTAGCGTTAGTAAACGTGATTTAATTTGTATTTCTTGTAATGATTCACGAAGTATTGTTTTAATTTTGTACGTATCCGCACCAAATTTTCTAAGCACAGCTGCCGCTTCGAAAGTTCGAGCACCTGTTCGATACATAAAGTTATTTGTATCAACGATAATTCCTGATAACATTATAGTCGCTTCGAACGGATTAATCTCAAGACTTTTCTGAAATACATCCATCATTTCAACTATAAGTTCACTAGTACTTGAAGCATATGGCTCTATATAGTGTAAACGACTTTCTTCAATAAAGTCTGTCAGTTTTCGATGATGATCAATGATAATACGGTTTGGTATTTTATTTAAAATACGTTCATCAATGAGCTGTCCGTATGAATGGTGATCAACTAAAACAAGAACACTTGACCGACTAACCATTGACAACGCTTCATCAATAGAGATGAAATGTTCTAAGAAGGTAACATATTCATATTCCATCAATTGTAGAATTTTTTTCACTGTTTTATCTAAAGCATTAAAATTAAGTACAATATAAGCTTTTTTATTGAGTGCTTCAGCAATTTTTAACATACCTATTGCACTTCCAAAAGCATCGGTGTCTGGATGATGATGAGGCATGATAAAAATATCATCGCTCTCTTCAAATAGCGTGGCAATTTTTTGAGCGTTTATACGACTAGAGACTCGGGTTCTTTTCTCTTGTGTATTGGTATTGCCACCAAAATATTTAGGAGGCTCACCTTGGACATTAACAACAATTTGGTCGCCCCCGCGACTTAGTGATAAATCTAGTGATTCTTGAGCAAGTTCGCCGAGTTCATTAAGTGGTAAGTTGGCACAAGCAAATCCACCAGATAGTGTAACAATCAAATCGTTTTCTCTAGATATATTTTGTATTGTTTCAATGATTTTAAACTGTTGTTTTAATAAAATATCTAGGTTTTTTCGATGAAGAAAGGCAATGATTTTTGATGATGTTACAGGTACGATATAAAATCCATTAGCCTCGGCCCAATCATCAAGCGCACCAAGATATTTTCCTTGAATCGAACTCTTTTCTTGCACATCTAAGACAGTGATTGCTTCTTCTAGGTTATCTAAATGTAAGATGCCAATGCTATTGGTTTGATTATAATAATGTTGCTTAATTTCTTCACGTTCTGTAACTTTAAAAAAGTAGATTGCCTTCAGTGTTTCATCATAAGTAATATCATATTTATGTTCATAAATTTTCATTGTAAATGTTTGTTGTGCATCTCCAAGTTGAATCTTATCTTTAATTGGTTTATTAATCATATCTAAGTTTCGCGACTCTAATAAATTTTCAAAGATTTTTTTTGCTTCACTGTTGGCCCAAACAATATCAAACTGGTCATTGACTAAAAGAATGCCTACTGGAATATGTGTTGATAGTTTGGCTTCAACTTTTTCTTTGTTATGAATGATATCCTCTTTTTCCTTAAGTTTTAACGTTAACGATGCAATGCGACGTTTTTTATGTGTAAGATAGCGAACCATAAAGTACGCATTAAAGACAAAAACAACCGCCAGTAATCCAATGGTTATAAATAGGGCTTGTGTTTGTCTAAAAATGATTAGTAACAAAATAAATAGAAACCCTATAACGATAAAAAGGGTGTTAAAGACTTTGTCCATTGTGTCACCTCTTTTATAATTCAATTGCTTAAAATATTATACCACACGTTGCAATTTATAAAAAGCGCATAAGTATAATCATTGTTATTATTGACAAACGAATAGAATTTCTGTACAATGACCAAGTATTACGCAGTTCGTAACCATCCTGCGATACCAAAACTAGGAGGAAAACAATGACAAATGAAGTATTATGGTTTTTATTTGCGCTCGTCAATTTTATTTTAATTGCGGTTGCATACAAGTTATTCGGTAAGACTGGCTTATTCGCCTGGATTGCTTTTAGTAGTATTATAGCAAACATTCAAGTTGTTAAATTCATTACACTATTTGGACTAACAGCGACACTAGGAAATATTATGTATGGTACTATCTTTTTAGCCACCGACACATTGAGTGAAAAATATGGTTTGAAAGATGCGAAAAAATCTGTGTACATTGGGTTTTTTACCTTGATTTCCATGGTAATTATTATGCAAATTGCTTTGTTGTTTATCGAAACTGGCAATGGCACTGTGCAATCAGCGCTCGAGACGATTTTTGTATTAATGCCAAGAATTGCGCTTGGTAGTCTCACAGCGTATATCATTAGTCAATTACTAGATGTCCACTTATTTCAAAAGATTAAGGCACGCTTTAGTAGTGATCGCTTACTCTTCGTAAGAAACATAGGTTCGACCATGACAAGTCAGTTGGTAGACACGCTAATCTTTGTTCCTATTGCATTTTTAGGAGAAGTCACTGCTGATATATTGTTTGAGATTATACTAACAACGTATATTATCAAATTAATTGTGGCTTTACTCGATACACCATTCATGTATTTAATGAAAAAAATTAACCCATTATCAGAATAATTGTTGAAAAACTCAGTTTAAAATGAACTGAGTTTTTTTATTTATCCCACGATAATAGTCGTTGTTCTCCCTTCAATTTTCTAATATGTGATACGTCTTGAGATACCTCGAGAATACCTTCATAATTATCATTTTCATCATATATCGCATAGTATGTTATATATAAAAAGTGTTCTTTAAACGTAATCCAAAACTCAGCAAAATCTTTTTCTTTATTTTTAAATGCACTAACTATTCGTTTTACTGTATCAACACTTTTAGGTGGGTGGCAATGTTCAACAAGCCGTCCGATAATTGAAGGATTTCTTGGAAAATGACGGTGCTTTGTCTGATTGAAGTATCGCACTCTATCGTGTTTATCAACGAACGTGATATCAACAGGTAACTGATTGAGCATAAGTTTTAGTTGTTTTAAGTTGAGCTCCCCGGTTTTCACTTTGAATGTACCATCTAACGTTTCGATTGTGTCTTCTTGTTTTTTATCTAGTGTTGGTGCCTCGGTAAATGTATAACCGTATTCTTTGCTTTCTTCGTACATTTTATCTAAGGTTTTATCCTCAAGGACTTTTACAGCCACAGGATAAAGAATGATTTTTTCTTTTTGAATGATCCCATATATTAAATAATAATATGTACCAATCACTTCTTTAAGCGCTATATCTTGAACTGAGTCTTCATCTAAATAAGCAAGAATTTGCTTTATTTGCGCTCGAGCATCATCATGTAGAGACCACATAGTTTCAAGTGGTTTTGTTGAGGGTAAGCGATCTTCTAATTTTGGAAAAATAATATTCTCTTTTTTTAGAAATTTTTTTTCAAATTCTAGACAATTTTCGAATCCTTTTCTTAATGCTAAGCGGTTTTTGGTCAAATCATTATCTTGTATCAGTGGTTTTATACTTTTAAGATGTTCAATTATTGCATCGTTTTCTTTAAGCAATCCTTGTATAAAAGGATGATGATGTGTTGTAAGTTCATGTCTTTTTAATCCTTTGTAAAAGACATTAACAAACTTGTTTGCTTGTTCTTTTATCGATTCAATAGATTGATTGGTGTCTTGTTTATATGCTTCGACATAAAATATGTCAATAGGATTAACGGTATCTAGTAAGTCTCGATACGAATCTACAAGAGCTTTCTTGTCAGATGTTTCATTGAGTTTTCTCATAAATGTGCTTAATCGTTTTATCTTTTCGTTATCTTTATTAAGTCCTTCCACAGTATCACCTCATTCTTTATTATAACAAAAAAATACGCCCAAAGGCGTATTTTAATTATTAGTCTTTTACAAATGGAATGAGTGCCATGTGGCGGGCACGTTTGATTGCAACACTTAATTCTTTTTGGTAACCAGCTTTTGTACCAGTAACACGTTTAGGTAATATTTTACCTCGATCAGAAATAAAGCGTCTAAGTAAGTCTACATCTTTATAGTCGATGTATTTAATTTTATTTTGTGTAAAGAAGCAAACTTTTTTGCGTCTTTTACGAAAATTTCCTCTTGCCATTGATATTCCTCCTTTTTAAAATGGTAAATCGTCTTCAGAAATCAAATCATCTGCGTGGTTTGTTTCTGGTTTAGGTTGAGATTTAGGTTTTGATGGGGATGGTGATTGTGAGTAATCATTATTGTTTTGGTGGTTTTCATTAACGGATTTCGGTTCGAGAAATTGTACTGAATCGCAAACAACTTCTGTAATATATCTACGATTACCATCTTGGTCATCGTAAGATCTTGTTTGAATGCGTCCTTCAACACCAACTAAACTTCCTTTAGAAACGAATTTTTCAACGTTTTCTGCTTGTCGACGCCAAACCACACACTGAATAAAATCAGCTTCACGTTCACCACTTTGATTCGCGTATGGACGGTTCACTGCAAGTGTAAATGATGTGACTGGTATATCGTTTGAAGTTCGTCTGAGTTCAGGATCTTTAGTTAAACGACCCACTAATACTGTACGATTAATCATGAAATCACCTTTCTTATCTTACGTCTTTAAGAATCAAATAACGTAAAATGTTTTCTTTTAAACGAATAATGCGGTCAAATTCAGCACGATCTTCTTCTGTTGCAGTAACATCTAATACTACGTAGTATCCTTTGCGATGTTTTTGAATTTCGTATGCTAAATCACGTGTTCCCCATTCATCCACTTTACGAATTTCAGAGTTTCCGTTTGTAAATACACTATGAAGTGAATCAATCAGCGCTTTACGTTCGTCTTCTGAAACGGTAGGACGAATAATGTACATAATTTCGTATTTAGTCATTGCTTTTCCTCCTTTTGGTCTATTGGCTGACTAGCAGCAAGGATGAGTTTTAAACTCACGGTGTATAATTATATCATAAGGCTTTTGAAAAGTAAACCTAAAGCCTTGCAGTTTTTAGTCTTTAAGTAAGTCTAATAATGTCTCATGCATTGCATGGGAAATTTTGTGGTCTGTGTCAAAAGTTTTAAAGATAATGTTTAACTCTGGATGGTCAAGATAAAACTGTTCACTTTGTTTTGTAGGAATGGTGGTGTCATGTTTTCCGTTTAGCATGATGAGTCGGTTAAATGTCATCTTATTTATCTGTTTGCTGGGATCCATTGCCTCAATATCTTTGCGAATGGTTTCGCTTTCTGGATAGTCTTTACGCTTTTCTTCTGGAAATGTATAATCTGCGGCCTCTATAAATAAGGGACTGCTTATTAAAGCGACTGCCGTATTAATAGATTCAGATATTGTAGTAATATAATGCGCCATGAGTCCACCCATAGAAATACCAATGATGTCAAATTGTGAGTAAATTTCTTTAAAATGTGATACATAAATGGACTTTATATCTTTTGCGGTATGTTTAACGACTTCCATAGTTTCTAGGGTACTATGGTCTTCGTCTTTTGAGGCGAACGGTTCTTCGCTTCTGCTCCCGTGTTTATAGGCATCGATTGCAACAACATGATAGCCAAGTTTTACAAGCGATACCCCGAGTAGATTCATTGATTTTTCTTTGTTTCCATAAATACCATGTTGTAAAAATACTAATTTATGCGCATCTTTGCTTGTATATTCTAAGGCATCAAGATTATTATAAGTGTTTTTATGAATGATTGTCTTCATGCATAAGTGCCTGTAAAATGAGATAGAGTCCGTAAGTGGTTGCTTTTTGTCTAATCATATATCGATCGCCTCCGAATACTTTATGGTATGTATGGGTTTTGCCTTGATAGTAAATTCCGAAATACACTGTGCCAACCGGTTTTAGTGCTGTACCTCCACTTGGCCCGGCAATCCCAGAAATACTTAAGGTAATATCTGAGGATGTACGCTGTGCGAGTTGGTAGGCGAGTTCATAAACACACTGATCACTCACTGCACCAAATTTTTCGATGATCATTTGATTAATTCCTAATTGCTTGATTTTAGCTTCATTAGAATAAAGAACATATGATTCTTTAAATACTTTTGAAACATCAGGCACATTAACTAGGCGTGCAGCAGCGAGCCCAGCAGTGCACGATTCGGCGAAACTAATGGTTTTCCCCCTTGCAATTAGCGTCTCTACAATGCGTTCTTCAATCGTTTGATTATAAGGACCTACTACATATGTATAAAAAGTTTTTTTAAACTCGCTAAGGGCTTTTTCTAATCTATCTGGGTTAAGAGAGGTAAAGATATATTGAATTGATCCTAAGCCTGCATAAGGCGCGATATTAACATCATCATATTTATCAAAAATGGTCATTAAATCATCTTCGATATCTGATTCACCAACACCAGCAATAAGATAGCCAGATTGATATATTTTTTGATTTGTGCGCTCTTTTAAATACGTTTTAACATAAGCAAACATCGGCTTGAGTTCGGTTGGTGGTCCTGGTAATAATACAATGATTTTACCTTGTGTTTGGATAATAGTACCTGGTGCCGTACCATTATTGTTATCTAATATAATAGCTTCTTTAGGAAAATAGGCTTGTTTTTCATTGATCTTTTTCATTGATCTTTTATTGCGCTCAAAATAACTTTTAATTTTTTGATAACTTGCTTCGTGCTTTACAAGTGAGAGGTCATAGAATGAGCAAACACTCTCTTTGGTAATGTCATCGTGGGTCGGACCTAATCCACCAGTAAAAATAATCAACTCATCTTTTGTTTCACGAAGTGATTGATGAATCATGTTGGTATCATCTTGAATACAAGATGCCTTTGTAATCTCAATGCCTATTTCTCGCAAATTTTTGGCCAAAAAAATAAGGTTTGTATTCGTGGTTTTTCCAATTAACAATTCGTTTCCAACTGAAATAATTGTTGCTTTCATATTTATCACCCATTCACATTATATCATAAAGCACCATGAAAAAAGATGTTCTTTTTAGAACATCTTTAGCTTGTTAATTGAGCGAGACCACTTAAAATAACCATTAAAATTAGAATGAATGAAATGATAAATGCTGTCGTAATCATTTTATTCGTATGTTTTTGATAAAACGCCGTTTTGTCTTCGACTTTTGTAAGTTTTATATAAAATGCTGTAAGGAAGTAAAATAAGAAAACAAATAGGAATACTAAGAAAATGAATCCAACAATTAAAATGGGTGTGGTTTGGATAATGCTAGCAAATGTCGATTGATTCTCAACAGATAATAAGTTTTGATTAGTAACTAAACCACCAATGACAATCGCGACTAGTAAAACACCGACAATAATATAATGTTCAAATACACCGCCCTTTTTATACGTAAACATTTTTCTTGGAACGATAGTTTTCGTTTTAAAAAACTGCCAAAATATACTAATAAAGAATGTGATAAAAAATAGTAAAAATGCATATGAAATATAATCAATAACAATCATAGTTGTGCCTCCTAAACGTTAAATCTGAATAACATTATATCGCCATCTTGGACGATATAGTTTTTACCCTCTGACGTCATCTTTCCTGCTTCTTTGGCTTTAGCCATTGAACCGTAGGTGATAAGGTCGTCATATTTTAATGTCTCTGCACGGATAAACCCTTTTTGAAAATCAGTGTGAATAATTCCAGCGCATTCTGGGGCTGTCATTCCAGCCTTAAATGTCCATGCACGGACTTCTTGAGGTCCGGCTGTAAAAAATGTTTTTAAACCGAGTAAAGTATAGCTTTTTTGAATTAAACGGTCTAATCCAGATGATTCTAAGTGGAGTTCTTCTAAATACATGGCTTTATCCTCATCATCTAAATCAGATAATTCTGCTTCGATTTTTGCACTAATCAAGATGACGTCACTGTTTTCTTTTTTTGCATACTCCATTAGACCTTCCGTATGTGGATTCATGATGTTTTCCGTTAAATCTTCTTCAGCAATATTGGCAACATAAAGTACCTTTTTTTGTGTTAAGAACCCATAACTACGAATTTGTTTTTTTTCATCTTCAGTTAAGTCTAATTGCCGTATGGGTTTATTGTCAAGTAAGTGTTCATGAATTCGTGTTAAAATATCAAATTCGAAAACCATTTCTTTTTCAACTTTGAGTTTGGCTTTCTTTTCTATTTTTGGAAGGCGCTTTTCAACAATTTCTAAATCTGCAAATATAAGTTCTATATCAATGGTTTCAATGTCTCTTATAGGATCCACAGTTCCATCAACATGAGTTACGTTAGGATCTTCGAAACACCGGACAACATGTATAATTGCATCAACTTCTCTAATATGTGATAAAAATTGATTTCCTAACCCTTCTCCCTTACTTGCTCCTTTCACTAAACCGGCAATATCAGTAAACTCAAAGGTTGTAGGGACAATCTTTTTTGGTTGTACAATATTAGCAATCATGTCAAGTCGTTGATCAGGAACTAAAACGACACCGACGTTTGGTTCAATTGTAGCAAATGGATAATTTGCGGCGAGAGCACCGGCTTTTGTAATAGCATTAAATAATGTTGATTTTCCGACATTCGGAAGTCCCACAATTCCTGCTGTTAATGGCATAAAAATTCCTCCTTGTTACGCTTTTACCATTTTATGATAAACCAACGAAAAATACAAGGATTATTCTTGTTTACTCGGTAGTTTCTTCTTCTGGTCTTACATCTAGCGTTACGACATTTGTTTCATAGGTAGTTTCGTCTCTAATGTACCGTATGATGACGCGGTCACCAACTTGAGAATTTATTATGTATTCAAGGAGGTTATTAAAATTATAAACTTCCATAAACTCAGTATCGTTTTCATATTTAAATCCTGTAATGATGTCGCCAACTTGTAAGTCTGTATTTTCTGCAACGCCACCTTCAACTAATGTTTCTATACATGCTCCGCGTTCTTGATCGCAACCACTATAATAAACTTGTGAAGAAATCCCTAAGAACGGTCGGATAACTTCTCCAATATCTTCAATTTCACTGATGGCACGTTCAACAGTGTTCGACGGTATTGCAAAACCAAGGTTTGCAGCTTGGTCTTGATCGATTTTCATATTATTTATTCCTATTAGTTTACCGTTAATATCAAGTAAAGCACCACCGCTATTTCCTGGGCTTATCGAGGCATCATGTTGAATAACTGTAGAACTAAAATCTCCAGAACTCATAAAGCGACTTGTTCCAGAAACAATCCCCATCGTAGCGGTACCATAATAGGTAAACCCTAGTGGATTTCCGACAGCAAATACAAGTTCGCCGATTTCCAGTTCATATGAGTCTGTAAATTCTATTGGTGTAAAGTTCTTTTCTGATGTAAATGTTAGAACAGCCACATCTAATGAAGCATCACTACCCAAAAAGGTTATATTTTCAAACGGTATATCATATAAAAGCCCATTTTTTTCATAGACAATTTCTAAACTTTCATAATCTTCAATAACATGGTGATTGGTGACAACGTAATAAGTATGTGGCTGTCCTTCCAAAGTATTCAGATCTCGTTTATAGATGACACCAGAGCCTGAAGATCCTCCTTCTGTTTGAATGTTTCTTACGCCAACCATACTCTCACGTGTTGATTCTAAAATATCAGTAATAATATCTTCAAGACTGGTGGCATCATACAATGTTTCATACCGATCTTCTGGTAAAAGTGAGGTTATTAGTGCTTCGATCTCAGTTTCAGTAAGGTCTGTAGGCACATGTGAAGATACAATCGTGATAATTTCATCTTCGGAAAGTGTTGAAGGTATTAATGATTGAATAAGGACAGTCAAATCCTCTTCACTCATATAATAAGATTCTCTTTCATCTATTGCATCTTCGATAAGAGATTCAATTTCTTCTTGTGTAAGTGCATCATTTTCAACCTCAGTATCATCTATACTTTCTGGTTCTTCGAAGGCAAGTTCACAGCCAGAAAGTGTGAACACAAATAATAAAATCAAAAGTATTTTTTTCATTGTTTATCATCCTTTATGTTAAATAGTTTTAATGCATTATAAGTTGTTGCTTGAGCAATTTTTTCTACAGATAACGATTTAATACGCGCAATTTCTTTTGCAATTAGGGGGATATAACTAGAGTCATTTTGTTTTCCTCTATATGGATGGGGCGTTAAATAAGGTGCATCTGTTTCGATTAATAGTTTATCAAGAGGAACCATTCGTGCAACTTCTTTTGGTGTTTTTGCGTTTTTGAATGTAACAGGCCCCCCAAGCGATATGTGAAGCCCAAGTTCTAAAAATCGTTCTGCCATTTCAGCAGATCCACTATAACAATGCATAATACCTTTTATTGGCGCATATGCTTCTAGTAGCTTAAATGTCTTCTCTGTGGCCTCACGCATATGAATAATCAGGGGTACATCAAATTCTTTTGCAAGTTCAATTTGTGTTCTAAATACATAGCGTTGTTCTGCTTCATGGTCTTCATCCCAGTAAAAGTCGAATCCACATTCACCAATTGCAACGACTTTATCTTGTTTTAGATACGTTTTTAGTAGTTCGAAATCATCGTTTGTAACTGATTTGGCTTCTGTAGGATGGTATCCAACGGTTGCATATATATTAGGATAGTTTTTTGCAATTTCAATTGCACGTTTATTGGTTTGTCCGTCAAACCCAATAACAATCATGTGGCTCACATTTTGTTGTTGTGCCTTTTTTACATAAAAATCAAGGTTTTCATATAGTACATCACTGTTTAAATGAACATGACTATCAATATACATGGTATCATCTCCTCATAGTCTATTATACATGTTTTTAAAGACTTTGTTAAAGGAAGTGTACCGATGTTTATCACTAACAAAAAAAAGAGGCTAAACAGCCTCTTTTAACATTGTAGTTATATGCTTATTTGTTGATTTTGGCTACAACACCAGCACCGACGGTACGTCCACCCTCACGAATCGAGAATTTAGTTCCTTGTTCAAGTGCGATTGGTGCGATAAGTTCTACTTTCATTTCTACGTTGTCACCAGGCATAACCATTTCTACACCTTCTGGCAATTCGATAACACCAGTAACGTCTGTAGTACGGAAATAAAATTGTGGGCGATAGTTAGAGAAGAACGGAGTATGACGTCCACCCTCTTCTTTACTTAAGATATAAACTTCACCAACAAAGTTCGTGTGTGGTGTAACGCTTCCTGGTTTAGCAAGAACTTGTCCACGTTGGATATCGTCGCGAGTTACCCCACGAAGAAGCGCTCCAATGTTGTCTCCAGCTTCTGCTTGGTCTAATAATTTACGGAACATTTCAACACCAGTTACAACAGTTTTACGTGTTGGTTTGATACCAACAAGTTCAACTTCGTCTTGAACTTTAACCGTACCACGGTCTACACGTCCTGTCGCAACAGTTCCGCGTCCTGTGATACTGAATACGTCCTCAACTGGCATTAAGAATGGTTTGTCAGTTTCACGTGGTGGTGTTTCGAAGTATTCATCAACAGCATCCATTAATTCAATGATTTTGTCTTCATATGCTTCGTCACCTTCAAGTGCTTTAAGTGCTGATCCTTGAATAATCGGAACTTCGTCTCCAGGGAATTCGTATTGATCTAACAATTCACGGATTTCCATTTCAACTAACTCTAATAATTCTTCGTCTTCAACCATATCCACTTTGTTCATGAATACAACAAGTTTAGGCACACCAACTTGGCGGCTTAATAAGATATGTTCACGTGTTTGTGGCATAGGTCCGTCTGCAGCAGAAACAACTAAGATTCCACCGTCCATTT
>CAYNAA010000022.1:0-22928 GCA_964395055.1 uncultured Candidatus Izemoplasmatales bacterium | reverse complement strand
AAAACATCCCCGGTTCGCAATTAGGCTAAACTTGACTTCTTGAATGGCGGGGATATCTTCTTTATATCTAGGATGTGGTCGTCTTTCAAAAGGCAAGTCATAGGTGTTATCCATATCTTGTTGCGTCAAGGGAAATTCAGGTGGATTTTGAATGACAATATGACGATGATACCGTTCAACTAATGGTTTAGCAGTATGCGCATCGGTATTGGTATGTTGATGCATAAAACTTGTGACATACGTTTTTTTATCTAGTAAGACCTCATCATACGTTGGTAAAACAATTGCATTGTAAGGAATACGGCTGTCATCTTTTGTTTTCCACACGGTATTTCTAATAAAAATCACATCTTGGATATTAAGACCGGCTTGAAGTGCTTCTGCAACATCGATAATAGTCTTTTCAGCCATTCCATATATTAATAAATCTGCACCACTATCTAAAAGGATTGATCGTCTAACTGCGTCATCCCAATAATCATAATGAGACAGTCTTCTTAAAGAAGCCTCAATCCCTCCGATAATAATCGGTATATTCCCAAATAAACCACGAATTTTTTTACTATATCTAATCGTTGCCCGGTCAGGCCTTTTCGCATTGCTACCTCCAGGGGTATACGCATCATCTTTACGTCGTTTTTTAGCTACCGTATAATGATTAACCATTGAATCAATATTACCCGCCGTAACTAAAAACCCATATTTAGGCGTGCCTAAATGCGTAAAATCAGTATCTTTTTTCATATCAGGTTGCGCAATAATTGCGACACTAAAACCAAATTTTTCTAATGTGCGTGCAATAATCGCATGACCAAAAGACGGATGATCAATATACGCATCACCCGTTATAATAATAAAATCTGCTTGTTCAAAACCTTGTTTTACCATTTCGTCTTTCGACATAGGAATAAACATAAAAATCACCTAGTTGAGTATATCATAAAACTGTATTTTTCACACTATATTTCATCAATTCGTCTAGCAAGGGTACACGTATAAGGCATAAAGTACTTATCCCAAAAATCTTTACCTGATAAATTAAAACTTTCATAATCAACTCCTAAGTAAATATATCCTTTATTTATAAAGTACTGTTCGCAAGTTCTAAGAAGATCATGGGCAATTGCTTGTTTTCGGTAATCATCTAATACGTATAGTCCTGACACATTCATCATTGATGTATGCTTTGAAATTTGGGTTTCACCAGTTGGTTGTGCTTTTATGAGTCCGACGGCTTTGTCCTCTTTATAAGCTAACCAATAATGATGGTTTTCTTTGGTAACAAAATCGATGAAGTCTTTCCTAATGGCACTCTCATCTTCATCATTACCACGCATAAATAAAGGGGCATGATGAAAATGTTTTGAAAATGCTTCCTTAATGTTTACAACATCAGATACATCCTCTTTAGATACCTTTTTAATAACCAATGATTTATTGACTGTCGCTTTGTCTTCAAGATGTTTTATCGCATCAATACAACGGTTTCCAAAGCCAAGATTAAACCAAGTATCAATAGTATCTTTGTCATGCGCGTGCAACTTAATCGCATGACTCAGTTTGTTTTGATTAACCCATGTTTGACTTAATGCTTTATAAAGTGTTTGATAAATATGTTTGCGATTTTCTTTCTTAGCAGCATGGCCAAATAACGGGATTAACGACCCATCGCTTGCACCCCAAAACCGATCAATATATACTGGTACTAAATATCCGGTGATTTTATCATTTTCGATAAAGGAGATCCCTAGATCTAGTTCAATTAGTTTACGTATCCCTGTCTTTACAAATGATTGTATTTCTTCAAATGGTGGTAAACTGACAACTTGCATACGTTCTTCTTCATATTGGTGCATAAAAAGTGTTAATGCTTTATCTAAATCTTGCGCTTTTAATGGCCGTAAAATACCAACCAACTCCTTTTTATGTTTTTATTATGTGCCATAAATCATGACCTTTAAAACCCATACGCCGATAAAGATGCTCTGGCGATGTCAGATTATCGAGGTCAAACGAGACTGTGGCAAACGCCCCAATTGAGCTGGCTTCTAATAGCAATTTTCGTAAAAGCAACTTACCAATTCCTTTGTTTCTATATTTAGGTAGTACTTGAATCCAGTCTAAACTAATTTCGTTTACAATACTATCATAATGTGCTATTCCCAAAGCAACAGGTTTGTTGCTTTGTTTTTCAACTATGTAGTACCACAGCTTTGAATTATATACACGATCAACCATCATTAGTTCAATGGTTTCTCTTTTTACAGTGCTAGATTCATACGAGGTATTAATAAGTTCGACCGCCTTATCAATATCATGAGTATTATCAAATGCAATCGGTTTAAACCCATCCAGCGTAACATAAGGGATATGGTTTAAATCGTGTTTTAACCGAAGGAACCGTCCGTGATATTGTCCCTTTTCGTTGCGATACTGAGTGTGATGTATAACGGTTATTTTTTGATGGGGATTCCGTCTTATTTCCTTGTATAGTGGAATAGAACTGTATCTACATGGATTAGCTTTATAGCGGCTTATGATGTCATCATCTAACAACATTACTTGGCATTTATCGATCCATTTAATTTGATATAAATCATCACCAATAATACGTGCTTTTAAATCGTTAATATGTGTTAATCCTAAGGCGACTGACTCATCCGCTAATGATTGATATAATTTACTTTTATTATCGCTCACTTCATTAGTGACAGTAAGTGTTTTAACGCCATGATTGTATAAATAATATAACCGGTGATTCCCATCAATAGAAAACAGTTTGTCTTTATACTGAATGACATAAATCGTACCATAAGAAGATGTCTTTTCAAAATATGTACTAATACGGTTATATTTTTCTTTGGATAAGTAATGCTGTCCAGGTATAATTGAATCTATAGAGACATTAAATTGCTTCCTTTTCATATAAGCACCTCTTTGAACTCTCATATAAACGTAATACTATCATTATATCAAAAATTATAAAGAAATTGACTGTCAATATAACCTATCACGTTAATGCATCTCACGTATACTGTTCGTGTAAAATGGATTTACTTAGGTTATGCTATAAATAGGAGGTATGATTATGACAAAAACAATCATCGGCAAAAACATTAAACTATTACGAACGACAAAAGGATTAACGCAGGAAAAACTCGCAAACATGTTATCAATATCGACACAATCAGTCAGTAAGTGGGAGCGATTTGAAACGACCCCTGATATTATGATTTTACCTCAATTATCAACCATATTTGGCATAACAATTGATACCTTATTCACCCAATCACTAGAAGATGACTTAACTAAAATTGATAATATGTTAGATTATCAAGATGACATTACCGCTTTAGATGAATCATACATTATTCAAAAGCTTGAACACCTTGAAAACAAAGCCGTTTCAAGATTAAAAGCAAAACTCTATTTAAAAAGAAGCTTAGTGTATAAAAAACTAGCGAAAAAGTTTAGTGAAAAGGCATTGTCCATTGAACCAAATAATAAAGAGAATCATTATTTATATCTATCTAGTGTAAGTGGTGTCATGACCGATTGGAACGCCTTTAATAAACATGAGATAATTGCGTATTATCAAGCCTTTGTAAAAAAACATCCACATAACCCTAAAGGCTATATGCATTTACTAGATCACCTAATTCATGACAAGCGGATAGGAGAAGCAAAAACCGTTTTAACTAAATATAAATCACTTGACACATCATTACGTTACGAATGGTATCAAGCACGTATTAACCAAGTAAACCTAGGAATAGATCCATTAATTAATGCTTTCAAAGGCGATTGGCTGGCATGGAATATAAAAGCAGATGAATATGCCAAGGTAGCACAGTATGATGAAGCAATGACTGCTTATCAAAAAGCATATGACTTACAACCTTCGCCTAAATATATTGACGCTTTAGAATCGATGGCACACATCTATACGATTACTAAACAAGATGCACTGGCTAAACAAATGTATGCAAAGATTGTTAATACTTTAAAAACAGAGTGGCATATCACCCATGGTTCAGCAGTTCAATATTACCTAAAAAAAAGCATCGCTTGCAAATAAGGCAAGCGATGCTTTTTCACATTAATAATTACATATCTGTTATTGCGTTCGATTCAACAAACTTCTTAAAAGCCATCATACTACGTGTAGTTTTCTCAATGAATGTTTGTTTGGGCATATCTTGATTGGTTTTAAAGCGAAACTCCGATGTCATTATCCATCGTGTATGGTGATCTTCTTCAATAAAATGGTTAATACATTGATTCCATGTATTCTCGACTTCGTAAGTTGCAATAAATAGATGTGGTAACTGATTTTGGCATATGGTTTCTTGCATTACCATGGTTTGGTTATTAAATTCATAAGTAAGTTCCGTTACACTACCTACACTCAATGTGGTCCCACTCAGATGATAAATCTGTGTTAGTGCGGGTTGCCACTTTGGCATAAGTTTATAGTTAGTAAATAGCTTGGTTACGGTTTCTAAGTCTTTTTTTATATCAACTTGTACTGTGTATTTAATCATTGTCATCGCTTCATCTTTTGTTCATACATGGTTATATACTTGTCAGGTGTTATTTTTGTTGCTAACTCGGCAAGGATATCATAGGGTATCATATCTGCTTTTTTAAACCGAATACAGCTCTTACCAATATCTAAACGTGTATTGGTTTTTGCTTCGTATGTTGTTTTAAACCAAGTAAATAAGTCTTCATCCATATACAACCCAAAATGATAGATAGCCACATGATGTTTTTGTGCTGCAATACTTATAAATGGTAAGGGTAACTTTGGATTAACATGGTATCCATTAGGATACAATGATTTGGGGATGACAAATGTTGGCAAATTGTACTGTATTTTAAGTTTAAACCCTGCTGGTAGATTTTCTTCAAATTTAGAAAGTAACGTTTGGATAATATCTGCCCTGTTTGGTTCTAGTTGGTTGATATACGCTTCAACCGTATTTACTTTTACAGTCATTACTATGCCTCCGTTATGAAAAGTATGATAAAAATATTATACTTTATAATCTAGTAAACTTTAAATAGAAAGCAAAAAAAGACGAATCAAATGAATGATTCGTCTTTTTTACGACTTAAAAGCGTTCTATTGCTTGATTGCTTTTTGGTGATAATGAATGATTATAGTAAACGCTATTCTCAAATATATTATTTAACATTAAGATATCAATATATGTTTCCACACCACTGATTAATAACGTATCATCAAAATTAAACCGGGAACTGTGTAATGGATACGCATGGTTTGTACGTCCGTCTTTAGTTCCTAACATCATAAATAAGCCGGGTATGGCTTGTTGATAATAGGCGAAATCTTCAGATACCATTAGTGGTTGAATATCATAATATTTATTTTGTGATAATGAGCTTTTCATAGTTGTATATAAAGTGTGATTATTTATTACTGGTGGATAGTAGTTTTTAATATCAAGTGTAATATGAACATGATGAGTGGTTTCAATATGCTTTACAGCATCCACCATGCCTTGCGTAATAGCAAGGTAATCTTCATGTTTAAAGGTTCTAATTGTTCCTGTAAAAGCAGCTAATTCTGCAACACTATTGCGTGTTTCTCCAGCTTGTAATGTTCCAACATTTAAAATTGCATTAGAAGCATCTTTAATGGTCGTTTGTATTAGCTTTTTGAACGCTTGAATTAAAACAATACTAGCGTTGATTGCATCAATTCCGTTGTATGGTTCTGCACCGTGTGCTCCTTTGCCTTTAATCATTACATCGTACTCACTGATTTCAGACATCATGAGTCCATCTACAAGTCCGATTTTGCCTTGTTCTAAGTTAGGATATAAATGCATGCCGTAGATATGTTTAACATTGTATTTTTCAAGTATGCCGCTTTGAACAATCACTTTTGCCCCACCTGGACCTTCCTCAGCTGGTTGAAATATAAGGACAATGGATTTTTTAGGACGATAACTTTCTTTAAGCAACTCAGCTAGTCCTAATAAAATCGCCATATGACCATCATGACCACAGGCATGCATAACGCCTTGGTGGATAGATTGATACGACACATTGGTTTCCTCATGAATACTTAACCCGTCCATATCTGCTCGAAAGGCAATCGCGTCCGTCTGTTCACCTGGAATGTGAACAAGTAATCCAGTCTTTGCAATACGCAATGGAGTATACCCCATTGATTCTAAAGCTTGTTTAACATACGCATGCGTTTTAAAAAGATCAAATCCTAATTCTGGTATTTGATGAAGATCTCTTCTATATTGTTTGATACGTGCTGTTAAATTATTGGCTTGCATGATAACACTTCTTTCTATAAAAAAACTACGAGCGAGCTCGTAGTTTCCTAGAGCCCACCATATAAAAGCGCAATCAATTGACTTTGGGCAAGTCATTGCTTAGTATTATGCTTATTCAACATAATCCCAGTGTTTTAAACACTTCGGCGTTGGCTCCTTTCCCCTTACAGGTACTCTTAACAAACGCGCCTCTTTTATATAGTTTTTATGTGATTGTTTACTACTTTAACACAAAACAACTGTCGATGCAATAATAGTCCTTTGATTTATAAATAAACTATTTATTTAACTTCTTGCGGATACACAATACCCCATTTTTTTCTTAATGCATCCATTTGTTTTAAAATACGAATGGTTGTTGTATGTGGCATAACGCTACTTTCTAAGCGATTATTGTTTATGCAAGAAATGACTTCATTAATCTCGTACTCAAATCCGTTTATCGGATGTTTATACTCAATATGCTCAATTAACTTGTCATCCTCGTTATAAACATAGGCTTCTTCAGCTGACCAAAAATTGGGAATGTGTATTTTTCCTTTTGTTCCATAAATCATTGCCTCTCTTGGTTCGTCTTTATTAAATCCTGCTTTTAATGTTGCTAAAGCTCCATTTTCATATTCATAAGTAATAGTCTCATAATAATCAACACCTGTCTCGTGTAAGGTGGCATGTGCATCTATTATCGCTGGTGGACCAAGAACTAAATTTGCAAGTGTAATTGGATAGATACCTATATCAAGTAGTGCCCCACCACCAAGTTCTTTATTGTAAAGTCGATTATCGGGTGATTGGTTGTCTTTAAAACTGAAGGTTGCATCTAGATGTTTAATCTCTCCAATGGTTCCCTCAACAACATGAGCGATAACGCCTTGTATGGTTGGAAGAAAGCGTGTCCACATGGCTTCCATAACAAATACACCTTGTTCTTTAGCTTTTTGAAACACATGTTCTGCTTGTTTATGATTAAGAGTGAACGCTTTTTCACAGAGAATGTGCTTTTTATAATCTAAAATCTCAAGCATTTGTTCATAATGTAGACCATGTGGTGTTGCCACATAAACACAATCTAATTTTGGATCCTCATACATTGCTTGGTATGAACCAAAGGCTTTCTCAACATTAAATTTTTTTTTGAACGTCTTTGCTTTTTCCATACTGCGCGAGGCAATAGCGTAAAGCATACCTTCTTTGATACCATTTAAACTTTCAGCAAACGTTTCAGCAATTCTACCGGCGCCAATAATTCCAAATCTAACCATACTAGCCCTTCTCTCCACTTATGTTTTATTGTTTCATCTTCTATTATACCCTAAATATATGATAAATAAAGCAAACAACCTGCTAACCGTATAGTTGTAAAGACTATTAAAGATTATTAAGCATTTCCTGAATATTGAAATCGTTTTCTTAAGCATAAAGGGTTGTACTAAAAAATGAAGTATGCTATACTACTCTAAATCGATGAATAGGTAAAGTACCTTTAAAACATTATGTAGAGACTCTGTGGGTGGTGAAAACAGAGAATGTGATAAAGTGAAGTGGTCCTATGAGAGTCAACCGGAATTAAGTATGGTTGAACGTTTGCTTACGTTACAAAGCAAAGGATATGATGGTATCCGGAGTATGTCTTTTTGACATAATATATGAGGTGGCACCGCGTGAATAACGCCCTCTATGCAGTTTTTGCATAGAGGGCTTTTTTTATTGTTAGGAGTGATACGATGCATTGAAGCGATCTTGAAGCAAGCGAGTTATGTAATAAAAATAATTTATTTAAAAAGGAGAATATCAATGAACAATACAACAATGAACGACCCATTAGAATTTGGAACATATGGTGGCGCGTACGTTCCAGAAGGATTAAAGCCAGCACTTAAAGAGGTAGAAGAGGCATTTCTTCAATACAAAGATGATGAGGATTTTAAAACTGAGCTTGCCTATTATTTAAAACATTATGTCGGAAGAGCAAACCCAGTTTATCATGCAAAACGTCTAAGTGAAACATTGGGTGGTGCACAAATTTATTTGAAACGCGAAGATTTAAATCATACAGGTGCGCATAAAATCAATAATACTCTAGGTCAAATTTTACTAGCTAAAAGAATGGGTAAAACGCGTATTATCGCGGAAACTGGAGCAGGTCAACACGGGGTTGCTACAGCAACAGCTGCAGCTTTGTTTGGCATGGAATGTGTAATTTATCAAGGAGAAATCGATACCGAAAGACAACGTTTGAATGTCTTTAGAATGAAATTATTGGGTGCCAAAGTCATTCCTGTAACAAGAGGTACAAGAACACTTAAAGATGCCGTTGATGTGGCAATAGAAGATTGGGTTACCCATTTAGATAATACCTATTATCTACTTGGAAGTGCGGTTGGACCACATCCTTATCCGACGATTGTTAGATATTTTCAATCGGTTATAGGATCAGAAGCAAGAGAACAATTTTTAGAGATTAATAACAAACTTCCAAATTATATTATGGCATGTGTTGGTGGTGGAAGTAACGCTATAGGACTATTTAGTGCATTTTTAAACGATGACGTTGCAATTGTAGGCGTTGAGGCAGCAGGAAAAGGACTCCATACAAATGAACATGCAGCCACCCTTACTAAGGGGCGTGACGGTGTGATTCATGGTATGCGGACCATTAGTCTTTTTGAAGAAAACGGTGATATAAGCCCTGTTCATTCTATATCAGCAGGACTAGATTACCCTGGTATTGGACCAGAACATGCATATCTACATCGAACTAAAAGAGTTCAATACACATCCGTCACCGATAAAGAAGCGTTAACGGCTTTTGAAACACTATCTAATACTGAAGGCATTATCCCAGCTTTAGAAAGTGCCCATGCCGTGGCCTATGCCATGACATTGGCACCAACATTACCAAAAGATCAAACGATTCTTATTAATTTGTCTGGTCGTGGTGATAAAGATGTAGAAGCGGTATTTGATCACTTAAATACTTGAAACTAAAAAGACAGCAACACATGAATAATTCTCATGTGATACTGTCTTTTTTAATGTTTTTCTTGAAATGCGGTTTGTCCTAAATACTGTAGATAGAAGTCAGCAAGTACAATCGCAATTGCATTTTCTAAAACAATTGGGGCTCTTCTTACGATAGCCACATCATGTCTTCCTTTGATGGTTAAATCCTCAACTGATTCTGTTTTGTAATTATACGTTTTTTGTGTTTTTTTTATGGACGATGTCGGTTTGATAAACACACTAACGAGTAGTGGATTTCCGTTTGTTATACCCCCAGAAATACCGCCAGCATTGTTTGTGGTAGTTTGTCCTAGTGCACTAACAATTGAATCATTAAAGTCACTTCCTTTAACAGTGACCCCATCAAATCCTAAACCAAATTGGACGCCTTTGACTGCAGGGATTGAAAACAACATCTGACTTATTTTTGATTCAACCTTATCAAACATAGGTTCACCTAACCCAACAGGAATCCCTTTGACTTCAAGATTGATAACGCCACCAACAGAATCCCCTTCTGCTTGAATCGACGCAAGGTATTCATCTAGTTTAGACATATCTTTTAACGACCCAATTTGTTTAAAGGTATGGGTAAAGGTAAAGGGTAGGAACATTTTTGCAATCGCACCAGCAACCACAATAGGTGCCGTTAATCTACCAGAAAACCTACCGCCACCTCGGTAATCATTAAACCCAAAATATTTCTTATTGGCAACAAAATCAGAATGCCCGGGTCTAGGATGATTAACTATATTTGAATAATCTTTTGATTTAACATCTTTATTTGGTATCGTTACGTGGATGGGTGACCCCGTGCTCTTACCATTAAAAACACCAGATGTAATCACAAACTGATCGGTTTCTTTACGTGGTGTAGTCCCAATTAATTGCGGATTTCTTCTCTGTAAATCACCTTTTATAAGTGACTCATCAATAGCAATACCAGGGGGCATACCATCAATCACAACACCAATATTAGATTGATGAGATTCTCCGTATAATGTGATTGTAAATACTGTTCCAAATTGATTCATTGTCTCACCTCTTTAGGAAATGTAATGTTTCCTTTTAGTTCACGAAAAATATCTAAAAACTGAGGATAGGATTTATTAATAGCTTGAGCGTTAGTGATTGTAATGGGACCATCCGCTTTTAACGAAGCAATGACTAAAGCCATAACAATACGGTGGTCATTGAAACTATCAAACGTTTGGTTTCCACTTAGTGATTCAATGCCCTGAATAGTCATTATGTTGTCATCAATCGTATGCGGCACATCCCATTGCGTAAGAATGCTAGACATTGCCCCTACACGGTCGCTTTCTTTTAGTCGTAATCGGCGAATGTTTGTGAATGTCGTTTGTCCTTTACTTACCGCTGCTAAAACCATTAAAATGGGTCCTAAGTCAGGTATATTAGCTAAATCGATAGTGGTTCCCATTGTTGAAGATGGAAAGACGGTTAGAACATCGTGGTGATCAAATGTATAGTGTCCATTCATCCGTTTTATTATCGTTAATATCTCACGGTCACCTTGGATACTGTTAGGATTTAAATTAGCAATCGATAATGGGTTGTTGTTTAATAACGCAGCGACTATAAAGAATGCAGCTTGTGAATAATCGCCTTCAATGACTGTATTAACAGGGTGATAAGTCTGGTTTCCAGGAATATGATATCCTTGTTTTGTGGGCATAATCTTGATCTTAAACGCTTTGAGTGTTTCTATTGTAAGATCGACATAGCTTTTTGATTCATACGGTGGCTCAATGATAAGATCTGATGCATTATTAAGAAGTGGTAAGGCAAATAACATGCCACTAATGAACTGTGAAGATACATCGCCTTTAATATGAAACTCACCCGCTGTGAGTGGTCCAGCAACTTGAACAGGAAGGTTATCTGTAGATAAGGTATTGTATGTAACATCCCGCTGATGAAACATCGTCTCATAAACTTCAAGCGAGCGTTTAGGTAAGCGTCCTTCTCCAGTAAAACGCACGGGTACAGACTGACACATCGCCAGTGGTATTAAAAACCGTAGCGTAGACCCAGATTCATGTGCGTTTATAACAGCACATTTTACTGTTGGAACCCCCCCAAAAACACGCGATTGGTTAATGGTTGCCCCTAAACACCGTAAGGCTTCTCGCGTGGCATCAATATCATTAGATTCCATTACATTAAGAATTCTAGATGGTTTGGTTGATAAGGCTGCACCGATAAGATATCGGTGTGATAATGACTTAGACGCAATAATATGTACATTCCCTGTCAATTCAGATGGGTTAATAATTATCTTCATCGCAAGTCATCCCAAACAATAGATTTGATTATTGGCTTTTGATATCCTTGTAAAAACACAAAACGAATGGTGTCATTCGCTGACTTTTTGTCGTTTTTCATGTAAGGCATAAGCGCTTTTTTATCCACGCTTATATCCTTAGTTAAACACAATGATTCAATAAGTGTTATAACCTCATCACATAACGCCTGAGAGGTTAAGCCTAATGTAACGCCAAGCTTAAGTGCAAGAATCATACCTTGTGCAACGGCTTCACCGTGACTAATCTCATAGTTATAGAATTGTTCTATTGCGTGACCATAGGTATGACCAAAATTTAAGGTATGTCGTAAACCGACATCAAGATAATCTTGTTTTACATATTGTAATTTGACTTGAATTGCACGTGCAATAAGTGCAGCGTCTATTTCACTAGATGCTTTTAGTGACGTTACGATGGTTTCATCGCCTATTAATCCCGCTTTAAGCATTTCCGATAAACCACTTCGGTGTTCTTTTTTAGGAAGCGTTGAAAGAAACATGGGATCGATAATAACATGTTTGGGAGAATGAAATGCGCCAACAAGATTTTTCCCTTTGGAAATATTGATGGCAGTTTTTCCACCAACCGAACTGTCAACCATTGCAAGCAGCGTTGTGGGCACTTGGATATAGTCAACTCCACGAAACAAAATTGAGGCAATGAACCCTGTCAAATCCCCAATGACACCACCACCAATTGCTACAAGATAATCTTGACGTTTAATCTGTTTTTCTATCAAGGTTTCAATGGTTGATTCAACCATTGAAAACGATTTTGAATGTTCACCAGTAGGAATAATTGTTGTTGTATAGTGTGATGCGTCAAATGCGGATTCAATCGTATCTTGATATATTGCGTACACATTCTCATCTATCAATAGATGATAGGTATCAACAGAAAACTTTGATACCGTCTTTAAAACGGTTTGAAAACTGTTTGTTTGAATCGTAATATCATACGTTGTTGCTTTTATCGTTTCCATAACTATCTCTCTTCTCTTTGGCAGTCTTCATATACCTGTTTAATGCATCACTATTATTATTTTTAATCATCACTTGAACTTCCCTTAGTGATTCTATTGTATCATCTAATACTTTACTTAATGCGTCTTGATTTGATAAAAATAGTTCTGTCCATAGGGATGCATTAATCGATGCAATACGGGTTAAATCCCGAAATGAATTTCCTGTATAGCTTAGAATATGTTCATTTTTATTAATATGGACTAATGTCATTGCCAATACATGCGGTAGTTGAGACGTATAGGCAACGATGGTGTCATGATCTTGTGGCGTCGTTATAACACATGATGAAAACCCAATGGTTTTTAATAGTTGTTCGACGCTCGCCAGTGCGTGAAGATTGGTATTTTCAGCTTGAATAATAATTGCATTACTATTCATAAACAACTTAGCATCCCTCGCATCATACCCAGGAACTTCTTTTCCCGCCATCGGATGGTGTGAAACATAATGTACATCTTTCGGTAAATCCTTTTCAATTTTAGATACAATAGCACCTTTGACACCACAAACATCAGTAATGATTTGATTAGCATTAAACTTTGATGCATGCAAGGCAATAAAATCGATGGTATCTTGTGGGTATAACGCAATAATTATGATGTCGGCCTCATACAAATATTTTACATCATTTGCAAGAATACATCCATCTTTTATCGCCTTTCTTTCGACGTCAGCATTTTTATCCATCCCATAAACATGATGGTTGAGTTCTGTTAAACGCGAAGCATACGATGCCCCAATTAACCCTAATCCAACAACATATACTTTCATTTTAAAGGCCTTTCAGCTATCGAAGATACACGTTTTAATTCTGTCATCATTGCATCAAATCGGGGTATTTTTAATGATTGTGCTCCATCAGATAAAGCATTTTCTGGGTCATTATGCACTTCAACCATAAGTCCATCAGCGCCAACAGATAAAGCAGCTTTTGAAAGTGGTTCTATCATCGACCAACGTCCTGAGGCATGAGATGGATCGACAATAATCGGTAAATGAGACAATTCTTTAACAGCTAAAACAGCACTAATATCTAACGTGTTTCTTGTATATGTTTCAAAAGTACGGATGCCGCGTTCACATAAAATCACATTAGGATTCCCATGACTAATAATATATTCAGCACTCATTAACCATTCTTCAATCGTTGCAGATAATCCACGTTTCAACATAATGGGTAAAGTACTTTTTCCTAGCGCTTTTAATAATTGAAAGTTTTGCATATTTCTTGCGCCAACTTGAATAATATCCACATACGTTTCAAAGAGCGGTAAAAGATCAGCACTTGGTATTTCACTAATCACCGCCATATCAAACGTGTCTGCGGCTTTTCTTAATAAGCGCAATCCTTCTTCTTCTAACCCTTGAAATGTATAAGGAGAGGTTCGCGGTTTGAATGCCCCACCGCGCAATACTCTAACACCCTGTTCATGAAGGGCTTTAGTAATTGTCATTAACTGAGTTTCACTTTCTACGCTACAAGGTCCAGCGATCATCACAGTATTTCCACCCCCAATTGTAACATCATTAGACAACGTCACAATCGTGTCTGTTTCTTTAAACGCTCTTGAGGCTTGTTTGAACGGGGTTTGTACTCTTACGACATGTTCGACACCCTCATATGCTCTTAAATCGTTAGGATCTAATTTAGCCGTATCCCCAATAATTCCAAACACATAAACGTCTTTACTACTTCCATCTTTAATACTAAAACCACGCTTCTTTAATGCTTTAATCAAATTATTTCTTTCTTCTACTGTCGCTTGTTTTTTCATTTTTACAATCATGGCACTCGCTCCTCTTATTTTTGGGTATAAAAAAAGCCTATGGGAAACCCCATAGGCTGATATAACATCAAATTTTTCGGCTTTCCTTCGCTACTGTGAAAAAGGACTGCCTTAGCATTCCTTTTTTGTTTCGATGGAATAATAATATGTGTGTATAAATATATTCATAGCATTCACCTGCTTATAGTATGTTGTAAGATTACCATAAACTAAAACGCATTTCAACAATATAATTTGAAATAATGATGGAAAGCGTTTTTATATAAAACGTTTAACAATCCAAATCAGCAACACAGCCCCACCAAGAGCTATCAAGAATCCTTCAATTGTGAAGGTAGTAACTGATCCGATACCAAATAATGAGGCAATAAAACCGCCAAGAACTGATCCGATTAAACCCACAATAATGTTTCTAATCAAACCGCCTTTTGTATGCATCACAATACTCGCAATCCAACCGACTAAAGCACCAAAAATAATCCAAATAAGAATTGACATAAGATACCTCCTAAGTTTTTATGGTTTTAAAATAAGTACTAAATTGGCAATGGCTGCAAGACCTGTAGCAACAATTGCTCCTACAAGTCCAAACATAGCGTTCCAATCAACACTTTCAGTACTCTCACTACCTGCAACAGTGTAAACAATGTTAATGTTATTCGGTAAAATAATTAATAAAAAGAATCCAACAACAAATAAAACAAGCGATAAAAGTAATAATTTCTTCGATGCAAGTGCAATGATACCACCTACCAGAGGCAATAAAAACGCTAAAAATGCTAAAAATGAGAACGGTAATTTCGCACTCGCAATCGATCCCAAATTAAACGGATTGACATCCAATATTTCGACACCAAATACAACTTCATATCCTGTGAATTCTATATCTTCAAATGATAGCACAGGTAGTAACATAAACAATGTTCCGATAAGTCCAAGTACAAAAATAAGTCGTGTTCCTAATACATAAAACTGTTTCATTGTAATACCTCCTTATTAAACTAACAACTGACTATCATGTTTTGTTGGAATCATCAGTTTTTTCAGTCTTTCAATGTCATTAAACAATACGCTAAATAACTAATAAAACCATTATAGATGACTATACAATCGTCTTATACTTATACCTTAATTATACACGATATATGAAAAAAAACTATTTATACACGAATATATCTTGGCAATCGATTATAGTTTACAACCCACTAAAAATAAAGCTTAAGTCCTAGATTATACTTCTTATGATATTGGTTGCTTACCTATGCATTAATATTTAGAATAACTGTATAGAAAGGAAGATTATATGAAATCAATAGACGCAAGAGCATATCAACCAAAAGAAAAACACCCTGCCATACTAGCATTGTTTCACGAGCTAAAAACAAAGGAACAATTGTTATTAATAAATGATCATGATCCTAAACCACTATACTATCAGTTTAGTGCAGAATACCCAAATACATTCACATGGGAATACCAAGTAAATGGACCTGATATTTATAAAATTATCATTACTAAAACAAAGGAGATTGACACGAATGAATAAAACCTTACCATTAGGAGACATTGTTGCAACCTATCCTAAAGCTGCGACTATTTTTGAAAACAATAACATTGATTACTGTTGCCACGGTTATCATACCCTTGAACAAGCCATAAAAGATCATCCGAATGCTGATACCATCATGACTCAACTTAAAGTATTAAAAAACAATAATCACAGTGACAATCAAGATTGGACTAAAGCACCTATTTCTGATTTAATCTCACATATCCTGCAAACGCATCATGCCTACTTATATAAAACACTACCAATATTAAGTGATCTATCCACAAAAATATACCGCGTCCACGGTCAAACCCATGAAGAACTAAAAGACGTTCATCGCTTGTTTCATACATTAAAATTAGAACTCGATGAACACCTTATTAAGGAAGAAACAATACAATATCCAGCAATTGAATCTTATTTAGCAACCCATGACACTGACGCATTAATCAAAGCTAAAACCATTATTGAAAACCTAGAATCAGAACATGAAATAGCAGGTGATGCTTTAAAAAGTCTACGCGAAATAACCAAAGATTATACGATTCCAAATGACGCTTGTGAAGCATACGAAAAAACATATACACTTTTAAGAGAATTAGAAAAAGACATGTTTACCCACATACATTTAGAGAATAATGTTTTATTTAAACGTATTCTAGCTTTATAATTAATAAACGAGAACACGTATGTGCTCTCGTTTATTTAGATGAATAATATTTATAATATCGCATTAATATATACAATATTACTTGATTACCTTAATCATAGTATAGGTATTATATCCACGTGGTTGATTCTTTTGCGTATACACAGTCTCGTAGCCAAGTTTTTCATAAAATCCTTTTGCTTGGAAATCACTGGTACCTAGATCTATCATGCTTACGTTTCGTTGCTTTGATTCTTCTTCGACCCGTTTCATAAGGTTGGTTCCAATACCTAGTGTTCGATATTTTTTATCAACGGCCAAATAAAGAATATAAAGTGTCTTTTCATAAACATCACACGTTACACCACCAATACATCTATTTTGATCCAACGCCACAATATTAAATGATGTAAGTTTATCCTTAATATTGTGTTTACTATTATAGTGCGATACATGTTGTTTTAGTATCAAATCGTATTTATCTATACTTTCAGTTTGAGCAATAACAGTATATGTACCGTTGATATGCTTATCAAATGTATAAAAATTCGCATAATACCAAGTTGTCCTCGTGGCTTCTTCTTTATACATACCGGTAGCTTCAAAGCCAATGCTTATAACATCGATCAATCTATGTTTATCATTGGTAAAAAACTTAATCCCAACTGCTTTATTTTTATATCTTTCTATAATTGCTTTTAAGATATGTTTTAACCCGATAGTATCAAAATAAAAAAGCTTTCCAATACTCACCCAATCCCAATTATAATTTATTATAGCGGCCGCAATTAAATGCTCACCATCAACGATATATATGTTATACGTCTCGGCATCTTTATTATTGGTAAATTGTCCATTATGTATCCTCAATAGCTGGAGAATTTCATCGGTATGAGCTGAATTTTCTTCTAAGGTATATGTAATCATTGACTTCTCCTAATCGTACGACATCGTATGACATTATGTGTAATTTTGTTAAATCGTTATCTTATTCGCCCCAAGAAATCGGATTATTAATTAATATCGCATCAATATAATCAATGCCCAATTTTTACTTCAATCTTTCAACAACACTTAACGGCCTTTTATAGGTTTTAATATGTGGTGGTATTTTAGAAGTAATAATAATGTCATGACGATTGTTACTAGAATCTGTAATCGCTTCTTCATTAATGTAGATTGGGGCAGTTTCAACATAGCGATACCCTAGTTTTAGTGCATTACGAATAACGGTATATGCTGAATCTTTATTTGTAATCATATGTACTTAATCTATTAAGCGAGATAAGGTAACCGTTATGTAGTATGATTGTGTTCAACAAGCAGGACCCTTCGTAATAATAATTACTAAAGTAGGATGTTAGAAAACAATAGTGTTATATATAATAAAAGTAGAGGTGGTCTATGAATGGAAGTAGTTAAAGAGGAAATAACAATTTATGCCTTAGTAAAATTATTCCCAAAATCTGCAGATGTAATGAAAAACCTTGGATTTTTAGATATTGTCAGACCAGGTATGCTTCAAACTGTGGGCAGGGTAATGACATTAAAAAAAGGCTGTAAAATGAAGAAAATTAATTATAATCAAGCAAAAATGGCTTTTTTAGATATTGGTATTACCTTTGAATAAAATATGCGTGACCGGATTTTTGGTTGCGCTATTTTAATAGGTCTATTTGCAAGAAAAGTGTTTGATTAACCCTTGATAATTAATCAATATCGTCGTGCTTTATTTATCTTTTAAGGTTTTCATTATGTTATTTTGCATTGTTGCTTTATACACTTTCTACATGAAGTGGAGTTACATATTCATCTAATAAATCACCATCTATGTTACCCAGTGTTTTAGCATTACTTTAAATAATTTTTTTGTTTTTTAAGTGTTTATTTGTTATTGTTTTACTTTATTTATTATTATACCTTTTTCATTTTTATTTTCATGACTATATGTGTGGTTTCTTTTAACACTATTATGGTTGTCTAAAATCAAATTTCCATCTTTTGTCTTATATAGTTAAAAGCGTTGTATAATCAATGTCTATAAAGTTCTCATTATGTTTAAATTGATTATTACAAAGTGCGATATATGCCTTTTGCCAAGGACCATAATTGTTGGGATTATAAGTAGTTTTTATTGTAGCTAATAGTTTCAGCTGTCTTAATTTGAAAAGCATATGAATTTTATCGAAATCTAATACTGTGGTTGGATTTACTTTTCTATATCCTTTTATAAAATTCTTAAATACATTTTTATTAGATTGAATATCTATATCAGCTGGATTCCCACCTAATATGAGATAAAATAAATAAACTGCTATGTCATATAGATAGTAATTGTATTCTATATCATCAAAATCAATTATAGTCATATCTTTCCCGTGATATAAAAGATTAGAAAACAAATAATCTCCATGAATCAGTCCAAATTCATTATCATGTTTATCGTCTTTTTTTAACTGTGATAAAAGGGTTTCCGCTTGTTTTTGATATATTGGATCTAGATTATACAAAAGCTTAATGTCAGGATGTTTATCATATGATTGGCGAGTGATGTTAGAAATCTTTTGTAAAGCCTGATGTAGCTTCCCAAGTGCACGTCCGGCGTTGTAATGTGTTTCATCAGTTAATGTGGTTTCGTGCCAATTTAAGCCGTCTATTTTCTTAAAAAACGCAACAGCCTTATGATCATACGATAAAACATAGTCGTTATTTATCGCATAAGGTTCGGCAATGTTTACTGCATGCTTTATGGTATTTAAGACATGAACTTCTTCTAATATTTCTTCTTTACTCCTACGATGACTGACTCTAATAATTATTGCATCATCATTATATTGACCTTCAAAAATTTGGTTATGAAATCCAGATAATGTTGTAATATTTGTGATGCCTAACGATTCTATAAACGGGATTATCATGAAAATACCTCCTTCCCTTTATATCAAAATTTACATAAAACCATTGATTATTGTTTATATCGTTTACTTTTCATAACCGTATGATTTTAAACCATCGTAAAGTGCGTTAAAGCCTTTGGTGTTTTTTACACGTCCATAAGATAATGTTTTATTTTCACCGTGTTTCAAAAGAAAACATTTTGTGAGTTCTTCAACGGTTTGTTCTAAGGATGTCATAAACTGAGTATAAACAAATGTATGTAAATCTGTACCTTCTTTATAATGCGCTTCTATTAAGGACTCTGTAATTTGATCTAGTGGATAGAGTTATAAAATCAATAATTCATGCACGATAACTTATTCTAGATTAAGTTTATGTCTATAGTAAACTCTAAAGCGATATCCCATTGGTTGTTTAATCTTAGTTGAGCTACCCAAAACTTAAATCGGGTTTCTAATTCTTGTTTATCCATATTATTATCTCCTCTTTGTCCTTATCGTCTTTTTTATTTTATCATACATTTTGTTGGTATTATATGGTAGATTATAAAGAACTAAAAAGGGCTGCGACATCATCGCAGCCCTACATGTTGTTACAAGTTAGTCATTCAATTGAATTGTTATGAAGCTAGACGCATCAACTGTATGTGTTATGTGTTCTCCCGTTGGTGTTGTAAATGTGATGGTTTGTTCGGATGCAGTGGGATTCCAGATTAAGGCATTGACCGCACCTGAATCATTAATATAAATCGATGATGCTACTGCGTCATGGATTTCCATAGTATAATCTGTTGTACGTCTACCATAAGCATTTAATCCATGAAGTAAATAATACGTTTGTGATAAATCGCTAGGATAATCATCATCTAAAATCAATGACGCATCAAATTGTTCTAACGCAAGTGCTGAATCTAACAATGCTTGAATACTCCACATATTCGCATACCACGTATCGATTTGGTTGTTTTTTGCCGATAGATAGCTTTCATATATCTCAGACAGTCGATTGTACTCTTCGTCATTTAGTGCATAACTTGATAAGTATTCTCCGTTAGGAAGCCATTGAATACCGTATATAAATGTAGGGTTTGCGCCAAACCATGTTGCATAGTCATATTTCCCGCCCCAAATCATTGCGGCAACATCTGCATATTGACTATATTCTTCTGGCCAAATGGTTTCAGAATAATCGAACATATAGGTTTTCGCATGGTTGAGCTCGTGGACGAAGCCATAAATGGCTGCGTCTTTTAACGCTTGATCGTCTGTTGATAAGGCCCATAAGTATCCCCCAAGCCATGCGTTTATTGCTTCGCTTGAAGATTCGATATTATTGCCTTCTGCAAATGTTCCAAATCCGTGTGCCCACGTGTGACCTGCCCAGGCATCAAAACTTCTTAAATAAGCAAATGCATCATCACCTTTTACAGGATGCATGTAGTCTCTTAAGAGTAACTCGACTACATCACCGTAATCCTCTTTAAATGATGAATCGTACATTGCCAGTACACTAGATGCATACACCAAATACCCGTGGGTAAAAGTATGATCACTAAGTTCACTTGCGGTGTTAAAGTCGTTATTAGAATAATATACAGTTCCCCAGGTTTGATTGTAAAATAAATAGCGTTCGTCATCGGTATCAGCGATACTAAACCAATCTATAAGAAGATATTGTAAGCGTTCAATTAAATCGTTTTTAAGTGTGTCATTACCGATTTGATCAGCAATAATAATACCTTGTGCCAAAGGATAAAGTGCTTTTCCGTTCCAATACGGTCCTTCATCATTTAAGAAATTCTCATCGTCTGTAATTTGTGTTCTTGATGCTAAATCTTCTAAATAGGTTGTCATGTCACTCTCACTAAATGCAGTGGTATTAGGATGGGTCATTGCGGGTAGCGCGCCATTAAAACTTAATGTTGTTTGAAAAACGCTGCTTTCGAGCAACTTAAGTTCACCGCGAATTGTATCTGTAGTGTATTCAGTAAAACTACTGTTTGTATGTTGATGATGATGCGGCATTAAGAACTGAATAAGTTCGGTGTTTGAATCTTCCTTAAGTGTTTGATAGGCAGTGCTATAGGTGGTAACCACTTCACTGTTTTCATAATCTACATCGTAAGCAACATTACCATCAAGCGGTTTATTATAAGCATAGTCGTGATAAAAACTACCTTCAGAAACAGAATTTAATGGAGCGATTGAAAAATAATTTGCATCATTTAAATCCATAGATATTTTGTTATTCAACCCAGTAGGGTGGTTTTCACTGGTTAAAGTAAATGTCGTTCCTTCTGGTGTACTAATTAAGAAATAGCGATCACCATATATTGCTTGACCTACCTGCGCTGGTCGGTAGGTATCATACCCTGTATGTTTTTGTACGAGTTTAATGATGATTCCTTCACCAACATGGGTGTTTTCATTAATTTGTGTTCCATCAACGGTGAAAAACTCATAATTTGATACGCCTTCTGCTGCAAGATTTATAAATGCAGCTTCATTATTTGCAACTTCAGTAAAAATATATGGTGAGCCTTGCGTATACGTAACTACCATATGATCTTTTAAACTACCCTGATTGCGCATGGCAACAGTTACTGATGTATCGCTATAATCAATTACTTTCGTTTCGTATTCACCTGCTAAATCCGCGCTTTTTACATGAAAGTCAGGAAGTGCCAAAGAGAAGTTCGCCATTGTATTATCTCCATCAGGATTCCAGTATTGAACAAACCCAGTCCCAGGGTTTGTTACTTCCATACCTAGACCACTGAATGAAGACCGAAATGGATTGGTATAGATTCCATTACTGCCTCCGTAATTTTGAACGAGTAGAGATGTCCACCACCCGTTTGAAGGGATCGCTTCTGATGTTAAGTCATTGGCAATAAATTGTGGATCAATAGGGTGATCAATGGTTGAATCTTGACCTGTCTTATATGAGCCAGATTGCGCGTCGATAATCTGCTCATCCGTATTTACATTTTGATTTGTTGAATCTTCAATGGTGCCTTCAACAACATCAATTGTTCGCGTTTCATCGAGGCTATCTTCGCCATATTCTAAAGTATATCGCAATGTGTAGGTGCCGATTTCACCGTAATTAACATGTCCGTCGACATGAAGTAGATGAGTGATATCCTCATCATCCTGATTGGTTACCGTAATGTCTTTTAGTGGATTAAAATACGCGTTTTGAATATGTGTCACATCTTCAATCCCTGTAACTTGGTTAATTGTTTGTGTTGTTTCGATAACATCATTGTCGTTGGTGGTATCATCATTGGTGTTATCGTCATTTGTTGCGTCATCATTATTACTGCATGCACTAATAAATAGTGCGCTTAAAAATAATAAACTTAAAA
>CAYNAA010000021.1:0-24615 GCA_964395055.1 uncultured Candidatus Izemoplasmatales bacterium | reverse complement strand
CAATTTTTTTCGCTTGAGCTTGAGTTTTTTCAAAGCCTTTTTCAACAACAATCGCGCGGATAACAACACCGAGGATTGTTCCAATCATAAATAAAAGCAAACCGGAGATGATTAATATTAATGCATCCATATTAATGCCTCCGTTTCATAATCGATTTTTTCAGTTTATTTTAAAAAATACTATATTAAAAAGTGAGTAGAATATTGGTTTTACCGTTTTATTATACATGACTTAAGGGTGCTAAGTCAATGAATATTCATTGTTCATTATATCGATATTAATAAAAAAACGCATAAGATTAATCTCATGCGTTTGATGTTTAAATCGAGAGCTTTTCACGAATCGCTTTGCTAAGGGTTTCAAGCAATTCTGGGTGTTCTTCTAAATAGACCTTAACGTTTTCACGGCCTTGGCCAATTTTATCATCTTCATATGAAAACCATGACCCTGCTTTCTTAATCAAATCATATTCTACCGCTAAATCTAGGACTTCTCCAGTTCGCGAAATACCTTTACCGTAGATAAGATCAACAAGAGCAGTTTTAAATGGGGGTGCAACTTTGTTTTTAACAACTTTTATGCGTGTTTTATTCCCAATCGCATCGTTCCCAATTTTAATTTGTTCACTACGTCTAATATCAATACGGATGGAACTATAAAATTTCAGTGCACGGCCACCTGATGTGGTTTCTGGGTTACCAAACATGACGCCAACTTTTTCTCTAATTTGATTGATAAAAATACATACGGTATTTGATTTACTAATCGCACCAGATAGCTTACGCATGGCTTGACTCATTAACCGCGCTTGTAATCCAACATGGCTGCTTCCCATATCACCACGAATCTCCGCCTCAGGTACTAAAGCAGCGACACTATCAATAACGATGACATCGATTGCATTACTGCGGATTAAGGCCTCGGTAATCTCTAATGCTTGTTCACCAGTATCTGGTTGTGAAATAATTAAGTTATCAATATCAACACCTAAATTTTTTGCATATTTAGGATCAAGTGCATGTTCAGCATCAATAAATGCCGCGTAGCCACCCGCATGTTGTGCTTCTGCAATCGCATGAAGGGCAAACGTCGTTTTCCCTGAAGATTCAGGTCCGTACATTTCAATAATACGTCCTTTTGGGTACCCACCAATGCCTAGGGCTTCATCTAAAGCCAAAGAACCGCTCGAGATTTTATCCATATTTTTTGTGCCAGCATCTTCACCAAGGACCATGATCGATCCTTTACCATGTGCTTTCTCAATATCTTTCATTGCGATATCTAACGCTTTTCTTCGATCATCTTTTGCCATTGTATAGCCTCCTATTCGTGTTCATAATACGAATGTAGTGTTGGTTTTTCTTTATTTTGTTTTAAAAATTATTAAGCGGTTTTTATAAAAATACTCAATTCCTGAGATGACGGTAAATAAAACGCCAATATATAGTAAAATGTTCCCAATGGTGAACAAAACGGTTCCATCACTAGGATAGATTAATAATATCGTTAGTGCAACCATTGTACTCGCAGTTTTAATTTTTCCAAGCTTCGAGGCCGCGATAACATCCCCTTCACTCATAGCGACCAAACGAATCCCTGTAACGATAAACTCACGGGCCAAAATTACAAATATAATCCACATTGCAATTACGCCTACATCCATTAAAATCAATAGTGCTGCCATCACAAGTAATTTATCCGCAAGCGGATCAGAGAATTTTCCAAAGGTTGTAACTAACCCTTGTTTGCGGGCGATGTAGCCATCAAAAAAGTCTGTAACTGCAGCAATAATGAATAATGCTAAAATAACAATATTATAGGTATTCATCGATAATTTATCGGGATTTACGTAATACAAAATAATTAATAATGGAATGATCAAAATACGTAACATTGTCAGTTTATTCGGTAGATTCATGCCATCACCCCTTTCTAGATTATTATATCATAAAGCCCCACCACCAACAATAAAAAACCGTGTTTATATTAAATAAAAAACGGAATCTTTTCCGTTTTTGATGTGTATGTTTATTGTTGTAATGTGGCGTTGTGATGTTGTTGTTTTTTAAGTGCATTTTGACTTAGCATTAATAAGATAAATGCGAATAAAAACATGCTTGCTGAAATATCAAAGACGAGCCTTGGATTAATGTCGTAAATAAATCCAGCAAACAGTGGCCCAACAACCATGCCAATACTAAAGAACATTTGTCTAACGCCCATAATCGTACCATATTTTTCATCTTTAGCATTGAGTGATATGTAGTTTTGTTCGAGTGGCTGAAAAATGGATTTTAAAACAACATAGCCCATATACAGTGTATATAATGCAAGCATCGCATCACTCGATCTAAAGACTAAAAAAATTAGTACTGCCGAGGGGATTTGTAACCATTTCATAATCGCAAAATTGCGTCTTAATCTTAACAGTAGGGGTACAATTACAAAGTTGGTAAATATGCCCACGACACCAGTGATCATGACGAAGACACCTAATGTTCCCGTTGATTTGCCTAAATCAATGGTAATGTAAGCATCGACATATTTGGTTAAGTTGGTTGCAGCAATCGTCGCAAGGGTTAAGGCGAGTAAAAACATAATAAGTGATTTATCCATTTTAGCTGCTTCTTTCATATGCGTAATAAAATGGGCTTTATTCGTTGGTTGCGCTGTTTTTGGTTCTTTCATTGTTACGAAAATAAACAATGCGTAAAGTGCATTTGCTCCAGCTTGAATGTAAAACACTTCTTTAATAAAAATGTCACCAAGTAACCCACCAATTAAATACCCAATGGTTGTCCCTAAAGCCAACATGGCAGCGGTGATTGATAAATATTTAGCACGCTCTAATTTTGGACTGAGTGCAATAACATGACTAAGTAGCAATGTTACAGCTGCTGAAACACTAAACCCAGAAAAAAACCGAAAAAATGTCATCCATGCAGGATGGGTAACTGTCACAAACATAATTTGCCCAAAACTATACCCTAAAAGGCCTAAAACAACAAAACTTCTTTTTTGTTTGCGGTCACCTAAAATTCCCCACAAGGGAGCACCTAGTAATAAGCCTAAACTCATAGCCGAAAAAAAGAAGCCAAACATATATTTAGGAATTTCCAAGATGTCTACCACAAACACTGGTGTCACCGCATGGCCTAAATTATGTATGGTTCCTTGAATTAAATAATAACTAATTGTGATATATAAAAGCTTTCTCATACCATCACCAAATCACTTTAAAAAAATTGTAAAACTATATCCGTTAAATATTTTCAACATTATGATACACATTTTGAACATCGTCAACGTCATTAATCATTGTCATAAATTTATCGAATAAAACTTTATCTTCATCTGACAAAGTTATTTCTTCTCGTGCGAACCAACCCGCTTCAGAATCACTAACCTCTGCACCATCTAATGATTCAATGGCTTGTTCAATATTGTCAAGCGCAAATCCAGCTGCGGTAATGAGTACTTCGCCGTCGTTTTCTTCGATATCCTCAACGTCGATATCATTTTCTAATAGGTGTTCTAATACGGTTTCAGCTGATGCGCCAGTTACAGTAATATAACTGACATGTTCAAACATATGTTCAACCGAGCCTTTTACACCCATTTTTGAACCAATTTTAGTAAAGCACGCACGTACTTCACTTACCGTGCGGTTGATATTGTCTGTTAACGTATCGACAATAAACGCACTGCCAGATGGTCCAAATCCTTCGTAGCGTTCTTTATGGTAGTCTTCCCCACCGGCACCTTCTGCTTTATCGATATTACGTTTAATAATATCCATCGGAACTTGTTCTTTTTTCGCACGTTCAATAAGGTGTTTGAGTGCTAAATTAGACTCAAGATTGGACCCACCATTGCGTGCACACATGTATATTTCTTTTCCGAAACGTGAATACAGTTTGCTTTTTTGTAACCCGGTTTTCATCATCGATGCTTTTCTTACTTCAAATTTTCTTCCCATATTATCACCATTTAATAAATTTTCTCTTATGTATTATACACGGTTTAGTTGTCTTTTAAAACAGTTTTTGTTTTTTCTAAAGTGACGAGTTCCATTTTATACAATGTTCCAAGTGCGCGTTTAAACGCAGCTTTTGACATATGAAACTGTGCAAAAATATCTTCTGGCGCTGATTTATCACCAAGATTTAACACACCTTCATGTGTTTTTAAATAAGCTAAGATTGCTTCTGCATCTTTTGAGATCATCAGTTCTTTTTGTTCAATCAATGTCCCATTATAGTGCAACTCATCTTTTTCAATAGTAATCGTAACCGTTACCCGTTCCCCTAAACGGTAATCCGCACGGGCATGTTTATAGTAGACAAAAATCTCATGTCCAGCTTCAGTATATATGACCAAGCCTTCATCAGCAATATAAAATACATATGCCTCAACATTATCGCCAATTTCTAGTTTATCTTCTGGGGTAAAGTAGTCAAACATTTTAAACCGACTTACCAAACGTGCACTTAATTGATTTTTCCCTGATTTCATAAAACAAAATAACCGATCACCTTTGATTGGCCATTGTTTTTTAAGCACAGGTAGATCATCACGTGATACTAACATATCTTTATCTAACCCAACATCAACAAACACACCAAGCCCAAATTTCGCATCGACAACGTCAACTAATGCTGCGGTATGAAGGTCAATTTTGGGCTTGTGCATGGTAGCTACAATCTGTTTATTATGGTTCGCATAAATAAATACTTCAACGGTTTCTTGTAGTGTTAATGGTTTAGTCGCATCTTTTTTAGGTAGTGCCAATGTAATTTTGTCTTTTTGTACAATGTACTGACTAGATTCAACTTTTATCACTGTGAAAAACTGATAGGTTCCTAGTGGTATATCAATCATACAATCACCTCAATAGCGTATTATATCAAATCATTGATTAAAGTACACGTATAATGTTTTCTTTTTAGTCGATATGTGTTGCTTTTTACCATGCACTTTGATAAAATATAGTCGCTTAACTTGATAACGGAGGTGAAAGAATGGCAAATTCAAGACAACAAATTAAAAGAGCACATACCAACGAAAAAAGAAACTTACGTAATAATATGTTTACTTCTAGTTTAAGACGTTCAATTACACAAGTTAAAAACTATGTTGAAGCAGGCGAAAAAGAAAAAGCGTTAGACGCGTTTAATACAGCAAATAAAAAATTAGATAAGTCTTTAGCAAAAGGCATCAACCATAAAAACAAAGTTGCAAGACAAAAATCACAGCTGCAAAAAATGATTAATTCACTATAACAATGAAAAATCGTGCCTACGCACGATTTTTTTTTGTGAATCTTTTACATCATAGAAATACTAGCCGTTCCCAAGAACATACCAAATACAACTTGAATGATAACACCCCAAAGCGCACCTTTTCCCGCGCTAAGTGAGGCTCTTGGACGTTCTTCTTTCCAAACTAGATATAAGATGAGTCCGACCAGTGGGAAGAAAAACCCGAGTACTGCCCATCCTAATGTGTCTCCCTCGACACGAACATTTCTACTCGGTTGTTCTTTTAAACGGTGCCCGCATTCTAAACATACATCTTGATCTGGTTTTACTTCAGTTCCACAATTTGCACAATATTTTGCCATAGCTTACATTCTCCTTATATAGTATTATTTTATAACATTGTTAATAAATTAGATTTCCGATTTCGGGTATCTCAGCAATCAGCATGGCCACGATGTATACAACGCCAACAAGAAAACTAACAAGTCCACCTATACCTGCACTTTTTGCGCTTTTAGGTTTGTTTTCTTTCCAAGCCAAGTATAAAACAAGTCCAGCAATTGGTACCAAAAACCCTAAGAGGCCCCAGACGAAGGTCTCTGTTTTTTCGTTTGTGTCAATGTCTGAATGCAACGAAGTCCCACATTGTAGACATACTGTTTGATTTGCTTTAACGTCATTTCCACACTTTGAACAATAGCTTGCCATGATTATCAATCCTTAATAAAAGATATTTATATAAATATAGGTTTGTCATATAGTGCTAAACCATCATAAATGGTAAAACAGAAAACATCATTGTTAACACAAATCCGATTGATATAACATTAACAATAACCCCGATTAATGCACCTTTTCCAGCACTTAAGGATGCTTTAGGTCGGTTGTCTTTCCATACCAAGTATAGTATTAGACCAACGATTGGAAAGAAAAATCCAAGTACTGCCCAACCAAATGTGTCACCTTCAGTGACATATTGAGATGCGGCAAGACGGTGTCCACATTGTAAACACACATCTTGGGTTTCATTCACTTCCGTTCCACAATTGGCACAATATTTAGCCATGATTACTCCCCTTCTTTCCGCTTGCAATAAAAGCGAATCCAAGTTCAAACATACTTTTAAACGTTGTATTTTCAATTCGGTTGACCATAACAAATCCAAGTTGGTAACCGAGTGCGTACGCAAATAAATCTCGTATATAAAAATTACCAATACCTAATAATTGTAAACACTCAAAAAGTATAAACGGGATAATAATAAGTTGAAAAAGTTGAACTGATTCTTGCAATGGAAACTTTAAAGAATGAATCACAATCGCCAAAATCATAAACAGCATCATAACGCTTAGAAAGTCACCAAAGGTTTGGATAAATGTATCAATAAACACATTATTATGTTCTGTCATGATTGGAGTGATGGTGATGAAACGTGTTATGAGTAGATTTAAAATAACATCAGACGGCTTAAATAATCCATAAAATACGACTGAAACAATACTTAGTCCTAGTAAAATGGCACTGTAAATCGCTATTTTGATTAATCGTGAAGATAATAGAGTACTGGTGGCATGTTTATGAGATGGTCTCTCATTCTGTAAGCGTGCATGCTTCACAATTATCCCCCCTAGTGTTTCATGGTGTTAATTAATGCATCTAACCATTGGTTATCTAAAACGGCTCCAAAATCTAATATAATTACCAACTTCAAAACTTGATTCTAAAATGAAATACACTGACAGTATCAAGGCTATAATAAAAATTTGTTTTGATATTTGTCTATTACTGTTTTCTATCCAAGCAATAACAGCAATCAATAAAGCTAAAATAATCTTAATAACTCCAGGAATTAGTATGACATATCCCATACTAATACGATAAATCATAGACGTCATGAGATTCAAAAAAAGTGCTATCGCAAAAAATCCGATAATAGCGACCGCTGTTTTTGAGAACATATGATACGTAATATTGTGATTTTTTGGCTGTGTTTTAATAAGCTTGCCGCAAGACAAACAAAAATCAGCATGTTCTTTTAACGGTTCACCGCAATGTGGACAATAGTGTTCCATTTAAATACCCCCCAGGTAATGTTTTAAGTTATTATATTCTATAATAGTTTATAAATAAGCAAAAGTAAATAGTATCCTAATTGAAAACGCAATTTCATTAGAAAATTAGCTGAATCACTAACGTAAAAAGAACAGCGTTATATTGAACTGTTCTAATAAATTTATGTGTTTGGTTTATGTACTAAGAATAAATAGTTCTAGACCTATTTTTTTATCTATTCGTCCTGTTTTTATTTGATAGTCTAGGTTTTCTAAGTATTTTAGATGGGTTTTAATATCATCTATGTGTACTGTTTTGGCGTTTTGAACCATATAGTATGCACGCCCACTAGAAACATTATAATAATTTTGAACATCAGACTGGCTTTTTCCTTGTTCTAATAGAATACTAACGTGAAGTAGTTCTCGGTATTTGTTTACGATAATTGAGAGTATTCTTAATGGGTCTTCGCTATATAAAACCAAATCATTATAAACTTCTAATGCTTTCTTTTGGTCGCGTCTTAATAACGCATTGGTAATTTCATATACATTGTCTTCGATGTTTTTGGTGATGACTTTTTTTATCATATCTAAATTAATATGGGTTTGGTCGCTCGCGTATAATAACAGTTTACGCATTTCTAAATAGGCAAATTCTGTACTATGTGAGACGCGCTTGATGAATTCATCTAACGCATCATTGTCAATATGCATTGATTGATTTCCGACTTGGCGTTTCGCCCACGACACAAGGTCTTGTGATGATTTAAGCTTACACTCAATAATTTTGTGTTTTTTTAATGCTTTAACAATCGCTTTACGTTGATCTAATTGATCAATGGATGCAGATAATATTAAAACGGTGCTTTTTGTAGGATTACTAATATATTTTGCCAGATAATCAATATCGTGATTTAGACTTTTTTTCTTTTTGTCACTCCCTAAGAAGGTTGCATTTTGAATAATAACGACTTTCTTTTCGCTCATAAATGGGATGGTCATAGCATCGTTGATTGCCTCTTGTAATAAAACATCGTCTAGATCATAATACGTTGTATTGTATTCATCAAAATCATATTTTTTTATTACTTGTTTGATTTTACTTTTTATATAAAATGTGTCTTCTCCGTAAAAGGTTAAAATTGGTTCGTTCATTGTATGCACCTCAATCCTTACATGGACTATTTTACCATATATTACGGGTTTTTAAGGTGTTTTTTTATCCGTTTGTTAAAAATATAAGTAAATGTTATGGTTCCTTCTTCTTTTGTTTGGTACAAGGTGATATCACGTGTTTTGAATTTATTTACAACAGATGGTGAGGGATGATTGAACATGGTGTTTTGATGGGCGCTAATAATTGCAGTATCGGGGTCTACATGGTCTAAAAATTGGTTTGATGTAGACGTGTCTGACCCGTGGTGAGCAACCTTTAACATTGTCACATCGAGTGGATAGTCTAAATAATACTGTTCTACGGGTGATTCGATGTCTCCTGTAAAGAGAATGGTTTCATTGTTAAAAGTCACTGTAAACACTAAAGATTGATTGTTAGGATCTTTAAAAGGGTGTTCGGGTGTATAAAATTGTATTGAAAAATTGCCGCAGGTCATATAAGGGCTTGGTGGTGGGGTATCAATAATAGTTCGAATAGAGTACGCAGCATGTAGGGGCTTGAGCATGCCATTATGATCGCGATGATCATGGGTTATAATGACCATATCTAAATGGGTTATACGACGGGTTTTAAGCGATGTTATGAGTTTGTTTTGTGGGTCTTCATTGCCTGTATCGATTAAAATATTACATTGATTAAACCGATCTTGTAATAAAATAGCGTCGCCGTTCACATGGAAAAAAGTGACTTGCTGCGTGACTGACAAAAACGGCAGTAAAATAATGCACAATACACATGATGAAAATACTAAAGCGCGTTTAAAAAGGGTTTTATCATTATTGGTGTGCATCATATAAAAAAATAAAACATAGTAAATAAGCATAAGCGATTTTGAATTAAACACAATGGGTAGTGATGGAATAAGTGAATTTAGAATGATAACTGTGCCCTCAAATAAGATTAATGAACTGTTGTAGAGTGGTTCAATAAATGGAAAAATAAAGGTAACATAGGTAAGAGGTAATACGATAACGCTTGTGTACGCAACATAAATAATATTAAAGATAATAGTAAAAGGATGAATCGATTGATTAAACTGAGCAATGATAGGTATAGTTGAAATAAAGGCAAATATACTAACGTAAAGTGATTGGCTAAGGCGGGATTTGTTTTTAATGATAGGTTGACTTAGAAAAAGAATAGTGGTAACTAAAAAGGTTAAAATAAAGCCTTGGTGATAGTAGATAAAAGGATTGATTAACATCATCGCTATTGCCAATAATGTAAGTATATCGATAGGTGTCATTTTTAACTTAAAGTATTTATTGATTAAAAGCGCCCCCATCATTAAGCTAGCACGGACAATAGATGGGGTAAATGATGTTACGACCATATAAAGAAATAACACCATTGATATAATTATGAGTTTAAAAAAGGCAGGGGTTTTCAATTGATCTAAGGTAAATACTAAAAATACCGTTAATAAACTGACGTGTAATCCAGATATCGCAAAAAGATGGGCAATTCCAAGACTACTCGTCGCATTATTTACCTCTTGGTTAATGGTGGTTTTATCGCCTAAAATAAACGCTCGCATATAAGGTGCCGTTATTTCAAAATGTGAATTAATGTATGTCTTTGTATGGTATTTAAGTTTGTATAAATGCCAGGTATCACCTGTGACTTGTATCTCATCAGGATAAAAATACCCAGCAATATTTTGCGAGATTAAATACCGTGCGTAGTTAAATTCACCTGGCATTGTAGGTGGGTCGATTGGTTTGAATGTGCCTTCTATATAAAGTGTGGTACCTGGGGTCATATGAGGAAGGTCTTCATCATAAAGAATGAGTTTTGTGCTGGTTGTTTGGATGATGGCTTTTTTAGCATCCCTTGTAGATTCTAAAACCGTTGCCTCAAGGGTGCTTGGTATGGATGGTGATGGTACTGATGCTCTAATGAAGGCATAACAAGCTATTACACAAAAGACAACAAAGGCAAGCTGTTTTGAAAGTGTAAAAAGATAGATGATATAAAGTATAAAAAAGATGATAAATAGGGTATCTTCATAATGTAAAAGCCAAAAAGAAAGCGTAATAATTAGGTGGTGCCACTGCCCTCTAAAGTCGAATAAATGGACGTATCGTCTCATAGGTACTGTTGCCAATATTTGTGACATTGAGTAGTTCATCTAAAGAGGAAAATGGGCCATGCGTTGTACGATAGTCAATAATGTGTTGTGCTGTGACACTCCCAATCCCTGGCAGTGTCTCTAATGTTGATTTATTGGCTTGATTAATTGATATGATATCGTTTGTATCTGATTCATTGGTATTTGAATCTGTTAAATCAGGGTCGTTAGTCTTAGGGATTATGATATGGTGTTCATCCGTGAGTGTTTGTGCTAAGTTAATGGCTTGTCTATCTGCGTTTTCAGTTAAGCCACCAGCTTGGGTAATTACTTGGTATAGTCTGGTATTTTCTAGTACTTTGTAGACACCTGGATTTTTTATTTCACCGCTTAGATAAACAACAATATAAATCGATTCTGTGTCTTCTGGTGCTGCTTGTGAATACGAAGTTGTTTCACTTAACGGAGGTGTTTGGTTTCCTATTTGATTAAAGATAATACTAAGTATAGTAATGAGAATGAGTAATGCTGATCCTATTAGTATTTTTGCATTTTTTGACATAAAAAACACTCCTTTCATCTATATAATAATGACGGAGTGTTTATTCTTCTTTTTTCTTAAAAACATAAATCTTACGTGTATCTAAATCCATAGTTTCCAAAAGGGTTAGCCCCTTAAGCATGTCAAGAATCTTATCGTGTGGATAAAAGTACTCTTTGTGGGTTGCAGTGAAATTATCGATGGTGACACGATGTTCAATGGTATGATTATCGATTGCTTTTGCTTGCCAGTGAACTGTTTCATCTTTTAGAGGAATGGTTTCTTCATATGCTTTAAGGGTGTCATAGTATGCTTCTTTTAAAATATCGAAGATTAAGATTCCGTTAGGTTCTAAGGCGTGATTAATGTTTGTGAGTGCGTTGTTGACAGACATCAATGTTGGTAAATGATTAATGACATCAATGGGCATGATGATGGTTCTGTAAGTCCCTAAAAAGGGAGTGGTGATATCGTGTTTTAGTAAACTGATGTTTTGATTTAAAGTACCTGCAATATAACTGGCAACCGTTAACATTCGCTCATTATTATCAAAGGCAGTCACGGTATACCCAGCTTGACTGAAAGTGCGCGATAAATAGGCGGTTCCGCAGCCTGCTTCAAGTAAAGTGCTTGGGGTTGTATGTCGGTGAATAAGGTCTTCGTAAATTGCGTATAAGACATCATCCATGCAATGTTCGTAATAAGGAGCTAAGATGTGGTAAGTGTTCATAGTTTGTCAATTGGTATGGTATCAATATCCATCCACATTTTTTCAATGTTATAATGATGTCTTTCTTGTTCTGTAAAAATATTAATGATGATGTCAGATGTATCAATTAGTATCCAACTATCGCTGGTTGCGCCTTCAATACTTTTAATATCGTATTTTGTATTTGATAAGGCTTCTTTGATTTGGTTAATGCTGGCTTTTAATTGACGGGTATTGCTGGCTGTTGAGAGAATGAAATAGTCAAAGAACGGACTTTTTTCACGCATGTCGTAGACTGTGATATCTTTTAATTTAATATCATCTAATGCTTCGGTAATGAGTTGTATTTTTGTCATAAGTTAATCTCCTTTTTGGGGGTATAATAGGCAAGGGCTTGGTAAGCGATGATAGGGATGGTTTCATGTTTTTTTTCATAAAGTGTAATTGATAAATCAATGGCTTTAAATACGGCTAAGTCCAAATCGTTAAAAGCGATTTCTCTAACAATGACACATGAAGGGTAGAGTCTGTGAGGTTCGATAAAATCACTAATGAAAAGAATTTTTTCTAGTAAAGACATGTTGGGTTTACCAACAGTATGTGATTCAATGGCACTTAATATATCGGTATCTTTTATGTTATAGTGTTCTTTGGCAATAATTGAAGCAGTATACGCATGATAAAGTGGTGGGGTAAAGTCATTGATGATATGGGCTTTTTGGTTGGCTTTCAATATGTCTATATGGGTTTTTGTTGGGTAGTGCTTGGTAATGTCATGTAAGTAACTTGCAAGTGTTAATTTTGTTAAATCGGCACCATAGAGTTTTCCGAGTTTAAGTGCAGTATCTTTGACACCATAAATATGACTTAAGCGTGTCACATCATTTTTATAATATTGCTTAAGGTCGTTTTTGATTCGCTCAATCATTAGATTAACGCCTCGCGTTTATATGGGTGAATGCCTTTTGGTGTGTGAACGGTGATGGTCCCTTTACCTAAAATACTAATAAATGCGTATCCTGGTATGACGATATCGATTTTTTCCTGTTTATTAAAAGCAAACGATTTCTTTTCTCGTTTAGTCTCAGGGTCTTTTTCAAATGGCGGCGTTAACAAGGTTGTTTTATGAGTGGTATAAAAGTCGGTTGCTCCGTCTAGTTTTCGGCGGTGAATATCAATCGCATCGGCCATATAGACAATAAAGTTCGAACGAATTCCTTGGTTAAAATCGAGTTGTACAAGACCACCTAAAAAGAGGGTTTGTCCTTCATTTAATTGATAAACGCGTGGTTTGATTTCTTTCTTTGGTTGTATATGTTGGTAGGTCTCATTCGACACGACAGTGGCGATATGGTTTTTATTATATAATCCTGGTGTATCGTATAGGGTTTGATCTTCAAACGGAATGGCGATAAAGTTTTGGGTGGTACCTTGGGCATTCGATTCGGTAATCAAAGCTTGTCTTAGTTCTGTGGATGCTTGTAAGAGTGCGTTGATAAGCGTGCTTTTGCCTACGTTGGTCGCACCAACCATGTAAATGTCACGGCCTTTACTTAAAGTGTACATTTTATCGATCATGGCGTCGATATGGTATTTTTTATGCGCACTAACCATCATAACATCAATGGCGTGGACGTTATTGTTTCTTAAATATTTTTTTACACGGTATCTAAGTTTATTATCGTGAACGGTTTTTGGCAGTAAGTCACGTTTATTAACAAGCACTAAGGTGTCATTGTTGCCTGTTAATTTGTGGATTTGTGGCATCATAGATCCTTCTAAATCAAAGGCGTCTAATACTTTGACGATTAAAACATCTTTTTCAGCAATCGATTGAATTAAGTTATTATACGCTTTTGGTTTAAGTACCGATGGAATGATGTCACCATAATTCCGTATACGAAAACACCGTTGACAAAGTATCATATCATCAGTATCAAGAGATTTTGGGGTGTAAAAGGGGGCGTCTTTATCGGTATTTTGTAAGGTGCCACCACACCCAATACATACATGTTTATCCATTTATTCTCGTCTCCAAATGTAGTGCTTGATAGGTTTTAGGATATTTTCTTTTTATTTTTTTAAGCATATTGTTTTCCACTATACGGTTAAATTTTGTGTACCATTTTTCCGAACGTTTTTTGATTGGTGTGACTAGGATGCATTCTAATTTTGATCGTTTTGCGCCGTAGACATCGGTCATCAGTTGATCACCAATAACAAGTATTTCTTCTTTTTCGTGGAATTGTTCGGTTAAGCATTGTGCTTTTTTAAATCCGCATTTAAGTGGCTTTTTTGCACTAGCTACATAAGGAACTTTCAAAGCATCTGAGAATGTTTTAATTCGTTTAGTCCCATTGTTAGAAATAATGATGGTTTCAAAGCCGATGGTTTTTAACGTGCTGAACAACTGAATCATTTTTTGATTTGGGTGCGTTTCATCATAGGGAATAAGGGTGTTATCGACATCGATGAGTAAGACGCGTTTTCCTTCTTCATAAAGCGTTTTATAGTCGATGGTAAAGACACTTTCTTCGTGGGCTTTAGGGATGAAGTATTTAGTTTTTAAGAACCAATGAATCATGGGGAGAACCTCCTTTTATGTGTACTGTCTATGCAGCGCATTAAATCCTTGGAGGAAAAGTATTTTCCTTAAGGTGTTTAATCTGTGTTTTTTTAGTTTATGATCAGGGCAAAGTGTACTTAACAAATCATAAAACGCTCGAGAGTGATTTGGGTGAATAAAGTGGGCAATTTCATGCGCGTAAATATAGTGAAGTATGGGCTTAGGATAATGAATTAGTTCTAGGTTAAATGATAGTTTTTTTCCATGTGGTTGACAACTACCAAATTTGCTTGTCATATACTGGATGTTTGGGGTAATGTGTTCTAAGTCGATGTGTTTAATGATTGGGTTATAATGAGACGCTAAGGTTTTGATTTCGGCATGTAATGTCGCTTTTAATAACTGGTATAATTGACGTTCGATTGAAGCCGCAGAATTTGTTTGATTTTGAATGATAATTGTATCTTCGTTTATCGCACTGTGTTTTTTACCTTTTTGGACGTTTACAATATAAGCTTTACCAAAAATCGTAATTAAAGCCCCAGCTTTGAACTGGGCTTTAATATTGAACATTGGTGTCATTGAATCTAAGACGGTTTGATTGGTTTTAATCACGTCAATAATGGCTTTTTTTGTTGTGTATTTTGGGGCTGTAACTGTATATGAATCATCGTTTCTCGGTCTTATAATAATCCGTTTTTGTTTTTTTCTTTTTTGAACATAAAAGGTTTTTTCAGTGCCACTAAGTAGATGTTTAATAATCATAGCGTTCGATAAGTGCTTTCATTAAGGTTGCGGCCTTTTTGCTTGATTTTTGTAAAAAGACATTGAAGTTTTCTGCTTGATCATCTAAGCCGATGGTGTCCGATATTGCGCGGATAATAAAGACGGGAATCTTGGCAATTGTAGCAACATGGGCAATGGCTGTAGATTCCATTTCAATGGCATAAATGTTTGAATGCATTTTACGGATCTTTTCTAGTGCTTTGATGTCGGTTACAAATTGATCACCTGAAGCGATTAGTCCGGTTTTATAAGTATACCCTTGTTCATCACAGATTGTTTGCGCATAATCAAGTAATGTTTGGTCACAAGTGAAAATTGGATCAAAATTTGGAACTTGGCCATAATCATAAGAAAACGGGGTCACATCAACATCATGATATACTGCACCTTCTGCTAATACTAAAGTCCCGATGTGGGTTTTAAGTCCACCTGCAACGCCGCTATTTAAGAGTAGTTTAATGTCAAAATGTTCAATTAACAATGTCGTTGCATAACTTGCGTTGACTTTGCCGATGCCTGATAAAATGCAAAAAACACGGTGTCCATTGACGCTGACCTCGTGGATGGTTAAGTGTTTTTTCTTATGGGTTTCTTTACGTGTGGTGAGCTGTAAAAACGCATCGAGTTCTTCTTGCATTGCAAAAATCAATCCTATATGCATAATGTCACCTCGTTAGACGAAAAAAAGAATGGAAGCCATTCTTTATTTCACGTCAATAATTTTTACGGTAATTTCTTTGCTGGCTTCTGTTTTAAACGTGACAGTATCGCCTTTTTTATGTCCTATGACAGCTTTACCTACAGGGGATTCATTAGAGATACGTGCATTGAGTGGATCCGCTTCAAGGGTTCCGACAATACTATATGTTTTGGGATCGTTACCATTAATTTGTAGTTCGACCGTCTTCCCAATATTCACTTTTTTTGAGGTATCCTCTTTAATAATCTCCGCATGTTTAATAATGTTTTCTAGTTCTTTAATCCGTTGTTCTATTTGTGCTTGGCGCTCACGCGCAGCATCATAATCAGCATTTTCACTTAGATCTCCTTGAGCCCGCGCTTCTTTAAGCGCTTCAAGGTTTTCTTCGCGTTCAACTGTTTTTAATGTGTGTAATTCTTGTTTTAAATCTTCTAATCCTTGCTTAGTTAGTTTGTAGCTATGGTTGTTTTCCATTTTTAAAGACCTCCAGATTGCCTATATATGATAGGTATTTTATCATGTTTTATCATGAGTTACAACTTTTATTCGTTTAAGACTTTGCGCACCATATCGTATGGTGATACGGGAAATGGTACTTTGAGTTTGATGATTTGTTTAGGATGTCTAGCGACATCCAATCTCTCGCCATCTTCTGTTGTCATGTTTTTGGCGATAAAGCTTGTGGCTTGAAAGTTAGGACTAAATATTTCTATTAAATCGCCATCTTCAAAGTAGTTGCGTTGTTCAATGATGGCTTCTTTTGTTTTTGAATTATAGGATTTAACTAAGCCGATAAAGGCTTGTGTTGGTTGCTCGCTGCGTAAATTATAGAGTTGTTCATCAACGGTTGTCATGCCCTGCATAAATCCGTGTGATGTGAGACGATTTTCTGCCTTTTTAATGTCGAGCAAGTATTTTGGTATCTCAACATCTAAATCATCACAAAGTTCATCGATGAGACGCCGGTAGGTATCAACGACGGTGGCGATATAGTGAATGCTTTTCATACGTCCTTCAATTTTTAATGAATCGACGCCGATGTCAATCAAGCGGGAAATGAATTTTACCGTTTGTAAGTCTTTTGAACTCATTGAAAAGGGCATGGATACATTAAGTTGTTCGCCGTTATCAAAGATATCATAATCCCAGCGACATGAGTGGGCGCATCCGCCGCGGTTGGCGTCGCGATCAGTCATATTATTTGAGAGTGTGCATTTTCCTGAATACGACACACACATACCCCCGTGAATAAAGACTTCTAAATCTGCGGTGGTATGGTTTTTTACGATTTCAATTTCATCAGATGATAATTCTCTAGCCAAGACAATCCGTTTTACGCCGCGTTCTTGCCAAAACTCAATGGCTTTGGAGTTAGTGATGGATTGTTGGGTTGAAAGATGAATTTCTAAATTGGTATGTTTACGTGCTAAGTCAACGACACTCGTTGAGGCACAAATAATTGCATCAACATCCCTTGTTTCTAGGGCTTTTAAATAGTCTACAAGTCCGTCAAGGTCATCAGTATGTGGAATCACATTGGTCGTAACATAAACTTTACTATCGTGTGCATGGGCAAACTGTACGGCTTCTTCGATTTCTTTTAGACCGAAATTTGATGCTCTTGCGCGAAGTGAAAAAGCTTTTCCACCGATAAACACAGCATCCGCACCATACATGATAGCGATTTTAAGCTTTTCTAAGGTCCCAGCCGGGGCTAAGAGTTCTGGCTTTTTCATGATGCTTCCCCCTTTTTGGTCCCGGTTTCTTTAAAGTAAAACCCAGTATCTGTCGTGTTTTCATATCGACTTAAATCAACCTGTTTGCCAGCAAGTAAGTCTATGTAATCTTTGATTATTTGGGTAACCGTATCTTCACGTAATAAGACAGTATCAATAATCATTGTATCAATACGTGTTTTTAATGCGTCTAAGACAGAAAATGATGCGATGGGTTTACTTCTAAATATATGCGTACCGTACATGTCTTGTAAAATGGGGTATGTTTCGTTACGGCGTTCTTCGATGAGTGTTAAATTGCGATTGTTTTTTACGCGGTCAATGTCTTGGTCTTTGGTATATTTAAAATAATTTTCAACTAAGGGTCTTTTGGAATGAAACATATTTAAATAGCCATGACCGACTAATGTTAATGGCATTGTTTTATCATCAGTCATCGCTTTAATATCATTGAGTGTCATTTCTCGGCCGATAACAAGTGATTTGATGCCTTCGTTATGCCAAAAATCAACATCGTGTGCGCTCGTTGTATACGTTTCTGGATAGTAAATGAGTTTATTCGTAAGTGCATAGGTTTTGGCATATTGATAGACCGCTAAATCCGCAAATAAAATGCCGTCAATAGGCAATGACCCAATGTTCTTAAGAATCGTGTTTAAGCCTTTAAGGTCATCCTCATGACAAAGCGCATTCAGATTAATCCATACATTTTTATGATGGGTTTTTATGGTTTCTATCAACGGCTTCAGTTCATCAATTTTAAACGTCCCTTCCATTCTATGGGCATAGGGCGTGATGCCGATGATTAATGTATCAATGTTTAAATGAATAAACCGTTCGATATCATGTTTATGTTTAATGGTTACGGCAAGTTTCATGGTGTCACCTCTTTTTGATGCTTACGCTCATGCCATCTCCGAGTTGGTAAATGGCGGTGTCGTAGGTTTCTTTATTCAAAATGTAGTGATTAAAATCATCTATTTTTTTTAGTAAATTGGTTACGTTTTTAGAATGACCATCTTCATCAAATAACCCGTGGAATAAAAGATTATCTGTGACAATGATGCCTCCAGGCTTTAGATATCGCTCAAAGCGTTCAAAAAACTTGATGCTTTGGGCTTTGGCTGCATCAATAAAAATCATATCAAGTGCTGGGCCAGTGTAGTCTATCTTTAAGGCGTCGCCTTCGATTAATGTAATTTGGTTATAGATGTCATACACAGCAAACTGTTTTTTTGCTTGGGTAATCATCGCTGGATCACGTTCTATGGTTGTGATGTGTAAATTTTTATTTATTGAAGCCATTGCAAGTGCGCTATAGCCAATAGCGGTTCCAATTTCTAAAATAAATCTTGTGTTGGTCATGGTGATGAGTTGTTGTAAAAAACGCATCCCTTCTTTGGTGATAATTGGGATGTTGTTTTTTTCTGCGACCGCTCTTAAAGAGACCAATGTATCATTGGTCTCTTTTATGGGCAGTTGATTGAAATACTTACGCATCGTCTTGTTGTGCGTATGCCTCTAGCTTGTCTTCAATTTCGTCCCATTCTTCATCGGTTTCAACAGGTAATAACCGTCCGCCTGTTTCGTCTTCTTCGTTGTATTGATAGGCGAAAACTTCATTAGAGTCCCCTTGTTCTTTTAAGACGACAAACGATTTGTTGAATTTGTCTGATGTGTAGGTAAACAAGATTTCATAATCAAATGTGTTCCCTGCTTCATCTTCAACACGTAATGTTTTTTCGTCCATATAATTGCCTCCTATGTTTGATCGAGATAGCTTTGTAATATGAGTACAGCCGCTTCTTGATCAAGGGTTTTTTGTCGTTTCTTTTTATTTTTTTTACTAAATATCATTTGTGATGATGCCATTTTACTGGTCAAGCGTTCATCCCATAAAATGATAGGAATATCGGTAGCTTCTTCTAGCATTGATTTAAATGTTTCACTGAGTTTGCCTTGAGTTCCAATGGTGCCATTCATATTTTTAGGGTATCCTAAAATGATTTTTTCAATCGTTGGTTCTTGCTTTAAGTGATGTTTAATACGGTTAATAGCTTGGTCATAATCCATATCGTCGAATCGGTAGTTTTCAAGGCCTCTTGCGATCATTTTTGATTGATCGCTAATTGCAATACCAAGGGACCGCGACCCGAGGTCAAGTCCTAATACTTTCATGCGAGTTCACGTTCGACAAAAGCAATAATGTCATCAGTTTTACTAATGTCAGTTGCGCCTGCTTGCGCAAAATCAGGACGGCCACCACCATTACCGCCCGCGACTTGTGCCGCTGCTTTAACGAGTTTTCCAGCGTGGACAGATTGATCTGTTGTTTTGGCAATTAATATGAGTTTATCTTTAAGCTTATTAACAATAAAGATGGTCCCTTCATTAAGGTGTTCCATGAGTCTATCCGTCAATGTTTTTAATGCTTTTGGATCAATATCATGGGTTTTCAATAGTATTTTACCATCTTTTGCTTGATTAAGATAGTGCTTAAGGTCTTCTAAACTTGCGTTTTCTTTTGCGTCTTGATAGGATTTTTCTAACGTTTTCACTGCTTTTTGTAAAGTTTTAAAATATTGCCGTTTATTGATAATATCTTGATAACTTCCAACAATTTTGTTCGGTTCTGGAAGTTTAAAGGTAAGTGAGATATTTTGATTGTTGGCTTGTTTTAGAATGGTTTCTGCTTTTTCTTTCAGGTGTTCAATGTTTTCATCTAAGCCTTTCATGTGGTTTTCGATATCAAAGACTTTATCCTTGGCAAGAGCGGTAATACGGTAAACACCAGAGCCTTTAGATTCTAAACTTGCGATACTAAACCTTTCAATATCTGCCGTATTATGGACATGGGTTCCGCCGCATAAATCTAAGGTTTCTCCCATATCAATAAGGCGAACTTCAGCATCGTATTTTTCACCAAATTCCGCTATTGCGCCTTGTTCTTTCGCCGCATCAACGGTCGTTTCTTGGACATCGACATCGTACGCTTTTCTAATTTTATCATTAACACTCGCTTCGATTGCTAAGAGGTCGTGGTCGGTTATTAGTTCAAAGTGATTAAAGTCAAAGCGTAAATAATCTGGTCCAACAAGGCTTCCTTGTTGGCTTATATGTGAACCAAGTTTTTCTCTTAAAGTCTTATATAGTAAGTGGGTCGCAGAATGATGCGCCATGGTTAGATGACGTGATGTTTCATCAACGCGCATGGTAACTGTATCCCCTTCTTTTAAGTTATGATGTTCGATGACGTGTAAGTGTTGTTTATTAGGGAGTTTTTCAACATCGATGACATCATAGGTATGTCCGTTTTTCATGATTACACCTTGGTCAGATACTTGTCCGCCGCTTTCTGCATAAAACGGAGTTTCTTTGGTAACTATGCCTTCTTCAAATACTTTAATAACTTGAGTTTCTTTAGTTAAGGTATCATAACCTACAAAGGTTGATGGGGTTGTGAAGTTTAAGTAAGCTTCATTTTGGTCTTTCATTGTTCGCATGGTTTTACGGGCACTGCGCGCACGGTCTTTTTGTGCTTGCATTTCAATGTTAAAGCCACGGCGATCGACTTTAATCCCTGCTTGTTCTGCGTATTCTTCTGTGAGTTCGATTGGGAAACCGTAGGTATCATAAAGTTTAAATGCGTCTTCTCCTTTGATGACTTTATCACTTGATGCAATGAGGGATTCTAACATTTTTTCGCCTTGATTTAAGGTTTCTAAAAATTTTAGTTCTTCTTTTTCGATAACTTGTTTAACAAATGTTTCGGTTTTTCTAAGACTTGGATAACTTTCTTCCATCATCGTAATAACGGTATCAACTAGGTCTTTTAAAAAAGGCTTATCGATGCCAAGTTGGCGTCCGTGTTTAATGGCACGGCGTAAGAGACGGCGTAAGACATACCCGCGTCCATCATTTGATAAGGTTGCGCCGTCGCTGACTGCGAAGGTGACGCTTCGAATATGATCAGCGATGACTTTAAAAGAGAGTTCACCGCCGTAAGGTTTTTTTGCAATTCTACTGATATGTTTTATGACTGGGTAGATGAGATCGGTTTCAAAGTTGGTTTCTGTTTCTTGTGATAAACAGGCCATACGTTCAAGTCCCATACCGGTGTCGATGTTTTTCTTAGGGAGTTCTGGGTATTCTTCCCTAGTAAGATTTGGTTTGGCGTTATATTGTGAGAATACAATGTTCCATACCTCCACAAAACGGTCGTTTTCGATATCGTCTTTGATGAGGGTTAAATCGCCTTCGCCAAAGCCACTTCCGCGGTCGTAATAGATTTCGGTATCAGGTCCACATGGGCCGCTACCGATTTCCCAGAAATTGTGTTCACTTTCAATGATATGGTCTTCTTTGATTCCGACTTTAAGCCACGCTTCTTTGGTTTCTTGGTCGGTTGGATAGACCGTGATATAGAGTTTGTTTACGTCCATATCAAAATATTTTGGGCTGGTTAATAATTCATAAGCCCAAGGAATAATATCGTCACGGAAATAATCACCAATAGAAAAATTCCCTAACATTTCAAAGAAGGTATGGTGTCTTGCTGTTTTTCCGACATTTTCAATGTCGTTGGTACGAATACATTTTTGCGCATTCGCAATACGGGGGTTTTTGGGAATACGGGTGCCGTCAAAATACCCTTTTAACGGGGCAACACCAGCGTTTATCCATAATAAGCTTGGGTCGTTGATTGGAACTAAGCTTGCGCTTTCTTCAATCTTGTGGCCTCGTTCTTCAAAAAAGTCGAGCCACATTTTACGTAATTCATGTCCTGTTAATTTTTTCAATGTATTCACTCCTAACTAAATAAAAACGCCCTTAAAAAATGTTTAAGGACGAATAAGCTCCGCGGTACCACCTTGATTCTCTACTAAGCACTCTAGGCACAGTTAACGCAGTGCACGCGGACATTGTTTACAATGTCTCTCCGAAGGAGCTTCAAATACATCTTTAGGTTTACTTACACCAACCGTAAACTCTCTTTACTAAAGATAATATTTTACTATTCTTCATCATCAATCGCATATATTATACAAGGAAAAGGGTGAAAAAGCAATGTTTTTACTCGTGTTTATCATCGTCGGTTAAAAAGTCATAGGGGGTTTTGGCATCAAGGTCTTCGCCTAGTGTATCAAAGGGGATTTCTTGGTCGTAGATGGGTTGTTCTTTAGAAGTTTCGCGTTTTAATGGTAAGGGCGCATCTGTACGTTTTTTAGAAGGCAATGGGGTAAGGGTTGCTTGGAGTAAGGCTTTTAGTCCTGTATGACGAGATTCTTCGACAGATTTGACTGCATAGGCGAGTTTCTCAACATCGCCAAAGAGGACAACTTTATCTTTGGCGCGGGTAATCGCGGTATAGATGAGTTTACGTTTCAACATTATTGAGTAGCTTTTAAAGATTGGTACAATGACGACGCCATACTCACTTCCTTGTGCTTTATGAATGCTCATCGCATAGGCAAGTCTTAAGTTAACTAAATCTTTAGACTTATAGTTAACAGTTTGACCTAAAAACTCAACGATAAGTGCTTTTTGTTGGTAATCAATGGCTTTGACAATCCCTTGGTCACCGTTCATAATCCCATCTTCTATTTGGTTGGTGAGTTGTAAGACTTTGTCTCCGACTTTAAAGGTTCTGTTAAAGTGTTCTAGCCCTGGTTGATGGGTTTTATTGTAGATGTCTTGTAAAAAGGCATTGGTTTCATCAATCCCGACACTGCCTCTATACATTGGTATCAATACTTGAATATCGTCATGTAAAGTGTAGCCTTCTTTCATCATGTAGTCGATGATGCTTTTAAGGCGGTTTTGGAAATTGTTGGTCGTTTCTTTAAAAACATAGCGATCAGGATAGACTTGGAGTAAGTCACTAGGTAAACTGCCTTTGCGCATATGGCGGGCTAGATCTATGATGTGTGAGTCTTTTGATTGCCGGTGGATCACATCAAGCGTAATTGTGGGAATGGTTTTTGAGTCAATAAGATCTTTAAATACTTGACCAGGGCCAACACTTGGGAGTTGGGCATCATCTCCGACAAATACTAAATTGGCATAGTCTGGAAGACTTTGCATGAGTTGACTGGCTAAAAAGACATCAATCATTGAAGCTTCATCGACAATAAAAAGATTCCCTTCAACTGGGTTATATTTATTGTGCATAAACGACCCATCATAACTATACCCTAAAAAGCGGTGAATGGTGGTGGCGTAGACACTGGTTGATTCTTGCATACGCTTGGCGGCACGCCCCGTTGGGGCAATTAAATGAATGAGAGATGATTGGTCTTCTCTTGGTGGGGTTAAATCGTGATAGGTATAATAAACATGAATAAGTCCTTTAATAACGGTGGTTTTTCCTGTTCCTGGTCCGCCGGTCAAAATCATTGTTTGGTAAGTTAAGGCGTTTAATATGGCCTGACGCTGAACCGATGTATAGGTAAGGTTTTCTTTTGATTCAAACGCTTGGATTAAACTGTATACTTTTTGTTTATCAATCGTCGATGTATGGGCTGTAAGATGGGATAATTTCGTGACGATTTCTTGTTCAGCGCGGGCAATCGTAGTTAAGGTTAGATTGTCATCATTGACAGTCATGAGTTTTGATTCTATCAAGTCATTTAACGCATTGTTGATTAAGGTGTCTGCATGTTCTAAGGTTTCATTTTTTTCGAGATAGTGCATGCATTCTTGGATAAAGGTGTTTCGTGCTATATAGGTATGCCCTTGTTTTAAGATGAGCGTTTGAAAGATATAAACAAGCAGCGCTTTAATGCGTTTGTTGTCATCTTTTTCAAACCCCAGACGCATCGCGATATGATCGGCGCGTTCAAAGCCAATCCCCTCAACATCATAAATCATCTGGTAGGGGTTACTTTTTATTTTGGCGAGAGTTTGTTCTTCGTAAGCACTAATAATCCGCATCGCCATTTTGGATGATATACCGTACCCATACAGTTCGATTAAAATACGTTCACTGGCTTTATTTTGGATGATGCCTTCTT
>CAYNAA010000020.1:17030-24734 GCA_964395055.1 uncultured Candidatus Izemoplasmatales bacterium | reverse complement strand
GCTTCATCGACATAATCTTGGAAGGTCATCGTTGGATCTGCGTCTGGTGAAAAATTTGTGTGCATGTGTGAATCTTTAATAAATGTCATTGTCTTCTCTTCCCAAGTTCTTGATAGATATCATCTAGAGAAATACCTTGATTCACCATAAGCACTAAGCTGTGATAAAATAAGTCACTTAGTTCATAGATGGTTTCTTCATTATTATTTTTTGAGGCAATGATCACTTCACCAGCTTCTTCCGCAATTTTCTTTAAGATTTTGTCGACGCCTTCTTTAAATAAATAGTTGGTATAGCCTTTATCTTTTGATTGTTTTTTGTCTACAATGACTTGATATAGGGCATCAAGTTTAATGGTTGGTTCGGTGTTGTCGATGAGGGTTCGGTAAAAACAAGACTGATTTCCTGTATGGCATGCGGGACCTTCTTGGATGACTTGGGCAAGTAAGGTATCTTGGTCACAATCATAGTCTAGTTTTTTTAAGGTTTGCGTGTTCCCAGAGGTTTCACCTTTAACCCAAAGGGTTTCTCTTGAACGTGAATAAAAAGTTAAGATTCCAGTTTCAATGGTTTTGGTGTACGCTGCGTCGTTCATATACGCAAGCATAAGAACTTGATTGGTTTTGTAGTCTTGGACGATGACGGGTAGTAAGCCTTCGTTATTAAAGATTGGTTTCATTTATATCACTGCTTTCTATGCGAATATCTACATTGTTTGATTTTAAGGTTTCTTTTAGTGTGTTTATGTTGATGGTGTTAAAGTGGAAAACGCTGGCAGCCAAATACCCATCTGATGTGGTTTGCTTAGCAACATCAATAAAGTCTTGAATGCAACCAGCCCCACCTGAAGCGATGACTGGGACATTTACTGCTTCAGTTATTTTTTTAAGCAACGGGATATCAAAACCTGTTTTCATGCCGTCTTGGTCGATACTATTGACAACGAGTTCGCCTGCACCAAGCCTAACTGCTTCTTTGGCCCAAGCAATGCCTTCTAAATTGGTTTCAATACGGCCGCCGTGTTTAAACACTTTGTAAACTCCGTTTATTAAGGTAATATCCATCGAGACGACAATGCATTGTGACCCAAACTTATTGGCGGCGGTTTTGATTAGGTCAGGATTGTCGATGGCAGCGCTGTTTAGTGAAACTTTGTCAGCCCCTTGATTTAAGACGGTTCTTATATCATCAACGGTTCTTAAGCCCCCGCCGACTGAAAATGGGATATTAATTTCTTTGGCGACTTGTCTTACAAAATCAATATCGATATTACGGCGTTCATTTGATGCGGTAATGTCGTAAAATACGAGTTCATCAGCACCTTCTAAACTGTAGCGTTTAGCGAGTGTTGCAGGGTCATCAACATCTTCAATAAGCGTGAATTGTTTGCCTTTAACAACCCTGCCATTGCGAACATCTAAGCAGGGGATGATGCGTTTTGCAAGCATGATAGTGCCTCCTTTAAAGTAAATGCATTGACGTATAACGCTTTACCAATAATTGCACCGTAGACATTTAAATTATTGAGGATGACAATTTCGTTTAAATCATGAACGCCGCCTGAGGCGATGACGTTTAGGTTGGTTTTGGTCATAACCTCTCTTAAGAGCGTAATGTTGGTCCCTTCCATCATGCCGTCTTTACTAATGTCGGTGATCACGACCGTTTTAATGCCTGCTTTTTCTAAATCTTGGGCGACGGTTATTAGTGGTTTATCTAGCGTTTTTTGCCAACCGTGGGTTGTGACAAATCCGTTGTTCGCATCAAGCGATACGACGATTTTACCGGGGTATTTTTTTATAAGTGGTTTGAGTTTTTCTAAGTTAAGCAATGCGAAGGTTGAGACAATCACACGGGTTACACCTAATGCTAGATAGGATTCAATTACTTTAGTGGAGCGAATTCCGCCACCAACTTGAATATTTATTGGTACATTTTTTATGATCGATTCGATGGTGTCTTGGTTATTTTTTGTGCCTGTTTCTGTACGGTCTAAATCGATAATATGTAACCAAGATGCCCCATCTTGATAAAACTGTTTGGCAATGGTTAGCGGATTATTATTGTAGGCTTCTGCCGTCGTGAAATCGCCTTTTTTTAGTCTGACGACTTGACCGTTTTTAATATCAATTGCCGGAAATAAAATCATGCGATTTCCTCCTTAATATTGGTGAGTAGTTTAAGGCCGATGAGGCCGCTTTTTTCTGGGTGAAACTGCATTCCGATAACATTATTTTTTCTAACAATGGCTGGCAGTGTTTCACCGTATGTTGTTGTAGCGATGATATCGTCTTGATTGGCATCTGCTTTAAATGAATGAATAAAATAGACATAATCGCCGTTGTTGATGTTGGTCACTATCGAATCAGGTTTGGTAATCGTTAAATCATTCCATCCCATGTGAGGTATTTTATAGGGGGTATCAATTTTTCTAACTGTACCCTTTAAAAAGCCAAAGCCTTTAGTTTTTCCAAATTCTAAACCTGTTTCAAAAAGTAACTGCATCCCTAAACAAATACCGATTAACAATTTGCCTTGGCTGACATGATTTTTTATTAAGCCATCTAAACCACTATCAATAAGGTCGTCCATCGCGTCTTTAAAGGCACCAACGCCGGGTAAAATAAGGACACTTGCTTGTTTTATGACAATAGGATCATTTGATAATGTTACCTCAACCCCTGCACGGTTAAACCCGTTTAAAACCGAGGTAATATTCCCGAGTTTGTAATCAATGATGACAACCATTAGAGTGATCCTTTTGTAGAGCGTATGGTGTCGCTAGTTACTTGTACGGCATCTTTAATCGCACGCCCAACCCCTTTGAAGATGGCTTCGGCTTTATGATGATCATTACTGCCGTATAGAACATCAATATGTAAGGTCATGCCTGCATTCATAGCTAAAGCGTAAAAAAACTCGCGAATGTTTTCAAGTGATAAACTGCCAATCATATCTCTAGTAAAGGATGCGTTATAAACAAGCGTTGCACGGTTGGAAATATCTAAGGTCGTGCGCGCTAAACTTTCATCCATTGGGGTAAAATTCGAGGCAAACCTGGTGATGCCTTTTTTATCATTTAAGGCTTCTTTTAGTGCTTGGCCAAGGACAATTCCAACGTCTTCTACGGTGTGATGGTCATCGACCTCAATGTCACCGTTGGCTTCAATGGTAAGATCAATCCCTGCGTAATAAGCAAATGCCGTTAACATATGATCGAAAAACGCAATACCGGTATTAATGGTAATGTTTTGATTGCCATCTAAGTTGAGTGTGAGCGTGATTGTGGTTTCTTTGGTTTGGCGTGATTGTTTAGCTTGTCTCATTGTCAAGGACCTCCTTAAGGGCTTTAATGGTTTTTTGCATGGTTTTTTTGGTTCCAATTGAGATGCGGTAGGTGTTGTTGTTAAAACTTCTAATTAAGATTCCGCGTTCTAATAAACCAGCATATAAGTCTATTGTACTTTTAATAAAGATGAAATTGCCTTCACTAGGTACAGCGTCAAGTCCTAAGTCTAGGCATGCTTGATAAAATGTATCGCGGGTATTGATGGTCTCATCGATGAAGGCGTTAAACTGAGTGTCTTTATCTAATGCGTCCATCCCAAGTTGTAAAGACATCCCGTTGACGTTATATGGTAGTTTAACGCTTAATAACGTATCTATAAGGGATTTATTACCACTCATAAACCCAAGTCTTGCATAGGCAAGTCCGTACGCTTTTGAGAATGTTCTCGCCACAAGCAAGTTAGGGTAATTTGGGCTTTCTTTTAACAAGCTTTCTTTTTCTTTTGCGAACTCCATATACGCTTCATCTAAGACAACAAGCGCATCGGTTTGGTTTAATAAGCGAATAATGTCTTGTTTTTTAACTAGGGTTCCTGTGGGATTATTTGGGGTACATAAAAAGATTATTTTCGGGTTGATTTCTTCGGCTTTTTGGATTAGCTTATCAATCGATTGAGACCCATCAGGTTCTGTCTCAATCGTTACGTAATTGGCATCATATAGGGTTGCGTAAATTGGATACATGGAAAAAGACGGGGTGAATGTGAGCATGGTTTCTCCTGGATTTAAAAATGTTTTTACGGTTAAATCTAGGAGTTCTGTAGATCCATTACCGATAATGAAGTTGTCTCTTTTAAGGTTATATTTGGTTGCGAGTTTATCTCTAAGAGGATTGCCAAGTGCATTTGGATAACTGGCAAAGTTTTCTTTGATACTAATAGGATCTTGAAATAAGTAATTTCGTGTTTCGTTAGCGTTTAAGACGATAGGAACATCTATTTGATCAGCCTTGTATGGTTTTAAGGCATTTAATGATTGTTTTATGTTCATTATTCAAACCGCTTTCTAATCGCTTCAGCGTGGGCAGTTAGCCCTTCTTTTTCAGCGACACGTATGATTGAATCTTTGGCCTCTTTTAAGCCTTGTTTGGTGTAGTTTATAATAGATGTTCGTTTGATAAAATCATAGACTCCTAAAGGGGAACTGAAGCGCGCTGAGGTATTGGTTGGCAAGGTATGATTTGGGCCTGCACAATAATCACCTAATGCTTCTGGTGAGTAGTCGCCTAAGAAGATGGCGCCAGCATTGGTAATGTTTTCAACTAGATAAGGATTATTAGGCGTCATAAGTTCTAAATGTTCCGGCGCGATTTTGTTTATAACATCAATCGCTTCATCAGCTTTAGATACGATTATTGCGAGGCTATTTTCTCTAAGTGACGCCCGAGCGATTGTCTCACGTGATAACACGGATAGTTGTGCGTTTAATGCGGTGTTTACTTTATCGAGTAAAGTGTCGCTTTCGGTAATAAAGAAGACACGTGCACTTTCATCATGTTCTGCTTGACTTAATAAGTCGCTGGCGATAAAGTTAGGATTTGCATCTTCACTTGCATAGATACAAATCTCACTCGGTCCAGCAATCATGTCTATACCAACAAAACCATAGACTTCTTTTTTAGCAGCAGCCACGTACTTATTGCCTGGTCCGACAATTTTATTAACGGGTGGAATGCTTTCAGTACCATAGGCTAATGCCGCAATCCCTTGTGCACCGCCGATGCGGTAAACCTCTTTAATACCACATAGTTTTGCGGCAGCTAAAATGGTTTGATTGACAGAACCGTCTTGGCTTGGCGGCGTAATCATCACGAGTTCTTTTACACCTGCCACTTTAGCTGGGATCGCGTTCATGAGTACGGTTGATGGATACGCTGCTTTACCGCCAGGAACATAAATCCCAACACGGGCAATCGGCGTCACTTTTTGACCAGTGATTTGGTCTTTATTGCTTTTTAGCATGTACCCTGACTCGATTTGTTTTTTGTGAAACGCCTCGATTGACTGATAGGCTTTTTTAAGGTCATCGATTAACAATTTATCAGTTTGTGCGTATGCTTTATCGATGACAGATTGTTCAATACGTAAGGTTGATATATCTGCGAAATCAAACAGTTTGGTATAACGATAAAGGGCGTTGTCTTTATCTTGTCTTACACCCTCAATAATCGTTCTCACTTGTCTAAGGGTTCCTTCATCAATAAACGATGCGTCTTGTGTGGTTTTCATAAATGAATCATAATCTAAGGTATTAAGCATTGGAATCCACTCCTTTTTGTAGTTTTTTTGTGATGGTTTTTATGGCCGTATTTTTTAAACGATAACTGGCTTTATTGGCAATCAGTCTACTACTAATATTAACAATATCGTCAAAGACACTTAACCCATTGGCTCTTAATGTGTTTCCGGTTTCATAAATGTCGACAATCACATCACTTAAGCCAACAAGTGGTCCAAGTTCAACTGAGCCGTTTAACTTAATGATATCTACTGGCTTATTGATTTTTTTGAAGTAGGTTTTTGCAATTAGAGGATACTTTGTGGCAACAGTCAACGGATTGGCTTGTGTCATCACGCCATAATCGATGCCTGCGACAACCATTTTACATCGTCCGAGTGATAGATCTAAAAGTTCATAAATGTCTTTTGCTTCTTCTAAAATATTGTCTTTTCCGATGATCCCAATATCACAAACGCCTTCTTCTACATAAGTGATAACATCGGTTGGTTTCACTAAAAAGTAAGTGAAGTTATTTTTTGTATCTTCAATAATAAGTTTTCGGCTGTTGGTGTTTTTGGGGACTGTATAGCCTGCTTTTTTTAAGAGACTAAAAACCTCATCGGCAAGACGGCCTTTTGGTAATGCAATATGTAATTGTTTAGTCATTAAATGTCACCTCTTCAATAAATGTATCCATATCTAGGCTAAAGCCCAAGGCCTTTGTTGGTTGACCGTAGGTTTTTGTAAGCGTATCATACCGGCCACCTCTTAAAATATCGGTTTTAATATTGTCCGTGTAGCCTTTGAAAATGGGTCCGTTATAATAGGTATATTGGTGCATCAAAGTTAAATCAATCACAACCGTATCTTTGGCTTTCGCCTTAATATCTAATACCGTTTTTAGTTCTACTGCGAGTCTGATGTCTAAGTTCATTTTTTGAATCCAATCTAGGAGTTCTGCGCCATGCGTGTCTTTTTCAAAAAGATCAATGAGCAAGGTTTTATACGCTGATTTATTAGATGCATTAAGTAGGATTTTAAGTTCGGGATAGTTTTTACTCATGATACATGTTTTAATCCGTTGTAAAGTATCATTTGATACATCCAGATTTTCTAATAATACATTTATGAATGCTTGGTTTCCGAGTTCTATAACAAGCGGTAAATTAAAGGTATTAAATAAGGTTTCTAAGGTTTTTATTAGCGTCACTTCATTATTATTTTCATCATTACCTAAGAGTTCAACACCATATTGACGGGTCACATTAATATCATTATTGCCGTTATAACTGTAGACATTATCTAGATAATAAAGTGCTAAACTTTCATCTTGATCAATCATCTTCGTGACCTGTGCAATAATATTGGTCGTAATATCAGGTTTAAGTAATAACATCGTCCCACTTAAATCTTGGACTTTAACAAATGTATGCATATCAAACTGTGGATTGTTTTGCATAAAATGATCGTATTTCTCAAAATCATCGACTTCAACTTTAATTAAGTTTTGGTCTTCTGAAAATTGTTCAATGGTTTTTAATATCGCGTTGCGTTTTTTAATACGCGAGAGTTCTTCTTTTACTGTCATGTTAATCATCCTTTCAAATTAAAAAAGCTAGGTGCATGCACCTAGCTCTTATAGAGAGATACAAACACATTATCAAAAACGGGTTTGTATCTATATAAATATATATAGTCTCAAACCTTATGATTGATAATGATGATGTGCTTGTAATGAAATAAATAGAGTCATATATATCGCCTGCACTTTACTAAAGTATAGTGGTATAGTAACATACTCTTTTTTTGAATGCAAGGATTTTTACTTGTGTTTTTAATTTTCTTTTTTTAGTTGTAAGAAAGACATCATTTATCCGTTTATTTTAGCATTAGTGTGCTATGATAAATACAGTAGTAGTAAATGAGGTGACGTATGATAAAAAAACCAATAATTATTGATTGTGACCCTGGGATAGATGATGCGCTAACACTGTTTTTAGCGCATGCATGTGAAGAACTTGAGTTAAAGGGTATAACAACAGTATCAGGGAATGTATCACTTGAAAAGACTACAGCCAATGCGTTAAAGGTTGTCGAATTTTTAGGTAAAGATACCCCTGTCATTAAAGGGGCGAG
>CAYNAA010000020.1:0-16930 GCA_964395055.1 uncultured Candidatus Izemoplasmatales bacterium | reverse complement strand
CATGTGATTTCTTTAGATGCGACGATGGATCAAGGGTTATCAAAAGAAGATATTACTACGTTATTCACTGGCAGTAATCCGACACTGGATGTGATAAAAGATTTGCTTATGACATCAGTAAAAACAGAAGGCTTGAACTTCCCACCTTTTGCGTTTGTTCATGATGCGCTTGCGTTACTATATACCATTGATAGTGACGTTGTAAAAGGCGACTATTACTCTATTTCAATTGAAACAGAGGGTAAATATACGTATGGTCGCACGGTCGTTGATATGTTTGGTATCACCAATGCGAAAAAACGGTTCTTTACAACAGGGATTAATAAAGAGCGATTTATAGAACTATTAAAAGAAAAAATTGCGGTTTATTCTTAAAAATATATGTAATAAAAAAACGGCAACGGCCGTTTTTTTATTGTTTGTTTTTTAATTCTTCCATATGATCAGCTTCTGTTTTTACAATGTCTTCTTCTTTATAAATAGTTGTATATATTCTATATGTTATTGCATATGTGAATAAAAATACGATGGCGGTAAGTAAAGTATAGCCTACGGTTGTTAAAGGCCGTGCGCCAAAAATATAGAATATAAAGGCGATAATAGTAAGCATCGCAAAAATATAAAACAATGATTGAAGTATAATATAGAGTAATTTCAGGGATTTTTTCATAGGCAACTCCTTTGTTATATACTTTATTTTAACATACGTATTTAATTAGACAATATAAAAAAAATATTGGAAAACGGTTAATTAATTTAAGTATCCAAAATTGGTATTAAAATGGTATAATTATGTATACGTTGAGGAGTTGATTTTATGAAAAAATTACGGCTTTATGGTGCTGTCTTAGTTATTATTCTTGGCGGGCTCTATGTAGGCATGCAATATGTGTTTCAAATGAATTTATTAACGATGTTTGTTATCGATGATACAGAAGCACCAGTGATTGATGTGAGTGGACTACCATCAAAGGCATTGCTTAATGGTGACTATGCGTATGACATTTCTGATGTAACATGTAACGATGATTATGATTTGTTTTGTGAAGTAGAAATCTCTGGTGATATTGATACCTCAAATCAAAGCATCCAACAATTAATAATCAAAGCTGTCGATTTTAGTGGCAATGAACGCGTGATTGAATTTTCTGTCGAGGTTGTGACGGATGCGGATGGGTCTTTTTATATCCCAACTGGGTATTACGACGGGATTGAAGGGTTAACGGGCGATGCGTTAAAAGATGCGTTAAATGATATTATAACTGGGCATACGGAATATCCATACACAGATGATGAGACTGATGTATGGGATATATTAAAATTAACCGACGAAGACCCTGATAATCCTAATAATGTTATTTTGTTTTATACAGGATTGTCTTGGCCTAAAACGTGTCAAGACGGACAAGATACTGGCGCTGAGTGCGAGACAGATGACGGTACGGTAGTGTGGAACCGGGAACATATCTGGAGTAAGTCTCGTGGTGATTTTGAAATCAAAGAAGGCACAACGACAGTATTAGATATGGGTGCACACACGGATTTACATCATTTAGTCCCTGCAGAAAGAACGATGAATTCAATCAAAAATAACCGGTTGTTTGAAGATTGTTTTGATGGCGATGATGATAATGTTGTTGATCGTGATTATGGTAATTACACTTGTAATGAATGGGAGTTCGAACCGCGTGATGAAGTAAAAGGGGACGTCGCGAGAATGCTGTTTTATATGGCGGTTCGTTATGAAGGTGAACCTGGTGATATGGTTGATTTAGAAGTTATTAATGATGCGGATCCTAGCAAAGACTCTAAACTACCATACTATGGAGATTTAGATGATTTGTTGCGGTGGCATGAAGCAGACCCCGTCTCTGAATGGGAGATTTTAAGAAATCAAACCATTTATGAGTATCAAGGTAATCGGAATCCGTTTATCGATGACCCTGATCTTGTAGAACGTATTTGGGGCGAAAGTGATGATTACCAATAAAAATAATAACGCATTTGCTTTTTTGGCAACTGCTTTTTTTTATTTATATAATCACCTAAGTTGCAATGACAACACGGTTTCTGCCTTTGGCTTTGGCTTGATACATAGCCTCATCGGCTTGTTTGATCCATGCGTGTTTTGTATGTGTATGTGTATATAGAGAGCCACCTATTGATATGGTCACTTTTATGGGGGTGTAATCATCAATAAACGTTGTGGCTTCTTGGACTAAAATGCGAAGTTTTTGTGCGACCATTTGTAAACTAGGTAGGTCAATGTCACGCAATAAGACAATAAATTCTTCTCCGCCGTAGCGGCCGACGAAGTCATGTGAACGTACATTGAGGGCAAGCGTTTTGGCAATCATTTGTAATACTTTATCGCCTGCTTGATGACCGTACGTGTCGTTGACATCTTTAAAATGATCAATGTCGATAAACAGGATGCCGATGCCGGTATCAAATGTATTGGCTTCATTAATACTCGTTTCGATTTGATAATCGAGAAACGCGCGGTTATAAAGTTGGGTTAAGGTGTCGATACTTGAAGATTCTTTTAATTTTCTATGTTCTTGATAAAGTTTTGCTTTTGATGGAACGTCTGTAAAAAATTCGATGGCTTTTGAGGTGCCGTCTGTATCATCTAAGAAGGGAATGGTTTTAACACTGACAGGCACGCGGTAGCCTTTTTTATGATGAAGATATACGGTGGCTTCATTGATGATGCCGCGTCTGATAGTATCTTGTAACGGACAGCCATCGTGACATAGTTGCTTGCCTTCTTCTGTCACGTGTCTTAAGATATTGTCATAACAATAGTGTCCAACGACATCGTCTTTTGTATAGCCAGTAATGGCTTCACAGGCATCGTTCCAATACAGTATTTTACGATTTTCATCGACAATATAAGCTGCTTCAAATAAGGTATTTAAGAGATGTTTAGGGTCCATAGCGTCTCCTCACTTAGGAATCGTATCTCCTTTTTATACTATATTGTAACAGTATTTACATGTAATTAACATTATTATTTTGCTTAACAAACCAATAGGTGATAAAATAATGTTAAGAACCTTTATTGCCCCATCCCTAAGGCGGTGAGCACCATTGGAAATTATAAATGATATTATTATTAATATCGTCCTTCTTTTTGGTTTGGTTTTTATTATTAGCTTATCTAATAAAAACATTACATTCAAAGGGCGCTCAGCACGAGCATTCACAGGATTGTTAATTGGTCTTGTGACCATTGTCATCATGATTAACGCCTGGGAAATGCGGGATGGTGTTTTTTTTGATACACGGACTGTGATGATTTCTGTAACAGCATTGTTCTTTTCACCGCTTACATCAGTCATCGCAACCGCAGTGCCTACTGCGTACCGAATATTTATTGGCGGTGTGGGTATGTATGCTGGGATTTTATCCATGGTTTCAGCCCTTATTATTGGTCTTATTTGGAAATATAAAATTCATGCAAAACTTTTGATGAACATCTACTTTGAATATTATATATTCGGAGTTGTTGTTCATATTTTCATGTTGTTATCACAATTAGTCTTACCTTATCCGGAAAATCTCGACGTGTTAAGGAATATTAGTATTATTGTGATGATTAGTTACCCACTTGCTGTTATGCTACTTTCCATGGCAATTATGAATCATGAGCAACGCCTCGATAACAGTAACCTGCTAAAAAAAAGTGAGAAGAAATACCGTTCTTTAATCGATAATAGTAAATTAGGAATCATTCAATACAACACCTCAGGTATCATCGAAGTCGCTAACCAGGCTTTTGCGGATATTTTGGAAAGTACACTAGACAAGTTAATTGGTCTTGATATGCGCAAGCTTAATAATCACGCATTAATCGATAAATTAAACATGGCATTAGCTGGTAAAAAAAGTATCTTTGAAGGAAACTACACCTCGCTATTAACAGGTAAAACCTTCCCAACCCGAGTCCAGTTTTCACCTATTACAGAAGATGATATCATTATTGGTGGTATCGGTATTATTGAAGATATGACCAAAGACTATGAAAATAAAAAGCGCATGCAAGAATTGATTCAAGAAGATGCCTTAACAAAACTGTTAAACCGCAATGCCTTTGATACCTTTTTGCTCGATAAAAAACGCGCAAAAAGATATCCTATAACCATTGCCGTATTTGACATTAACACCTTTCAAATTATCAATACTTCGTTTGGGTATGATACTGGTAATCAAGTATTGCTTACCATTGCACGTATTTTTAAGAAACACATTCTATCTAGTGATGCAATGCATGTTTACCGTACTGGTGGTGATGAGTTTGCGTTAATTATTGAAGGCAAAGAGCACAAAGATGCTGTGTCAATGATTAAATTCATTAGTAAAAAATTAAACTCTATTGATCGTTTTAGCTTTGATTTAAACATCAGCTATGGCTACAGTACAACTTACGATAGTCATACCGCTTTATCTGATACCTTTAATGAGGCGCTAACCAACTTAAACACCAGCAAAATTTATGACGGGTCGAGTATTTCTAAAAAAACCATTGATGTGATTATGACAACCCTTTTTGAAAAAAGCAAACGCGAAAAAATCCACTCAGAACGTGTGAGTAAGATTGCCAAGGGCTTAGCCAAAACATATCATCTTGGAACTGCGTTTACCAATCGGGTGTCTTTAGCAGCTAGGCTCCATGATATCGGAAAAATCAATATTGCTGAAGATATCTTAGATAAGCCAGGAAAACTTACAGAAAAAGAACGTGAAAAAATTAACAAGCATCCAGAGTCTGGCTTTAAAATCTTATCTTCCGTTACAGAATATATGGATATTGCCAATATCGTTTTGACGCATCATGAAAAATATGATGGGTCTGGATACCCTAAAGGACTCAAAGGCCATGATATTCCTTTAGAAGCTAGAATCATTGCTGTTGCTGATGCGTATGATGCAATGACAGAACAACGCACCTATCGAGATCCAATGACAAAAGCCGCTGCAATTAAAGAACTTAAAGATTATAGCAATATTCAATTTGATGGTGATGTCGTAAATAAGTTTATCGAGTACATAAATTAAGCCACTGCAAATGCAGTGGCTTTACTAATTATACATGATCAATTTTGGTGTTTTTTGATACTTCATTTGATAACGTCATTAAATCGTTTTGAGTGAGTTTATGGATATCACTCATTCCGTGTGACCGCGCGAGCATTTTTAGTTCTTTAGCAGTGCCTAGAGCAAAGTTGGCGTATCGTTTGGCGGCACTATCAATATCAACTAAACCTCTTAACGCTTCATCTTGAGTGGCGATGCCAACAGGACATTTCCCTGTATGGCATATCCGAGATTGTACACAACCAATGGCAATCATCGAGGCCGTTGCAAGCGCAACAACATCTGCACCAAGTGCGATCCCTTTAGCGATATCTGTGCTATCTCTAAATCCCCCTGTGGCGATTAAAGTGACGTTGGCTTTGTGTTTATCTAACACCTTTCTTGCTCTAGGGATGGCGAAAACAGCTGGTATGCCAACATTATCTTTTAAGAATGTCGGAGATGCTCCGGTTGCGCCACCACGACAATCGATGGTAATAAAATCTGGGTTGGCTTGTAACGCGAGAGCTAAGTCTTCTTCTAAATGACTCGTGGCAATTTTAATGCCAACGGGTTTCCCTTCTATAACTGATCTTACCTTATTAACTAAAGCGATAAGATCATCTATAGAATCAACCCCGGCGAGCCGGTTCGGTGCGGTGGATGCTTCTCCTGGTTTTAGCCCTCGAACTTTAGCTAGTTCAGCAGTCACTTTATTGGCAGGAAGTTCACCACCAACACCAGGTTTTACCCCTTGACCAAGTTTTAATTCAACTGCATCCGCTTGTTTCATGACATCTTCATCATAAGTAAACGCAGAAGTTCCATGTTCATAAATATAATGCCTTGCAGCTTTTCTTGATTCAGGTATCATCCCACCCTCACCAGAAGCCATGGCAGTGTTTGCTAGGGCTGTCCCTTTAGCTAAAGCGATTTTTGCTTCTTTTGAGAGTGCACCATAAGACATATGTGAGACAAAAAATGGTAAATCAATGGTTAGTGGGTGTTTCGCTTTCGGACCAATCGTCGTTTTAAGATTTACTTCAGCATCTTTATCTAAAGGCATACGGCTTAACTGATTGGCTTTAAAGAGTAAGGTTTTAAAATCAGGAAATGTTTCTAAAGTACGCATCGCACTTTGTCTAATATTCGGATTCTCAGCAAGGTCTTTGATGTGACTATATTTATTATCGAATGGGACATCCGAAGATGAGACCTCTGGTATAGCTTTTTTTACAATACCGTTATCTTTGAACTTAGCATAATAATGTGATCCATCGCAAAATGGTTTATTTTTTGAGTGTCCGCACCGACACAATGAATAGTGTTCCTCTGATTCTGGATTGTCTTCCGCAAGTAAATCAATAAAGCCTTCAATACGGTACGGACTGTCTTCGTTAATCTTGATCTTCGGATCTTCGTTATAGCTTGTAAATCGTTTGCCATCAATTTCATAACTTAAGGCGCCTGACGGGCATTTTTTTATGGTTTCAATAATGTCATCTTGACTTGCGCCATTTGGATCAATCCATGGCTTTTTCCCCATTCTAAATACAGAAGGTAATCCATCTGTACAGTACCCCGCGTGAGAACAAATACCGCGGTCATCATGAATGGTTACTTCTTTTCCTTCATAAATATCATGGTGTCTTGAGACACGGTCTTCTTGTTTTTCAGAAGTAAAGCCGATCTTACCATGTGTGCCATCACAAAAGGGTTTGCTTTTGGAATTGCCACATCGACATAAGGCGATAACTGGATCTTTTATTGGTACTGTTCTATCTGTAGATTCAGTGAGTTCATGTAAGTTTTTAACAACATATGGTCCGTTCTTAGATGGGGTGATGCTAATGGTTTTTTTTGCCATAGTTCGCCTCCGTTTAAGATTTTTTTGTATTTTTACGCATCATGTTATACACTTCTTCAATGGTCATTTCTTTATTTAACACACGGTTATAAAAATCTTGCATAATGGTATTATCTAACGATGCTTGAAATCCCTTAATGCCTAAAAAAGATTTAACATAATCATTTTTAGGATTAAATACCAAATCTTCTTTGGTTCCTGATTGAACGATTTCACCATGGTTCATTAAAACAATCAATCCCCCAAGCTTAAGTGCTTCTTGAATATCATGCGTCACAAAAAGAATCGTTTTTTTAAGTTTTTTGTATATTTTAATGATTTCATCTTGTAGGGTTGTTCGAGCAATCTCATCAACCGCGCCAAAAGGTTCATCCATCAAGATAATATCTGGATTAGCAGCTAAGGCTCTTGCGACACCAACGCGTTGTTTTTGTCCGCCACTCAACTCTCGTGGGTAACGATTCAGCATCGCTTTATCTAATCCGACTAAATCCATAAGTTCCTCAGCTGTTTTGGGAGACGACACGTTGTCTTTTTTTTGGATATCTAATACAAAGGTAATGTTTTTTCTAATGGTTAAATGCGGTAATAAACCGATTTGTTGAATCACATACCCAATCCCTCTTCGTAAGGCAATTTTATCCCATGTGTTTAAATCTTTCCCTTTTACTGTAATCGTACCTTGATCAAAGGAGATCATTTTATTGACCATTTTTAAAAGGGTGGTTTTCCCACACCCTGATGGGCCTAGAATCGTCACAAACTCACCTTTTGGAATAGAAAGAGATAAGTTGTTAATGACTGTAACATCATTATAAGATTTCGATACGTTTTTAAATTCAATAACCGACATTATTCAAGTAAGTCTTTCTCTTCTAAAAATTCACGGGCAACTACCTTAGGATCATCATTGTTAATTTCAACACGATAATTCATATATGTCATGTCCTCGTTACTGATTAGCCCGTCCATCATCGCAAGTACAGCTTCAAGCTCCGGATATTCGTCTAATATTTCTTCACGGACTAATGTTGCCGCATAATACGGTGGGAAGAAATTTAAATCATCCTCTAATACTTTTAAGTTATATTCTTCTAATCGTCCGTCTGTTGAGAAAATGTTAATTACATCCACTTGATCGCTATCAATAGCTTGATATTTAAGCCCAATATCTAACTCCGTTGTTGTACCAAAGTCAAATCCATAAGTTTCTTGAAGTCCTGGATATCCATCTTCACGTTCATAAAAATCATATTCAGCTCCCAATGTTAAATCAGAACTAATTGCAGCTAAATCAGAATAGGTTTCTAAATTATGTTCATCTACCAAAGTTTGTGTAACTGCTAAACCAAAGGTGTTATTAAACCCATATTGTTCAGTCCATACGATATCAAGTTCTTCTAAGTACGCAGCTTTAACTTGTGTGTAGAGTTCATCAGGGTCAGTGATGAGTTCTTCTTCTAAAACAAAAAGCCATCCCGTTCCTGTATATTCTGGATACATATCAATTTCACCACTTATCATCCCAGGGTGTATGTTAGAAGTCCCACCACCAATTCCAAGTTGTTGATCAACCGTTAAATCTGTATTATCTTCAATAAGTAATGTCAGCATTTCCACGAGAATATATTGTTCAGTCATCGGTTTACTTGCAATCACAATCGTATCTTCATCATCACCACACGCCTGAACGGTTAAAACAATTAAAGCTAATAATAAAAGACTCAAAATCTTTTTCATATAGATTACGCTCCTTTTTTATTTTTAACGCCTAAAATGCGGCGTTTTAATAATCGTTCGATGACTTCCATCAAAAGATCAGCGATAATCGCCAGTCCAGCCACTAATAAGCTACCAGCAAACGTCATTTCAGGGTAGTAAGTTGTAATCCCTCGCCAAATTGCACGTCCTAAACCACCAGCGCCGATAAATGAGGCAATACCCGCTAAGGCAATCGTCATAATAACCATGGTTCTAAACCCTGCAAAAATAACAGGAAGGGCTAAAGGCAATTGAACTCGGAAAAGGAGTTGTGAGTTTGTACAGCCCATACCAACTGCCGATTCGATGATTTGTTCATCAACATCGTTTATACCTACATACGTATTTCTAATAATTGGCAACATCCCATAAACCACGAGTGCGATTATCGCACTGGTGTTTCCGATGCCTGTAAAAAAGACTAGAAAACCGAATAAGGCAATAGAAGGTATCGTATATAAAAAATTGGTTAACGCAAGCATAAATTGAGCAAAACTCTTTCGTTTTGTCATTAAAATACCGATCGTTAAACCAATGATTGTTATGAATGAGATAGAAATAAGCGTTAACATAATATGTTCAATTAATAATTCACTAAAAAAGTCCCAGCGCTCAACATAGAGCTTAAATACATCAATTATACCTTGCATATAGGTTGGCCCTTTCTACGGCTTATTTATAATTTACTCACCTTAATTATAGCATACATGTCGTAAAAATAAAATTTAAGACCTATCACCTATGACCAGTTCATAGAAAATATTACTTAACTGGTTTCTTTTAAAAACTGTTCAGATAACACACATACTTCTTGATCATGACACAGTTTTATTAAAACAATAAAGATAATCGTAGACACAAAAGAGGTAACTAAAATAATAACAACCGCAAGATTTGCAAACTGCGGTTCACTAGCACCAACAATACCCGCAATAATCAAAGAAAACTCCCCTCGAGGAATCGTCACAACCCCAACGAATAGTCCTCCATCACGATTACATCCATGCGTGATTTGCATCAGCAATCCACTTAATAGCTTCCCAACTACCGCAACAAACGATATAATCACAAGGACATAGATAGGGATTGTGATTGAGTTAAAGGCAAAGGTCATTCCAAAATAAAAGAAAAATAGACTCCCGAAAATATCTCTAAACTTCATCACCACTTCTTGCATTTTTTCTTTGTGCTTGGATTCACTTACAATCAATCCCAGTAAAAATGCACTAAGTGCTTCTGATACCCCAAACAATAACCCTAGCGCTACCCCAATAAAGATAAACGCTACAAACCCAACATGTGCGAGTTCATGGGATGATTGTCCAATAATCTTATCAATAAGAAAGGTATACTTCTTTCCTAAGTATAGTACAATAAACGCAAATAATAGCGCAAAGCCAATATCTTGAGATAAGGCAAAAAACGAAAATGCATCCGTATTGGCTAAAGACTGTATAATAACTAAGAAAACAATCATAACCAAATCTTCAAAAATCATAATGCCCATGACAACGTCGCCTTCTTCTTCGTTGACTGCGCCAAGTTGAATTAATGATTTCGTGATAATGCTTGAACTACTCATATAAATAATACCTGCAAAGACAAGCACATAAAATAACGATAAATCTAAAAATAGCCCAAGAATAAACGCAAGTGAAAAGTTAACAACAAAATCAATTAACCCCGCAAATCCTAATACCCGTTTTTTCTTCATGAGTTTATGTAAAGAAAACTCATATCCTAAATAAAACAGTAAAAAAACAAGACCAATCTTACTAAACACTTCAAACGTGTCACTTGGTTTAATAACATTAAATAAGGCTGGTCCTAAAATGATTCCTGCTAAAATATAAAATGGGGGATTAAAACTTTTTAACAATTTCGCTAAAACCCCAGCTATACCTAGGGCTAAAAACGCTATGGCTATTTGCGTAAATAGATCCATAAAACACCTCTTATATGTTTTAAATATAGTATAACATATGTAGAATAATGATCGTTTAAATCAAAACCATTCCTATTGATATTGGGGTGATTATTCACATGATTTTATTTTATTATTGGCGTGTTTGCCAATAATAAATTGCCAGTTGTGTGCGGTCTCTTAGCGCAAGTTTTTCTAAGATAATGCTAATGACATTACGCACGGTGCCTTCTCCAATATAAAGTCGTTGGGCTATTTCTTTGTTTGAATAGCCTTGGGCAATAAGTTCTAAACAACTGTTTTCTCGTTCAGTAAGTAGCGTATCATGATGTTTTTTAGTTAGGGCATTCAGCGCTTCTGAACTAAATACAGCTTGCCCCTCAAAGACATTGTTAATTGTTGTGATTTGTGTTTCTACCGAGTCACTTTTTAATATATATCCATTAGCACCAGCATGCAGTGCTTGATGGACGTTTTTAAAGTCATGAAACGTAGTCAGCATAATTATCTTAATTGTTGGACTGTGGCTTTTTATGTGCGCGCATGCTTCAATACCGTTCATAATAGGCATTCGAATATCCATTAATATTATATCAACAAGGTTATCTTTAATAAACTGCAAGGCTTCTTGACCATGTTTACAGGTACCTACAATGGAAATGTTCGATTCATTAGATAAGATAATAGAAAGACTATCGCGAATCATTGCATCATCATCTACTAGTAAAATCTTCATTTATTTTCACCGCTTTCTAATCCAAAGGAATAGTACATATTAATGTGAATGTAAAACTTTTTTGAATCGTTAATGTGCCACCAAACTGTTCTAAGCGTTTGCGCATAAACCTTAGGCCAACACCATGTGTTGATGATCTGTCATTTATGCCATCATTTTTAATCGTAAACTTAATGAGTGGGGGTGTAATAACAAGTGAAATCTCTACGAGAGTGGGCTGTGCATGTTTTTGAATGTTGGTCAAGGCCTCTTTTAGTATGCTAATTAATAAAACCCAATGTTTCGCTGAAATACTAGAGACATCTTTTGGTATGTCCAATTTGACATTTGTATAGGTGAAATTTTCAATCATCGCTGTAAATTGTTCAAGCCCATAGGGTTCTAATGGTTTTGTATTGTGTACTGTACTTTTTAATGATTCAACAGCATTTTCTAAGCGTGATTTAAGCGCTAAATATGACGTGTTTTCTAACGCGTCTGGTTTCGTTGTTTCAAATGCGCGAGATGACAACAGTGCCGCTGTTAATTCATGTCCTAAATTATCGTGTAAGGCAACAGCGATTCGATCACGTTCATCGAGCATACTCATACGGGCGATATGATCTTGTTCAGATAAAAGTGTATATTTTTCTTGTTCTAAGGTGTAATGTTTTTCTTTCAGTGTATCGATGGTTTCTAATGCTTCGCGCGCATGGCAATCAAAAAAATGTAATATTAGAGTACTTAACATTGCATAAGCAGATAAAATAGCACCATCAAAGCCAATCATACCAGCACCAATCATGAGTAGACCATAAATAAATATTACCCAATATTTCCCATAATAAATAAGCAACATAAAACTCGGTAATATCACATAAATTGCTGTATCAGTAACACTGTAAAGCCCTAAATAGATGGCGATGTCTAAAAATATCCATTTAGTGTCTACATTGAATCTAAGTCTAAATACAATAAGTAATATAGAAACGATGTAAAGTGAAAAAACCGCAGGATCCTGCGGTTTTATTTGAAGTAATATTCCAATATAAGTTAGTATTAGTGTCGCGTACAATAGGCGTTTTGGTGTGAATATCATGGTCATCACTCAAATCGTTTTTTTGATCCTATTAATAAAAATATTATAGCAAACCCACCCAAAATTAACAAACATAATATTGCATTCCCATACGCTTTTTCTGATGACAGTTCTAGTCCGTAGGCGTACCAATACGTTGGAAATATGATAGCGACACGCCGGAGTTCTGTTGGTAAAAAAGCTAGCGGAAAAGACATCCCACCAATCAATGACATCAAATTGGCAACAATACTAAATAAAGCAATCGATGTTTCATACGATTTAAAGAATGTATGCCAAAACAAAGCAAATGTTAATGACATAAAAGTAAAGCCAAGCAGTAAGATGTACGCCAATACATAGTACATAACAAAAGCGTCATACACTACAATACTCAAAATGAAGAACATTGTGATTTGAATCACCATTACCCCCATGTAAGCAGCCACATGTCCAAGTAAATAATCTCTGTGGGTTATCGGAGCCGCAGCAATTCTAATGATGGTTTTGTGTTGTCGATCATCAATAATTTGTTTTGTCAGTAAGAAAGCAGAAAACAATATAACTAAGCCGAATATTCCATAAGCAATAGACGGGGTATTCATCGACTCTGGTTGCGGTATAAAGACAATGGCTATAGGAAAGATAATCATTAATAATAATGTAACTCGTTGCTTTAGAATCCGTTTTAACGCCAGCTCAAATATCGGTCTCATCGTGTAACCTTCTGACTCATTTTATAGGTGCCGATGCTTACCGCGATAATACTGATGATAATTAAAGTAAAGAGAATGAGTTGAAACTGACCATTAATGAGATCTAAAATTAATGCATGTGTCCACGCAAGTGGAGATGAGTATGTCGATAAAAACGCTGTAAGACTATTGCTTGGTAATGGGACAAATAGCCCTGCAATCAGCATAGACATAATAATGAACACTGTGATTAATGCTTGTGCTTTCGATGCTTTCTTCAACCATAAAATGCATAATGCTGCAACCAATTGTGCTAGTATAGCTCCGAGAAGTAAAATGATAAAAACTAAATATAAATTAGGTATTACAGCTTGATATACAAAAATGACATAAAGTAAAATAACAACAGTCTGTAAATAACTTGTTATTAAACCAAAGACGATATTCGCAATAATAAATTTAACAGGATGTACTGGCGCAGCGCGTAAACGGTCTTTAAACGCTGTAAAGAAATCATGTTCTATACCTTCAAAGGTATATGCCGAGCCAAACCACTGAAACATCACAATGTAAATAAACCCGATACTAATAGCGAGTTCGCCCGTAGATATATCTGGTTCGATATCTTTATTAATCATAACCATTAATGTAATTAAGGCAATAGGTAATCCAATTAAAATGATGTGACCGATATAATCCTTTAATACTCTTAATCCATAAAACCTAAGCATTTTTGTTTCCACCGTCTCGTAGGGTTTTCCCTGTTAACATTAAGAATACATCCTCTAAGCTTTTATGTTCATTATGAACATCAACAATTGTTTCGCTTGCTAAAATAGATAAAATTTTATCTAAAATAGGCGCGCCTGTAACTGTGATTATTTGATAGGTTTGTTTATCTAAATGAACCTCTTTAACATCTTGAATGGCTTTAATTTTTTCCACAGAATCGGCTTTAGGAAGTTTTACTGTCACTTTAATAACATGATCGCCTTTGGTTTTGTTAATGAGTTCTTCGACAGTTCCGTTCGCGATAATGTGACCTTGATCAATAATATACACTCGGTCTGAAATGGCCTGTACTTCTTCAATATAATGTGATGTGTAGATGATTGAAATATCTTTTTGTCTTGCTAAGTTTTTAACAAACTCTAAAATATAGTTCCGACTTTGTGGGTCTATTCCAACAGTTGGTTCATCCATGATAATAAGTTTAGGTTCATGAAGGAGTGCACACCCTATATTCAGCCGACGCTTCATCCCACCTGAATATTGTTTAGGAAGATCATGTAACCGTGATTCTAGCCCAATTAACTTAGCAACCTCTTGAATTCTGTTAGCTAAATGTTCTCCTTTTAAGCCATAAAGTTTACCAAAGAAGCGTAGATTCTCATACGCGCTTAAATCGCTATAGACAGTTACTTCTTGCGTCACGAGGCCGATTTTTTTGCGTAAGTTAATGTTAGTACTACTTTGAACTTGATCAAAGACTTGAATGTCTCCTTGGTCGATATCTAAAAGCCCTACAATAGCACTGATAGCTGTGGTCTTACCCGCACCATTTGGCCCTAGTAATCCAACCACTTCACCTTTCTTTACGTCTAAGTTTAAATAGTCTAACGCCAATACATTGTCATACCTTTTAATGACATCATTCATTTTTATAATCATTTTTATCACCTCACCCATACAATACCAAACTTTCTAAAATTCCAACAGTGACATTTGTCACAATTTTTTAAAAAACAATATTGCATAACACTAATGGTCATGTAATAATATAGATACAAATTCATCTTGAGGGGGATGGCATCATGCGTCAAAAAACATGTGTGATTTTAGTGGGCCTTGGGTTCCTAATGTCACTGCTTATAATAAGATTACTATTTTTCTTAAAAGACGGCACCAGTGATACGATTGAAACGCTACTCATTGCGACCATTTATGGTGGCTCTTTTTTACTTGTACTCTATCTTTTTGTGTATCCATATGATACATTTAAAGCTAGAATTAGACCGTATTTAAAAAGTATAATCATTGCGATTGCAATCGTAATGCTCGATCTTGTATTTATCATACGTAATGGACTTGACCTCGATAGAATGTATTTGTTTAGTACCTTATTGATATTTACTTTAGTGTTTACACTAACAATGCATGTTCAGCATAAAACACGTATTGTCATTCATCTTACATTATTTCTCATAGTGGCAGTATATTTGATTGTCCAAGATGGATACTACTATATCTTTAATGACTTGTTTAGTTTTAAAGAACTTGGGACCCTACGAGAAGGGATAGAGTCCTCAGAAAGTATGATTAATATAACCTGGTTTCATCTATATACCTTAATTGTATTGTTTATTACGATTGTCATGATTCGCAAACTCCCTATTGTAAAAACACCGCAACACGACTTTAAAAAGGGTATTCTTTATAGTTTGCTTCTTTTAGTCCTCGTCAATATCAATGCACAGTATCCTGTAAAACAGGCACGACTTCATACAAGCGATCATTACCTTTATTCAAGTGTGTTTTCAAAAACATCGTTTATGAGCACCTATGGTAGTACAAACTTGCTATTCCGTGATTTAACAAAATCGATAACTCCGAATTTTTCACTTAAAAAAAGCATAGATTTTGTGGATAGTTATGCGACAATCTTTCAAGAAACGCGAGATGACAATCTTTATACAGGGATGTTTGAAGGAAAAAACTTATTGTATATTGTCGGTGAAAGTTTTGATGATTTAGTAGTTAATGAAACCCTCACACCACATTTATATAAAATAAAAACTGAGGGGTGGAATTTTGATAATCATTATGCGCCTGTTTATCCGCGTACCACATGCGATGCCGAAATCATTATGAATACCAGCCTCATTCCTTCTATTGAAGATGGACCAACATGCTATGTGTATAATGACAATAGCTATAGTACCTCACTTGCTAATCGTTTTAACAATCATAATTATATAACCCAAGCATTCCATAATAATTACAAAGAATTTTATACAAGAGATGTAGTATATGATGGATTGGGTTACAATCGGTTTTACGGCCAAAATGAACTTAATCTATCAGAAACCGATATTCGTTATGACCACGTATTCTTTGATAAAGCCAAAGAGACAATGATTATGGATAATCAGCCATTCTTTAGTTTTGTGCTTACATTATCTGGTCATTCACCGTTTACCACATCAAACCTTGCAGGTCACGCACACTATGACCTTGTTGATGCTTATTACCATGATACTGTATCTGAAACAATGAAATACTATATAGCAACCCAAGTCGAGTTTGATCAGATGTTAGGAGATATGCTAGCTTATTTAGAAACAAACAACCTTCTTGATGATACAGTTATTATCTTAACTACCGATCATTATCCTTACACTTTAAACCAAGATGATTATACAGCGTTCAAAGGCATTACTGATGACTATCAAAAACATCATTCACCACTTTATATTTATACAGAAGGCATTACGCCAATGACAATTTCAAAACTTACAACATCATTTGATATTTTACCCACCATCATGAATCTATTTAATTTAGACGGTGACTTCACTTATTATGTAGGACATGATATCTTTAGTGCCTATCAATCGCATGTATATTATAAAGACTATTCTATATATGATGGAAGCGCGCACTTTTATTTAACCGATGAAGCTAAACCAGAAGACGAACAACTTTATCATAAAGTACAAAGCTATTATGATTTATCCAAACATATTCTTAGAAGCAACTATTTAAACAATAAAAACCCATCCTAATATTGCACGCTCTAGGATGGGTTTTT
>CAYNAA010000019.1:0-24806 GCA_964395055.1 uncultured Candidatus Izemoplasmatales bacterium | reverse complement strand
CACCAAACATGTAAATACGCTTCATATTATTCACCTTTCATTTCTATGATTTGTTACAAATTTAACACGAAGACATTATACCACTTGTATCATTAAAGTTCAACTGAAAAGGTCTCTTTTTGGCTTGATTTAGCCAACAGTTAGTGATAACGCTTACATCGGGATATAAATAAAGAACCCTCGCTTGAGGGTTCTATAGTTATTTTTTAACTTTGACTTGTGATCCATCCGGGTTAGGATGGTCTTTTAGGTATTCTAAGATGGCGTTGTAATGTGATGGTTTTCCCGGTTTACATTGCGATAACGTCTCTACATTACCGTCGACAATAGCCTCAGCAAACGCTGAACAACCTGGGAATCCGCACGCGCCACAATCAAAGCCAGGAAGACGTTCTTTGACAGCTTTAACGCGTGGGTCTTCTTCTACTTTTAGGTAATCAGCCGCAAAGGCGAGTCCCAATCCGAGTATTCCACCCATAATTCCAAGTGTTATAAATGCCCACATAGTTTAATTCTCCTCCGCAGTTTGTTGTTTGATTGTGCAGCTAAAGTTATTGCATGCGCCACATTTTTGTATATCAATATTTTTTAAGTCAATCGGTGCTTCTGTTCTTTTATTAAGTGCGTAACTTGCAATGTATAATACGACAATGAATCCGACAACTAAGATTCCAGGAAGCATTAAACGATCCCTCCAAGACCGAGGAATGCAAGCGCCATAATCCCTGCGGTAATGAGTGCAACCGGTGCACCTTTCCACGCCTCGTTAATTTGTGCTGCATCTAAGCGTTCTCTTATTGCTGAGAAAGCAAACATGATGAGTCCGAATCCAAGGGCGGTTCCTAACGCAGTGGTTGTTGCGACAAATAGGCCTTGCCATGCACCGTATTGGCTAGCAAAATCTTCAGAGATATTTGCTACCGTGACCCCTAAAATGGCACAGTTTGTAGTAATTAATGGAAGATAGATTCCTAGACTTTTATAGAGCTTTTTACTAAATCGCTTGATGAACATTTCGACAAGTTGTACAAGCGATGCAATAATTAAAATAAACGCAATGGTTTGTATGTACTCAATGTTGAGGGGTTCTAAAACAAAATAGTAAAGAATATACGTAACAATAGATGCGATTACCATGACAAACATAACCGCAACGCTCATCCCAAGCGCAGAATCCGTTTTTTTACTAACACCTAAGAACGGACAAACACCTAAGAAGCGTAAAAGAATTACATTATTAATTAACATCGAAGAAAAGATTGCGACGAAAAATACTGTCCAACTCATGCTGCATCACCTGCTTTTTCTTGGGCTTGTGCTTTTGCACGTTTACGTTCAATTGCTTCGCGTTTTTTCTGTTCAATCCACGCTTGGCGTTCACGTTCTTTTTTATTACGTTTGGCAATCCCAATCATATGGAAAATACCAAGTAATAATCCGATAACTAAGAATCCACCAGCTGGTCCAGCAAACGCTGCCATACTGAATAAATATGTATCTAAATTGATAATCGCACCTTCAATACCTAGTGGTAAGAAAACACCATAGGCAATGGCACCAGTTGCTAAGAATTCTCTAAAGAATCCAATAACGACAAGCGCTCCTAAGAATCCAAGTCCCATACCAAGACCATCGATGGCACTGTTTAATACATTATTTTTAGACGCAAAGCTTTCAGCACGTCCTAAAATTAAACAGTTAACAACAATCAGTGGTAAGAAGATGCCTAGTGATTCAAATAATGCAGGTGCGTACGCTTCTGTTAATAATCCAACTATGGTTACAAACGTTGAAATAACAACAATGTATGCAGGAATTTTAATTTCTGCAGGAATCATGTTTTTAATTAACGATACTACAGTATTACTTGCGACTAAAACAAAGATAACTAAGATTCCCATACCAAGTGATGTTTCCACCGTCCCAGTAACGGCGAGCGATGGACACATACCAAGTAAGAAAACAAATATTGGATTTTCTTTTATAAATCCTTTGGTTAGATTTGCTAAATAGCCAAGGTCTTTATTTTTCTTTTTAGTCATTTTTTCAGCGGGTTTTGTGTTTTTAGCCATTACTCAGCACTCCCTTCTAAATGTGTGATAGCAGCATTTACGACGTTTGCTACTGAATCACCTGAAAGTGTTGCGCCAGCAAAGACATCATCAACCATACCATCGATTGAGTCTGTTCCAATGTAATCTGACCATCCGTCATTATACAGTGGATTATCACCGACATTATATATTTCCTCTGTATCACTTGATGCCAAAACACTAATCTCTTGAATCGTACCATCATTCAACAACTCAACAGCAATCGTGTTATCTCCAGAATAGCCTTCAGCAACACCAACATAAGTGCGACCAATGACGTCCTCACTATCATCTTCAAGTGTTTCATAATACATTAAATAAGTTTCATCAACACGTGTTGAATTAGATAAGAATGTTTGAACTGATACAAAATTAGTTTCTAACGCCTCATCATAGTCTCCATCTAAGGTAATGCTATCGATGGCACCATCTAAGTCAGCAAATGCATCTAGTGCTGTGTTTAGCGCATCTGGTGCATCTTGGTCAACAGCGACATAATCTACATAGGTATTATCGGCATCAACAAGAATTGCGACTTCATAGTCAGATTCCTCAAAGTTTACTGTTGCGGTATAACTATACCCAAGGGCAGCATCTTGTGCATCATAAATGGTAAACTCAGTATCAAAATCTTTATCAACAAAGGCAAAGCGTTCCTCATAATAACTGTAATCAACAAATGCGTCTTGATAAGCATCTTCTGCTGGGTCTCCTTGTACAAGCAATATAGACGCATCAATCATTTTTCTAATACTGTCATAGGTGACAGTTGAACCAGTATTGGTATCATAAGATACATCTTGTAATGTTTGACCTGAAAAGTCTTCAATGTATGGTTTTAAATCTTGGACATAATTTGGTGTATTTTCTGTTGATGAGATTTGTACATCAATAATTTCTCCATCTGCTTCAACACCAATAATCACCTCAATAAACCCTTGCGAGTTCGTTTCAGATCCCTTTAAAATATAGCCAAGTACATTCCCTGAACTATCTTCTGCAGTAATCTTTTCTTTAATAATATTGTTTTCGACTTCTTCTGTAATCTCATCAATATCTTCTGGAATAACTATATCAGGAAACATATCAACATAAATTTCAAATTGGGCCGCGCGGCGGTTGGCCGCGATGTCGTCTTTAGTTAGTTCATGCGTTCCCCAAATAGACAATCCACTAATAAGTCCAATGATTAATAAGGTTCCAGCTATACGTAATTTATTAAACATATTGAACACCTACCATTACCGCAACAATCGCAAGGAAAACAATTGCTGCAAAAATTAAGCCACTTTTGAGTGTGAATTTATTTTTTGACCACGTTGGAAAATCAATGGCTGGGACAAAGGCATTCATAATTAACAGTGAAAATACAACGCCTTCTGGATAGGCACCAAACAAACGAATAACAAATGTTAATACCCCAAGGCCAAAGGCAAAGTAAATGCGTCCTGGTCTTGTAATTGGGATTGTAATTGGATCGGTTGCCATATAAACAGCCCCAAATAATAATCCTCCTGATAATACATGTGTAAGAGGATACCAAATGCCTAAGTCTTTTTGAATCATAACCGCAAGGGCTAAGATAAAGACAGTTCCAACATAAACAAGTGGAACATAAGCATCAAATGATTTTCTTAAGCCTAAGTAAATTCCCCCAGCGATAATTAATAACCCACTGGTTTCACCGATACTACCAGGGAATCCAATCCCTGAGAACATATCCCAAAAACTATAATGATCGGTAATATTACTGCTGAAAGGACTTTGTGCGAGCCACGTTAAAACCGTTGACCCGGCATCAACATCCACTAAATTGCTAACGGCAACAGCACCACCAAAGCTTAACGCAATGAAAGCACGTCCAAACGCTGCAATGTTGAAAATGTTTTGTCCTAACCCACCAAAAATGAGTTTAACAAGTAAGACAGCAATAACACCACCAATGATGACAACCATAATTGGCGTTGCATCAGGAATTGTTAATCCGTAAATCATTCCTGAAATAAGGATACTATAGTTATACAATGTGAAATTTTTATTTTTTAACTTGAACTTTTCTTTCTTGATTAAATCATGAACTTGATAATAAATATATTCTGTCCCAACCATTGATAAAACCGCTGCAAGCATTATCCATAATGCCGTTAATCCGTGATTGTAGATTGCAAAAATTACCAGTGGTAATAGCGCAATAACGACATCACGCATCATCCGAACAACGCGTGCATTTGGTCTTTTTAAATGTGGGCTAGTGTTTGCTATAATCTTCATCCTATCACCCTATTAGTTTTTTAGCTTGTTTGACATAATCTGTTACTTCTATTTTGCTGGTACACACATATGTACATAATCCACATTCGATACATTTTTTAGCATCTAGGTTCATTGCTGCTTTTTTATCATTGCGTTTAACCGCATTCATGATTTGCACAGGTTGTATATCAACTGGGCAGTTAATGACACAAGAGGCACAACGCACACATGGTTCTTCTTTATATTCTTTCGTTTTAAAGACTAAAATCGATGTAGTGAGCGGTGTAACAACAACATCGTCAGTTGGTACCGCTGTTCCCATCATTGGGCCACCCATAACAATTTCTACTTCTTCAGCGTCCTCTTTATATCCGTCACTTAAACGAATTAAATCTTTAACACTGGTTCCCACACGTACGCGAATACTTTGCGGGAACTTAATTGCATCCCCATTCACCGTAACATAACGTTTCGTAATCGGTAAGTTATGTTTGATTGCTTCATAAACGCTTTGTGTTGTTGACACGTTAAACATTAATAGCCCATATTTCATTGGCAATTGACCTGAAGGAATGGTAATTCCTAAAGCATTTTTAAAGACTTCAACTTCCCATCCTTGTGGGTAATAATCTTTCAATTTGGCAATGGTAATGTCTAAATCTTTAAACCGCATTAATTCTTTTTCTAACACTTCAATAAGGTCGGTTTTCGTTTTTTTAACCGCAATAACACCTTTTTTAGCGCCAGAGGCTTGCATTAAATACTTGAGTCCGTTGAAGATTTGTTCAGGACGGTCTTTAATTAAACGGTAGTCGCTGCTTAAATATGGCTCGCATTCAACCGCATTTATAACAACAGTATGAATGTCTTCATTGCTACTTAGTTTCACATAAGTTGGAAATCCGCTCCCACCAAGACCAATGAGTGCTTTTTCTTTAATCACATCAATGATATCTTTTTTAGTCATCGATTCAATAACACTGTCAGGGCGGTCTGTGATGCTTGGGTCATAGGTATCTTTGTAATCATTTCTAATAACAACAAAGTCTTTTTCTTCACCACTCGGGTCCATTTTTTTAACAATGCCTTCAACGTGGCCACTAATAGTAGAATACACAGGTTGGGTGAAAAACCCACCTTGACGTTCACCAATAACTTGTCCAACTTTTACGTACGCACCCTTAGCTACAGATAAACCACATTCTTTGCAACGTGAAGTATCTAAATTTATATACACGCGTTCAGGATCTACATAACGAAGCGTTGGAAGTTCTTTGGTTAGGTTTTTGTAATCACGAATCTTTCTTGCTTTACCAATCATTGTTTCACTTCCTCATCACTGTAATTTTATTGAATCTATAATTGACATTATTGTTTCTTTAAATTGCTCAATGGTTTGATCTGCCTCGTCAATTGACGAGCCTTTTAAAGCGATATATATTTTCAGTTTAGGCTCGGTACCACTAGGTCTTAACACAAACCAAGCATCATGTTCTAAATTAAACTTAATTACATTGCTTTTGGGATAGCCCATAATATGTTCATGACCATCTTCATAGCGAATATTACGTTGGTAATCCTCTTTACTTAATACGGAATATCCCATAAGGTCACTTGGCATGTAATTTCTAAAATAATCCATGATGGCTTTGATTTCCGCTTCACCTGATTTGCCTTTTTTCACAAGACTTACAAGTGTTTCGCGGTATGTGCCATAGCGTTCGTAAAGGTCGTATAAATAATCAACCATCGTTTTGCCTTCTGCTTTTAGCGTGTTGGCAATCTCACTTGCGAGTACCATGGCTTGAATCGAGTCTTTATCACGGACAAAGTCTTTTATGACATACCCATAGCTTTCTTCATATCCCATAATAAACGTTTTTTGTGACGCTTCTAGTTGTGCCATTTCTTCACCGATAAACTTAAACCCAGTTAATGTTGATACAACTTCAACACCATAGGTTCTTGCAATGGCAGCCCCAAAATCACTGGTAACGATGGTATTAAACACGATTCCTTTTTTTGGTATTGCGCTAACCTTTTTAAGATGGCTTAAAATATATTCAACAAAAATTGCGCCAGTTTGGTTTCCGTTTAAAAATACATAATCATTTTTATGTCGAACCGCAAGCCCTAAACGATCGCCGTCTGGGTCGGTCGCAATTAATAAATCTGCTTTTGTTTTATGACCGTATTTAATCGCATATTCAAACGCTGATTGATCTTCCGGGTTTGGTGACGATACGGTTTTAAAGTTTGGATCAGCAATCATTTGTTCTTCAACTGGGGTAACGGTAAAGCCAGCTTCTTGTAAACTTCTTAAGCCAATTTCACGGCTGGCACCATGTAATGGTGTAAACACGCAATACACTGTTTTTTTGGTATCTTTATTAAGTTGAACTGTAAGGACATCTTGAATATATGCGTTATCCATTTTACGACCCAACATATAAACCAATTCTTGGTCTTGAGCTTCGTCAAATGGCATGCTTGAAATTGCAAAAAGGTCTTCAACACTGTTTACATAGTTTATAACTTGGTCTGCATATTTTGGCACAAGTTGACATCCAGTGTCATCATAAATTTTAAACCCGTTATATTCTGGTGGATTGTGCGATGCAGTAATCATAATCCCACCACATGCATGGGTTTTTCTAACCGCATAAGAAAGTAATGGTGTGGGTCTTAACGACTCAAATAAAAAAGACTTAATGCCATGATGGGCTAAGACTTCTACACAAATTTTAGCGAATTCATCACTTTTATGACGGTTATCATAGGCAATCGCAACACCTCGGTCCTTAGCATCATCATGCGTATTAAGTAAGTACTTGGCAAATCCATACACTGCTTTTTTAAGCGTATACACATTAAACCGATTTGTTCCTGCACCCATAATCCCGCGCATGCCTCCAGTACCAAATGAGAGCGGTTTATAAAATGCTTCTTCGATGTCTTCTTCACGCATGTTTTCGAGTTCTGCTTTTAGGTCTTGACCAAGGTCTTTTCTTGCTAACCATTCTTGGTAGATTTGACTCACACGTGCACATCCTTTCATATATAATATAATTAATCTATAAAACATTTGTATTATAACTTATTGGGGTCTTTTTTTCAATACCAAATAGATTTTTCTAAATAACTAGAGGATTAAAATCATAGTTTCAATATTATGTTTCATAAAAAAACGCTAGGGGTTAACCTAGCGTTTTGTGTCTATCTTAACTCAAGCTCAATATCGTCAATTAGAGTATAATTATCGGTTATATCATGTTGGGTTATCGCACCTTGAGACAATACAAATAAATGATTATTAATCGTTACTGCACGTTGGATGCCATAATTGTATACATCAGTATTTGAACCGAATAGACCTACATGCGTAATAGTATCTGTAATCGTTATCGGGTTTGTACGCGTTTCATCGATAGAAAATACCACATAATCACTTACAAATCCATAATTGTCCTCGGTCGCGTGATAAGCATTGATACTAAATCCGATAAAATCAAACTGATTAGACACGAGGATTGCTTTATGATTAAATAACGCTTCTGCATATTGCCAGTTGTTCTCTTCATTTAAGAGGATGAGTGGTTCGTTAATAACTGTAGGATTTTCTGCGTCACTTGTATCATATAATGCGAGTTTCAATCCAACAGTGCGGCCGTCTTCATCAGTTTCATAACCAATTCCAATGACTCGATTTTCTTCCCACGGATGTTGGTAGGTACTGAATCCTGTTATTTCTAATTCACCTTCAATACGTGGGTTATCTGGATTTTCTAAATTAATCATATAAAACGGATCGGTTTGTTCGAATGTGACTACTGTTACATACGCATTGTTAAAACGTACTGAACGAACAGTTTCTCTAGGTTTTCCGATGCCTTCATCAAGTAAAGCCCGTCTAACAAACGTAGATTCACCATCTTCAGTTGTTTTCTCAAAGATGTATAGTCGGTTAATGACGTCATCTCCCCAGCCCTCTGTTGTGACAAGTCGCAGCATATTATCATGTTCGTCCATGGCAAATTGGTTAATAATTTGCCCATCATATTCAGCTTGTCCAAAGTAGTCTAGTGTCCCATCATCTTGAATGTCATAATGGATAACCACACCCTTCATATAATCAAACCAATCCGTTACAACATCGTCATCACTCTCATCTTCATTAGGGACATAATAGGTGCTTGCCAAATAAATTCCTTCATGACTCATGTATACTTGATTCCAATAACTGAGTCCTAAGAATATTGTGTAATCAAGATCGTTACCATCTAAATCTATGGAAGTTAAAATCGTAAATGTATGCGTTGGTACACCTTCAAGATAAACTATTTCATTATAATCTGGGGTTATTGTGTCATCATTAATAGTAAAGGTTGGTCTGATATCCTCATCGTCATCACGCGTTTCAGCATGCGCGCTTGTTACAACATATAAAACATCATCTTTTAGCCGTGTGGTTGTAATGTTTCCACTGATTGTAAATGTGTCTTCTATGGTGAGTGATGCTTTGTCATAAACATCTACAGTAGCATCGCCACTATAGTAAGAATACCACATGTAGTCCATCTCAGGTCGTGCGCTATAGAGATCTTCTTCATATTTATTACCAATAACAATCAGTTTATCATCCGTAAGGTATAGCTCGCGGTAATAGCCTATATTTCCTTCGTCATGTGATTGGTTTAAGAGGGTTGTCATTTCTCCATCATTGACTTCGACAACCGTTAAATACTGATTGCGTACGTAATAGATGCGGTTGCCATCGGTTTTAATGATGTCCCCTTCATCAATGCCATCAACTTGGACGTTGGTTTCTGAATGTGTATTGGCTTCATTACCGTCTCCAGCAGTTTCATCTACTGCATCGTCTTCTGCAAATAGATAATCATTTGAGCGGGTTGCACTATTATCTATAAGGCGTGCTAAATCCGTTGCATTTTTAACACTTTTTAAGCTGCCTTCATCATGTGTAGTCTTATTGTTACATGCACTTAATGTAATTACGGTTAGCATCAAAATGAATACTACAATGATTTTTTTCATCTGGATCACCCCTATTATTTTATATGTTTATTATAATTTTATTATATGTTTTATTATCATAATTAAAAAGCAATATCAATTAATTACAGTTTTATCGCTTTGAAGTACAAAAAAAGACTCTCAAATGAGAGTCTTAGGTCAATTATTATTTATCGTTTTTATCATCGTCACCAAGGAATTTTTTACCTGGTTGCCATCCGCAAGGGACAAGTTTTCCTGCAACTTCATTTTGGAAGACTTCTAATGTCCTTAACACTTCATCGACATTACGCCCGCCTTCGCCATGATTCACATGCGCTGCTTTTAAGATCCCATTTGGGGCGATGATGAACGTTCCGCGCCAAGCAACGCCTCTGTCTTCATCTAAAACGCCGTAAGCCTCACTGACAACGTGATTGTTGTCGCTTGCATGAATGTGATCAAGCTTACCTAAGTTGGTATCTTGCCATGCTAAGTGAGAAAAGATTGAGTCTGTTGATGTAGCGATTAAGGTCGCACCCTTTGCTTCAAACTCCTCTTGCAACTCGTTAAAGCGTTGAATTTCAGTTGGGCAAACGAAGGTGAAATCAAGGGGATAGAAATACAGTACAACCCATTTTCCATCGTTTAATAAACTATCTAGATTAACGCTACCAAATCGGTCGAGTCCCTTACCTTGTGGTAATACGGCTTCCATTTCAAAGCGCGGTGCTTGTTTACCGACTTTAGCTGCTGTTACGTAAAAATCATTTTCATATTTCATTGTGTAACCTCCTTATTTTGTTCACATCCATATTACACAATTATTTAGGCTTTTTTCAATTAAGATACTCTATTATTTTTTGTGTGGTTTAATGTTCCAAATATCAGTTGCATATTGATTAATGGTACGGTCACTTGAGAAGTACCCACTTTCGGCAATATTAATAATTGACATCTCTAACCAACGGGTTTTATCTTTGTATAATGCGTTGGCTTTTTCATGAGCTTTGGCATAGGCACTTAAATCTTTTAAGACGAGGTACTCATCGTTTCCTAATAGTTTATCGCGTATTTCTTGAAATTCATCTTTAGGTACATTACCAAAGTATCCACTTGTTAGTTGATCGATTACAGTTCTAATTTGGGGGTTGTTATGATAGATATCCATTGGGTTATATCCGTGACTATCTTTAAGGTCTTTGACCTCATCACTGGTAAGACCGAAGATAACAATATTGTCGTCGCCAACGCGTTCAGCGATTTCTACATTGGCGCCATCCATGGTTCCAATCGTAATTGCACCGTTCATCATAAATTTCATATTACCGGTTCCGCTGGCCTCTTTTGATGCCATAGAGATTTGTTCACTTAAATCACACGCAGGAATAATTTGTTCGGCATAAGTGACGTTGTAGTTTTCAACAAAAACCACTTTCAAATAGGCTTTTGTATCCGGGTCATTGTTTACTTTATCGGCAATGGTATTAATCAATTTGATAATTTTTTTGGCATAAAAGTATCCTGATGCAGCTTTTGCGCCAAAGATGAAACTGTGTGGAACGTAGTTCTTTTTAAAGGCCACATCGGTTTTGAGTCGGTTGTAAACCATCATAATATGCAGGGCGTTCATTAACTGACGCTTGTATTCATGGAGCCGTTTTACTTGTACATCAAAGATACTATCAGGTGATAATTCAATGCCCTGTTCTTTTTTTATGCGCGCAGCTAAAGCTGCTTTTTTCTCGCGTTTCATTTTAGCAACACGGGTTTGGAAGGTTTTGTCATTATATTTTGGTTTTAATTTTTTTAAATTTTCTGGATTATATAACCAATCATCACTGACATCATCTAAAATACTAGAGAGTTCTTTGTTGATGTGTTTTAGCCATCGACGATGGGTTATACCATTGGTTTTATTATTAAATTTATTAGGATATAATTCATTGAAATCTTTCATTTCAATGGTGGTTAAGATTTTTGTATGCAATGCCGCAACACCGTTAACACTAAACGAACCGACAATGGCCAAATGGGCCATTCGAATCTGCTCGTCACCAATGATGGCGAGTTTATGAACTTTGTCATAGTCATCGTTGGTTTTTTCAAGTAACATTTCGGTGTAACGACGGTTGATTTCTTCAATGATTTGATAAATTCTTGGTAAGACAGGTTGGAAAATACTGATTGGCCATTTTTCTAAGGCTTCAGCTAAAATGGTATGGTTGGTATAAGCACACGTGTTTGTTGTGATATCCCATGCTTTATCCCAAGACAAATTATACTCATCTAAGAAAATACGCATCATTTCGGGAATGATTAATGAAGGATGTGTATCGTTAATTTGGAAGACAACTTTATCGCTTATATTATCGAAGGTTTTGTATGTTTCATAATGTTTGTTTAAAATACTGCGTACACCTGCTGCACTAAAGAAGTACTGTTGTTTAATGCGGAGGACCTTGCCTTCTCTTGTGGTGTCATCAGGATATAAGAATCCGCTAATTTCACGAATTTCTTGATCATAATCAAAAGCATGGGTATCCGCTGGATATACGCCAGTTGGTTCTGCATTCCATAATCTTAAATGATTGACAATGTTGTTGTCATTGCCAACAATTGGTACGTCGTATGGGACCGCTTTAATATATTCGTTTGGATGATACACGACACCACCGTCTTTGAACTCGGTGTACCCACCGAAAGGAATGTCAATTGCATCTTCTTCAACGCGGACTTCCCACACATAAGCATCTTTTAACCAGTCATCGGGTTTTTCGACTTGGTAGCCATCTTTGATGGCTTGTTCAAATAACCCGTAGCGGTAGCGAATTCCGTTTCCGTATCCAGGTAGTTTTAAACTGGCAAGTGAATCTAAGAAACACGCGGCCAAACGTCCTAGTCCACCATTACCTAGGCCAGGGTCGACTTCTTGGTGTTCGATGGTGTTTAAATCAAGGCCTAAATCATTAAGCCCAGATTCAATCACATCACGCAATCCAAGATTGCTAATATTGTTGGTGATTAAGCGCCCCATTAAAAATTCCATAGAGAAATAATGGACGGTTTTTGGGGTGTTTTGCTCCATTGTTTTTTTTGTCTTAATCCAATTTTTACTGATTTGTTCAAAGACTAAAGATCCTAAAGCATGATATTGTTCTCTTAATGTCGTTTCTTCAAACGGTTTTGCGTACAATGTTTGAACACGATCAGTATACTGTTTTTTAAATGTTGCTTTGTCTTTAAATGGGGTCATAGTTATTCTCCTTTAGTTTTCAATGATAAGATGATATAATTCAAGCATTTTTGTCGCTTGACGGTCTAAGCTAAAGTCTTCTTCCATTGCTCTACGCATCATTTTTTTCCACGCTGGTTTATCGGTTGTATATAAACTGTACGCTTCTATTAGACTGTTATAGCATGCATCGATGCTATAAGAATAGAAACTAAACCCATTTCCTGCTTTGGTAATTGGGTCGTAACTTTTTACGGTATCTGCCAATCCACCAGTACTATGGACAATTGGTAAGGTTCCATAACGCATCGCAATCATTTGGCTTAGGCCGCATGGTTCAACGCGTGATGGCATTAAGAAGGCATCGGCGCCAGCGTATATGTGACTTGGGTTGGCAGAATCATATCCGATATTTAAAGTCACACGTTTTGGATACTTTTCGGCCAATATTTTTAATCGAGCGACAATGGTTTCATCCCCTTGTCCAAGCAAGACAAATTGTACATTAGGATGGGTCTCTAAGAGTTGATCCAGTGCAGGAATCATGATGTTAAATCCTTTTTGTTCGGTAATGCGACTGATGACTGCTATGATAAACTTATCAAACCCATAGGCAAGGTGCATTTGTTTTTGTAAAAACAATTTGTTATCTGTTTTTGGGGACAAGTCTTGCTTATTATAATTAGAAATAAGCATGTTGTCAAGGTGCGGGGCGTATTGTGTTTGTATTCCGTTTAGTATGCCGTAAAAGTCGCGTTCGCGTTTCAATAAAGCAGGTGTCAGTCCGTTGCCATACGTTTCATAACGAAGTTGATCACGGTAGGTTGGTGAGACGGTTGATAGTTTATTGGCGTGGTCAATTCCTGTCTTTAAGGTATTGATTGTAGTAACATTTGGATTAATTGTGTAATCAAGGCCAATCCGTTTAGTAATATCTACGGGGCAAATCCCTTGATAATCAATGTTGTGTAACGTTAATAATGTTTTTACAGAGTCGCCTTGTTGTTTTAGATATAAAGGCAATAATCCGAGGTGCCAATCATGTAAATGAATCAGATCGAATTGATCAATTTGTTTATAGACAGTCGCAACCGCTTTAGTGAAAAAAGCAAATCGATCGCAATCGTCTTCATAGCCATAAACATCGTCACGTTCGAAAAATTTAAAGTGCTCAACAAAATAATAGTTAACCTGCTTCAGTGTCATTTTATGGACAGTTATTTTATATGTTTCTTCATCATATGTAATGAGTTCTGTAAAGATGTTTTTATAGCTTTCTTCATAGCGATCTTTAATTGGTCTATATAACGGTAAAATAACGCTGACTGCGGTACCTTGTTTCACCAAGTGTTCCGTTAACCCTCCAATGACATCGGCTAAGCCCCCGCGTTTGATTAATGGATACGCTTCGCTTGCAGCATGCAATATGTGAAGGCGTGATTGTTCTTTAACAATTTGTTCTTTTTGCGTGACATAGGGTTCGCGCAATGTCCCTTCAATGATGGTTGCTTTTTTAATAACGGTACTTTTATCTAAAATGGCGTAATGTAAGGTGCTGTCTTCTTCGATAATCGCATTCCCCATAATAATAGAGTTTTTTACATACGCCCCTTTTTTTACCACAGAATCTCGACCGATAATAGAATTTTTAACTGTTCCGCTAATGATACACCCACTGGCAATCAAACTATTCGACACCGTGGCGGTATCTTCATAGCGCGCTGGTGGTGCAGTTTTTTCTTTTGACATAATTGGTCGTTCTTCTGTGAAAATGGTTGTCCCTTTGTCAAATCGCAACATATCAAGATTGGCCTTCATATAGTTAAAGGTATCTGTGATATAGCGAACATAGCCTTTATGGGTATGGGTTCTTACTGTAATATTTGGCGATTGGGCAATGACTTCATTTAAGTTTTTATATGGCAATATATCGTATTCTTTTATATATTTTAAAAGGTGTTCTTTGGCAATAATAAATGATTTAAGACGAACTTTTTCACTGATAATTTCGGTTATATCAGCGCCACTTTGGATGTGGTCTTCAAGCACGGCAACAAAGTCAATATTCCACACGATGTTTGCTTGGGTAATTAAAACATATGGCTGCATACTCCGTCTAAAATGTTCAATATGTTCGTTCATGCGTTGGAAACTGAGCATTTCTTGAGAAGCATCGTGCATATTTTTAGGAGGTAAGATAAAAAGTCCATCACGTCGTCTATCTAAATCCCACCGCTTTCCTGAGCCGATATGATCTTGCAAAGAACGATAATTTCCGTATGGGAAAATCGCGACATTTTTAATCCCAGCGTGTTTAATGTTTGATAGGGTAAAATCAATAAGACGGTATTTTCCAGCAAACGGCAATGCGCCAGGCATTCTATGCAAGGTTAAGATATCGAGTTGTTCTTTTCTGGTGGCGTCAATAATGGCTAGTAAATCATTCATTGTGATCGCCTCCTAATTCCCACAAGGATTCATTGTCTATAACTGTTGGTTTATCAAAAACTAGTTTTGTTTGAGGTAAAATAACAGTATTTTCTAAAACGATGCATTTTTCTAAATGGGCGTTTTCGCCAATTTTTACATTAGAATAAATGAGTGAATCTTTAACGTAAGCGCCAGCTTTAATTAACACGCGGCTTGAAATAATGCTATGATCAATCCGGCCCATAATTAAAACACCATCACTAACTAAGCTATTTCTAACATCATCACTTGAGATGTTGTGATGGGGTGGTAAATCTTCTGATTTTGTATAAAGTGGGTTGGTTTTATAATCATAGAGTTTTAATAATTCAGGTCGGTCTAGAAGATCCATGTTGGCATCATACAAACTTTTAACAGTTCCAACGTCACGAAAATATCCGTCAAATATGTAAGGACACACTTTATAATCACGAGTTAATACTTTTGGAATGACGTTTTTACCGAAATCATAATCGGTAGTGTCAATGTTTTCTAATATGGTTTTTAAAACGTCAGTTTTAAAGACATAAAGTCCCATTGAAGCATATTCGCCTTTAGGGTTTTCAGGTTTTTCTTCAAAACCACTAATGACATTGTCATGAATGCTAAACACACCGTATCGTGATAGGGCATCGTGGGGTTTAAACGCACCGATGGTTAAATCTGCATTGTGTTTTTGATGATGGTCAATAAGGGCATTGTAATCCATTTTATAGACATGGTCACCTGCTAAAATAAGAATATGGTCTGGGTCATATGCATCGATAAAATGAAGGTGTTGTTTGATGGCATGGGCTGTGCCTTTTTGCCATTGATCGCCATCTCGGGTTGTGTATGGTGTTAAAAAATGAATCCCGCCGTCTGAGACATCTAAATCCCAACTGCTGCCGTGTTGGATATAGTTCATTAAGGCGTGGGGTTCGTATTGAGTAATAACGCCTATCGTGTCAATAAAGGCATGAGAAAGATTGCTTAAGACAAAGTCGATAAGCTTATATTTTCCACCAAACGTTACAGCAGGTTTTGCGGTATGCTTGGTAATTGCGCCGAGTCTTGTTCCGCGACCACCAACAAGTACCATAGCAACAACACGTTTTTTCATATTATCCACTCCATTTTAGTAAGGTGATGCTTAAAGGGGGTACGATGACGTTGATGGATTGATCAAAGCCGTGATTGACTTCATCAAACGTATCACATGGGGCGCCGTTATAAAGATTTGATCCACCAAATTGTTCAGCATCACTTGATAAAATTTCTTTATACGTTCCTTTATAAGGCACGCCAATATGAAAATCATGATGGACAACAGGCGTGAGATTTAAAATCACGACAATGTGATTGGCTTTATCTTTGGCATACCGAACAAAGCTTAAAATGCTTTGGTCGGTATTATCTCGGTCAATCCATTCAAACCCTTCTTGAGTATGATCGAGTTCATGTAAGGCTTTTTCTTCTTTTAACAATTTACTAAAGGCAATGTTATATGTATCGATTTTTTGATGCATAGGGAAGTTTAAGAGCACCCAATCAAGTTCGGTATAGTCTTTCCATTCATGCATATGACCGAATTCTTGCCCCATAAAGAGTAAGTTCTTTCCTGGGTGGGTGTAGAAATACCCCATAAGGGTACGGTAATTCGCAAATTTTTGCCAGTAATCCCCAGGCATTTTTTCTACTAAGGTGCGTTTACCGTGCACGATTTCATCATGAGAAAGCGGTAAGATGAAATTTTCAAAAAAGGCGTAATGTAATGAGAATGTTATGTCATGGTGATGGTATTTACGATGAATCGGGTCTTTTTGAAAATACCGCAAAGTGTCATTCATCCACCCCATATTCCATTTGTAGTTAAACCCAAGCCCCCCGTGTTCAATGGGATGAGTAACTTTAGGATAGGCAGATGAGTCTTCTGCTATAAGTAGGGCGTTGGTGTTAACTTCAAATATGCGTTTTGACAATTTACGTAAAAAGGTGATGGCACCTTCATTAATCCCATTATTGGCATTGCCTAAATAGTAGATAATATTTGATACGGCATCAACTCTGAAGCCGTCAATATGGAAATATTTCATCCAAAATAGGGCGTTTGAGATAAGAAAACTTTGGGTTTCTCCGCGACCCAAATCTAAGTTCGCAGTACCCCATTCAACATTTTCTCGAATGTATGGATCACGGTATTCATAAAGCGGTTGACCATCAAACATATAAAGACCATGTGCATCTTTACAAATGTGTCCAGGGACCCAGTCTAACAAAACACCAATGTCGTGTTGGTGGAGTTTGTCGATTAAGTACATGAGATCCTTTGGTACGCCGTAACGGGATGTAGCACTAAAATACCCTGTTCCTTGGTACCCCCAAGACTGATCTAAAGGATGTTCAACCAGCGGCATGAACTCAACATGTGTATAATGGTGTTTTTTTAAATACGGGATGAGTAAGTCAACGAGTTCATTATAGGCATGATAGGATCCGTCTGGTTTACGCATCCAAGTACCCAAATGCAGTTCATAGATGTTTAGCGGTTGATTGTAAGGGGGTTTTCTTGTTGACATATAGGCGTGATCTTGCCATTGATAGTGATTAATGTCATAAACTTTTGAGGTGGTTTCTGGTCTATAGCCACTGTAGTAGGCGTAGGGGTCGGCTTTATAAAGTTTACGCCCATCGTAGGTTTCGATAAAATATTTGTAGGCTTTCCATTCTAAGTTGGCTTCGATTTCGATTTGGAATACGCCGACATCATTGACCTTGTGCATTTGATGAACCCAGTCTTGATAATCATTGAACTCGCCGACGACACTAACGTTTTTAGCATGGGGTGCATAGACTGTGAAGCGTGTATGGGTAATATTGCCTTGGTCGTCTCGTAAAAGATGTGCACCAAATATGGTATACGCATCGATAAGTTCGCCTTGGTTAAAGTAATATAATGTGTCTGCGTTTAATGGTTTCATAATATCCCTCACTCTTCAATAACTTTTTTTATTTGTGTGTAGGTAAAGCCTTGCCTAAGCAAATATCGCATGGCTTTTTCTTTATCTTTTGATTCGGTTAAATCATACCGGTTCTCAATCGCTTGTTTCATTTTGTTTGTGAGTGCTTCTTCATCGACACTATATGATGATAAGATAGCTTCTACTTCTTTTAGACAAAAGGTGTGATGAAACCCTCGTTGAATACAAAACTGTGTTAGTTTCTCTTTCGCTTTATGATACGGGATGGTTTTAAAGGTGTGTACTTTTTTTTGCATTATGGCAGTTGCAATTGCGTGTTGTTTTTCTTCAGTATAACGCGAGACAACATCATCGACGAGTGCATCATCAAAGCCTTCGCTTAAAAGTTTTTGTTTTAAAAAGATTGGTCCTTTTTGTAAATGGTTTATGATGTCATCTGTACGCATGTCAATTAATGTTTCTTCGTTGTAGTAGTTGTGTGTTTTTAAGGTATTAATAATTTTTTGGTGAATCGTTTTGGGAATGCCTTGGTTATTAAGCATGGTTCTAAGGCTTTTGGGTGTGTACGCTTTGATGCTTAGTTTTTTTAAGGCAATGTCATAGCCTTGAAAAAAGGTGTCATCTTGTAATAAAGCTGGTAAAGTTTTTGTATCAATATTTGAATGATTAAGTAAGTTATATTTAATGACAGTTTCTTGATGAATGGTGTAGGTTTTATTGTTTATAGTTAATGTGTAGAGTTTACCTTTTTGGGGTTCTACTTTATAGTTACTCATCTAATAACGCCACCATGGCTTGATAGGCTGCTTGAAATTGCAAATCGTTGTCAAGCGCATTGCGATATGTATATAGGTCTTCTGAAAGTTGTGCGGCTGTCACGTCATCTAGGGTGCCTGTAGCAGCGATACCGTTTTGGCTTTGGTAGAGCGTAAGTACATCTTGGGTAGCTAGGTTAAAATAGCCATCGTTTCTTACTGTATATCCAAGTGCATTTAGAATCGTTTGAGCAATGGCGATGGTATCATCAACCATATCAAAGCTATAGGTTTCATCTTCTTGTAAAAAGAGCATTGGCGTGGTAAAGTATTCGGATTGAGTAACAGGGTGTGATGGTTCAAATCCAGGGGTGTCCCCTTGATAATGAACCCAGTCTCCTTCAGGGGTTAGCCAACGACCAACGGTTAAATGAAGATGGTCCCCTAGTGCACTTCTTAAAGGAATTGATTGTTGTAAGGTCCCTTTTCCATAGGTTGTTTCCCCATAAACGGGATAATCCCCATATTGATGCATCGCTGCTGCAAAAACTTCTGAGGCACTGGCACTTTGTCCATTAACAATTAAACTAATTGGATATGCTTTTGTGTCAGTATTACTTCCGTTTTCATCGTATATATCCATGCTTCTATTATCGTAGGTTTGTAAGGTAAAATACGGTAAAGATTTGGCATCTTTATCTAAAAATATGTCGAGTAAATCAATGAGTGTGTTTAGGTCTCCCCCGCCATTATTGCGCAAGTCTATGATTAGGCCTTCAATGTTGTCATCGTTTTCAAAAGCGTCGATATATGAAGTGAAAATATTAACCGTATCGGTACCAAAGGCGTGAAGGTAAATCACACCAATATTGTCATCGACAAGTTCTGCAGTGACTGTCGGATTGGCGATGTCTTCACGGGTTAAGGCAACGTAAAGTGTTGTTTCAACACCAGGGCGCTTGTAGCCGATGACAACTTCACTGCCGGCTTCACCACGTAATACTGATGTTGCTTCAATAAATGGGCGACCGCGGTAATCAACATCATCAACATGGGTGATTTGATCTCCCGCCATGAGGCCGGCCTCTTCTGCTGGAGATGATGGGAAAACACTGCGAATGATCACAGCCTCATCAACATTTTCAACAGTTACACCAATGCCGACAAAAGACTCTTCTTGGCTTTGTCTAAAAGCTTCGTAACTTTCTTGGTCGAAATAGTTGGTAAAAGGGTCATCTAAACTGTTAATCATTCCATCAATCGCACCTTGCCAAAGGTCATCTTTTGATGGTTGCGTATAGTGGTCATCGTATAATTTATTAAACACTTCACTAAATGTGTCATCACTAGGATGTGCACTGCTTCCAAGATAATACGATCCTGACATGGCAATAACAACAAGTAAAATAATACCAAGTCGTTTTAATAATAAGTTAACCGTTGAGTTCATTAAAGATCATCCTCTTCGCGACTTGAGAAGTCGCCTTGAATTTCTGTAGCTGGATTTGCAAATACAAAGGCTTGTGGATCAACTTTTGCAATAATATTTCTGATGGTATAATATTCGTTTCTTGTAATAACTGTAACAAGCATCGTTTTATCTTGTGCGGTGTATCCGCCTTTGATTGGGACAATACTTACCCCACGGTAAATATGTTGGTAAATAAGTGCTTTAATGGTTTCTGGTTGGTCGGTAATAATTTGAACACTGCGTAATGAGTTTGAGCCAATAACGACCATGTCAGCAACTTTCCCAGCAATAATCATCGTTAGAATTGCATACAATCCATTCGCAATCCCGTTGGCTTCATAAAGAAAGATTATCCCTGATAAAATAATTGCACCATCAACGATATAAATAGAGATACTTAAAGGAAACTTAAGTTTTTTACTTAATATTTTGATAGGGATATCTGTGCCACCACTTGTTCCGCCGTATTTAATTACATAGCCAAAACCAAAGCCCATTAAAAAGCCGCCGAACGTAATGGGAATAATGTAGTCATTAGGAAGGTCAAAAAGTGGTGAGAATGTTTCAAGGAGAAATAAAAACACAGGAAATATGATCGATCCGTATATGCTTCGGTAAAATGCTTTCCAACCTAAAACGGCCCAGCCGGTAAGAAGTAAAACGAGATTAAATACAAAAACAAAATAAGAAATTGGAATAGCAAATAACTCACTTAAAAGTAATCCTGCACCGCTGACGCCCCCAATAATTAAGGCATACGGGGCAATAAAATAATAAAACCCTGCAACCATAATAAAAATACCAAGGGTAATCATCCCATAACGTTTTTGAAAGGTATGTGTTTTTAAGTGCATTTTACGTTTCCTCCTTTGCAAGCATTTGTAAGTAACTATGGATAAACGGCTCTAAATCTCCATCAAGTACTTTAGAAACGTTCCCTGTTTCTTCGTTTGTTCTATGGTCTTTTACCATACTATAAGGATGCATCACATAAGACCGTATTTGTGAGCCAAAGGCATTGCTTTTTGAGGTGTCTTTCATGGTGTCAATGGCTTCTTTTTGACGAACCAACTCTCTTTGATAGAGTTTCCCTTTTAAAATTTGCATGGCTTTGGCACGATTTTTAATTTGTGAACGCTCATTTTGGCAAGTAACCGTTAAATTGGTCGGTAAATGGGTAATTCTAACAGCCGAATCAGTGGTGTTAACGCTTTGTCCACCTGCGCCGCTAGAACGATAAGTATCAATTTTTAAGTCATTTTCATTAATATCAATATCGATGGTGTCATCGATTTCTGGTATAACATTGATACTGGCAAAGCTTGTATGTCTTCTGCCAGATGAGTCAAAAGGAGATAGTCTAACAAGACGATGAACACCAGCTTCTGATTTTAGTTTACCAAAAGCATAACTGCCTTCAACGGTGAATGTCACACTTTTAATGCCTGCTTCAAGGCCTGGTTGGTAATCATTGACATGAAGTGTGTAGTTTTGTTGTTCAGCGTAGCGGGTAACCATCCGATAAAGCATTTCTGCCCAGTCTTGTGATTCGGTACCCCCAGCACCAGGATGGATTTCAATAATGGCATTAAATTTGTCGTAATCTTCTGATAAATAGACTGTGATAGAAAATGCTTCTAAGTCTTTATAGAGTTGTTTAACATCGGATTGAACGGTGTCAACGGTTTCACCGATTTCTAGCAGTTCTAGTGTAAGTTCTAAGTTTTCTATTTTGTCTTTTAAGGCAGCCACTGAAGCTTCTTTTTGTTTAAGGTGTTTGAGTGTTTCAATCACTTTATTTGCGGACGCATGATTATCCCAAAAGCCATCAATATACGTCTTTTTTTCTACGTCTTTGATGGTTTGTTTGAGCTGAGTTATATTGAGTAATGTTGTAAGTTCCTGGTATTTTCTTTTAATGGTTTCGATATGCTGTTTTAGTTCGCTAATTTCCATAATAAGCACCTCTCGCATTCTGCCTTATGTAAGTACAAAGACCCAAGCAGCGCTTGAGCCTAGTGTCTTATCTGCCGTGACAGTGTTTAAATTTTTTCCCACTACCACATGGACATGGATCATTCCGTCCAACTTTTTCGACGCGGCGTGGGGTGCGTTTTGCGTCTTCTTCTTTCCCTGAATAAGTTGATGTTGGTTTCGCGACTTGAACACGTTCTAGGTTGTTTCTAACTACCGCACGTAAAACGTAGCGTGTGGCATCGCGTTCGATTGAAGCGATGAGTTCTTCAAACATCTCATAGCCAATTTCTTGATATTCTCTTAATGGGTTTTGTTGTGCATAAGAACGCAGGCGAATCGATTGTCTTAATTCGCTCATTTGATCGATATGTTGGACCCAATACGTATCCACAACACGGAGTAAGACTGCTTTTAAGAATTCATTGTATTTATCGTCACCTGTCAATTTACGTTTTTGTGATAAATCGTCGGTGACTTTATCTTTTAAATACGCTTGTGTGGTTTCTACATCTTGTGATAACTGGTTTTTATCAATGGTACCAGGGTTAAACAGTTTCCCGTTTAGTGCCTCAAACAATCCATTGACATCCACACTTGGTGTTCGTTTATCTTGATTGGTGTTTGCCATAATCATATTGTCAATTTGACGGTAAACGATGTCTTCAGCAATATCCATAATTGAGGCTTTTTGTAAAATATCACGACGTTGTTGGTAAATAACTTCACGTTGTTTACGCAATACTTCATCATATTGTAATACTGTTTTACGACGGTCAAAGTTATTGCCTTCAATTTGTTTTTGGGCGCGTTGGACAAATCGCGAGAAAATCCCAAAGCTAATTGGCGCTTCTTTATCAGACCCTTTGGTTTTGGTAATCATTTCTAACCGTTTTTTAAACGAATCGCCACCAAAACGTCTTAATAGTTCGTCTTCTGCTGATAAGAAAAATTTGGAATACCCTGGATCACCTTGACGACCACTACGTCCGCGTAACTGATTGTCAATCCGACGTGATTCATGACGTTCTGTTCCTAAAACGGCAAGGCCACCGAGTTCAACAACGCCTGGACCTAATTTAATGTCGGTCCCGCGTCCAGCCATATTGGTAGCGATTGTCACAGAACCTTTTTTCCCTGCGTCTTCAACAATTTGTGCTTCTTTTTCATGTTGTTTGGCGTTTAACACACTGTGTTTAACCCCGCGACGTTTTAACAGTTTACTTAATAGTTCACTGGTTTCAATGGAGATGGTCCCAACAAGCATGGGTTGACCTTTATCGTTGCGGATTTTTATTTCATCGGCAATGGCGTTGAATTTCGCTTTCATCGTCGCAAAAATGACGTCATTGTCATCTTGTCTTATGACAGGTTTATTGGTTGGTATTTCAATAACAAGCATGTTGTATATGTTTCTAAATTCTTCTTCTTCGGTTTTCGCAGTTCCTGTCATTCCTGAGAGTTTGGCGTACATCCGGAAGAAATTTTGGAAGGTAATGGTAGCGAGCGTTGACGTTTCTTTTTTAATTTCGACGCCTTCTTTGGCTTCTAGAGCTTGGTGTAATCCTTCGCTAAATTGGCGTCCGTGCATAAGACGACCGGTAAATGAATCGACGATGATAACTTTATTGTCTTGAACAACATAATCAACGTCTTTTTCCATGGTGTAGTTGGCTTTAATCGCGTTGTTTATATGGTGTAATAATCCGACGTGATCGATATCGTATAAGTTATCAATTGAAAAATGGCGTTCTGCTTTGGCAATCCCTTCTGGTGTAAGTGAAACAGTTTTTGATTTTATATCAATTTCATAATCGGCCTCAGCCATCAATGTTCTTACAAAGGCTTGAGCTTGTAAGTATAAATTGGCGGTATTTTTTGCGCCTCCAGAAATGATTAACGGTGTTCTTGCTTCATCGATTAAAATCGAGTCAACCTCATCAATGATTGCGAAACTTAATGGGCGTTGGACCATGTCTTCTTTATAAATAACCATGTGATCGCGTAAGTAATCGAATCCTAGTTCGTTGTTTGTTGAGTAGAGAATATCGCAGTTATAGGCTTCGCGTTTTTCTTCTTTAGACATTTCGCGGGTATTGAGTCCGACACTAAGTCCTAAAAATCTAAATAAATCGCCAATTTCTCCGTCTACCTCACGACCGGCTAAATAATCATTAACAGTTACGATGTGAACGCCGTCGCCTGTTAATGCATTTAAATAGGCGGGCATAACCGCGGTTAAGGTTTTTCCTTCACCGGTTTTCATTTCGGCGATATTGCCTTCGTGGATAACTTTGGCACCCATAATTTGTACTTTAAATGGTTCCATGTTGGTAACACGAATAGAGGCCTCGCGAACGAGCGCGAATGCTTCTACAGCCAAATCATCAAGTGATTCACCGTTTTTAATTCGGGTTTTAAATGCATCTGTTTTTGCTTTAATATCGTCATCGGATAGTGATTTATACGTTTCGTGCTTGGCAATGACTAAGTCCGCAAACTGGGCAAGTTTTTTTTGTTGTCTACGGCTTGGATCAAATAGTTTTTTAAACATACTTCCACCTCGTTTTATATCATGAATAT
>CAYNAA010000018.1:0-26607 GCA_964395055.1 uncultured Candidatus Izemoplasmatales bacterium | reverse complement strand
AATACTTTAAAAAACCATCAATCAAAGACGCGCGTAAACGCAAAACGCACGTTACAGATATTATTGACGCCAAAGACATCACCAATATCCAAAATATTGGTGAAGGCAAACATTACTTACTAATGACCTACGGCTGCCAAGGCAATGAAGCTGATTCGGAAATCATGAAAGGAATTTTTGAACGCCTCGGGTTTACCCCGACGGACGTTGAAAACGACGCTGATATTATTATTTTAAATACGTGTGCCATTCGAGAAAATGCAGAAAACCGTATTTTTGGCGAACTCGGTCGATTAAAACAATACAAACGTCACAACCCAGATCTCTTACTCGGTATTGCAGGATGTATGCCGCAAGAAGAAAAAGTCGTCAATAAACTGCTAAAAAGCTACCCTTATGTAGACTTAATTTTTGGGACACACAATATCTATAAACTTCCGCAATATTTAGAAACCGCGATTCATAATAAAGAACGCGTAGTCGAAGTTTATAGTGAAGAGGGCGCCATTATTGAGAACTTACCAAAAAAACGTACCTACACCCATAAAGCTTGGGTCAATATTATGTTTGGGTGCGATGAGTTTTGTACCTACTGTATCGTGCCTTATACACGCGGAAAAGAGCGCTCAAGACAACCCGCACATATCATCGAAGAAGTAAAACAACTCGCCAACGATGGCTATAAAGAAATTACCTTACTCGGTCAAAATGTCAACTCATACGGTCGTGATTTTACCGATCAATCATACACCTTCGCCAATCTTCTTAGCGATTTAAATAAAACAGACATTGCCCGTATTCGTTTTCAAACGTCCCATCCGAAAGATTTTGATGATGCGACCATTGATGTATTAAAACAAGGTGGCAACTTAATGCCACACATTCACTTACCTGTTCAATCAGGAAGCAACACAGTCTTAAAGAAAATGAACCGTAAATATACCAAAGAAGCCTACTTAGAACTCGTTGGAAAACTTTATAAGGCGATTCCTGATGCCTCAATTACTACAGACATCATCGTCGGCTTTCCAACAGAAACTGAAGCCGATTTCCAAGAAACGCTAGACCTTGTTAAAAAATCGCGCTTCGAAGGAGCATTTACTTTTGTCTTTTCGGCCAGAGAAGGCACGCCAGCTGCCGCCTATAAAGACACCACGCCAATGCGTGAAAAGAAAGACCGCTTGCAACGATTAAACGACATTGTCAACCAAGGTTATAAACGTGGTAACGCCCGTTTTCTTGGGACCGTTGTCGAAGTCTTAGTTGACGGTGAAAGCAAGCATGACGACGCAATACTAGCCGGATACACCAAACATTACAAGCTTGTTAACTTTAAGGGAGACAAATCGTTGATTGGTCAACTTGTTAAAGTAAAAATAACTGAAGCCAAAACCTGGTTCTTACTTGGTGAACAACTATGAAAAGCGTCGATGAACTCATTGAGTTTTTAAAAAAAGATGAGACTATTATAGCCTACAAACAACTAGAAAAAAAGATCCAATCAAGTGAAAAATACCAAGCCATGTATAACGACTTATTAGACAAACAAAAAGCCATGGTTAACGCTGAGGTAAAGTATAAAAAACTCTATCCAGCAAAAAGACGGATCTATCTAGATGCGCTTGAAAAAATTCAAAACGAACCCATCATCCATCAATACTTGATGATGCAAGAAGAAGTCAACGAAAAAATCCAAACCATCACCACGATAATTGAAGCCGCAATAAACAAGCCTTTCATGAAATAATGAAAGGCTTTTTAATTACCGGGAAAACGCGTGATTAATCGATTTCCATTGAATTTGATTGGCGTCTGCGCTATAATAATAGTAACGTAAAAAAGGAGTGATTGACATGACCAAAGAAAGCTTTAAACAAGAAGAGTATATCTATCTTTATTCAAAGAAAGTCAAGATTTCCAAACTCATTGAAACGTTTGTCGTAATTCCAGCTTATGAAATCGTGAAATATTTAAAAAACAAAGAACTCTTTTTACCGAATTATATACATAAAGCACTGATTCGCAAAAACATCGCTCCAATCATTGCCAATGCCGATCAAGATGACAAATTTTCAGATGAAATGAAACACCGCTTAAAATGGTTTGATGACTATACTATCTTCCAACTCGAACGTTTAGCAGAAAGTTACCGTATTCGAATCAACGTTAAAGAATATAAAAAAGACTTTTGGGATATCGTTATTCGCCACCGTGCCGATCTTGGAATCAATAACTTAGAATTTATCAAACTACAAAACCTCACCATGAAATACCAAAAAACCGAACCAGAATCATACGAAGAACTCAAAAAAGAACTCAACCAAATCTATTTTGAACCTGAAGGGTATTTTGAAGGCTGTAAAATCGATGAAGCCAAAGAAGTCCTACTTAATTCAACAACACTTTCCGACATAAGGGACTTAGGAAAAAAATACGATATCGAAATACCACGTCGAATTAATAAAAAACAACTCATTGAAATTATAGCTTTAAAACTTGATTTATCAGATACCGAACAAGAAGAACTCGCAAAACAATCGATATTAGAATTAGAACGCTACGCCAAAAAGAAAAAAGTCAGTATTTCAATTGAACTTAAGAAAAGTGATATGATTGAATATATTTTACTTAAACGCAAAAAACCAGCCACACCACTCCATCAAGAAAGTGCTAAAATATTTGAAGGCATGAATATTGAAGAGTACCTTTACGAAGCAAAATTTGAAGAAATTACTCATAAATACACCATGATGCGTAAGAAAAAACAACGTACCATCAGAAACATCATTATTGCGGTTGTTATCGTGTTAGCTAGTGTTGTGGCCGTATTTTTAAACGCTCAATAATGAGGTGTTCACATGACGATAAATAAAACAGACTACACCCCAATGATGCAACAGTATCTTACGATTAAAGAAGACTATAACGATGCTATAGTCTTTTTTCGATTGGGTGATTTCTATGAAATGTTTTTTCAAGATGCCCTGCTTGCCAGTAGAGAACTAGAAATCCAACTCACAGCACGCGATGCCGGTGCCAAAGACCGTGTACCTATGTGCGGCGTCCCGCATCACGCCGCAGATGCGTATATCAACAGACTCATTGAAAAAGGCTATAAAGTCGCCATCGCCGAACAAACTGAAGACGCCGGCAAAGGCAAAAAACTCGTTGACCGTGATGTCGTTAGAGTCGTCACCCCAGGAACAAACATGGATGACGCTGATATTTCTGAAACCTACATCGCCTCAGTATCCTTTAATGAATATTTCTATACTGTCAGTTACGGTAACATCTCAACAGGCGAACTTGCAACTTTAAAAGTTCCCAAAGACATCAGTGCCTTACTTAATGAACTCTCTGCCATACCATTAAAAGAGATTGTTGTATCGCATCAATTCGATAAGTCATACATCGAAGGCTACACCACCCAAAACAATATCATTATTTCTATTCATAATGATACAGACATTGATTCAGTATTTGAAAAACTGCTCAAAAACCTACCAACTAAAATCGAACAAACTACTACCAAAAGATTATTAAGTTATATTCTCAAAACACAAAAAAGAGCGCTTCTTCATATGAAACCCGCAACCCATATTGAAGCCACACGCACCTTAAAAATGGATGCCAACACCATTAGACATTTAGAACTAACCAAAACCATGCGCCAAAATCAAACAACAGGCTCATTATTTTGGCTCTTAAATCATACGAAAACCGCCATGGGCGCACGCTATTTAAAAAAACAATTATTAAAACCCCTGACAAACAAAGAGGTATTGAATACAAGATACGACTTTATTGAGGCACTTAATACCGAGTTTATCATCAAAACAGAACTAACAGATCTATTGAAAAACGTCTATGATCTAGAACGCATTGTCGGACGCATTGCATATGGAAATACCAACGGAAAAGACCTCATTCAACTAAGACGCAGTTTGGCTATTTTACCAGACTTTAAAAACCAACTATCATCATTAAACCTAACGTACAGTACCTTTTTAAGTGAATCAATCGATGCCCTTGAGGCGGTACATGAAACACTCAAAAATGCCTTACTTGATGAACAACCTATGACCATAAAAGAAGGTGGGATGTTTAAACAAGGCTATAATAAAGACTTAGACGAGATTAAAAATGTTCATCTTAACGTCAAAAGTTTTTTACGCGACTTCGAAAAAGAAGAACGTGAAAAAACTGGCATTAAAAAACTCCGCATCGGCTATAACCGTGTTTTTGGATATTACATCGAAATTCCAAAAGGTCAAATTGACAATATCAAAGATGAATACGGCTATACAAGAAAACAAACCTTAGCCAATCAAGAGCGGTATATTACCGACACATTAAAAGAAAAAGAAAAGATTATTCTTTCAAGTGAAGAAAAAGCTGTCGCTTTAGAATACGATTTATTCATCGCACTGCGCGATGACATTAAATCAACCATCCCCATCATCCAAAAAAACGCTGATATTATAAGTGAAGTTGATATGTTGCTTGCCCTTAGTCAAGTAAGTGAAAACGCACGCTTTATTAGACCGTCACTGACAGATAAACACCTCATTGACATCAAGGATGCACGGCATCCTGTGGTTGAAAGCGTCTTAGATGACGTTTTTATTGCCAATGATATTTATCTCGATGAATCCACTGATATTGCGCTTATTACCGGTCCTAATATGAGTGGTAAATCTACTTATATGCGTCAACTCGCCATCATCGCAGTATTAGCACAAATCGGTTCATTTGTGCCAGCATCATCCGCAACAATCCCAATATTTGATCAACTCTTCACACGCATTGGCGCAAGTGATGATCTTATTAGCGGACAATCAACCTTTATGGTTGAAATGCTCGATGCCAACCACGCGATTCAAAACGCCACACAAGATTCGCTTATCTTGTTTGATGAAATCGGTAGAGGTACGTCGACCTATGACGGGCTTGCCATCGCACAAGCGATGATTGAGTACATTCATAAAAAAATTAAGTGTAAAACCTTGTTTTCAACACACTATCACGAACTCACCGACTTAGAAGATACCTTACCGAGGCTTAAAAACATCCATGTTGCTGCCATTGAAGAAGCGGGTCACATCACCTTCTTACATCAAGTCAAAGAAGGACGCGCAGATAAATCGTACGGGATTAATGTTGCTTCACTCGCACACTTACCTAAAACATTAATTTCTCGTAGTAAAACGATTCTTAAACACTTAGAAGCAACACATCACCAAAAAGAACACACGCTATTTACCATCCAAGAAACGGATGAAGTAGAAGAAACCATCAAAAAAGAAGATCCAGTTTATAAAACTATTAATGCATTAGACCTTGATGCTTTAAAACCAATAGAAGCATTAAATATATTATATGATTTAAAAAAAGATGCCAAAAACCGTAAATAAACATTAGATTTTAGTGAAAGGATGTGAGCTTATGGGACGCATCATTCAACTCGATGAAACATTATCAAACATGATTGCTGCAGGAGAAGTTGTCGAAAACATGGCGAGCGTCGTTAAGGAATTAACAGAAAACGCACTCGATGCTGGAAGTACAGCCATTACCATCAACTTAAAAAACTACGGATTAAAAGCCATTGAAGTTATCGATAACGGTAGCGGTATGGATCAAGATGATTTACGCATGGCGTTTAAACGCCATGCTACCAGCAAAATAAAAACCCATCATGACTTACATCATATCGCCTCTTTAGGATTTAGAGGCGAGGCCTTGCCCTCTATTTCTAGTGTTGCTGAGATGGTAATCGAATCAACTGATCAAACAGCGCCAAGTATGACACTCACCCTAAAAAACGGAACGATTGTTCATACAGCACCAGGTAGCATTAAACAAGGGACAAGAATCCAAGTAAAAAACTTATTTTATAATACCCCGGCTCGCTTAAAACATTTAAAAAGCGAACAAAAAGAACTGGCTTTTATTGTTGATTATGTCAATAAGCTGGCATTATCTCATGCCCATGTTCGCTTTACTCTTACCCACGACAATAAAACCTTATTATCCACAACTGGTGACAACGATACCTTAAAAATATTACATCAAATATACGACATTGATATCGTGAAGGCGATGGTACCTTTTGAAGCACAAAACCAATATTTCAAAATCAAAGGGTATCTTACCAAACCGTTATATACCCGCTCTACAAGACAGCATATCACCTTATCAGCCAACCACCGAATCATTAAAAATAATCACCTGCTAAAATCGGTTGTTGAAGGCTATGGAACCCGTCTCACTGTTGGAAAGTACCCAATTGTCTTTCTTCAAATCATTGTTGATCCTTTATTAATTGATGTTAATATTCACCCACAAAAACTAGAAATTAAATTTACCGAAGAATACAGTCTTCGGACATTGATTAAAAATACCATTAGTCAAACTTTACAAGGGGTCTCTTTAGTTCATTCGGTATCTTCACAACCTAAAAAACATACCCAATATACCATCCCTTTAGAAACCTACAAACAAGACCATAATGATATATCTGTTCACCAGGATGATACTAGTACAACTATAAAAGAGACCAAGCCACAGTACAACACAAAAGAAACACATACCAAGCAACCAACTGCCCATGAAAATAAAGCGTCAAAAGAAGAACTAAACATTAAAGCTTTAGATTATATTGGCCAGTTCCGCGGAACCTATCTTTTATTTCAAAGTGATGATGGGTTATTCATGGTCGATCAACACGCCGCCGCAGAACGTATTCGTTATGAACGGTATTATCAAACCATGCAAAAAGGATCGCATCAAACCCGTTCATTGCTCATTCCGATAAAAGTTCATCTATCACAAGATGAAGTTATCGCCTATCAAGATCACGTAGAGACCTTAGCATCTTTTGGCCTATCAACCACCCTTACAAAAGACAATGCTGTAATTATTGATTCCATCCCTGGTTGGTTTCATAATGACAAAGAAGAAGACTATACAGAAACAATGATACGAAAACTGTTAAATGAAGATGACGTTTCTATCGGTATCATTATCGACCAACTTGCAAAAGATTTGTCATGCAAGCATTCAATTAGAGCCAACAAGTATATCACCAAAGAAGAGGTCGATCACTTAATGAAAAATCTCAATCAATGTCATAATCCCTATACCTGCCCTCATGGTCGCCCAACCATACTACATTTTTCTCAAGAAGATATCGAAACCATGTTTAAGAGAATTCAATCATGATTATCGTGATTGTTGGACCAACAGGTGTAGGAAAAACCGCGCTATCAATCGCGCTTGCGAAACACTACAACAGTGAAATTATTTCAGGAGATAGTGTCCAAGTCTATCAAGAACTTAATATAGGTAGTGCGAAAATTAAAAACAAAGACATGGATGCAATACCCCATCATATGATTGACATTTTATTGCCAAACGAATCTTTCTCAGTTGCTGATTATCAAGCACGTGTACGCGCAAAAATAAACGAATTACAAGCCAAAAATATTACACCAATTCTCGTGGGTGGAACAGGATTTTACATCAAAAGTGTTCTCCATGACTTTTCATTTGATCAAGCCCATAGACCTGACTCGTATGATGCATACTATAGCGACTTATCCAATGACTTATTGCACGAAAAATTACAAGAAACTGATCCAAAAAGCGCAAACGCGATTCATAAAAACAATCGAAAACGTGTTTTGCAAGCGTTATATAGAGCCGAACAAGGTGTCAAACGCAGTGATCAAGACAGCCATAATGACCCAGTTTATGACTATCTTATGATTGGACTAACTTTAGACAGGGAAACCCTTTATGAGCGAATCAATCACCGTGTTGATACAATGTTTGATAAAGGACTCATTGAAGAAGTCAAGACACTGTATCAAACCTATGGTGAAACCCAAAGTTTAGAAGCCATTGGATATAAAGAACTGATTGGATATTTCAAAGGCTATTATGATCTAGATACAGCTAAAACATTAATTAAAACAAAATCACGTCAATATGCAAAAAAACAATTTACCTATTTTAAAAATCAATTTGACGTCCAATGGTTGACTGTTAATATTGATAATTTCAAAGAAACCATCGATAAAGCAATCAAAATTATTGAAAGAAATTCCAAAATAAACCATAAGAAGGAACGGATAAAGCCATAATTTCGTTCCTTTTTTATTTGGTTTATTTATATGATACAAAATTAGAATTTGTATTATAACTATTTGTAATACAAAAAATGTAAAAATTGTGTAAAATAGGTTTACATAAAGGCAATAATATACTATAATCTAAAATGGAGATTTAATGGTATAAGGAGGATATATGAAAAATAAAATATTAGATACAAGCACCCTAGATTCTACCCTTTTATCAACATTAGATGATTATATTAAACCACTAAAAGCACCCAAAGAAGAACACTTGATTCATGTGCTACATAAAGCACAATCCCTTTTTGGCTTTTTACCAGAAAATTTACAGTTATATATAGCCAGACAATTAGGCTTGTCTGCAGCTAAAGTCAATGGTGTTGTGACGTTTTATTCTTTTTTTAATGAAGAACCTGTTGGTAAATATACGATTAGCGTATGTATGGGAACGGCCTGTTTTGTAAAAGGTGCCGATAAAGTATTAGACCGGACATTAGAACTTACTGGTACAAAGAAAAATGCCATGAGTGATGACGGATTGTTTACGGTTAAAGATGTTCGCTGTATCGGTGCATGTGGACTGGCGCCTGTACTCACTGTAAACGATAAAGTATATGGTAAAGTAAAACCTAAAGACGTTGATGATATTATAGCGTATTACCGAGGTGTTAAACATGAAAATAAATAATCCAGAAGCACTCAATACATGGAAAGCATCACTACCAAAGAAACAAGATTATACGCTTAATGTGCTTGTATGTGCTGGAACGAGTTGTATTTCAAGTGAAAGTGATATTATTGTATCAATGTTAGAAAGTGCAATAGAAACCTTTGATGCAAACGCAAAAGTCCGTGTCATAAAGACAGGATGTTTTGGGTTTTGCGGACAAGGTCCAATCATTAAAATTGAACCAGATGATATCACTTATGTTCAAGTAAAAGTTGATGATGTTGAAGACATTGTTGAATCACACTTAAAACACGGTGAAATTGTGACACGACTTTTATACAAAGAACCCAATCAGAAAGATGTTCAAAAAGATAGCAAAGGAATGCAGTTTTATAAAAAACAATTGCGTATTGCTTTAAGAAATTGTGGAGAAATAGATCCAGAAAAAATTGAAGACAGCATTATTAATGATGGCTATCAAGCACTCGCCAAAGTACTTTATGACTATACACCAAAAGAAACGATAGAAATTATCAAACATAGTGATTTACGTGGTCGTGGCGGTGGCGGTTTTCCAACTGGTGTCAAGTGGGAATACACGAGCAAAAGTAAAGAACAAGAGCGGTACATTATTTGCAATGCGGATGAAGGTGACCCAGGTGCATTCATGGACCGAAGTATTTTAGAAGGTGACCCGCATGCTGTCATTGAAGCTTTAATTATTGGAGGATATGCCATTGGAGCATCACAAGGACTTGTTTACATCCGTGCAGAATATGGTTTAGCTACAAACCGCTTGCGTATGGCCTTAGATAGTGCAAAAGAACATGGACTATTAGGCAACAATATTTTGGGGTCTAACTTTAGTTTTGATATTGAAATTAAACTTGGTGCAGGGGCATTTGTTTGTGGTGAAGAAACAGCGCTAATTCGCTCAATGGAGGGACATCGTGGTGAACCTGATAAAAAGCCTCCATATCCTAGTGAAGCAGGCTTTAGAGGCAAACCAAGCTGTGTTAATAATGTTGAAACATTAGCCAATATTCCAGCAATCATCTTAAAGGGTTCTGAGTGGTTTCGTGGTATTGGAACAAAACTCTCAAAAGGAACAAAAGTATTTGCCCTTGCTGGAAACATCCGTAATATTGGATTGGTAGAAGTCCCAATGGGCACGACATTTAGAGAAATTATTTATGATATTGGTGGTGGTCATCCAGAAGGGAAAACCATTAAAGCCATTCAAATCGGTGGTCCAAGTGGTGGTGTTATCACCAGTGAGTATTTCGATACACCGATAGATTATGATTCATTAATGAGTATTGGTGCGATGATGGGTAGTGGCGGAATGATTGTCATGGATGAAGACAGTGACATGGTTCAAATTGCTAAATTTTATTTGGATTTTACCCAAGATGAATCATGTGGTAAATGTACCCCTTGTCGTATTGGAACCAAACGTATGTATGAAATACTTGAGCGCCTTGTCAATATGGAAGGCGAACCCGAAGATTTAAACCGCTTAAAAACTTTGGGTGAAAATATTAAAAACACCGCTTTATGTGGACTAGGGCAAACCGCTCCTAATCCAGTATTAAGTACAATGAAATTTTTCAAAGACGAATATGAAGCGTATGCGTATAGAACAAAGAAAACAGCCTATGAAATTGATCCGAAAAAATGCATCGGTTGTACAAAATGTGCACGAAACTGTCCCGTCGATTGCATTGAAGGTAAAGTCAGAGAAGTCCACCGAATTGATGCAGCATTATGTATTGCATGCGGTGCATGTTATGACGCATGTCCAGTTGATGCTGTTATTAAGCCATAGGAGGTAAACCAATGAAATTAATAGATAAAATGTACCAATGCACGATTAATAATATTGAAGTGACAGTACCTAAAGGCACTACTGTTTTAGAAGCTGCAGCAAAAGTTGGGGTACATATTCCAACACTGTGTCATTTAAACCTTTGTGATTTTGGTGTCGTCAATCAAAATGCCAATTGTCGTGTATGTGTTGTCGAAGATGAAGCACGACACAAACTTGTTCCTTCTTGCGCAGAAAAAGTTATTGATGGAATGCAAATTCAAACCGACTCATTAAAGGCTGTTATGGGACGGCGTACTAATTTAGAACTTTTATTATCAAATCATCCACAGGATTGTTTAACTTGTGTTAAAAACTTAGATTGCGAACTGCAATCATTAGCTGCAGAGATGAATATAAAAGAAATCCATTATCAAGGTGAAAAAATGTCTCATCCCATGGATTTAACGTCTCGCGGGATTACGAAAGATACCAATAAATGTATCATGTGTAGACGCTGTGTAACCATGTGTAATGACGTTCAGACCGTTGGGGTATTAAGCCCATTAAAACGCGGATTTGATGCAGTTGTTGCCACAGCGTTTCACTTAGACATGGCAGATACTAGCTGTACCTATTGCGGACAATGTGTTTCTGTATGTCCTACGGGTGCCCTAGCTGAACGCAATGACACACCTAAAGTGTGGCGTGCACTTAATAATGAAGACAAGCATGTCGTTGTCCAAGTCGCACCAGCCGTTCGTGTCGCCGTAGGTGAAATGTTTGGTTATGAACCTGGTGATATCTCAACTGGTAAAATTGTAAGCGGCCTTAAACGGTTAGGCTTTGACCAAGTGTATGACACCAACTTTGGTGCTGATTTAACTATTGTTGAAGAAGCCACAGAACTTGTAGATAGAATTGAAAACAACGGAACCTTACCGATGCTAACATCATGCTGCCCAGCTTGGGTAGAATTTATCGAACATCAGTTTCCAGAATTACTCGATATCCCATCCTCATGTAAATCGCCCCAACAAATGGTTGGTGCGCTAACTAAAAGCTATTATGCCGAAAAATATGATATCGATCCTAAAGACATTGTCATGGTATCAATTATGCCATGTCTTGCAAAAAAAGCAGAAGCGGCGCGGGAACAATTAGAACGCGCTGGTCATGCTGATGTTGACTATGTATTAACAACGCGTGAATTTGCCACCATGATGAAGGAAGCCTCTATTGATTTTAAAAAGCTTCCCGAATCTTCTTTTGATAAACTCCTAGGTGAGTCTACGGGTGCTGCAGCCATTTTCGGGACAACGGGTGGAGTCATCGAAGCAGCAACCCGTACTGCCTATGAGATGATTACAGGGGAAGAGTTAAAAGAAGTAAACTTTACCCAAATGCGAGGACTAGAAGGCATACGTGAGACAACCGTAACTATCGGTGATAAAACCTTACGTTTAGGCATTGCCCATGGACTTGGAAATGCTCGGATATTGCTGGAAAAAATTAAATCGGGCGAAAACCATTTTGATGTTATTGAAATTATGGCGTGCCCTGGAGGATGTATCGGTGGTGGCGGACAACCTTATCATCACGGAGATACTAGTATACTACGTAAACGCCAAGAGGCATTATATGCCATTGACAAAAACTTACCTCGCCGAAAATCTCACGAAAATCCAATGGTACAAAAACTTTATGAAACCTATCTCGAGAAACCAGCAAGTCATAAAGCACATGAATTATTACATACCAATTACACTGCTAAAGAACGAATCTAATAAATGGAAACACATCTATAATTATTCTCCTTTTAAAAAACACTGCAAAATTTGCAGTGTTTTTTTGTTTGGTTAAAAGGTATGATAAACTATAGATGAGGAGGCGTTATTATGAGTGAAAAATTAAAATCATACAATGACAAACGTAATTTTAAAAAAACACATGAACCAAAAGGTAAAAAAACATCATCTAACAATAACCCGATTTTTGTAATTCAAAAGCACGACGCAAGTAATTTACATTATGATTTTCGCTTAGAAGATGATGGCGTATTAAAATCCTGGGCAATTCCAAAGGGGCCTTCTACAAATCCAAAAGAGACCCGTCTGGCAATCGAAACTGAAGATCATCCGCTTGATTATCATGATTTTGAAGGCCATATTCCTGAAAGTGAATATGGTGGTGGTAATGTCATTGTTTGGGATCATGGAACCTATGAACATGTCACTGAAAAAGATGATAAAGCCATATCGTTTGAAAAAGCGTATGAAAAAGGTCACATCAACGTCATCTTACATGGAGAAAAATTAACTGGTGGATTTACATTGATTCACACAAATGATGATAAGTGGTTGCTTAAAAAAATAAAAGATGATGCGGCCGATGCCAGACGTAAGCCAACTAAAACAGAACCGACCTCTGTAATTAGCGGGAAAACCATTGAGGACATCGACAATGAAAAATCTTGATATAAGTCATCCAAACAAAACATACTTTCCTGATGATGAGATCACTAAAGAAACGCTTCTCGAATATTATATTAAAGTGAGCGATTACTTATTACCACACAGTAAGTCTAGACCAATAACCATTGAACGGTATCCCACCGGCATTGATGAATCTGGTTTTATCCAACAAAATGTGAAAAAAGATGAACCGCATATTACCGTAAGACAAAAGAGTGGCGATAAAGTCATGCATCCGAAAGTAGAGTCCAAAAACAACTTGCTTTATTACATAAATTTAGGAACCATTACCTTTCATCACTATCTTAGTACTAAAGCTACTATTAATAAACCCGATATCATGTTGTTTGATTTAGATCCATCAAAAAAAGACCTTGAGGCATTACATACTGTTGCAAAAGCAATAAAAAATGAACTTAAAGACAAAGGATTAACGTGTTTCATAATGACATCTGGGTCTGAGGGATATCACATTATCATACCCATTAAACCAAAACATGATTTTGACTATGTAAGAGAGTATGCTAAACGCATTGCTGAAAGTGTTGTTATAAAATATCCAGACCTTGCAACGATAGAAATGCAAAAAAATAACCGAGAAGGTAAAATTTTTATTGATTATTTACGTAATGCATTCGGTCAAACAACCGTAGTACCTTATGCAGTTAGAACAAAAAAGGGCGCACCGGTAGCGACTCCCATAACATGGGATGAACTAACAAGCTCCATGCACCCACAAAAATATACCATTCAAAACATCTTTAAACGCTTAGGGAAAAAAGAAGATCCTTTTAAAAACTTATATAAAAAACGTCAATCTTTATCGTAAAAAATGGGTTGTGTCTTTAGGCACAACCCATTTTATTTACTCAGTCGTTTCGTCTTCATCAGATGAGCGGCTAGCAACAATCTCATCAAGGGCAACTTTGACACGTGCTGCTAAGCCTTTTAGTTTTGCTTTAGGAATACTACAAATAGCCACTCGTAATCCACCGTACACATTCACAAAGAAAATATTCAATGTTTTAAGTTTTAAGTGAAGTAAGTTTTTAACAATTTGATTATCTACACGAATGGTTACAAAAAAGCCTTCTTTATATGGGTAAATTGGTAGACCAATATCATGGGATTCATTAACAAAAATCTCTGCACGTTCTTTCAACAGCGCAACAAACGTCTCTTTTTCTTTCATATACGTACTTTTTAATGAGCGGCTTCCTGCGATATCCGCAAATACTTTCATACCGCCGTTATTTACAGTAGACCAAGTTCCTCGCGCAGTATTTCCACAGGCATTTAATAGCTTTTCGCGCTGTTTATCATTACTTGAAATAAGGACTTGCGCCCCAACTCGCATACCATATGCGGTTAAGGTTTTTGAAGCACTGAAAGTAACAACCGTCATAATATTTTCAGATAATTTCGTAAATTTTTTGAAGATTTTTTTATATTTTTCACCTTTTAAATGGTTGAAATCAATATACGCTATATCATGGACTAAAATGAATGGACCTCTTTGACTTATGTCTTCCATAACTTCAATGACTTGGTCCCATTCTTCATCGGTCATAGTATATCCTGTTGGATTTTGGCATGGGTCATTAATAAATACTAAAACCTTACCTTGTTCGTCCATAACCTCGCTACATACCGCTTTAAATGATTCAACGTTGAATCCATCGTCTTCATTAAAAAGGGTGTAGTTTTTGATTGGGGTATTTTGTTCCTTGGCGATGGTTGTATACGGTCCCCATCCAATCGACGGGTGGATTACAGTTTCGCCAGGGGCTAGGGTATTTTTAATCGTTGATGATAAAGCACCGGTACCACCAGGTGTGGCGATAATGTCGGCGGTAATATTTAACCCAACACTTCTAAAAAGCCAATCTTTTACGGCATCTCTAAATTCAGGAGGTCCCATAATGCTCGAAGCATATTTGGCTTTTTGAACATCGCTAACCTCATCGAAAGCGCGGTACACACTATCAAAGGTTAAAAACGTGCCATCTTCGTTAAAATAGGTTCCAAACGCCCCATTAACAACGTTTTCTTCACCATATTTATCTATCGCATCTTTGGCGCCTTGACTCGCTTCAAACACGGTATCAAGAATCGCTTTATCATGGACAACATCACTTACAAATCGTTTCATCGGGAATTCACCTTCTTGTTAGTTTTCAAGGCGTGCTTCAATACTGTTAACTGCCTCTTCGGGTAATATATCACGTGGTTCTAAATTTTTCAAGTAGGAAATACGGTTTTCCATACGTTCTTTAAAGGCTGCTTTATATGACGCGTCATCAAGCGGTGGTTCATAGCCATCAATGACGGCGTATTCAGTGTCAATAAGTGGATTAAATGATTTATATGTAACGGTTTTTTCAACGATACTTTCAATCGCACCTAACGTAACGGTTGGGGTGATTTTTTTATCTAAGAAGAACCCAGTATTAATGACATAACACGCAACATTATGATCTTCAAACAATGATTTAAAATTGTCATAATCTTGTTTAAGTGGGTATAATCTGAATGGATTTGCATAGGGCACCACCGCTAGTTTGCTTGTGTCTGCGCCGTGTTCTGCGCTTGTCCGTTTGGTTGCGAGGGTTGCACCTAACGTTGAGGCTAAGGTACTGTTATTAATTTTAAGTAGTGGTGGTAGCGTATCATCTTTCATAATCCAAAAGATTGCATTCACGCGTTCATCAAATTTGTATAAACGGTTTTCCGTCCAAAATTTTGATTTAACTGCGCGACCATTTCCATTGCGGATGTCTTCAGTCACGGGGACGATACGGTTATGGTCGTCTTTAGTGACACCGACATTTTGAATGGTCAAAAGATATTTATTATCTGGACTATCAGTTGGATAGTCTTGGACTTTATCAAAGTATGAAGGCTCTAATGATACGCTAGACGTATCTTTATTAGAAATGATAAATGCATCATCATGAAGGACGGTTATATCATACTTGTCTTGGTGTTTTGAATGGGTAATGGTGCTTTTTCCACTACCTGAGAGTCCAAATACACCCATAACGTAGTTATCCCCATTTTTTAAATTTAAGCGTTTTTGACCACCGTGACACGCGGTATAATCATGTCTTCCAGCAATGCTCCATGCCATAGTTAATGAAGCTTTTTTGAACTCTCCAAAATAACGCATGCCAAGGAGAGCTGCACAGTTATGATCACGGTCAAATAAACTTAATCCCTCTTCAAACCCGTCAACAATGTAATCAGGATCGGCATATAAATAAATATCGCCCTCATCAATTACAGTAGAGTTTTCATACATGGCTTTAATATCGTCTTCAATCACTTGGAAGTTTAACATCCAAGAATATAAGGTATTTTCATACCCTTCAGGGACAAGAAGGTGTGCTTTAACGGTAAAATCTTCATGCAACCCAATAACAACAGTAGCGTGATACATCGCACTATACCGCGATTCAAAAATCGCATCGCGTAAAATTGTTGCATAATGATCTACCGTATCTTTTTCTACAAGACGTCTAGCTTGAGCTTGTCTTCCTGTAATTACCCCATCATTAAAGATTAAGACACGTGCATCTGCATCTAACCCAAGGTCTTCAGCACGGTGTACAGGAAGACCACTAATAATGGTTCCTTCTGCATTTTTAGCCAGGTGATAGGCTTCATTTAAGGTGTTTATTTTTATAACATTATTGCGGTAAAACGCAGTTTCTATTGTTGTTCTAATACGGTTAAACAGTTTAGGATTTTTAGATCCTATCTCTGTTTGTTTTAAATGACTTTTTGTTGCCATAATAACTCCTTTCTAAAAGGGAAAAAAGCAGTAAAAGTACTGCTTTTTATTCTATACCCCATTTAAATTTATTGCGGTTATTCCCACTGTAATTACTGTGGATTTTCATCATTTTATCAATACGGCGTTCAGCCATAATATTTGCGGCTTTATACGTTGGCATATGTTCTTCACGGGCAATGTGGAAAATATCCATTAAACGATCATAAATTGCATCCGTTGTTTTAATGGCGCTTGGTTGATGATAGCCAATCATTTCATGGTATACATTTATAACGCCACCTGCGTTAATAACAAAATCTGGACAATAAAGAATCCCTTTATCATCTAAAATATCTCCATGACGTTCTTCTTTAAGAACATTATTAGCAGCCCCTGCAATGATTGAACATTTAAGGCGATCAATGGTATCATCATTAATAATTGCACCAATGGCATTTGGAGAGAAGATATCTACGTCTTGGTCATAAATGGCATCTGATTCTACAAAAACAGCATCTGGATATGCTTTTTGGAAGTTGTCAATTTTATTTTGATCGATATCAGTAAAATAGATTTTTTTGATGTCATTTTCTTTTAAGTATTGAATCATTTCTGTAACAACAGCACCAACACCTTGGAATGCGATTGATAAACCATCTAAATTGTCTTGTCCAAGTTTTTCTTTAGCTGCAGCAAGCATCCCGACATAAGTCCCTTTTGCGGTTAAAATCGTTGTACTTCCAGCACCTTTTCTCATAACACCAGAAACATAATCCGTTTCCATATCCATCCATTCACAGTCTTGTAGAGTCATATTCATATCTTGTCCAGTATAAACACGCCCGTTTAAACTTTGAATGTAGCGTCCATATGAACGCATAAAGGCTTCGTTTTTTAACTTTTTAGGATCCCCGATAATCACGTTTTTACATCCACCGATGTTTAACCCAGCAGCGGCGTTTTTATACGTCATACCTTTGGCTAAACGGGTAACATCGTAAAGTGCAGCTTCTTCACTTTCATAGTTATAAAAACGTGTACCACCGCAAGATGGTCCTAACCGTGTATCATGAATACACGTAATCCCTTTGAGCCCTGTTTCTTTGTTATGGAAATAAATAATTTGTTCGAAGCCATCATTTGAGTATTCGAAGACCTCTGTTTTAAAATCACTATTCTTTTTCATGTGGTATCTCCTTTATATATATTTTTATTTGAGGTCTGCAACCAATGCAGACAGTGCAATCGAATAAAATTTACTATCAGTTGAATCTGCGCGACTAGTTAAAACAATCGGTTTTGTCGCACCGGCAATAACACTCGCACTTTTAGCGCCTGCTAAGAACATCATGCTTTTATAAAAGACATTGCCCGATTCAATTTGTGGCATTAAGACAAAATCGATATCTCCCGCCATTGGGTCGGTAATGCCCTTATGTTCTGCGGCATCCTTATTAATCGCGTTATCAAGTGCAAACGGTCCACCAATTTTACACCCAGTAATTATGCCATCCTCATTACGTTTAATTAACGTCTCAGCATCTAATGTTGCTGGCATTTTTGGGTTTACTTTTTCAATCGCAGCAATACACCCAACAGTAGGAATTTCAATACCAAGTGCATGGGCAATATGGACCCCGTTTTCAATAATTTCTTGTTTAATATCAGCATTGGGTGCAATATTCATTGCGCCATCACTCATAATTAACAGTTTGTGATAACTCGGAATATCCATGACACTAACATGAGATATTCTATTTTTACCGCGAAGGCCATAGTCTTTATCTAAAGCAGCACGTAAAATAACCGCCGTATCAACATAGCCTTTCATTAAAAAATAATCATCATGTGAACTGACAAGTTTAACTGCCTCCTCACAAGCCTCAACTTTATCAACCACATGCATGATGGTATAGTTGTCTGCATCATATCCTAAATCATCGAGGGTTTCTTCAATGTCTGGCTGGCTACCAACTAAAATACCATGAATAATGTCCTCTTTTCGCGCTCTTTCAACCGCTTCAAGAACATGATGGTCATTTGCTACGGCAACGACAAGTGTTTTTGTTTCGCACTGTTTTGCTGCGTCTACAATTGCGTCTATTGTTGTAATCATCCAATCACCTACTTATATTCTTTTGCTTGTTCTTCACCGCGTAGCACCCGAAGTGCTCCTAGTGCTAAGGCTTCAAGCTCATCTTCACCAGGGTAAACAAGAATCTTACTAATAAATGCTGTTCGTTCTTCAATTAATGAGACAGCGAACTTATCATATGCAAGGCCTCCAGTTAACACTATTGCATCAATATCACCTTTAAGAACCGTTGCACAACTGCCAATTTCTTTGGCAATTTGATAACACATGACACTGAAAATAAATTTCGCATGCTCGTCTCCCTCTTTAATGCGCTTTTCAATTTCATACCCGTCATTGGTGCCTAAATACGCCACGAGTCCACCTTCACCGTAATTTTTGCGTTTAATGTCTTGCAAGGTATAGTCGCCTTTAAATATCATTTTATAGAGTGGTCCTAAAGGTACAGATCCACTACGTTCTGGAGACATTGGACCATCCCCATCAAGCGCATTGTTAACATCAATTACACGTCCCTTTTCATGGGCGCCAACACTAATACCGCCACCCAAATGGGCAACAATTAAATTTAATTCGTTATATGGTTTGCCTAAATCCTTAGCCGCTTTTAACGCAACCGCTTTTTGATTTAGCGCATGAAATAAACTATCGCGTTTAATTTCGGGCATACCTGTGTAGCGGGCAATATCGTTCATCTCATCGACTGCGACAGGGTCGACAATGAAACTAGGAATGTCATGTTCATCAGCAATATTTTTCGCAATAACACATCCTAAATTGGATGCGTGTTCCCCGCGTGGGGCTTTTTTCATATACTCAATCATTGCATCGTTTACAGCGTATGTTCCACCTTCTATTGGTTTTAACATTCCACCGCGTCCGACAACAGCATCTAAACTATCAAGGTCAATATCAGATGATTTTAAAGCATCTAATATTGTTTTTTTACGATAATCATATTGATCAATAATACGTTCAAACTTGGAAATCTCTTTTGCATCATGCCTCACAGAATCTTTAAATAGACATGTTTCATCTTCAAATACTGCAAGTTTTGTACTGGTTGAACCAGGATTAATTGTTAGTATTTTATAAGCCATGTTTTCCTCCTTAAAGTCAATTCTTGACAACACGATACATTATAACATGTTAGCGTTTACACCACAACATTATTTAAAGAAAAAAATAAATTAATATTGATAATTTAATTATCACTAAAAACGCCTTAATTAAGCCATAAAAAAAACGCCGAAGCGTTTTTTTATTCAATCGGTTTTAAGCGTGCAGTAAAATGTCTTAAGACGGGTGGTTCATAGTCGAATGTAAGACCTTTTAACGACGATCTTTGCTCATAAACTTTAATTACCGCATCCGCAACCACATCTAAGTGACTATACGTATAGGTTCTCCTTGGAATCGTTAAACGCATCAGTTCAAGTGGACTCTCTAAATTTTCTTTAGTATCAGGGTCACGTCCTAATAAGAATGAACCGATTTCTACCGGTCTGACACCGGCTTCAATGTACACAGCATTCGTCACGCTTTGAGCTGGAAATTGGTAATAAGGAATATGAGGCGCAAATGCTTTACAATCAACGAACACAGCATGGCCACCAATAGGATATTGTACGGGTACACCCGCATCTCTTAAGCGGTCTCCTAAATATTTCACTTGATCTAGCCGGTGTGCTAAATAATCTTCCTCTAAGGCTTCTTTTAAGCCAACCGCAAGCGCGTCCATATCGCGTCCGCTCATACCACCGTATGTTGGGAACCCCTCCATAGGGACGATATACGTACGGCATATATTATATAGTTCTTCATCATCTTTTATCGCTATTATCCCGCCGATATTCACAAGACCATCTTTTTTCGCACTCATTAAAAAGATATCAGCAAGCGCAAATGCTTCTTGGGCAATCTCAAGTACGGATTTATCTCGATAACCATCTTCACGTTGTTTTACAAAATACGCATTTTCAGCATACCGAGCCCCATCAATAATAACTGTGATGCCATATTTATCAGCAATCTTTTTAACTGCGTGTAAGTTTTCCATACTTACAGGCTGTCCACCAGCAGAGTTATTCGTTATCGTCATAATAATTCCAGCGACATTTTCTTTGCCCTTTTCTTGAATGATTTTTTCAAGTTTTTTGGTATCAAAATTGCCTTTAAACGGATGATACGTTGCTGTATCAAAACACGCATCAATCACACAATCAATAGCACGTGCACCCGCAATTTCTACATGCGCTCTTGTTGTATCAAAATGCATATTAGAAATAAAGACCATCTTATCATGCTTCACAAGTTGTGGTAAAACCACTTGCTCAGCACCACGGCCTTGATGCGCTGGAATAAAATATTGATACTTTGTAATTTCTTTAACAACAGATTCTAACCTATAAAAACTCCGGCTGCCTGCGTAGGCTTCATCTCCGCGCATGAGTGCCGCCCATTGTTCGTGGCTCATCGCACCAGTTCCTGAGTCAGTAAGAAGATCGATATATACATCTTCACTGCGTAATGAAAACGGGTTATAGCCAGCGTTTTTTAAGAGTTCAATACGTTCTTCTTTAGTCGTTTGCTTAATCGGTTCTACCATTTTTATTCGGTAGGGTTCTGCTTTGTAATGTATGTCCATATAATCACTCTTTCCTTAGGTTGTTAATCACATTATACACAAGTCAAAGGTAAAAATAAACCCTTTAATGAAAACGCTTTAATTATTCATATAAAACGACTAAAGAACTGTGGTATGCTATAATAAAATAAAGGAGCGATGACTATGAATCCATTTGAAAACTATCAACTTAAAGAGGGTGTCGTATTAAAAAACAGACTCGTTATGGCACCTATGACAACCTACAGTGGTCAAGAAGACCTACACGTGTCAGAAGCAGAATTACATTATTATAAACTCCGTAGTAAAACCCTTGGTATGGTCATTACCGCTGCCACAAGCGTTAACGAACAAGCCCAAGCATTCGAACGTCAAATCACCTTAAAAAGTGATGATTATATAAACTCAATGTCCGTCTTAGCTAAAACCATCCAACAAGAAGGCGCAAAAGCCATTGTCCAACTCCATCACGGTGGCCGGATGAACAATCCGACTCTCTATAAAGACTTAAGTAATATTGTCTCAGCAAGCGCTGTAAAAGCGGACCGTGAAGGTGCTGTAACACCAAGAGCGCTAACAGAAGCAGAAGTATATCAAACCATAGATGATTTTGCGACTGCCACAAAACGCGCGATTCAAGCAGGGTTTGACGGCGTAGAACTACACGGCGCAAACACCTATTTACTTCAACAGTTTTTCTCACCACATTCAAACCGTAGAACTGACGCTTTTGGCGGAAATATTGCTAAACGCTTAACTTTTATTGATTTACTCATCGACAAAGTATACAAAACCATTAAAGAAAACAGTAAAAAGCCTTTTGTCTTAGGATATCGCTTTTCTCCTGAAGAGCTTGAAACACCTGGCATTACCCTAGACGACACGGTACACCTTGTAGAGTTTTTAAAAACTAAACCTCTAGATTACCTCCATGTATCATTAGGTCAGTATATGCAAACATCAATTCGTGATAAAGGCGAAAATACGCCTGTTGTTACCCTTATTCAATCTCGACTTAAACATGATAAACCACTCATCGCATCAGGAAAAATTCAGTCTTTAGATGATGTGAATAATGCACTAAAAAATGGGTATGATCTATGTGCTATTGGTATGGCAATTCTTGCTGATCCTAATTTTGGAAAAAGTATTAAAACAGGAAAATCAAAGAAAACATTTGATAAGAGTACCCTTCCTAAGCCACTGTATAACCGTTTAGAAAAATACGCAAACCGTTATAAGGATTCAGAATTTAAAATTCCAGTTGATTCAAAAAAATAATCTTTATATAATAACTATATAAAGGAGGCGTGTTATGTATCAATTAGACATAATTAAGCAAACCGCACTAGCAAAGAAACTTGGAGGACTACCGATTTTTAATGATGGTTTTTTACACAGCATTTCTTTAAACAAAGATGTTCTAATTATGGATATTAAATTATTAGCTCAAAACAATCCTTTACTCACAAGCGATTCACGGGTGTTACTTAAATTATACAATGTCATAAGCTATAATCTCACCAGTACCACTCATAAAGAAGCGCTAGCCATTATCTATAATATTGACATAAGAAAAGAAGAAAACCATCTTAGATTACTTTTAGAAAGCACCTTAGGTGATATGAATGAAATTGTTTTTGAATCGATAGAATTAGAACCGGCTTAAGAGGATAAACCCCACTATTATATTTATTTAATGGTGGGGCTTTTATTTGCAACTTGACAATTATGTTGTATAAGCTATAATATAATTAAACATTGTTCACTATAATAAACAACGTTTATAAGCGAGGGATAAATAATGAAAAAAGTCTTAATCATTTTTGCAAGTATCGTCGGTATTATTGCTATCATAATAAGTATAGGAATTATCTATTTGAACCGTGGATTAGAGGAAGGAAAGAGTGTTACTTTTGAACATGTCGATTTAACAACTATTGAAGATGGAGTATACATAGGCAGCTATAACCACTACCGCTTTAGCACCACTGTTGAAGTTACGGTTGAAAATCACGAGATTGTCGACTTAAACTGTTTAGATGATGTAACATTTGCCAATCAAGAAACATGGAACATTATTGAAGCGCGTGTACTAGAACAAAATACCTACCAAGTCGATGTATATACAGGGGCAACAGTAACGAGCAATAGTTATTTAAAAGCCATTGAAAATGCACTTTTGAAGGCAACACGTAATGAATAAAACACTGGTCTTATACACATCGAACTATGGAAGTACTAAACAGTATGCTGAATGGATTGGAAGGCGTATTAATGCGGATATTTATCCGACATCAATGATAAAAACCATTGATATTGCAATCTATGATTCTATTATTATTGGCGGGGGTCTTTACGCTGTTGGTATTTTGGGGCTAAAAACACTAAAACCTTATATTGAGTGTCTAAAAAACAAAAAGGTGATTGTTTTTACGGTGGGATTATCTTATGAAAGTGACACAGTTATCAACCACATAAAAACAAATAACTTAGAAAAATATAAGATTCCATACAATCACTTTTTCTATTTACGAGGGGCTTTCGATTTTGATAAACTATCTTTAAAACATAAAATCATGATGCGTGCCCTAGCTACTAAAGTAAAGCAAAAGGACGGCAAGTTAAGCACCGAAGAACAAGGTATCTTAAACTGTATGATGGAGCCTATTGATGCCGTATCCATAGATCAAATTACCCCCTTACTAAAAGCACTTAAAAAAGGATGATATTGATATGAAAAATGACATTAAATCACAACGCGAAACCATAGTAAAAACAGCCATATTAGATGCAGCCGAGACCCTAATTAAAACCCAAGGATTTACTGCTGTAAACATTCGTGCCATCGCTAAAACCATTGGATATAGTCCGGGGAACATTTATAAATATTTTGACAGTAAACAAGCTATTATCAATGCGGTTATTGAACGCGGATATACACAGTTAATGACAGAGATACGCATGGATAGACAGCACATAAAAAATCCGATTGAACGGATTATTACCAGTTTCACTATCTATATCAAACATGTACTTAAAGATCCAGTATTCTACCGTGCTGTTATGTTGGATAATAGTAAAGAAGCAATCAACAAAACCGGTGTCCTTGATCAAGATCTGATTATTAGACGCCCACAATTTATCACCCTTATAAACACCATAAAAGAAGCCCAATCGAACAAGCAACTTAACTCTAAACTTGACCCAGTATTAACCGCACAAACCTTATGGACTGCAACACACGGACTTTTAATGCGCTTGATTATTGAAGGTCCTATTGATGAGAATGTTAAAGATAAATTGTTACATCATCATTTTGCTTTGCTATTAAAATCGTAAAAAAAAAACGGACAATGTCCGTTTTAATCTTTTTTCAGGCTACTATAGCCACCTTGAAGCACAAAAATACTTTTATCATACTTTGTTAACAGTTGTCTGGCTAAACGAAATGATTTCTTGCCATTATCACAGTATAAATATAAATCTTGATCACGAGGAATTAAGGTTTGTTTTTTATTTTTTAAATAGGCTTTTGAAAAGTTTCTTGCGCCTTTGATATGACTGGCTTCATAGTCATCTTTTTTACGAATATCGATTAACTGTCCTTTGCGCATATGCTTTTTAAATATATCATAAGGCATGATTTGAACCCGTACATATTGTTTTTTATTTTGTAAACGAGAAGAAATAAACCAGCCTAAAATAAGCCCAAAACTGATGATAACTAAATAAGTTAATATGGTTTCCATGTATATCACTCCTTGACAATTTATTATAATCATTTCATTATTACTTGTCAAAAGGATTCTGATGTGGCATAATCTTCTAAGTGAAATTAACGTGAACCTATAAAAAAAATTGACAAAGTGTGATATAATATATCCGTATTTTTAATGCCAAAGATGTGAAGGTGATGTAATGAAAAAAGCGCTAGCACTATACTACAATCGCTTTGCAAGCAACATGAAAAAATATAAAACGTTTAAACCAATTCAACCAATAAACTATCAAGCCTATATTTTACTTGGATTATTCGGTGTCGCTACGGTTATTTTTATTTTAGAACTAATAAATGTTCTTGAGTCATCAATTTTTAATATTGGATTTTATTTAGTCTTGGTGGGTATTTTATTGATTGCACCATTACTTTACATTATGCGAACAAAAAAGAAAGCTTTGTACTTTACTGATAATGCGATTATTCTCTGTAAAGGCTTTAAAACATGTACATTGATTGCCTTTGAGGATATTACTAAAGTGATGACTGACCATCAAGATACGCTTGTTATTATTGGAAAAAATCAAGAGCGTATTGATCTGAATTTTGCGGCGTATGACGAAGAACTTAGAAAAATTAATGAGATTATTAAATACCGTGGATTTTATAAAGAAGAAGCGCAAGATTTTACTGTAGATATTATTGATGGCAAAATCGTCATCGAAGTTGATAAAGTCAACATGGATGAAGAGACCAGTCATTTATTTGAAAAGTTCATTAAAAAATATAGTTTTCTGACCCCAGGGTTTTTAGATGACTTAATCTTTTACAATAACCAAATCGATCACATACAATTAACTGAAGCCAAACATGTCATATTTTATCTATCCCATTTAGATGTTAAACCGACTCATCCAGAAAACACAACCTTTAAAGCGCATAAAACTGATGATGCGATTGTGGTGTTTGAAAATATTGCTGATGTGACTATTTATACGCAGACTAAAAGTGGTGATGAAACGTTGTTTGGGGATACTATTCAAGCGATGCGTGAAACCACAAAAAACGCGGTCATTTATGAAGCAGAGTTTGATACTTCGGGAAAAAGAATGCAAGTGGAGTTTCTCATGTCTCATGCCAATACGCGCCAACGCGTGCGTTTTACATTTAGTCAAGTCATCGTGGGATGGAACAAGTTGAAAGACCTCAGTTGGTTTGAAAAATAAGGGTGTTGTAAAAACTTACTAAACCATTTATAATAGTCTCATGACAAAGGAGCGATTACGATGATTACAACCAAT
>CAYNAA010000017.1:0-26866 GCA_964395055.1 uncultured Candidatus Izemoplasmatales bacterium | reverse complement strand
GCGATTCCTTTACAGCATTTTTTATGAGATATTTTTTTGTTCTAACGATTGAATAAAACTTGGATCAGGGTCAATATATATGGTTTTTTGTCCTTCATACCTAACAAAACATCCGTGTTTCCCAGGAATTTTTTTAATATGCTTAACTTCAGTATAATCAATAGGCACACTTGAGCTTTCTTTTAATTTAGAGTAATACGCTGCAAGTTGTGCTGCCGTACGGATGGTTGTTTCTTCAAGCGGTAAGGCATGTTTTACAACGACGTGGCTACCAGGGGCATTTTGTACATGAAACCACACATGATAATGCGCCGCAACATCATGCGTAATATAAGCATTTTGTATATTGTTTTTACCGACCATAATTTCAATACCTAATGGGTCTTTATATATAGTATACCGTTTTTTACGCTTTCTTTTTGCTTGTTTTTGCGCTGTTAAATAACGTTTATCAGCAAGTTCCTCGCGGATTTCTTCTAAATCTTGCAAGTTGGCATGGGCGAGTTGGTCTTCAATTAGCATGAAGTAATCTAGTTCTTCTTTGGCACGTAGCAATTCACGCTTAATGTAAGGAACCCCTTTTTTAATTTTTTTATACCGTTTAAAGTAATAAGCGCTGTTTTCAGCTGGTGTTTTTTTAGGATCAAGAGGGATGGTTATTTCTTTGTTATCATAATAATTCAAACATGTAAGTTCACGATCTCCTTTAGTAATTTCATGTTGATAACTCAAAATCATCTCACCAAAAAGTTTATAGGTGTCTTGTTTGTTTGTATTTTGTAATTCACTCATTAACTTCGCTTTTTTCATTTCAAGCTTTTCTAATTGCCGTTTGACAAATTGGGTGAGGTCTTTGGCTTTTTGTTTACGCTTATCATATAAATCACGGTCATAGAAAAAAGCATCAAACAACTGGGTTGTATTTTCATAATATGCTCGCTCACCTTCTATATGTGGCATATCATAAAAACTATAATACGCTTTATCGTTTTCAATAATTTGATAGTTTGTCTCATGAATCATTGACATAAACACTGATGCGGCATCTTCATTCAAATGTCTACGTGCTAAAAATGCCTCAATAAATTGTGGTGATACACCAGATAAAGCTTTTAAATAGTCACGTTTTGATTCTAGGTGTTTCGTTTTAAATAACGATGTTAACGCTGCTTCATTATAAGGATTAATCCTATCATCTTCAGGATAGGTATAAATGGCCCCTGGGGCTATCGTTCGTACGCCTTGGTCAAACGGACTGTTATGTTTAAGTGCATCAAGTATTTTCATATCTGCATCAGTCACAATAATATTGGCATCTTTACCTAAAGCTTCAAATAATATATGTTTACGCGTTAAATCACCAAGTTCATTTGTGGCTTTTAACGTAAACGTGGCAACACGGTCATTACCGTGTTGCGCAATAGACTCGATTATTGCGCCTTCTAAATGCTTGCGTAAAAACATACAAAACATCGGTGGATGCAAAGGCTTTTCGTACGTATTTTCTGTTATGTGCATGCGCGTGTAGCGAGCCGAAACACTCATCATAAATGTCTTGTTTTTTCGGTCCCTTACATTAAATAAAAGATCGAATTGCGACAACTGATAAATTTTCGTTATTCGTGCATTTTTTATGCTTTTTTCCATGTCTTTTATGACATGATGTAACATTAATCCATCAAAACTCATAGTATCACCACTCGCTATTATAGCATATTACAAGAAAAATTACTTTTACTCTTTTTATATCATGATAAAAGTGTTATGATAATATAAAATAGATTCTCTAGGAGGGAACTATGTATGAAGCTTAATGAACGCGGCTTGCTCGTTGTACTTAGTGGTCCCTCGGGGGTCGGCAAAGGTACAGTACGCAAAGCGCTTTTTGAGTTAGAAGGCCATGACTTAGTGTACTCAATCTCAATGACGACGAGACCACCTCGCGAAGGTGAAATAGATGGATTAGATTACTATTTTGTGTCAAAAGAAGAATTTGAGAACCGAATTAAAAACGATGCTTTCTTAGAGTGGGCACAATTCGTTGGGCATTACTATGGAACCCCAAGAGATAAAGTAGAAGAACAACTGAAACTTGGTAAAGAGGTTGTCTTAGAAATCGAAGTTCAAGGTGCCTTGCAAGTTAGAGAAAAAACAAGCGATGCAGTATTTGTATTTATTGCCCCGCCCAATAAAGAGTCTTTATACCGCCGCCTATTACGACGCGGTACCGAATCAAATGAAACAATTCAAAAACGAATGGACAAAGCTGAACGTGAGTTCCCGCTTGCCCATAAATATGATTACATCGTGGTAAATGATGAAGTCACAAACGCCGCAGATCGTATTTTAGCCATCATTCGTGCTGAACATGCGAAAACCGAGCGATCAATTCATAAATATAACGAACTATTGGAGGTTAAAGAAAATGAGTAGTAATGATGAAGGATTACGGTATCCATCAATCGATGAGCTTTTAAACACCATTGATTCTAAATACAAACTAGCATACACTGCATCACTTCGCGCTAAAAGTTTAAAAGAAAAAGATGACTCAACAATTAAAGCAAAATCAAGTAAACCAGTTGGTGTTGCGCTTGAAGAAATTATGCAAGATAAAATTACCATTGAGTTTGAATAAAGCAGAAAATTTCTGCTTTTTTTATGCCAAAAATCCTCGCGCTTTGTGCTATAATGAAAGAGATAAAAATGGAGTGACAATATGGAAAAAGAATTTGACAAATTGCTTAATTATTTAGATTTAGAAGACAAAAAAGAAACCATTCAAGGCAAACTTATCGAAGTAACTGTAGATGAAGGGCGCAGACAGTGGTTTTTTAATATAGAACTGAATAATGTCTTACCGATTAAAGACTTTATCCTTTTTGAAAACAGACTAAAAAACGTTCCAACCTACGCAAGATCATGCGATCATGTACACTATCAAATTGATTATAAAAACCTCACTTATGATGATATCATCGATTACTATTACCATGCACTTAACACCTTAAAATTATTACGTCCTAGATACGAATCAATGAGTGATTTTAATGTTGAAGTTGATAGGGATCATCTTCAAATCGTGTGTCCAAAAGACGGTGTCTATGTAGAAAACTTACTGTATGATATTAAAACCTATTTACTACAAATTGGATTTGATATTACTCTAAACGTTAGATATTGCGATTTAACCCCATCAATTACAGAACGTATCGAACAAGTTGACTTAGAAGAAATCGAAGCGATAGAGCGCACGACCAAAAAAGCAACCAAAGAAAAACGGTATGTGTCTTACCGTGATCGTACCATCGATAAAATCAAACATACTATTCAAGATGTTCCAGTTACAGAAGATTCATTGACACAATATAAATCAATGCACCATAAAGCTGACTTTACCTTAGAAGCCATGGTCATGAATCAAGAGGAACGCCAACTAAATAAACGCACCACATTATTTACTTTTGTCATTAGCGATGATACAGATTCTATCTACATAAAAAAATTCGTCTACGACAAAGATGAGATTGATTTCTTAAGACAAATCGAATCGCGCATGATGATTAAAGTTCAAGGAAGTGCACAATACGATAAATACGTTGACGAAGTCGTTTTAACCGCCCTAACCATTGAACATACTAAAGACCCAGTTTATGAAGCGAAAAGAGAAGATACCGCCAAAGAAAAACGGGTAGAATTACATATTCATTCAAAGATGTCAACCTTAGATGGCATTGACAGTATGGAAGATTATGTCGAAACTGCTGCATCGTTCAATCATAAAGCCATTGCCATTACTGATCATAATACCGTTCAAGCCTTTCCAGAGTTTTACCATGCGGTTAAAAATCATCCAATTAAACCAATATACGGTGTCGAACTCAACTTTGCGGATGAAACAGAACTCCGCATTGCTTGGAATAATTATGACGGCGTATTAAGCGATGCGACATACACCGTTTTTGATATCGAAACCACAGGCTTATCGACGGACTTCTCAAAAATCATAGAGATTTCTGCCGTAAAAATCAAAAACCATCAAATTATCGCCCGCTTTAATAGGTTTATCAATCCAGAAGAAACGCTTAGTGCGTTTACAAAAAAACTTACCGGAATTACCCAAAGCGATGTCGATAAAGCCGATACCATTGAACATGTACTACCGGATTTCAAAGCATTTATCAATAACACCATTATGGTTGCGCATAATGCCCGTTTTGATATGGCCCATATCTATGAAAACTTTAAACAATATGACCTTTATGACGGCAAAATGCCAACCATTGATACCTTACAAATTGCCAGACAACTGTATAAAGATCACTTAAAACGGTTTAACTTAAAAGCCGTTGCAAAACACTTTAAAGTCGAACTCACTAGACACCACCGTGCCGAATACGATACCAATGCAACGGCGGATATCTTTAACTATATGTTGACGGATTTAGATAAACTTGGCATAAAAACATTCGATCAACTAAAACATATTGAAACCCATTTACCTGAATACAATATGTACGCTAATGCCATAAGTAAACACATAAACATCTTAGTAAAAAACCAAACAGGTTTAAAAAATTTATTTAAACTTGTTTCACTTGCCAATACAACCCACTTTTATAAACAGCCTCTCCTTCCTAAGAAAGTGCTTGATACGCATAAGGAAGGATTGCTTATCGGTAGTGGTTGTATGAATAGTTTGCTCTTCGAAATTGCTTTAAACCGCAGTGAAGAAGAACTAAAAACTGTTGCTACATATTATGACTATATTGAGATTCAACCGTTTGAAGATTATTTGTATTTAGGTCAAGACATTGATGATGTTGAGACAGTCATTGCGCACGTGCTTAAAAAAATCATTCGTGTTGCGGATGAATTAAACATTCCTGTTGTTGCTACAAGTGATGCACATCATATTGATAAAAAATCAAAAGTCTACCGCGATATTTATATCCAAACACCGGTTGTTGGTGGTGGCCTGCACCCACTTGCTAAATACAAAGATATTCCTAGCCAATACTTTAGAACTACCGATGAAATGCTCGCATCATTTCCTTTTTTAGATGACGATAAAGTCAAAGAAATCGTTGTCACCAATACCAATGCCATTGCCGACATGATTGACGATGTTCAAGCCTTTAAAAAAGAACTTTATGCTCCAACTGATGACTTTTTAAGTCAATCTGGGATTCCTTCAATTGAAAAGAAACTCGTCTCAATGGTCTATGAACGTGCGTATGAATTATACGGGAAGCCGTTACCTAATCTTGTTAGAGACCGAATTACTAAAGAGATTGATAGTATTACCAAAAATAAATTTTCAACTGTCTATTATATTTCGCACTTACTCGTGAAAAAATCACTTGATGAAGGGTACTTAGTTGGATCAAGGGGGAGTGTTGGTTCAAGTTTAGTCGCAACGTTAATGGATATTACCGAAGTTAACCCGTTGCCTCCGCATTATGTCTGCCCAAAATGTCATTTTTCAAGCTTTAAAATGAGTCCAGAAGAGAAAAAACATTACGGCATTAGAGATGACGAACGTGCCTATCAACCATTGCTTGATCTCGTATTTAGCGGGTTTGATTTAAAACCAGAAGTCTGTCCAAAATGTTCACATGATTTAAGAAAAGATGGCCACGACATTCCGTTTGAAACCTTCTTAGGGTTCAAAGGGGATAAAGTCCCAGATATTGATTTGAACTTCTCAGGCGACTATCAACCTATTGTTCATGAATATATTAGAGAGCTCTTCGGTCAAGAGCGTGCTTTTAGAGCAGGAACCATTTCAACGGTCGCTGATAAGACCGCATTTGGTTATGTCAAAGGCTATATCGAAAAGAAAGATTTAACTTTAAGAAAAGCTGAAATTGAACGCCGTGCCAAAGTCATTGCTGGGGTCAGACGCTCAACCGGGCAACACCCAGGCGGGATTGTCGTTGTACCAAATTATAAAGACATCTATGATGTCACACCAGTTCAATATCCCGCAGATGCAACAGACTCATTATGGCGAACAACCCACTTTGATTATCATTCATTTGAAGATAATCTCTTTAAACTCGATGTGTTAGGTCATGACGATCCAACGATGATTCGGTATTTAATGGATTTTGTCCAACAAGATCCTATTAACTTTCCGTTTAAAGACGCTCAAGACATCCCAGTAGATGACCCAAAAGTCTATCAACTACTTAGTGGAACCGAAGTCATCGGGTTGAAACCAGAAGACATCAACAGTGATGTTGCCAGTTTCGGAGTCCCTGAGATGGGGACGAGTTTTGTTAGAGGTATGCTGCAAGCTTCACGTCCAAAAACATTCTCAGAAATTGTTAAAATATCAGGATTGTCTCACGGGACAGACGTCTGGTTAAACAATGCTGAAACATTAGTTACTGGGAAGAATGCCCAATACGGAAAAATCCCGTTTGCTGATGTTATCGGGTGCCGTGATGACATCATGGTTTACCTAATCCAAAACGGCTTAAAAAGCGAAATTGCTTTTGAAATATCGGAATTTATTCGTAAAGGAAAAGCCGCAAAACAACCCGACAAATGGGATGGCTATAAGATTGTCATGCGCGAACATAATATTCCAGAATGGTATATTTGGAGTGCCGGACAAATTAAATATATGTTCCCTAAAGCCCATGCAACAGCTTACGTTATGATGGCATTACGCATCGCTTGGTTTAAAGTCTACCGGCCAATTTACTTTTATTCAGCGTATTTTTCTAAACGTGCCCGTGATTTTGATTTGATTGCCATGCAAGGCGGCGAATATGCCATTGAAAAACGCATGAATGATATTGATGATGCAGGCAATAAAGCCAGCGACGTTGATAAGCGCTTATATACTGTCTTAGAAGTCGCCCTTGAAATGGTGAAACGCGGCTATCACTTTGAACCTGTCAACATCTTAGAAAGTGATGCAAGAGATTTCGTCATTTGTAAAAATGGCTCTGCGCTTCGTTTGCCATTTGTTGCCCTTGACGGCCTTGGGATGAAGGTTGCCGAATCGATTGTTGAAGCGCGAAATGACAAAGATTTCTCATCAAGAGAAGACGTAAAAGACCGCACGCGCCTATCAGGTAGCCTCTTTAATAAACTGGATGCTTTAGGTGCGTTTGGAGATTTGCCAGAATCAGGACAAATAAATTTATTTGAATTATAAAAATTCATAAAAAAATCATAAATATTTGCTATAATGTAAAAAAGGAGTGATTATCATGCATTTTAGATCAAGAAATCCCGTATTAAATAGAACCCATGATAAATATGATACTTACGATGAGACCTCAGTCGCAACGTACTCGGGGGTTATCGTAAAAAGCGCTATATTACTAGGACTCATGCTTATTTTTGGTAGTATCAGTATGTTTAGTTTAATGGCTAATCAAACCTTACCAGGTGGCGGTATAGCTGTATTAATCGTTGCGCCTATTGTCGGCTTTATTAGTGTCATCGTCGCAATGTTTAAGCCACATCGCGCAAACATTTTTGCCCCAATTTATGCAATTGCGCAAGGAACCTTTTTAGGTGCCATATCTGGTATATATGAACTTGTTTACGGGGGTAATATTGTCGCGACTGCAATGTTTGCAACTTTCGCAGTATTTGCAGCATTACTTGTTTTATATAGCACCGGCTTAATTACCGTTACAGAAACGTTTAGACGCATTATGTATGTTGCCTTATTAGGACTTGTTGCTACAAGCTTCTTTATCTTTATTTTTCTAATTACAGGCATCTTATCATATGAACAAAACCTCGGCTTAATCTTTGCCATAGTTGTTCTAAGTGTTATCGTGGCTTCCTTATTTTTAATCTTAGACTTCAATAATATCGAACAAGCTGTAGAAAGCCGTGTATCTAAACAATACGAATGGGTCTTATCTCTTGGGTTACTCGTAACATTAGTTTGGCTCTACATTGAACTACTTAGATTAATTGCCATTTTAAGACGAGACTAAAAAGCAACTTCGGTTGCTTTTTTTATTACTTAACAGGGAAAACTTTCCTGCACTGTAGTGTGTAAGCATTTACAAATACCTTAATAATTGATACACTAATACTGATGTCAAAGGAGGATATTATGGAAAAATGGAACTTAGATGCCCTTTATAAAGGGTATGAAACAGAGGAATTTCAAGACACAATTAGTACGATTAAAGAACGCATTAAAGAAGCCAACACCTTTAAAGAATCACTCGATCACGCTGGCGATGTAAAGACACAACTAAAAACGTACATCTCAATTGCATCAGACTTAAGAAAAAACATGCTTAAAGCGATGGCTTATACTAACTTACGGATATCAACTGATGCCCAAGATGAAGCGTCAAACAACTGGATGAATAAACTGCAAGGATTATCAAGCCAAACCACTGACTTTAATACTAAAATTTCAAAATGGATACCTACCATTGACAACTTAGATGACATCATCGCAAACGATGATACTTTACGCGAGTATCGGTTCCACTTTGAAAGTATTAAAGACCGCGCACAGTACGTATTGTCTGATAAAGAAGAAAACATTATCGCAAAACTTACACAAACAGGCTCATCTTCATGGTCTCGCTTACAAGGCTTACTCACCAGTATTGTTGATGTTGAGTACCGTGATGAAACAGTTACCTTATCAGACATTCGTAATAAAGCACACAGTAAAGACCAAGACGTTCGAAAAGATGCATACTTCGCAGAGTTAAAAGCGTATAAAAAAATCGAACACTCTATCGCACATGCATTAAATAGCATTAAAGGTGAAGTTAATGAACTATCAAGTTTAAGAGGCTTTGAAAGTCCACTTCATCAAGCGGTATACAATTCACGGATGAAACAAAGCACCCTTGATGCCCTCATTAGTTCAATGCGTAAGCATCTACCAATGTTTCATAAGTATCTCAGTCGTAAAGCCGAATTGCTCGGCCATAAAAACGGGTTACCGTGGTATGATCTATTCGCCCCACTTGGAAAAAGTGATCGCGAGTTCACATCAAAAGAAGCCATTGATTACGTTGTGAGAAACTTTAATACATTTGGCGATGATCTTTCAGGGTTAGCATCTCGTGCTTATAATGAACAATGGATTGACTTTACACCGCGCTCAGGAAAACGCGGTGGCGCCTTCTGTATGAACTTACACCCGATTGCAGAAAGCCGTATTTTAACCAACTTCTCAGGATCATTTTCAAATGTTATAACCTTAGCCCACGAACTTGGCCATGCTTATCATGGAGATCGTATTTTTAAAGAATCGATTCTTAATGCGAGTTATACCATGCCTGTAGCTGAAACCGCCTCAACCTTATGTGAAACGATTGTTAAAAACGCTGCATTAGGCGAAACAAGTGGAGAAGAACAACTCTTCATCTTAGAACAATCTCTCATGGGAACGACTCAAGTCATTGTTGATATTTTATCACGCTTTATCTTTGAAAAAAGCGTCTTTGACGCAAGACAAGAAACGTTATTATCAGTTAATAAATTAAAAGAAATGATGCTTGAGGCACAAAAAGAAGCCTATGGTGATGCAATGAATCACGATTACTTACATCCATATATGTGGGTAAATAAGAGTCATTACTATAGAGGAAGTTTAAGTTTCTATAACTTCCCTTATGCATTTGGTTTACTATTCGCCAAAGGTATTTACGCAAAATTTAAAGCAGAAGGTAAAGCCTTCACCAAAAACATCGATTTACTCTTACAAAAAACAGGACAAATGTCCGTAGAAGACGTTGCTAAACTTGTCGACATTGATGTTTCTAAAGAAGCATTTTGGGATTCATCATTAAGCGTTATTAAAGATGAAATCGAGTTATTCTTAACCAACACAGAACAAAAAGCCAATTAATTTTGGCTTTTTTCTTTATCTCTTGATTAAACTAAGATGATTGTTTATAATAAACCTAACACAAGGATTAAGCACATGTGATTTTTAGTTTGTTTGATAGAGAGAGACGGGGTGGTGGAACGTCTTAAACAGTGAAAATCATTTCAGCTTAGGAGTGATGTTAATCGCATCCGCAGCTCTGCGTTATAGAGATTGAGGGCTAGGAAACTAGACTTAAGGTGGTACCGCGGATTAACATTCGTCCTTATTTAGGGCGAATTTTTTTATTGTTAAGGAGGCGCATTATGAAAAAATTTGAAGCAAAGATTGACGCGTTAAAAAGTGAACTAAAAAGTAAACTTGAAAACGTCGAAACAATCCAACAATTACAGGACGTTAAAGCTGAGTACATTGGTAAAAAAGCTGAATTATCAACGATGATGATTCACATGAAAGATTTGCCTAATAAAGACAAACCAGCCTTTGGACAAATGATTAATAAGGCAAAACAATCATTTTCAAAGATGATCGAAGAAACACGATCACAGCTTGAAGAAAAAGCATTGAATAAAAAATTAAAAGAAGAGACAATTGATGTCACCTTACCTGCTCCAGATTATACCATGGGAACCCCACATCTCATCAATCAGATTACTGAAGAAATCGAAGACATCTTTATTGGTATGGGGTATTTGGTCATGGAAGGTCCGGAAATTGAATCTGATGAAATGAACTTTGAAAAACTCAACCTGCCAAAAGACCATCCAGCCAGAGACATGCAGGACAGTTTTTACATTACAGAAGATACGTTACTAAGAACCCATACATCGCCAGTCCAAGTAAGAACCATGCTTGCCTATGGCGGTATGAAACCCGTTAAAATCATTTGTCCTGGTAAAGTTTACCGACGTGATGATGACGATGCAACGCATAGCCATCAGTTCATGCAAATTGAAGGCTTAGTAGTTGATAAACATACAACCATGAGCGACTTAAAAGGCACACTATTAACCATGGCTCGTCACTTGTTTGGCGATAACCGCGATATCCGGTTAAGACCATCATACTTCCCATTCACTGAACCGAGTGTTGAAGTTGATGTGTCATGTTCTGTATGTAACGGCGCAGGATGTAATATTTGTAAACAAACTGGATGGATTGAAGTATTAGGTGCTGGCATGGTTCATAATAATGTCTTAGAAGCTAGTGGGTACGACTCAAGCGTTTACCAAGGCTTTGCCTTTGGGCTTGGGGTTGAACGGATTGCTATGTTAAAATACGGCATCGATGATATCCGTAACTTCTATATTAATGACCTAAGATTTATTCATCAGTTCAAAGGAGGTTCGTCATGAAAGTATCAATCAATTGGTTAAAAGACTATGTCACCTTTGATGAAAACATAAAAACATTGGATACAGTATTCTCACTTAAATCACAAGAAGTAGAAACAACCTATAAACTCGTCAACGCAAATAACTTAGTTATTGGATACACCAAAGACTGTTATCCACATCCAGACGCCGATAAGTTAAACGTATGTGAAGTCGATGTAAAAACTGAAACCTTAACGATTGTATGCGGCGCACCCAATGTTAAAAAAGGGCAGCACGTCATCGTTGCTAAAACTGGCGCAGTATTACCAAATGGGTTAAAGATTAAAAAAACAAAACTTAGAGGCGTTGAATCAAATGGGATGATTTGTTCATTAAGCGAACTTGGTATTGAACATAAATACCATAATGAAGACGGCATTCACGTCATTAAAGATGACGTGACTGTTGGCGATGATGCTTTAAAAGCGCTGCATCTTGATGATGAGGTTTTAGTTTTAGATTTAACTCCAAACCGAATGGATTTACTAAGTGTGCACGGGGTTGCTTATGATGTAGCCGCAATGCTTGATAAACCACTATCTATAAATACACCAAATGTAGATTATAGTAGTGAGAAAAACCCAATGTCAATATCGACTGATACCGTAAACTGCTATAGTTATTATGGTTCAGTTTTAGATCACATTACCATTAAAGACAGTCCATTATGGATGAAATCACGCTTGATTGCGGCAGGCATTCGACCTATTAATAACGTTGTCGATATTACCAACTACGTCATGCTAGAAACAGGACAGCCATTACATGCCTTTGACTTTGAGTTGCTTGATTCACATGAAATTATTGTTAGACAAGCCAACGAGAACGAAACATTTATAACCTTAGATGATAAAAAACGCACACTACATAAAGATGATATCGTCATTACAAACGGGAAAAAACCCATCGCCCTTGCTGGGGTTATGGGCGGTGCAGAAACAGAGGTGCACGGCAAAACCAACAAAATCTTACTAGAATCTGCAGTTTTTAACCCCATCAATGTTAGAAAAACCTCATCACGACTTGATTTGCGCAGCGAATCATCAATGCGTTTTGAGCGTAGAGTCGATGTTGGAAAAACCCGTTTTGCACTAGACCGTGCAACCGAACTTTTCATAAAATACGCAGGCGCAAGTGTTCGTAAAGAGGTTGCATATTTTGATCACACCAAAAAATCACCACATAATATTACTATTACTAAAGACACCATTAATAATGTCTTAGGAAGCACCTATACGATGGCACATATTGCCTCGGTTTTAAACCGCTTACGTTTTGAGTTTAAAACTGACGGAGATACATTCCATGTTACCAAACCAACGCGTAGACCGGATTTTGAAACGTATCAAGATTTAATTGAAGAAGTCGGAAGAATTAGTGGGTACGATGACTTACCAAACACCTTACCTGATACTGTTTCTACTGGCTACCTATCAAAAAAACAACGTTTCAGACGTCAAGTAAAATCGGTCCTAAATGGCCTTGGTTTAGATGAAGTTATTACGTATAACTTAGTAGAGAAAAAACACCTAAACCGCTTCACGCTAAATAAAGATTTAATACCAGTCGACATCAAAAACCCAATGAGCGACACAAGAACCACGTTAAGATTAACCCCACTCAACGGGTTATTAGATGTTGTGCGTTATAACATGTCACGACAAACTGAGCATGTTCATATTTTCGAAGTTGGTAAACAGTATACAAAAGACAAAGAAACTGAGGTTCTAAGCATTGCGATGAGCGGTAAATATCATGACCAAAAATGGCAAACCACAACCCCAACAACCTTCTTTACGGTCAAAGGTATTTTCGAAGCTCTTATTACCTATTTTGATCTTGATGCACCAACATATGAATCTATTCAACTTGAGAACTATCATCCACACCAAACTGCACATATTTTAATGCATGATGACATTCTTGGTCATATAGGAAAGGTGCATCCTACTACTGCAAGCGATTATGATTTAGATGATGTATTCTTACTAGAGATTAATCTTGATCAATTATTTTCATTAAGCACAAAAGAAATACGGTTTGAAGCATTACCTAAGTTCCCGTCTATCTCTCGCGATATCGCCATCGTGCTTAAAGAAGATATTCCAGCGCAAGCTGTATTAGATACCATCAAACAGGCAACCAATAAATCGTTAATCAATATCGATATTTTCGATGTTTATGCCGGTAAGCATATGGAATCAGGTAAAAAATCTCTTGGTATTCGGATGATTTTTAACAACAAAGAAAAAACGCTTAAAGCAGAAGAAATTGACTCACAAATTACCCGTATACTTAATGCATTAAAAGAAACATATAACGCAACATTAAGATAAAAAAATCGCACCCATGGGTGCGATTTTTATGTGAATATAAGTATGCCTGCAGAATCTGATACAACTTTAAATGTATGTTTGGGTAACCGATCTTTAACCGTCTCATATACAAGATAAAACTCCTCATTATCCCAGGCAATATCTGGATGGTTTTTCGTGGTGTTTTTATGCTTTTCGTCTTTAAACATAATATCACCGATAATAATGATACCTTTATCTGTTAGGTTATGTTTTAAATCTCGTATGAAATCAAGTTGTTTTTGAATGGGTAAATGATGCATAGTATAGGTACTGACAATGACATCATACATCACATCTTTTAAATCAGGATGTAATCCTTCATTCATATCAAATGGTCTAAGTGTGGCGTTGTACATACGCATTTTAGCATGTTTTAACATCGCATCAGAAAAATCCATGCCGTATATTTTAATGTTTTCATTATAAAGAACCGATGCAAGTAATCCTGTTCCAACTCCGATATCTAACACTTTTTTGGGGTTTAAATCAATAACAGTTTGATAAATCTCATATAATACATCATAGTATCCAGAAAACGGATAGATATCTTTTTTATAGCTGGCATAGACTTTCTTTTCGTACGATTTGGCCCAGGCATTAAATCCTTGTTTATTTAACATAAGAATCCTCCTTTAGATAATCGCTGAAGATAGTGTGAATCATAACATGAATGGCACTTGTGGAAAGTCCGCTATAAGGTAGTAATAGGCGTTGGTCATCCTTAAATGATTTCATCGTATAACCATGTTTTTTTGCATTATTTTGCAGTCTATTTGCAATGGCTTTGGTGGTTTTTATAAGTATGTGAAGATTACTATCTAATCCACTGGTATCAATGGACGGTTCGGAGATTTGTTCAATCGCTTGATTCATGGCTTCATTTTGTTTTTTTGAGTACCGCGAGAGTTTCTTTAAATGTTTTTTAAAATCTGGCTGCGTCATATAATCAGCAACGGCGAGTTGGTCGATTGTTGAGACAGTTTGTGCTAATTTATCGCTTTTAGCGTAAGATTTTAATAAGCTAAGCGGTAAAATCATATAGCTAATTCGAATGCTGAGTACTAAGTTTCTTGCCAAAGATCCGATATAGATAACGCGTTCCCCGCTTGCAAGGCCTTGTATTGATGGGATTTGATACGCATTGTAACGAAAAATATAGTTATAATCATCTTCAATAATATACGCATCATTATTTTTTGCATAGTCAATAAGTGTAATCCGGTCACGGATGCTCAATACATCTCCACTTGGATAAATATTGCTAGGAGAGATATAGATTAATTCTGGAGATTGGGTGATGATTTCATCTAAAGAATGACAGGGTAAAAGGGTAAATCCGAGGTGTTCAAGCAATATTTTTGCGCGGTCAAATAACGGTGTTAAAAAGGCAATCCGTCGCTTACGCGTAAGCATTGACAAGGTTAATAGATGATTTTGTAAACCTGATGCAATAATCAATTGAGAAGGGTCGGCTTCAATACCGCGTTCTCCAACTAAGTATTCTCTAATAGTTTTTCTAAGTTTTGTTTCACCCTCGGGTTTAGGGTTAGCATATAGTGAATCATTACTTTCTAGTAAAATATTTTGATAAGCAATACGTAACGGTTTAATATCAAAACTGTCTTTAGGTTGTCCACTGTTTGGATAGCGTTTAGATGGGTGAAATACAATTGTTTCAAGCGATTGTTTATCAGGTAAAGTATCAATATCTAATACATAGTACCCGCTTTTAGGAATGCTTTTTACATAACCTTCAATAAGAAGTTGTTGGAAAGCTGATTCAACCGTTGTTTTACTAATATTATGTGTTTTGGTCAATTGTCTTACAGATGGTAATTTTTGATCTTTGGTTAACCGTTTTGCTAATATTTCTTGTTTAAAAAAGTCGTATACTTGTAAATAGAGCGGTTTATCACTGTTTTTACGTACTATCATCTGACCACCTCAAAAAAGCTATAATCTGACACTTATAATCATGTCACATTATCATTATAATAGATAGTGACAAAAAGTGAAAGGAAGATTATTTATGAAAACAAGACAAATGGTATTTACTGCGTTATTTATATCTTTAGTATTTGTATCGACATTCATTCGCATCAAATTTCCTTTAGGTGCAGGGGGACTTGTACACCTAGGAACATTAACGAGTTTTGCGATTGCTCTTAAATACGGGAAACGATTTGGCGCATTATCAGGCGGAATCGGAATGGCATTATTTGATATTTTTAGTGAATGGGTTGTTTGGGCACCAGGAACGCTTGTGGTGCGATTGTTAAGTGGGTTTTCCATCGGTTACTTTGCCCAATCAAAAAAGGGTCAAGGAAAAAACACTGTTAAAAATATTATCGCGTTCGCTGTTGGAGCGGTCATTATGATTATTGGATACTATTTATACGAAGCGATATTTCTTACCACATTCAAAGCTGCTTTCGCAAGCATTCCTGGGAACTTAATGCAACTTGCTATTGCCGCATTTGCACTTGCTATTGTCCATGCCCTTCCGGACCTAGAAGAGGCACAATACCTAGCTAACTAGCCATTTATAAAAGCCCTTACATTTTTTTCTAAATTTGGTTGTCTTTAAAGGATGCATTTGTTAAAATATAGTCGTGCTTATCATACAAATTTAGGAGGCAAGTTATGAACATAGGTGTACCAAAGGAAATTAAGAATAATGAAAACCGCGTAGGTATTACACCTGCAGGGGTAAGTGTATTAGTCGCACACGGACATGAAGTCTTTATCGAAACCACCGCTGGTATTGGATCAGGAATTAGTGATGAAGAGTTTGTAAAAGCTGGCGCAACGATAGTAGACAGCGCCGAAGAAGCGTGGGCGCAACGCATGGTGATTAAAGTAAAAGAACCACTTCCAAGTGAATATGACTTTTTTAGAAAAGACTTAATCATATTTACTTACTTACATTTAGCCGCAGAAGAAGAGCTTACTAAACGATTGGTTGAGTCTGAATGTAAAGCAATCGCATACGAAACTGTTCAAGTTGGACGGTCCCTGCCACTCCTTAGACCAATGAGTGAAGTCGCTGGACGCAGAGGAACAATTGTCGCCGCAACCCAATTAGAGAAACACCGTGGTGGACGCGGTATCTTGCTTTCTGGTGTACCGGGCGTAAGAAGAGGCTCTGTTGTCGTTGTTGGTGGTGGCGTTGCGGGAATTAGTGCTGCCCGTATGGCGATTGGTCTTGGCGCAAAAGTCACGATTATTGAATTAGACGAAGACCGTATGCGTTATTTAGAAGATATTTTCGATACAGACGTAGAAGTCTTAAAGAGTAATCCATTAAACCTTAAAGAAGCATTAAAAACAGCGGATGCTGTGATTAGTACGATTTTAATCCCAGGCGCAAAGGCCGCAAAAATCATCACTGAAGATATGGTAAAAAGTATGCCAAAAGGTTCGGTTATTGTCGATATTGCCATTGATCAAGGTGGCTCAGTCGAAACCATCGACCGTATTACTACCCATGATGATCCTGTTTTTGAAAAACATGGTGTCATTCATTACAGTGTTGCAAACATGCCAGGTGCAACACCACGTACTTCGACATATGCACTTACAAACGCAACCATTCCTTATGCATTACAAATTGCCGATAAAGGCTACCGCATCGCATGTTTAGATAATGATGCGCTGCTTCAAGGTATTAACGTATTAAAAGGCTATGTAACCTATAAAGCCGTTGCCGATACGTTCGGTCTTGAGTACAAAGATGCGCATGAAATTTTAATGAAACAATTTGACTAAGTTAAACCCTCCTCGTGGGGGTTTTTCTTTTTTATTCCCCTTGAAACCACTAAGATTATGGTATAATAATTCATAGGTGATATATATGGAAACAATCTATAATGTACCATTAGACAGATTAAAAAAAGAACTTGTTAGTAAAAGTTATAAAGCATTTAACGGCCGCCAAGTATTTGAGTGGCTCTATAAACATAAAGTTACATCATTTCAAGATATGACTAATTTAAGTAAAGCCTTAAGAGCCCATTTAGAAGCAACATACACGTTTGATTCTTTACCGCTCTTTCACAAACAAACCGCCAGTGATCAAACTAAAAAATACTTGTTTAAACTTCATGACGAGCATGTCATAGAAACGGTTTTAATGCATCATGATTATGGGGATAGTCTATGTGTTACGAGTCAAGTTGGCTGTAATATCGGCTGTTCTTTTTGTGCGTCTGGCTTACAAAAACGGATTCGTAATTTAACGGCTGGAGAGATGGTAATGCAGCTAAATGAAGTAGAAACACTAGAAGGATTAAGAATTTCCCACGTCGTCATAATGGGAACGGGAGAACCCTTTGATAATTACGATAACGTTATGGATTTTGTTGATATAATTAATAGTCCTTACGGTTTAGAAATCGGTGCCCGGCATATTACCATCTCAACGAGCGGTATTATTCCGAAAATTGATGCATTTGCCAATGAAACTAAACAAGTTAACCTTGCTTTAAGCTTGCATGCCCCAAATGATGAAATCCGCACTAAATTAATGAAAATTAACGAAACTTATCCAATGAAACCACTTCTAAAAAGTATCGAAAACTATATCGAAAAAACGAACCGACGCGTCACCATTGAATATATTTTACTCAATCATGTTAATGATGATATTAGCCACGCGAATGAACTAAGTGATAAATTACGTGGTCTCAATGTTTACGTCAATTTAATTCGCTATAATCCCGTTAGTGAGTTTCATTATCAACCATCAGACCCAACGCGCGCAGACGCATTCCATGCCCAGCTACTTAAACGCGGCATCAATGCCACACTGCGTAAAGAAATGGGTTCTGATATCGATGCGGCTTGTGGTCAGTTGCGGACAAAAATGAAAGAAAGTGCGTGATGCTTGTGACAATTATTGATACCATTATAAATACTGACGGTCCGATTCTTTACATCACCGATCACGATAAGAAAAACCAAATTTTACATGAACTCGCAAACAAAAATACGTTTAAAGCCATTACATTTATGCATCCCAATGTGCTCGTTGAGCACATGTTTTATAAAGCGAAAGACCAAATGCTTTTAGAAGCAGCGGTCTTTTTTGGTTTAAAACCAGCTGTAGTTGAACCGTGGTTACCTTACTTATATACTATTGATTGTAATAAAGACTACCCTACAGAATCTTTACAAACCCTTCAAGCATTAAAAAAACATTTAATAGAAAAAAAACTTATAGAACCTGTTCGTCATACCAACCTTTTATTTAAAGATAAAACCATTTTTGTCGACCTTGTTGCCCCATCAAGTATAATTAAACAAGCGCTTAAACAACTAGAAACGATTAGTTCATATACAAAAATTACACCAAAAACACACACGCCATCGCTTACACTTTATGCTTTTGATACGGTAAATGATGAGGTTGCCTGGGTCGCAAGGCAAATTAGAGACTATGCGAAAACCCACGCGCTTAATGATATGCGGATTATCTTACACCATCCTGATTATCTTACAACTGTCGAGACCATGTTAGATATGTTTAATGTTCCTTATTATACCGATCAAAAAACCACCTTATGGGAATATTACAGTGTTCAACATTTTTACACCCTACTATCAACGTTTAAAGGTGATGTTTATACCGCATTACACGAGGCACTTGCAAGTGTTCAAAAAACTACCAACGCACTTTCTCCTAGACTTTATATCAAGGTACTAAAAACCCTTAATCCTTTAGTATCACACACCCAAAAAATAGAGACACTATTTCCGCTAATAAAACATACCTTAAAAACAACCTCGGTCCCTGTTCATGATACACCACACGGTATTGCCATTACCAGTATCGATAATGCACCTTTGCACCATACACTATTTCACTTTCACTTAGGCACAGTTGAAGGTTACTTTCCAAAGATTAAAACTGAAGATGACTTGCTGACGAAAGAAGAAAAAACCATCATCCACTACGACACCGCAGACAACGTCAACCAAAATAACAAAGCATTAATTAAAGCCCATTTGGCACAAGCAAATACTATAATAATGACATATGCCAAGGCATCTTTATCAGAATCGCTTTATAAAGCCAGCTTTTTAACAGAATTAGATGCTCAATTTTCAGTATCTGAAAAAACGCCAACATCCCTGACACATCAACCGTATAGTAAACCCTACGATTTGATTAAAACCAAAGTGGCGTATGATTTATATGCAACATATAAACAAAAAAATGATACATTCAAAACATTGTATCCTGCGTTAAAAGACTACTTTATTCCGTTTGACAATCAATTTAGTGGTCTTAGTAAAAAAACATTAAAGACAGTCTTACCAGCCCACTTATCACTCTCTTATACAAAACTAAATAGTTATTTCAAGTGTAAGTTTCAGTTTTTAATGGACCATCTTTTAAAGGTTGACCCTCAAGAAGACAGTATCCATTTAGACTTAGGAAACTTATTTCATGGGTTACTCGAAACCCATTTAGATGATGATGCTATTGAAGAGACTGCCATCGAAATAGCCATCAATGATATTTGTAATACGCGCGCTAATGTTACCGCAAAAGATCGCTTTTTCTTAAATCAAAGTATCGCTATGCTAAAAGATGCTTTCGCAGTAATTAAAGCCCAAATGGCACAGTCTGATTATAATGTCAAAGAAAAAGAAGGCCAGTACACCAAAGCGTATGATCAAGCAACACTAGTTGGGATTATCGATAAGGTGATGATAAGGAAAACAGAAGCACAAACCCATATACTACTCATAGATTACAAAACGGGAAATCCAACATTGAACTTACCGCATCTATTACATGGATTAAATGTTCAACTTTTATATTATGTGCTTTTATACACGCATACCAACCCAACACATACAGTCAAAGGATTCTATGAACAAACCGTGATGCTAAAACCTAAAAAGCAAGATGATCTAACAAAAAAAGAAGCCATCAAAAAACATCTCGCACTAAAAGGGTACACAGAAGATAACCCAAAAGAAATCTTACATATTGATAAAGGTGCACTTGATGACCCGTTTATCGACAAACTAAAATTTAATAAAAACGGGTCTTTAAGTGCTTACACTAAAACCTACACAGAAGCTGATTTAGCCCTTTGGATTAATCATCTTGATTCCCTTATTCAAAACGCCATTCACGATATAAAACAAGGTGACTTCACCATTAACCCAAAACGTGATAAAAACAAGGATTTGAGTTGTAAATATTGTCCATATAAAGATATTTGTTATAAAAGCGAAAATGATTATATCACCTATAATCTCCCAAAAGAAAAAGACCTCAACGACGCATTAGAGGAGGTTCACAATGAAATGGACTAAAGCCCAAACCAAAGCAATCTATGAAGACAATAAAAACATTTTAGTTAGCGCGGGTGCAGGCAGCGGTAAAACCGCTGTCCTTAGTGAACGCGTTGTACAAAAAGTAAGACAAGGTGTGCCTGTCGACCAACTCGTTGTCTTAACTTTTACCAATGCGGCAGCCAAAGAGATGACAATCCGTATTCGAAAAAAACTGCAAAGTGACAGCTCACCTTACGCTAAAGCCGCGATAGAAAAACTCGATAGCACCCATATTCAAACATTTGATAGTTATGCCTTATTTATCGTAAAAAAATACGGGTATTTAAAAAACTTAAGTAAACAGATTACCATTGGTGACCCTATTCGTATGCAACTAGCCTATAAACACCATTTAGATACAATATTTTTAAATCAGTATGAAACGGGTAACCAAGCCTTTTTAGATTATGTTGATACCTATGCCATGAAAGATGACGCCGTACTTAAAGAGCAAATACTTCACTTTTATACGCAACTCGGCTTATTTCCAGATTTTCACGAGGCTTTAGACTACTACACTAAATCAATGTTCACTGAGTCTACCTTTAAAACAACCTTTAAACAGTTTGAGACCCTTATTAAAACCCGTCTAGATAGCATCAAAGATGAACTCTATGACTTAGATGCACGCATTACCCATGAATCAGCTCAAGGCTTTGTCCGCGCGTTGATTGATATGTTTCAACCATTATTTAATGCAGAAACCTTTGATGCGATGTTTAGCCAAGCAGCCACAATGCCTAATTTGCCTACATTAAGAGGTATTTCTCGCACCCTTAAAGATAATGATGAAGAAGCGACACTAGATGAGTTAAAAGCGGCCCGTGATGCGATTAAGACAATGCTTGACAAAGATATCTTACCATTATTATCTCAATCAAAAGCTGACCATTTCCAAGATTTCATGCAAGCACAAACCCACTTACCTATTCTTAAAAACATATTAGAATCTCTATATAATGCAATTAGACAGTTCCAGTTTGATAACGAAATCATGGACTTTTCTACCATTGCACGTCTTGCCATTGAACTCGTAAGAGAAAACGATGCAGTCAAACATAGCCTTATCAATTCGATTCATGAAGTGATGATTGATGAATATCAAGATACCAACAAACTACAAGATACGTTCATCGCCCTCATTACAAATCACAACACCTATCAAGTAGGCGACGTTAAACAATCGATTTACCGGTTCCGCCACGCAGAACCAAGTCTCTTTACTAATAAATACAAAACATACCAAACAGATAAGAACAGTATGGTTATTGATTTGAATGCCAACTTTCGTTCACGCAAACCTGTCCTTGATGATGTTAACACCGTCTTTCAATACATTATGGATGAATCTGTAGGTGGGATTGACTATGATGCCAATCAACGACTCACCTTTGGAAACACAACCTACGAAACCCACCTCAATCCCAATCAATCCTACGGTATAGAAATCAATCATTATACCGATGAAGATGTTGCAGATTATTTAAAAGAAAAATCCTTGTCTTTAGAAGAAATGGAATTCTTTTACATTGCACAGGATATCCAAAACAAAGTTGGCACCTATGATGTCTTCGATTCAGAGTTAAATACTTTACGAAAAGCGCGCTATGATGACTTTGCCATTTTAATAAGCGTTTCAAGCCAATTTGAAACCTTTAAACAAATTTTTGAATATAAAGGCATCCCAGTTCGCATCAATAAAAACGAACCATTTTTAAACTATATCGACATAGATGCCTATCGTAATCTACTTAAGTTACTCTATGCCTTAACAGACGATGAATATTATAAAAAGCACAGTAAACATGCCTTTTTAAGTGTCTCGAGAAGTTACTTATTTGACTTTAGTGATGATCAAATTATCTCACAACTTAATGCTTTACCACTCCATACAGTAGTAAAAGAGGCCGATGTACTGAACGATTTTACCACCTTATTCGGACCGCTTTTCGAACTAAGAGATCAGGTTGATTCAATTCCATTGCATAGACTCTTTAAAACACTGGCTAATACCTTTGATTTTCATCAAAAAACCATCCATTTACCCCATACAAAAAATGCATTGGCACGTTTAGATTATTTAACGAGCCTTATTCATACTTTAACTAAAGATGGCTATCATCTTGCCTCTATTGTGGAATACTTTGATTACATGGTTGATCAGGGGTTAGACGTCGAATTTGCGAGCGACCAATCTGATGCGGCAAACAAAGTCCAGATGATGACGATTCATAAATCAAAAGGACTTGAGTTTCCAATTGTCTATTTGCCAAGTCTTCACCGCATGTGGAATCGCTCAACGATGAAAAACTATGCTTTCAGTGACACATATGGTATCTTAATGCCACATGATTCAGATGGCTTAAAACAATCATATCTTTTTGATCTACATCAAGATGACCAACGTAAAGCAGATACTTCTGAACGCTTGCGCATCCTTTATGTTGCTCTAACAAGAATAAAAGAAAAAGGTATTATTCCGCTTTATTTGAACACCACTGATAAACAGTATCATTACGATGCCAATGATAGAATTAAAGCCTTTGAGCGTAGCCGATATTATAAACATTTTAACGATGTTTTTAAATCGATATTTGATAACCTTGGTCCGTTATGTACACCGATTTCACTGAGTGATTACGACCTCAACAAGCAGTATAAGATTGACAAAAAACCACTTAAACTAACCGTCGATAATACACAAGAAAAAAACTACGAATCAGCGTTGGTTGTGGAAACAAAACCTTCTAAAACACGTTATAGTAAAGAGGTCACGACTTTACTTGACCCAGACACCTTACGTGCGATTGAACAAGGAAATACCATGCATGCTTATTTTGAACTGATTAATTTCTTTAAACCCATTGATCCACAAATCGAAAAGCTCACTGATAATCCTCAGCACCAAGCCTTACTTAGAGCTTTCTTTAACAATGAACTTATACAGTCACTCAATCCTATAAACGTTTATAAAGAGTTTCCTTTTTATCAAGAGAATGATGAAGGTCAGGCTGAAGGTTATATGGATTTACTCCTAGAAACAGATACCCATTTTATTGTCATTGATTTTAAACTAAAAACCATTGATAAAGCAAATTATAAAGAACAAATTCAAGGTTATATTTCATTTTTAGAAACGATGACAAACAAACCAACTAAAGGCTACTTGTACTCAATCATCGATAAAACATTTTTAAACGTGGTATAATAAATTAAAGGATGTGATTATATGGCTATCACCGCAGAGGGTGTTCATAAAATTTATGGCACTGGCGATGTAAAAACCAAAGCATTAAACAATGTTTCATTAACGATTAATGATTCAGATTTTGCAGTCATATTAGGCCCTTCAGGTTCAGGGAAATCGACACTTTTAAATGTCATGAGCGGACTAGATTCCCTTGATAAAGGCTCGATTTCCATCGATGAGTATGACATTCATACAATGAACGAAAAAGCCTTAACCCTTTTTAGACGACATCATTTAGGCTTTATCTTCCAACAACACAACCTCTTACAAACATTAACCGTCAAAGAAAATATTCTCATCGGTGCCCGTTTAGTTGATGACCCTTTGGATATTGATAAACTGATAGATGATGTTGGGTTAACCAAGCATAAAGACAAATACCCATTCCAACTTTCAGGTGGTGAACAACAACGTGTATCCATCGCTAGAGCACTTGTTAAACACCCAAAAATTCTATTTTGTGATGAACCCACAGGATCTTTAGATGAAGATACGGGAAAATCGATTCTCGGATTATTACAAGACTTAAACGAAACATACGATACTACCATTGTTTTAATTACACATAATGAAAGTATTGCCCATTTAGCCACGCGCATTATTAAGATGAATTCTGGTAAGATTGCCTCTATTGATGAGAATAAACCAGAAAAAGCCGAGACCATTCACTGGAATGAATAATGCTTTTTAGACATGTTTTAAGAACGTTTAAAAAACAATGGTTATCGATTTCACTTTTAGGACTTTTACTCATTATTAGTGGGTTTATTTATACTGTAATGGCGATGTCTACAGAATCGATAGAAGATGCCAGTACTGATTATTTCGAGACGCATAAACAAGAAGATTTTTACCTCGAAATGACCCCTGTAGTAACCCAAAGTGATCAAGCATCACTCTCAACATGTAGCCCAACACCAGGCATGATGCTTAGTGAACTAAAAGCACAAAACACATCTTGTTATACAGATTTACTTAACGCAAGGATTGAAAGATTAGAAAACGAATATACTACTGTCGAGTTCGCGTTAAGACACTATAAGGACGATTTTATTGAACACGATGATGCTAGAAACCGTATTAGAGTTTTCCGCGATACTGATACCATTAATATACCTTATTTTAAAGCAGGAGAAGCCCCGAGAAACAGTCAAGAAATTGCCATTACAAAAGTTTATGCAGACCATCACAATCTAGACATTGGGGACACAATCACCTTAAAAACAACGGAATACACCATCTCTGGTTTTGTTATATTTCCTGATTATAATTTGCCAATATTAGATAATATCTATATGTTTGATGGAACCAATCAAACACTTGGTTTATTGCATGATCATGCATATGACGCATTAGGTGCACAAGAATATGTTCATATAGGTGGTCTATTTAATGACGATAATTCTGAATTAGAACGCACTATATATGATTTTGATTTCATCACCTACATGGAACTTACAGAGAACAATATGCGAAGTGGGGCCATCTATACAGAAATTGAAGGTGGCCAAGGTATTGGTCTATTTCTCAGTATTTTAATTGCGACTATTGGGTTAATCATTGTAGGCATAATGGTATCAAAAACCTTAAATGATGAAAAAGCGGTATTAGGTGTTTTAAAAGCCTTAGGTACGCGCACTCGTGCGATAATCTATCCGTATACTATCTGTGTCTTTATATTTGCGATGATTGCCTTAACAATCGGAGCTTTTCTTGGCGCCTATTTTGCTTCAAGTATTCGAGATTTATATTTACGGTTTTACTTACTTCCTGAAGGAGACATCGAGATTTTATCAATACATATTTTAATCGCCGTTGTTATCCCATCATTGCTTGTTTTAGGACTCACAACTGTGCGATTACATGCGCTATTAAAACCAAAGCCACAATTACTGATAAACCCAGAACTTGTAAAACAAAAACCATCAAAAACCACGAAACTAACAACATTCATCAAGAAAATAAACTTATTAACCCGCTTACAAATCGCCTTATTATTAAGACAATGGGTTAAAATTCTAGTATATTCTTTAGGAATTGTCTTAGGTGTTTATCTGGTCTTTATGGCCCTGAGTATGCGCGATATTTTTAACAAAACCATGATTTCATATTATCAAGACCATAACTATGAAAGCATTATATACTGTGAGCCACAAACATGTACAGAAGATGACTTCGAGCGAGCCATCGAAATACCAGTTCAAGCAGATACTTACCGCGCAACCCTCGTTGCGATTGATTACGACAGTACACTTCATCCTCTATATAACAACGATAATGACACAATTACAGCATCCGTGAATGAAGGCATTGTAATGTCACAAAGTTTTCAAGACTTAAGCAACTTAGATGTTGGAGACACGCTAAGTATTGACGTCATGGGGAACACTTTAGATGTTGAAATTAGTGCAGTTGCCGATACATATCCAGGGGCGTATATCTTTTATGACCGTGAGTTGATTAGTGAAGAAATTGCTGGAAATGATAGTTATTTCAATCGTTTGTATACAGAAACTAACGTAGATAAAGACAGTTACCCATTGGTTGTCTATAAAAGTGATGTAATCGATCAGTTACAAACCCTGAATGAAGCCTATAGTGTAATAATATATCTTATGGTTGCGGCATCTTTTGCGATGGCATTTATTATTATCTACTTATTAACCATTCTTACAGTAGAATCTCAGTA
>CAYNAA010000016.1:0-26994 GCA_964395055.1 uncultured Candidatus Izemoplasmatales bacterium | reverse complement strand
TTTTTTCAATATACAAAGCATGCTATAATAAATAGGAAAATGAAAGGATGTTGATCTATGCGCGGATTCAAAATTGCCAAAGGATATGAACATAAATCTATCAATTTACCGCAAAGAAGTACAGCTCATAGTGCGGGCTATGATTTCGAAATTGCTGAAGATTTAACCATTGAACCAAAAACCATCAAACATGCAGAAACGGGTATTAAGGCATACATGAAAGATGACGAAGTATTAAAACTTTATCCGAGAAGTTCACTTCCGAAAAAATTCGGTGTAACCATTCCAAATAGTGTTGGCATTATCGATTCCGATTATTTTGAAAACCCAACAAACGACGGCGCTATTTTTGTTCAATTGTATAATTTTACAGACTACGCACAAACAATTAAAAAAGGAACCCGTATAGCACAGGGCATTTTTATGCATTTCTTAAAGGCGGATGACGACATCGGCAATGCCAATGAACGTCAAGGCGGATTTGGAAGTACCGGACACTAATATGCCAATAATCGAAACGAAGCGATTGATTATTCGCTTATGGAAACCAAGCGATTTACATGATTTTTATCATTATGCAAAAGTTCCAGGTGTAGGCGAAGCTGCAGGGTGGCCACATCACACATCTATTGATGAGAGTAGTCAAATACTAAAAAAATTTATTGAAATTGATGGCAACTATGCCATAGAACTAAAAACCAATCATAAAGTCATTGGATCAATCGGATTACATATAAGAGATGAGCTTCTTGTACAATATGCTCACCTTAACCAACGAGAAGTTGGTTACGTATTAAGCAAAACTTATTGGGGACAAGGACTCATGACAGAAGCGGTAAAAGCGATGATTATTTACGGATTTGAAACCATGCAACTTGACCTGTTAACAGTGGGGCACTTTACTGAAAATGCCAAATCACAACGCGTCATTGAAAAAAACCATTTTATTTATGAAACAACTGGTGTTTACCATTCGAATTCACTAAAAAAAGATTTCGATGAGTTGAAATATGTTCTTACAAAAGACGTATTCATTAGCCACAAGGATGACTTCTATAGCGTATTATAAAAAAAACACTTAAAAGTGTTTTTTTTAATGAGAAACCGCAAATGTAATATCTGCTTTGCATGCAAGTTCACCATCAACATAAGCTGTTCCTGTCCCTTTTCCAACAAGACCTTTTAAACGTGTAATTTCTAGTTCTAATATCAAGGTGTCACCAGGAACTACTTTGCGTTTAAAACGGCATTTATCAATGCCCGCAAAATAGGCTGTTTTGCCTTTGTAGTCTTCATGACTTAACAGCGCTATGGCACCTGCTTGCGCAAGTGCTTCTACAATAAGTACACCTGGCATGACATGTTCATTAGGAAAGTGTCCATTAAAATGGGCTTCTGATGCAGTAACATTTTTAATCGCTTTAATGCTTTTTCCTACATCCATCTCAAGTACACGATCAACGAGTAAAAACGGATGACGATGAGGGAGTATTTTTTGTATATCGTTACTATTTAACATTAAACATCCCACTTTCTAAAGGCAAGGGTTGCATTGTGACCACCAAATCCAAGTGAATTCGATAAAGCCACCATAATATTTTTTTCTTTACCTTTATTTACAGTATAATCTAAATCACACTCTCGGTCAAAGGTTTGATAGTTGATTGTTGGTGGAATAAACCCATCTTTTAAGGCGAGTACAGAAAACACAGCCTCTAATGCCCCACTTGCACCTAAAAGGTGTCCGGTCATTGATTTTGTTGAGCTTATTGAAATGTTTTTAGCGTGTGATTCAAAGAGTCTGCTTATCGCTAATGTTTCTGTTTTATCATTAAGTGGTGTCGATGTTCCATGGGCATTTATATAACCAACATCGTCTAAGCTTAATCCGGCATCAAGTACCGCTTGATGCATACAATTTTTTGCGCCTTCACCTAAAGGATCTGGACTAGTAATATGATTCGCGTCACAGGTCGCTCCATAGCCAACAATTTCTGCATAAATATGTGCGTTACGTTGTTGTGCATGTTCTAATGTTTCTAATACTAAAGTAGCAGCACCTTCACCCATGACAAACCCTGAACGGTTCAAATCAAATGGTGTTGATGCTTTATTTGGATCGTCTTCGTTACTTAAGGCTTGCATAACTTTAAATCCACTTAAACCGAGTTCAGTGATAGATGCTTCGCTCCCGCCAGCAATCGCAAAATCTAAGTATCCATCTCGAATACTTCTAAACGCATCCCCTATGGTATTTGTAGCACTCGCACAGGCAGTAACACTTGCAGTGGCCATCCCTTTAAATCCATATTTAATTGCGATTGTTCCCGGTGCGATATTAATAATAGACATTGGAATAAAGAACGGTGAAATTCGGTTATGCCCCTTGGCAACCGCTTTATCTTCTTGTTCTGCAATTGTCTCTAATCCGCCAATTCCACTTGAATAATACACTCCAACTCGGGTTTTATCAATCGTATCTAAATCCAGTTTAGAATCTTCTATCGCTTCGTCACTCGCAATAACAGCTAGCTGTGTAAACCGATCCATACGTCTTATTTGTTTTTTACCAAAATATGATAAAAAATCAAAGTCTTTCACTTCTCCAGCAATTTTCACATCGATATTTTTAGTATCAAAACGTTTAATATAATCAATCCCGTTACGCCCTGCTTTCGCACTTGTCCAGGTTGATTCAACATTATTCCCAAGCGGATTGATTGTTCCTAATCCAGTAATTACAACTCGGCGTTTCATTATAGCATCCCTCCATTAACATGAATAACTTGACCTGTAATATACGCAGCATCATCACTGGCTAAAAACAATACGCTTTTAGCAATATCTGTAACGTTTCCAAGACGGTTTAGCGGGATTTGTGATAAATACGCATTCTTTACAGCAGGTGGTAAATCATTGGTCATTTGTGTTTCGATAAAACCAGGTGCAACCGCATTTACAGTCACTTGTTTTTTACCAAATTCTTTGGCTAGCGATTTCGTCATCCCAACAACACCAGCTTTGCTTGCAACATAGTTGGTTTGTCCAGGGTTACCGATTGCGCCAACAACACTAGAAATATTAATGATTCGCCCCTGACGGGCTTTGAGCATTGGTCTTGATACATGTTTAATCATATTCCAACTTCCTTTTAAATTAACATTAATGACATCATCAAAATCTTCTTCTGTCATTCTTAACATTAATTGATCTTTGGTTATTCCAGAGTTGTTGATGAGTATGTCGATTCTGCCATAGGTATCAATCGCGGTTTTTACCATGTCAGCTGTCGCCTTAAAATCAGCAATATTACATTGATAAATTAGTGCTTTTCCCCCGTGAGTATTGATTGAATTAGCAACCGCTTCTGCGCCTTCTTTATTATGGTTATAGTTAACAATAACATTTGCACCTTCTTTTCCAAACGACTGGGCAATGCTTGCACCAATGCCACCTGATGCGCCAGTCACAATCACGGTTTTATTTTTAAATCGCATTTATGTCAGCTCCTTTAATGTATCTACAGTGGTTTCAAACGACGCAACATCGAAAATCGCATGGACGGTTTGCGTCTTATCAATTTTTTTGATAAGTGAAGCCATCGAATCATCTGGACCAATGGTTATAAATGTATCAAATTGGTCTTCAATCATGTTAAAAATCATTGAGTCAAATTTTACCGGTTCAGTAATTTGCCGTGCCATGTGTGCTTTCAAGTCGCTTTTTGCTTTACGACCTGTGGTATTTAAATATAGTGCCTTTTGAGGTGTTTTAACTTCTAGTGATTGTAAAAAAGTAGCAAACGCATCTCTTGCAGACTGCATATATGGTGTGTGAAACGCACCACTAGTATTTAATGGTATAACCCGTTTGATGCCGTAATTTTTTGCAATAGATGCTGCGTAATCAATCGCATCAATACTTCCACCAGCGACAGTTTGTTTGGGTGTGTTGAAATTAGCTAAGTAAAAATTATCTATTTCATTCTCTAAAGCAATAGCTGCTTCTTGGTCGCCAATTAATGCACACATTTTACTGTTTGTTTGGTTTGCGGCAGCTTGCATATGTTTGGCGCGTTCTTTAATAATAGTAAGTCCTAAATTTAAATCAAATACACCACTATTATAATAGGCCGCATATTCTCCTAGTGATAATCCGCATGACCCATCACTAACAATATTGTGTGCTCTAAGCAACGCAACAATCCCGGTTTCAAAGGCAAAAATGGCTGGTTGCGCATGTATTGTTTCATCTAATTGTTTTTGATGATGAAACATTATATTTATTAAATCATTCTTTACTACTGTTTGGGCTTTATCTAAATGTTCTTTAAATGTATCGTAGGTCGTGTAAAAATCCTCTCCCATACCTTGTTTTTGTGCACCCTGTCCAGCAAATATAAACGCTATTTTCATATATGATTCTCCTTGTAGGTTCGACTTTGTAAAAACATATCATCTAAGATAGTTTGTACTGGTTTTATGTGTCGTACTAACCCTGCAATTTGTCCTGCCATAAATGAACCTGTATCGAGATCGCCTTCGTTAACAGCACGTCGTAATGATCCCAATGTTAGTCTTTCTAGTGTTTCTATCGGCATGCCTTGTTTCGTATATTCTAAATAGGTACTTGCCATTTTGTTTTTAAGTACACGAACTGGGGCTTGAGTAGTGCGGCCAGTAACAACTGTACTCGTATCTTTCGCTTTAATAATTTTTTCTTTATAGTTCATATGAACTGGACACACATCACTTGCAAGGAGTACTGTGCCAATTTGAACGCCTTTTGCGCCTAACATAAACGCAGCATCAACACCGCGATAATCTGCAATACCGCCTGCGGCAATCACCGGAACATCTACAGCATCTACCACTTGAGGCACTAAGGTAAATGTTGTTAGTTCACCGACATGACCACCAGCTTCAGTACCTTCAACAATGACAGCGTCTGCGCCGTTTCTAACAACACGTTTCGCTAAAGCGACACTTGGTACAACAGGAATAACTGTTATCCCTGCATCTTTCCATTTTTTCATATAAATGCCTGGATTTCCAGCTCCTGTCGTTACTATTTTAACATCCATATCAATGATAATATCACTCATCGATTCCGCATAAGGACTCATCAACATGATATTAACACCAAAAGGTTTATCTGTTAGTGCTTTTGTTTTGATGATTTCTGTCTTTAATGTCTCTACATCCCAACTTCCACTACCGAGTAAACCTAAACCTCCAGCATTAGAAACTGCCGAGCACAATACATGGTTTGCAATGTGCGCCATACCCCCTTGAATAACGGGGTATTTAATTTTTAGTAATTGCGTTATATCTTTTATCATAACCGAATCAACGCTCCACCCCAAGTTAATCCACCACCAAAAGCAACTGTAGCAAACGTATCTCCTTTTTTGAGTGTTTGTTTTTTTATCGCTTCATCAATAGCCAAAGGGACACTTGCTGCAGATGTATTTCCATAATTTTGGATGTTCATATACATTTTTTCTATAGGGTATTGCAATGTTTTTGCAGCCTTTTCAATAATGCGTTTATTGGCTTGATGAGCAACAATTAAATCCACATCTTCGATTTCTGTATTGGTATATTCTAACAATGTATTTACCGTATTTGGTAAGACAGTGGTCGCAAATTTAAAAACATCTGTTCCTTTCATGGTGATATATGGGCGTTTCGTATCTTTTGTTTTATAATCTTTTTTAAGCGGATACCCTTCCATTCTAAGTAATCCTTGATGGTCTCCATCCGCATAAGTGACAACGTGTTTTATGTTATCTGTATCACTCTTTCCTATAACCATAGCGCCTGCACCATCCGCAAATAAAACACAGGTATTTCGGTCTTCAAAATCGGTATATTTTGTTAGGGTTTCTGCACCAATTATAAGCGCGTTATGATAACTCCCACTTTTAATCATTTTATCTGCAATATTCAATGCATATATAAACCCTGTACATGCCGCATTAATATCAAAGGCAGTAATGGCGTTTAGTCCGAGCCGTTTTTGTATGAGTTGACTAACCCCAGGGAAAGGAAAATCTCCCGTGACAGTAGCTACAATGAGTAAATCAATCTCTTGTTTGTCTATATCAGCGTCTTCTATGGCTTTTAGCGCTGCTTTATAAGCTAAATCAGATGTGTTTTCATCCACTGTCATATGACGTGACTCAATGCCTGTTCTTGTTCTAATCCATTCATCTGAGGTTTCTACAAGACGTTCTAAGTCTTTATTTGTCACGGTATTATTAGGGACATACGCCCCGGTTCCTACTATTTTTGTATAAATCATTTCACCACTCCTTGTAAGTGTTCATAATTAAATCGCTGGAAAAAACCAATTTTGCGATATTTTGTATAGCGTTCTGTTTTAATTTCATAGTGGCTTCGCGTTTGATAATAAAGCAGTGTTTGATAAAGTTTATCTTTTAATGTTATAAATACTTGGTCTTTGTTGCGGTGTGCGCCACCAAGCGGTTCTTTGATAATGTCATCGACAATATCAAGTTCTAATAAGTCATAACTGGTTAACTTCATAGCCGCTGCCGCTTCTTTTGCACGTTTTGCGTCTTTCCATAAAATGGATGCATAGCCTTCTGGTGATAAGATTGAATAAATACTATTTTCTAACATGAAGACTTTGTTCCCCATACCAATCGCTAATGCACCCCCACTACCACCTTCACCAATCACAACTGAAATAATAGGAACTTCTAAATCACTCATCATAAAAAGGTTTTTCGCAATCGCTTCTCCTTGACCACGTGACTCTGCAGCTAATCCAGGATAGGCACCTGGTGTATCAATAAATGTAATAATAGGGCGATGAAACTTTTCTGCTTGTTTCATAAGACGATACGCTTTACGGTAGCCTTCAGGATGAGACATACCAAAATTACATACGATATTATCGTCTGTACATTTACCTTTTATATTACCAATAATTGTGACAGGAAATCCATTAATTCTTCCGATACCACCAATCATAGCATGATCATCTGCATATTTACGATCTCCATGCAACTCGATAAACTCATCACAAATAGCATCAATATAATCTTGGCTAGTCGGTCTTGCTTGGTGACGGGCTAAAAGTACGCGGTCCCATGCATCTAGTTGCTGCATCATTTTACTTTTATAGATCTCAATTTCTTTCAAAATCGACTGGCGTGCATCTGAATCAGTAATCTTATCTAATTGTTTTTCAAGTGCCTTTAATTCTTTACCTTTTTCTAATATATCCATCAAAGCACCCCTCTTCTATGATGCAAGGATAATATTTGATATAGTGTATCTTTCATTTTATGTCTTGAAACAACTTTATCAACCATACCTTTTTCAAGTAGAAATTCTGCTCGTTGAAACCCTTCAGGAAGTTTTTGTTTAATGGTCTGTTCAATTACCCTTGGACCAGCAAATCCAATAAGCGCATTGGGTTCTGCTAAAATAATATCTCCTAAAGACGCAAACGATGCAGTAACGCCTCCCGTTGTTGGATGGGTTAAAACCGTTATGTAAAGTAACCCTTGATTATGCATCTTTTTAATCACACCACTTGTCTTGGCCATTTGCATCAAGCTATAAATACCCTCTTGCATACGGGCACCACCAGATGTAGTAAAGATAACTAAAGGCAGTTTCTTATAAAGTGCATACTCAGCACTTTTTGTTACTTTCTCACCAACAACACTTCCCATACTACCCATCATAAAGTAACTGTCCATGACCCCAATGATAGCTGGCTGTCCTTTAATCTCCCCGTACCCATAAATATAAGCTTCGTCTAGTTCTGTCTTTTCTTTATAGGATTTGATTTTTTGTTCATACCCATCTTGAAACAATGGGTTCAATGTAATATATCCTAATCCCTTTTCAACAAATGTATGCGGATCAACAGTCATCATAATTCGGTCAATGGCACGTAAGCGAAAATGATTATTACATTGCGGGCAGACAAAAAGATTTTCAATTATCTTTTTTTGCGGGAACGTTTGATGACATGACGCGCATTTTTCGTATAGTCCTTTAGGGACATCGGTATGTTTTGATTGATGTGTGGCTTTATTTCGATACGCTTTTAAATTGATTTTTAGTTGTTTACGCTCTTGGAAAACAGATTTTAATATCTCACGTTTCATATGCGAGCAATCCTTCTAAATGTTTTTCAATAAAGCGCGTATCAAAATCACCTTTTACAAAATCGGGATGCATTAAAATCATCATCAAAAACATTTGATTTGTCATAATACCAGAAACTATCAATTCTTCTAATGCTGCACGCATTTTTCTTATTGCGTCTAATCGCGAGGTTCCATAGACAATCATTTTTCCAATCATCGAATCATAAAATGGCGTAATTTCATAATCAGAATAAATCATCGAATCAAAACGCAATCCTAATCCTTGGGGTATATGTAGTAAATCTACCGTTCCTGGACTTGGTCTAAATCCAAGTAATGGATCTTCAGCATTGATGCGGACTTCAATCGCATGGCCTTGTTGTTTGATATCCTTTTGTTTATATTTTAGGTGTTTTCCGCTAGCAATGCGAATTTGTTCACGGACAATATCAACACCAGTAATCATTTCTGTAATTGGGTGTTCTACTTGGATACGCGTGTTCATTTCTATAAAATAAAATGCATTTTGACTAACAACAAATTCAATCGTTCCTGCATTTTCATACCCAACATGTTTAGCCGCTTTAACTGAAGCTGCATACATTGCTTTTCTTAATGAATTCGACATTGAGGATGGTGCTTCTTCAATAACTTTTTGATTCCGTCTTTGAACACTGCAATCACGTTCAAAAAGGTGAATCACTTCACCATATTTGTCAGCGAGTATTTGAACTTCAATGTGTTTAGGATTTTCAATAAGTTTTTCAATATAAACGCCACCATAGCCAAAAGCACTTTCTGCTTCTTGGCGTGCCGCATGAAAGGCTTGGATGAACTCATCGGGATGATGAACAATGCGCATCCCGCGTCCCCCACCACCAGAACTTGCTTTAATAAGGAGGGGACAACCTATCGACTCCATAACTGCTTTGCCTTCTTCGAGTGTAACTTCTCCTTCACTCCCCGGCACAACCGGAACGTCAGCTTCAATCATCATTGCTTTCGCCTTAGCTTTGTCTCCCATGGCTGCAATGGTTTTTGCGTTTGGTCCAACAAAAATAATGCCACATGTTTCACACAAAGCCGCAAATTCTGCATTCTCACTTAAAAACCCAAAACCTGGATGAATCGCTTCAGCGCCAGTCAGTATCGCTGCACTGATAATATTTTCCATGTTTAAATATGAGTCCTTTGCACTCTTGGATCCAATACATATCGCTTGATCAGCTAATTGAACGTGTAAGCTTGCATGATCAGCTTGGCTATATACCGCTACCGTTTCTATACCCATTTGTTTACACGCTCTAATAATGCGAACCGCAATTTCGCCACGGTTCGCAATGAGTAGTTTTTGAATCATTGTTTGATCTCCATAATGACTTGATCAAACATGACCATATCACTATCATTAACATGTATTTTATTAATGGTTCCACTCACCGGCGCGGTAATTTCATTCATAACTTTCATGGCTTCGATAATGCAAAGCGTTTGTCCCTCTTTCACTGTTTGTCCAACACGAACAAATGGTGCTTGATCAGGTGCCGGAGACTCATAAAAGGTTCCAACTAATGGTGCCTTAACTGATGTTCCACTTGAAACCGCCTCTTCTTCTAAAGGCATAGACTCTTGTTTAGGTTCAGGATTTTTTACAACAACGTTTTCTTTAACAACCTCGGTTCTCGGTTTTTCTAATTCTATCATGACATCATCACGTTCGATTTTTAATCTTCCTAGTGATGATGATTCAAAAATCTTAATTAAGTTTTTCAATTCTTTATTGTTCATAGAGTACCTCCAAATCTTACCAATAACCCTTTAGTTGACCTTTTCAATATAGGCAACAACATCTTGAACAGTACGTAATTTTTGGGCTTCATCATCATTTACTGTAATATCAAATGCATCTTCAAGTGCCATAATCATTTCAACTACATCTAATGAATCAGCACCTAAATCATCGATGATATTAGCGTCTTTTGTTACTTTAGCTTCATCAACGTCCAATTCTTCTACTAAAATTGCTTTCACTTTTTCAAACATATTTACACCTCCTTAGAAGCCATTATACCTATTCAAATAATGATTGTCAATCTATTTTGATATTCAAAATATTCGACTTTAAAAACATATTGGTAAGCATACATATGAAGCGTCTTTTATATGAATATAGCAACATGTTTTTTAGGCTATAAAAAAGGCCGTCATCTCCTTTTTTAGAAAATGGCAGCCTACATAAATTACCTATTTTTTATCTTGAAATTGATGTTTTGACAAGGGATATTAATTTGCGTATTATTGTTTTTTAGAACACATACAAAATCGTGTGTGATGTCAATCAGTTCATACTGCGTATGCTCATAGTGACAGACATGATTTTTAAAGTTAATATATGTTATAAACCTATCATGCAATGATTGCCCTTCTAAATTATTGTAAAAGTACACAAATTGGTTGATCAGTTTGGTTTTGTCGACTGGTATATCTAATACATCTTTAATACTGATTGCTTTATCATTGCTTTTCCTAGTGCTGTTAACATTAATGCCTATTCCAATGATGCTTGATGATGTAGAGACATGCATTGTCTTTTCGATAAGAATTCCAGCCATTTTTTGCTTATCTACATAAATATCATTAGGTAGCTTTATTGTAGCTTCAATATTTAGATTACGTAACGTATCTACGACACCAATAGCTGCTCGCATTAGGTCAATAAACGGTTCGTTAACCGTTTGATGATATATACTCAATGCAATATCTTGATCTTTTTGTGAATTCCAAATATTCGCCCGACGACCACGTCCTTTTGTTTGATGAAATGTGTAGACAAGTAGTCCATTAGACTTATGTTTTGTGTCTAATGCTTTTAAATATGAATTTGTTGATGTAACAGTGTCTAAATACTGAATATGTTGAATTTTCATAACATCACCTGTACCTAGTGTAGCCTAGTTCGTAACTTTGTGCAATAAAAAAGGTGCTTTCGCACCTTTATGTTACTTAAGTTTTGAGTCGATAAACCATAATTGCTTATCGTATCCAGCGACATGATCTTCTAACATACCTACAGTTACAAAATCTCCATTTTCATCTGCTAAATTACGGATATTTGTCGCAAGGGTTCTCAGTTTTTCAAGTTCTTCTTTGACAATTGCAAAAACTTCAGGAATTTGATAATCTCTAAGTTCAATTTCTGTTACTTTAGTTGCTTCTAAATATGATGTCATTGATGCTAGTGGATATTCTCCTAACATTTTTAAACGCTCTGCAACCTCATCGTATTTTTCAAAGAAATCATCGTACTGCTCTTCTAAATAGACATGAACTTGTTCAAAACGTTCTCCAACAACATTCCAATGTAAATTGTGATACTTTACGTTTAAGACGGCTAAGTCTGCAACGTATTGGTTCATAAGATTTTTTTGTTCTTTATTCATAATATTACCTCCTTAGTTTACATATTTATTATATCATATTGAGGTGAATTCTCAAGTAGTATGCGTTTAAAAAAACAAGCATCTATGCGATTTAACGCTTAGATGCTTGTGCTTTTTTTATGTTTTTCTTGAGTTCTCTTTCAGCTTTTAAGAAGTCCATGGTTCGACGTCTATTTTCATCGAGTCTTTCTTCTCTTACTTTATTAAGATGTTCCATTGCACTGTCTTTTTCAAGTCCTACATGGGCTTCTTGAGCAATGACAGTAATAAAGTTTTCTTGCTGTTCTAAGACCCCGTTAATAATCACAGTAAAAACGTGTTCATTTTCTTTTACCATTTTTAAGTAACCTACATCGATTGTAGAAATTATCGGTGCATGGTCTTTTAAAATTGCAAAGTCACCATTGTTTTTAGAACTAACGACAATATAGTCAACTTCTTCATTGTACAATACCCCGCTTGGGGTAATGACAGTCAATTGCATCTAATCACCTACTCCATAGATTCGGCTTTTTTAATTACATCGTCGATGCTTCCTGTTAAACGGAAAGCGTCTTCTGGTAAATCGTCATATTTTCCTTCTAAGATGCCTTTAAATCCCCTAATGGTTTCATCAATTGGAACATACGATCCCTTTTGTCCAGTGAACTGTTCAGCAACATGGAAGTTTTGTGATAAGAATAACCGAATACGTCTGGCTCTATGTACGACAAGTTTATCTTCTTCACTAAGTTCATCCATCCCTAAAATTGCGATGATATCTTGAAGTTCGTTATAGCGTTGGATGGTACGTTGTACTTCTCGAGCGATATCGTAATGCTCTTTTCCAACAACTTCTGGTTCTAAAGCTCTTGATGTTGATGCCAACGGATCAACCGCAGGATAAATTCCTTCTTCAGAGATTTTACGGCTTAAGTTTGTAGTTGCATCTAAATGGGTAAATGTGGTGGCTGGTGCCGGGTCTGTATAGTCATCGGCCGGGACATAAACTGCTTGAATTGATGTGATTGATCCTTCTTTGGTCGACGTGATTCGCTCTTGTAGTTTCCCCATCTCAGTTGCTAATGTTGGTTGATATCCAACAGCTGAAGGCATCCGGCCTAAAAGCGCTGAAACCTCACTTCCTGCTTGGGTAAATCTAAAAATGTTATCAATAAAAAATAAGACATCTTGTTTGGCTTCATCACGAAAATATTCAGCCATTGTTAGACCAGTCAAACCAACACGCATACGTGCACCAGGTGGTTCATTCATTTGACCAAAGACCATGGCAGTTTTATTAATAACCCCTGATTCAGTCATTTCATGATAGAGGTCATTACCCTCGCGGGTACGCTCACCAACACCTGCAAAAACGCTAATTCCACCATGTTCTTGTGCGATGTTGTTAATAAGTTCTTGGATTAAAACGGTCTTTCCTACACCCGCACCACCAAAGAGGCCAATTTTTCCCCCCTTAATGTATGGGGCTAACAAGTCAACAACTTTAATTCCTGTCTCTAAAATTTCAGTTTCACTACTGATTTCATCTAGTTTAGGTGCAGTTCTATGTATTGGCATCCGTTTAGTATCTTTATCTACAGAATCTTTTTCATCAATCTCATTTCCCAATACGTTAAATATTCTACCTAATGTACTTTTCCCTACCGGCACACTAATCGGTTGTCCCGTATCAATAACGTCCATTCCACGTCTAACACCATCAGTAGAGTCCATCGCAATCGTTCTGACAATGTTATCTCCTAAGTGTAATGACACTTCAAGTGTTAATGTTATATCATGAACACGCTTTTTATCATTTGTATTATCTATTGTAAGCGCATGGTTGATTTCAGGAAGTTCAGATTCGAACTTAACGTCTACAACGGCACCCATTACTTGTATTACTTTACCTTTGTTCATCGTTTTTCCTCCTTAATTAACCGCATTGGCGCCACCAATGATATCTGTAAGTTCAATGGTAATGGCATTTTGTCTTGCACGATTGTAATGCAGTTTTAAGTCTTTAATCAAGTCTTTTGCATTGTCTGTGGCACTTTTCATCGCGGTCATTCGTGCCGCATGTTCGCTCGCTTTTGCTTCTAAAATCATGCCGTATAATAGGTTTACTATAACCATAGGCAATAATTGGTTTAAAACTGTTGATGCACTTGGTTCAAAATGATACATACGTTTATATTTTAAATCTTCTTCCTCACCTTGAATATATGGGCTTTTATCTAATGGCAATAAGGTTTCATATTTTACCTGTTGATTTAGAGTGTTAATAAATTTGTTATAAAAGACAACGACTTGGTCGTATTCTCCTTTTAAATAGCCTTTGATAAATGTATCACTTATTTCTTGAAAATCAAGGAACTGGATATCATCGCGCACTTGAATGACTTTATCGTTAATTTGTGTGTATCCTTTGCGTTTTGCAAAACTATACGCTTTAAAGCCAAGTGTAGCAAGTGCAAACTCATCGGTTGATCCGTGGTTTTCATGAACATATTTTTCGAATGCTTTAAACATCCCTGCATTATAAGGACCTGCCAATCCACGATCACTTGATATAAGTATATAAACAGTTTTTTCTACTTCTCGCGATTCAAACATTGGATGGTCGATATCAACATCACTATCTAAAACACGAGACAAACTGTCTGTAAGGCGTTTTGTGAGTGGTCTAAAGTTCACAATATTGCGTTCTGCTTTTTTAAGTTTTGATGCACTAACCATGTGCATTGCATTGGTTATTTGACTGGTTTTGTCAGTCGCGTTAATACGTTGTTTAATATCACGCATCGAACTCATAAAACCACCTCCTTAAGCAAATGATTTTTTAAATGCTTCAATGACAGCGTTCATGTCATCTGTATTTGGTAATGTTTTTTCTTTGCGAATATGGTCAAGGATAGCTTGACCTTTATCATCTTTATCACAATAGTCATATAAATCCGCTTCAAAGCGTTTGATATCTTCGATTTTTATATCGTCTAAATATCCTTTGGTTAGAGCGTAAATAATCATTACTTGTTTCTCAACATCAACGGTTTCATGTAATCCTTGTTTTAGAACTTCTACAGTACGTTTCCCACGTTCTAATTTACGCTTTGTTGAATCATCTAAATCAGACCCAAATTGGGTAAACGCTTCAAGTTCACGATAACTTGCTAAATCAAGACGTAACGTTCCTGAAACTTTTTTAATTGCCTTAATTTGCGCACTACCACCAACACGTGACACACTTAATCCCGCATTAATTGCTGGGCGTACGCCTGTGTAAAACAAATCACTTTGCAAGAAGATTTGACCATCAGTAATACTGATAACATTGGTTGGGATATAGGCCGAAATATCGCCTTCTTGAGTTTCAATAATTGGTAATGCAGTAATTGAACCTCCACCAAGTTTATCATTGAGTTTTGCGGCACGTTCTAATAAGCGTGAATGTAAGTAAAATACATCACCAGGATAAGCTTCTCGCCCTGGTGGACGACGTAATAATAAACTTAATTCACGGTATGCAATTGCATGTTTTGTTAAATCATCAAAAACAACGAGCACACTTTTGCCTTCAAACATGAACTCTTCACCAATACTTATACCAGCATATGGTGCTAAATATAATAACGGTGCTGGTTCACTTGCACTTGCACTAACAACAATTGTATGATCCATTGCACCTTGGTTTTTTAATGATTTAATTACGCCAGCAACCGTTGATTCTTTTTGGCCAATCGCAACATAAATACAAATAACATCTTTTCCTTTTTGATTGATGATTGTATCAATTGCAATAGATGTTTTACCGGTTTGTCGGTCACCGATAATTAATTCACGCTGTCCGCGACCAATAGGGACTAAAGCATCTAATACTTTAATTCCTGTTTGTAAAGGTTCATCAACAGATTTACGACTCATAACACCTGTCGCTTTCCGTTCTAATGGACGCGTTTTATCTGCTTTAATTTCACCACGTCCATCAATGGGTTGTCCAAGTGGGTTTACCGCTCTACCAATTAACCCATCGCCAACTGGAACCTCTAAAATGCGTCCAGTTGTTTTAACCTGGTCGCCTTCTTTAATGGCGGTTGATTCATCAAGGATAATGGCTCCAACATGATCTTTTTCTAAGTTTAACGCCATACCGTATACATTGTTAGAAAATTCAAGTAACTCACCGCTCATAGCCTCATCTAGACCATGAACAAGAGCAATCCCATCACCAACACTAATGACGGTTCCGATATGTTCGGTTTTTATGTCTTTACTATAGGCTTTAATTTGTTCTTTAATTAAAGCACTAATTTCTACGGGGTTTATTTTGCTCATACTTTCACCTGCCTACGTTTTAAGTTGTGACTTAATTTGCTTAAGTGTATAGTCAACAGTATCGTTTAATATCATACCGTTATATTCAATTTTTAATCCACCTATCATTGATGGGTCTTGATGGGTTTCAACAATGATTGTTTTGTGGAACTTATTATTATATGACGTTTTAATGTCATTGATGTGTTTATCTGATAAGGAACTTGCAGAAAACACATGTAGACGCATCACATCGGATTCATCTTCTATAAACGTTCTAAAGTCTTCGTAGATAGAAGTGATGGTTTCCATCCGGTTGTTCGTAACAATGACCTTTAAAAAATCTTTAAACAATTCAGGATACTCAGTGTCATTAATAACATCTATTTGATCTTTTTGTTTAATACTGGGATGAAGAAAAAATGTTTTTACATCATTGGCAAATGTCTTAATAAAAGACTCAAAACTTTGTTTTGTCGTATCGATTGCATCACGTTCTAACGCAAGTTCAAAAAGCGCGACGGCGTATTGTTCGCTAACCGCGCTCATTGTTTTTGCGCCTCTTTAATGGCATTATCAATTAATGTATTATAGGTCTTTTCATCAATTTCTTTGGCGATGACTTTTTCAGCAAGTAAACTTGCGATATCAACAATCTCATCACGCAATGCTTGACGTGCAGTTTCGATATCTTGTTCTAAATCTTTTTGCGCATTTTTCTTAATCATTGATGCTTCATCTTTCGCTTTTGAAATGATATCACGCCTCGTATCTTCACCGCGCGATTTCGCGTCTTCTAATATATCTCGTGCCTCTTGCTTCATTTCATTAAACGCTTCTTCAGCTTCTTTTTTTAACATTTTTGCTTCTTCATTTTTTTCTGTGGCTTCTGTTAGTTCTTTATCCATGATTGCTTTACGTTCATCAATAAAAGCAGTCACTTTTTCCCAGAAGAAATACTTTACCACTAAAATCAATAAGATTGTTGCAACGATTTGAATAACCATCTCCAAAACATCGACACCAAGTGCGATCTCGACTAGTCTTTGTACGGCTTCAGATAAGTTTTGCATGGTGTTGCCTCCAATCTATTAGATAACAAATATTAATACGATAGCAATAAGTAATGCATATAGTCCTGTTGTTTCAGCCATTGCTTGTCCAATAAGCATAGTTGATGTAATCTTCCCTTGTGCTTCTGGTTGACGACCTACAGCTTCAACTGCTTTCCCAGCAGCATATCCTTGTCCAATACCAGGCCCAAGACCAGCAATCATAGCGATTCCTGCACCAAGTAGTGCCATCCCATTAACAAAGAACTCATTGTATTCAGCTAAAAATAACATAAATGTTTCCTCCTCGATTTTTTAGTAATTTATTTTAACTTCCGTCTTTAGGCTGCTTCTTCTTCAACGATTGGTTCTTCAATAGCCATCGACAGGAATACCGTTAACAACATAAAATAAACAAATGCCTGAATCAGTCCAAATCCAATGTTGAAAATCGGATGGAGTATGGCTGTTGTGATTACGGTGTTTCCTAAGCCAGACACCCATGGACCAATATTACCCAACATATCCCCAACTATATTTAACATTTGAAATACCACAACCATCATAATACTGCCACTAATCAAGTTTCCAAATAAACGTAATCCCATTGCCAGCGGTGTTGATATCTCACTAATTAGATTCAGTGGTAGTAACATGGCATTTGGTGAACTTAAATCCTTCAACCTATTTTTCGGTCGTCTTGCAATAAGGCCAGCAATTTGAATGGTTAAAAATGCAAATATACTAAAACCTAGGGCAATATTGATATTTGCTAAAGGATTTGCCAATCCGAATAAGGCAGAGGTATTTGCTAGTGCTAAAAAGAGTAATATGGCCATTAAAATCGGCGTATATCGTCGCCAATTTTTACCATAAAATTCTTTGATGAAATTATTCAACGTATCGACAAACATAATCATGATAAAAACAATGCCTTTCGGCGTTGAACGCGGGTCTAATCTTGCTGCTTTTTTTCCGATAATACTTAAAAACACAATTAAAAAAAGTGTGATTATTAATGATGTTTTTAAGCTCGGAGATAAATTTGTGTAAAACTCTATCATTCTCGTTCCACTCCTTTACGCTGAATAAAGAAATTGATCATCATCACTATCTTGAAGCTTGCATAGCCAAGAAATAGTGGAAAGATATGGTATATATTTTCATTTCGTAGATAAACAAATACTGCAATAATAATATAAAATACATATCTAAATACATAATTTTTAATGGTTCGGACTTTCAACTGTGTTGGGTCAATTTGCGCCGTTTTCATTGTTGTTTTATAATTGTGACTCATTAACATGACGCTGGTCACTGCACCTAAAAAATATGCGATTGCGTAATCAAAATTTAAACTAAAATAAAAAATAATAGATCCTATTATTATCATAAACCAAACATAAAAAAATGTTTGAATATAAACCTTCTCAGTCATTCTCATTCACTCCCATGCGGTATATACGACGAATAAAATTAATTACCGCAGCCATGGCACCAAATACCATAAAAATAATTAACAATAAGCCATCTAATCCAAAAAGATAATCAAGTCCATACCCAATAACCCCACCGATGAGGATACTTGCAATGGCTTCATAAATAAAGCTTGTTGTCACAGCCAACAGTTTATACATAAACCGGCGGTCTTTGGCATCTTGCTTTGTTTTATTAGATAGTTTATCTTTTGATTCTTTCATTATTTTGTGCCAAACAATCGATCGCCACAATCGCCAAGTCCAGGAACGATATACCCATGGTCGTTAAGACCTTCATCTAGCGCTGCCAAATAAATATCAACATCTGGATGTGCCGCTTTAAGGACATCTACGCCTTCAGGACATCCGACGATTCCAACATAACGAATATCTTTTGCACCGCTGGCTTTTAATGAATCGATAGCAGCTACAACACTGCCACCTGTTGCGAGCATTGGATCAACAAGCAATACTGTCGCTTCAGTAATTTCTTTAGGATATTTTACATAGTAACTATGTGGCTTCAATGTTTCTTCATCGCGATAAAGACCAATATGACCAACTTTAGCTGTAGGAATCATCATATGAATACCATCAACCATCCCTAGCCCCGCTCTTAATATAGGAACAATAACAACAGCTTTGGATAGTGTTTTTGCTTGCATTTTTTTTAATGGTGTTTCGACTTCGATGTCTTTTGTAGCTAAATCTCTTGTAATTTCATACGCCATCAAGCCACTCAACTCATTAACATTTTCTCTAAATATTTTTGCATCAGTTGCTTTATCGCGTATTTTGGCCATCTTATGATCAATAAGCGGATGATTCAAAATGACTAGTTTTCCCATATAAACCCTCTATTCTTCGATTTTTGATACACGGCGTTCATGGCGTTCCACACCAGAAAACTCAGTATGTAACCAAATATCTACAATAGCGCGGGCAATTTCATCTCCAATAATTCTTCCGCCCATTGCAAGTACATTTGAATCATTATGAAGCCGTGTTGCTTTTGCTGTATATAGATCATGTACAAGTGCAGCACGAATACCATGAACTTTATTGGCTTGAATACTCATGCCGATTCCGGTGCCGCAAATCAAAATCCCGCGGTCGGCTTGTCCTTCGCTTACAGCTAAAGAAACAGCTCTAGCAGGTTCGTTATAATCGCAGCTTTCACTATTATTGGTTCCATAATCTGTATACTCAATTTTTTGCTCTTTTAAGTACGTAATTATCTTTTCTTTTAAGTCAACTCCGCCATGGTCAGCTCCGATTGCTACTTTCATAATCTCACTCCTATAATTTATTTCATTACAATTATATCAAAAGATATTCATAATACAACCTTTTTATACTATCGTTCTTTATCTTTTGATAACGTTTACACCGACTTAATTATTACGCTTGATATGCTTATGATAATAGTCTAAATGTCCATAGAAACTTGTTTTACCAAAATCTCTTTAACAGGTTGATAACTTTTTCGATGTAGTGCACACACGCCAAGTTCAATAAGTTTTTCTTTGTGGTATTTTGTCGGATACCCTTTATGTTTTTCAAAACCATACCCAGGATAAGCCTTTGCACTTTTTATCATATATCGGTCTCGTTCTACTTTGGCAAGTATGCTTGCAGCGGCTATACTGGCACTTTTTTGATCACCCTTGATAATGGCTTCATGGTGTAAGTTATCGCCTAAGGGCATCGCATCTGTCAAGATAAAATCCGGACGTTTTGAAAGCCCAAAAACAGCATCAATCATCCCTTTTTTACTCGCTTGATAACAATTCAGTGTATCTACATCATCGGGACTCAAAAAGACAACTTTATACGCGATAGCGCGGTTGATTATCTGATTATATAAATGGTCTCTTGTCTTTTCATTCAAGGCCTTTGAATCATATAGTGCGTCGATTCGATCATGCGGATTTAAAATAACTGCCGCGCACACAAGTGGCCCTGCCATTGGACCACGTCCTGCTTCATCACACCCAGCAATATATTGATATCCTTGATTGTTATATTTTATTTCATAATCATACATCATGATTCACTCGGTCTAATGTAATTGGTCCGAAGTATTGATTTCGGAAGTCATATAAGAAAATATCTATAACTCTATCGTAATCAATCTCGCCACCTTTTTTAAGACACCCTCTTCGCATCCCTATCGCATCAAATATATCAATCATATTATTAGTATCAACGGAAATATCATATCGTGCTTCAAAACGGTCTTTATAATATGTCTTAAGCAATTGAAATCCATATATAACAACGTCATCTAAGGCGACAACACTATCTTTTAAAGATCCAAGTAAAACGAGCTTTTTGGCAACCTCTTGATCTTCAAATTTTGGCCATAAAATGCCGGGTGTATCTAACAACTCTAAATCTTCGTGAATTCGAATCATTTGAAGGTGTTTTGTAATGCCTGCCACATCGCCAACATTTGTGGCGCGTTTATTAACAAGCTGGTTAATTAACGTGCTCTTACCAACATTTGGTATGCCTAAGATCATGGCACGAATCGGTCTTTTTTTTATGCCTCTTTTTGCGGATTTCACAAAGGATTCCTCCATGATATCTTTAGTCGCTTGAACAACTTTTTTAACATCCAATCCTTTTAATGAATTAATCGCAATTGCTTTAAATCCACGTTCTCTAAAATGGTTGATCCACGCTGTCACATGATGACGTTCAGCAAGGTCGGCTTTATTAAGTAAAATTAAACGTGGTTTTTTTATGGTGATTTCTCTAATCATTGGATTTTGACTTGAGTATGGCGCACGCGCATCTAATAACTCATAGACCACATCAACAAGATGGAGACGTTCTTTTATTAAGCGTTTTGTCTTGGCCATGTGGCCAGGATACCATTGTATCGTTGTCATATTATTCTACCTCTCCTATTGTATCAAATGGACGTATACGGTAAAACACTCTACCATATAAATCATCCATAGTAAATGGACCAATTTGAGGATCGCGCGAATCTGTAGATTGATCACGATTATCTCCGAGTAATAACACTTCATCATCGGCAAGCGTAAATTCACACATATCCGAACACGTACCTGAACTATCTTCAATAAAATACTCATCAATTTGTTCCATGACATTTGAGTTTATCCTTTGAACATATAGTTGATTATCTTCATAACGAATTGTTTCTCCAGGTAAGCCGATGATGCGTTTCACGTAATACGTTTCACTATCGATTTTTGCGACGACAATATCAAACCGTTCATAGGTAACATTATAGTGCCATACAAGCAAGTCATCGCCAGGTTTAAGTGTTGGTAACATACTATCACTATTTTCAGCAGCAACAGATGTGAGTGCTATGAAGAAGGTATTTATAATAACAAACATCATGAATAATGTTGACACAAACGCAACTAAATCCATACGTTCTGCATGTTTTTTTACTGCCGTTTGATTATCTTCATCAGCAAAGTCTGTTGTATGACTAAACCGAAATACTGTATATAGTGTATAAATCAATATAAACACCATGACGCCAATAAACAATGTCGAGTTAACAATGATATCAAAATCTTGGTAACGAGAAAACAAAAGAGGTAATACCGCAACAACGAATAACCCAAAAAGCGCAACTTTAATTCGTCGTTGCAGTTTTTTATATTGTATTTCCGCTTTATGTATATCTTTTAAATCGCGAACGTTTTCTTCTTTAAAATAATCATCTAGTTTAATATCCTCTGTCATGGTCTCACCTAATTTTTTTTAGAATACCCTCTAATTCTTCTTTACTTACTAAAACCTCACGGGCTTTTGACCCTAGGTTTTCTGAAACAACACCAATGCCTTCCAGTGATTCAACAATACTTTGTGCTCGGTTGAATCCCACACCAAACTGCTTGCTTATTTTATTGATGCTTGCCTCTTGTAAATCAACAACAAATCGGGCAACATCAAAGAAATACTCATCGCGTTCTAAATTTTGTGTAACATTTTGAATTAGTGATTCTTGGTCAAACAAGTATTCCGGTTTTAATTGTTCGCGAATATAATCCGTTACACGTTCAATGTCTTCATCAGATACATACGCGCCTTGAAGGCGAACTTTGCCTTGTCCATTCGTAACAAAAAGCATGTCCCCTTTTCCGAGTAACTTATCAGCACCACTTGAATCAATAATTGTTTGTGAGTCAACATGACTAGCAACACTAAAAGCAATCCGGGTTGGAATATTGGATTTAATTGTTCCTTTAATAACATCAGTCGATGGACGTTGAGTGGCAATAATTAGATGTATCCCACACGCTCTTGCTTTTTGTGTTAGCCTTTTAATCGCATCTTCAACGTGTTGGCTCGAGACCATCATTAAATCCGCTAACTCATCAACAACGATAACAATGTATGGCATTTTATCTTCTTCTGATTTAACAGAACTGTTGTAAGAATCTATATCACGTGAACGCGTTTCTGAAAACATGTTAAAACGTCTATCCATTTCTTCTACCAACCATTTAAGGGCTGCTGTTGCCGCTTTAGAATCGGTAATAACTGGCGTAATTAAATGAGGAATATCGTTATAACTTGTGAGTTCTACCATTTTTGGATCAACTAAAATTAACTTTAATTCATCGGGACGATATTTTAACAATAAACTCATTAATAGTGTATTAATACAAACGCTTTTTCCACTACCAGTAGCACCAGCAATAAGCCCATGTGGCATAGACTTAATTGATGCATAAACCGGTTTACCATCAATATCTAGCCCTAAACCAATGGTTAGAGGTTGAGCGGCATGATTAAACTTTGAGTGGTCAATGATGTCTGCAAAATGCACCGTTTGTTTTTCTTCATTTGGTACTTCTATTCCAACGGTTGATTTCCCAGGTATAGGCGCTTCAATGCGAATTTCAGTCGCAGCCAATGCCATTTTTATATTATCTGCAATTCCAGTAACTTTTTTTACGTTGACCCCTTTATCAAGTCTAATCTCATAGCGCGTAACTGTCGGTCCTTGGGTATGCTTAAGTACTGTCGCACCAACTTGAAATTCTTCAAACGTTTTATTTAGAATAGTAATTTGTTTTTCAATTGAAGCAGTTAAGTCAGGCGGAGTCTCTTGGGGTTTGGTTATTAATGACTTTGGTGGAAGTTGATACCCTTTTGTCCGTTTTGTATCAGACTTAACATAGGTTTGATTCTTAGGTTCTTCTATCACGGGTTCGGGTTGAGATGGTGATTGTACAGTGTCTTCTTTCGATTCCGTTGCAGTGGGATCTTGAAATACCGGTTCTGGATTTTCTATTATAGGTTCTTGTGCTTTGGGTGTATTATTAATTTCAACAACATTATCGCTAGCTTGTTCTACTGATGCTTCTTCTTTTGGTTCTTCGGTCGGGACAAAAGATGCTTTGACAATTTTTTTACGGCTAGATTGTGACTCTAACGCTTCTTGTAAATTTTTACCGCGGATTAAATCGAACTCAGGATATTCTGTACCATATTTTTTAATGCGCTCTTCTTTGGTAAGTTTAGGTTTTGTACGAAATGAGTCTAATGTATCTAAATCACGTTTAACACTAGTCATAATAGGGATAACAATGTCATCTTTAACATTCTTACCAAAAATAGGAGAAACGAAACGGTTATGTTCAAACTTTTTCCGTTTAGGTTCTTCTAGTATTTCATATACTTGGAATGGTGTATCATCTGGCGTACGCATTTTAGGTGGAACAATTTTCTTTTTCCGCTTTAAGAAAAACATACTATAAGCACCCCTTCTTAGTTAGTGATGTTTCTATAAATGACTGCACATCGATAAAGGTTTTTCGGTTTTTATTAACATAACGAGTGCATTCTTTATCATTGTAATATAAGACAAAGCTTGGGACGCCGTAGATATTTAATGCTTTGGCAAGCTCTGGAATATCACCGCGATCAACTAAATAGAACGTTATTTGAGGATATAACGTTTCAAGACGTGGCATAAACGTATCAGCATAATGACAATCACGGCACCAATGACTATAAAATACGACCAGCGACCATCCCGCTTTCAAAACGTGCTGTTCATAGCTGATTATATCCTTAATTGTCTTCACTATCATCACCAGTTTCTAATGATTTAAGTGCTTGGTCGACAAAGTCCAACTCAACTTCTTTATCAAATAATTTCTTAGAATATACTTTAATTGTTTCTTCACCAACAACGCCAATGATTAATAAAGCAATTTTATTTTCGATATAGCCAACGCTTTTATTAACTACAAGTTTTCTAAACCAATAGGCCGGATTCATTAGATTAACTGCACCAAGCGTATACTTCACTGATTTTTTAACCACTTTGTTTTTAGCGGCTTTCACAATCTTATTTTGATCGAATGACCGCTTAGCTTCGTACATTCTTACCAATTTGGTAACCCTAATATTTCTTGTGTTTTTAAGAATAGGCTGGTTTAAAATACCATCAATACGTTCTGTAATATAATGATTAAGTGCCAGCATTTCATCAACACTTAATTCTAGCATAGGATATTTTGATTTAGGAAAGTAGTATTTTGCAATTTCTTCTATTAATTCATAAGAGAGACTGAATGTTAACTTTCCAATGGATTCTCCCTTACGTTTCATTTTTTTAAATGTTTCTTGTTTATCAGTAACAATTTGTTTTAACTCTTCTTCATCTACTTCAGTGTCTGGTTTTCTAAACAGCGATACATCAATATTCTTCCCGCGAACAAAGAAATAAATATAGACAATAGTAAAAAGTAGAAATCCGGAAAAGATTCCTAAGAGAAAGTTTATTAATCCTGCGAGACTTATATCCATATCAACACCTCTTGTTTATTATATCATATATCTACTTATATCCCTTATCTAAAAAGTATAAATTATTTGCCTAAACATAGGTTTTATGCGATAATACACAGAGGTGATTATTATGAAAAAGTATCTCATTGCACTCGATTTAGATGGAACCCTTTTATATGATTGGGAAACCTTACGAGATAATACAGCAGACTATTTAAAGAGACTTAAAGCGCAAGGGCATAAACTTGTTATCGCAACAGGCAGACCCTACCGAAGTAGTGAACCCTACTATAGAAAACTTGACCTTGATACACCACTTATTAATTACAATGGTGGTCTTATTACTTGGCCAGGAAATAGTGATTTTAAAGAGGTTATCCATACGGTTAAAAAAGATGTTATTTTAGATATCTTTGAACATAATAAAGAATATATATATAATGCTTTTTGTGAAATAAGAGACGATATTTATCTTCTTGAAAAACGTGATGATATTATGAATTTATTGCACTACTTCAATGGTGCTAAACTACATGTAGGTCCTTTTGATGAAACGCTACCAAACGACCCTCATGGACTAATTGTTGTTGCACATAAACATCAAGGACAACATATTGAGGCATATGTTGAAAAGCATCATAAAGATGAGGTGTTGGTTAGAAACTGGGGCGATGAGTATCGCTTTATTATTGAACTCTATACACCAAAGACAAATAAAGGTGCTGCATTAAGCCACGTCGCTAAAACATTAGGTTTTAATCGTGATGATGTGATTGCGTTTGGTGATGGACATAACGACATTGAGATGCTTGAATATGCAGGTATAGGCGTTGCAATGAAAAATGCACATGAAGACTTACTCGATGTTGCAGATGTTATAAGTCCTTTCAAAAATACAGAACACGCTATAGAAAAATTTCTTGATAGCTTTTTAAATGTTTCCAAAACATAAAAATAAGGTTTCCTACCGGGCACCTTATTTTTTTACATTATACGGGTCATCATCTTGCTCAAAAAAGTCATCATATGCTTTGAAAAAATCATCTTCTTGATGAGACGCTTCACTCTTTTTAGCAATTGGATTATTTTGATGATTCTCATACTTAGGTTTAGCATAATTGTCTTGGTGAATACGGTGACGTAAATGCTGCTGATTTACACTACCACTAACGTTAGTGCTAACAACACTTATGACTGTAATTATTATTACAATACCGATAATTATTAAAAAAAATATTGGTATTAGCATATTTTCCCCCTATTTTTATGTGGTAATAACGTACTAAAGGTTTTGCTTTATTTCTTTCTGTCAAAAATCTCGTCGTCTTGTTCGAAAAAATCATCATACGCATCATAGACATCAACGGTTTTTTCACTCTTTGGTTTTGGTTCATCACTTTTAATGGTTTTTTCGTCTTTTTCACTACTGTACATTATTTTATGCTTTCTTCCAGATTCTTCTAACTGATGTCTATGAACATCACGGTGGTAGTATTGACTAAACGCATCATTAGAACCGCTTTTACTCGTTGATGTTGATAGACTTTCTGGACTTGAGTATCCTGAATCACTAGATCCAATTAAAACAACAATGATTGTTATTATGATGACTCCGATAACAATCATTATTCCTATTCCCATATATTCCTCTCCTTTATAGATCATCTATATTTTTAGTGAAATAGAATATATCTATTATACCATTCTTCTGTATTTTTATAATTATTCTTAGCTCTTATACATCATACATTACCATTTAAAAAGGAAAACATCGTGTTTTCCTCAGTTTAAGTTTT
>CAYNAA010000015.1:27137-30140 GCA_964395055.1 uncultured Candidatus Izemoplasmatales bacterium | reverse complement strand
TCATTATTACTGCATGCACTAATAAATAGTGCGCTTAAAAATAATAAACTTAAAATCCATACCTTTTTTTTCATTTTTTCCTCCAGAGTTTAAACATACGAAAACGTTTTCGATTAATTATAACACATTAAACCATGTGATTCCATGACTTATCTAAATTCTTTCTTTTATTATAATTATATCGATTTTCACATAAACTAAATGCGCCAACTTGAGGAATGTTTATAAACCCTTAAACTATAAAACCTCCATCATAATGATAGAGGTTTTGTTTATCTAGTACTTTAATGGTTCATCTATCTTCTTTGCAAGACAATACTTGTTTTACAATAATCTTTTTTACACATTATAGTGTTTTAACAATAAATTATCCTTTGGCGTTATGCTTCATTAAACCATATCCGTGAATTAGCTCTTTAAATAAGGTTTTGACACTCGTCATTGATGTAATACGGTGAGCGTTGGTGCCTGCAAATGCAAATCCATGAGATAATTTTCCAAGTTTTGCATTATAAAGTGCAAGCGAAATACAGTACGGCGCTTCTTCTTTTTTACATGTAACTATGCAATCAAAGGGACATGTAAATGGGTGTTTTTCGCCTAAATCAACCGCATGTAAGTATGCATTATGAATGGCACGACCAGGCAAACCTACAGGACTAGTAATTAATCTGATATCTTCTTCTTTAGCATCTATATATGTTTGTTTAAACGCTATAGATGCATCACATTCATGGGTCGCCACAAACCGAGTTGCCATTTGGACAGCGTCTGCACCCATAGTTAAAAACTTATAAATATCTTTTCCATCAAATATACCGCCAGCCACAATTAAAGGAATCTGTTTTTGATGGGATGCTTCAAACGGTCTTAAAATTGATATAACTTCAGGTAACACAGTTTCTAATTGGTACGCACTATCTTCAATTTGATCAACTTTAAATCCTAAATGCCCCCCAGCTTTGGGTCCTTCGATGACAAACCCATCTGGGATATAATCGAAATTTTTAATCCATTTTTGGGTAATAATTTTAGCTGCACGTGCCGATGAGATAATAGGAATTAGTTTGGTTTTAGTATTATCTATAAGATATTTAGGTAAATCAAGTGCCAAGCCTGCACCTGCAAAAATAATATCAATCCCCTCTTTTATAACAGCCTTAACCGTTTCACCAAATCCGGTCATAGCCACCATAATGTTGACACCTAAAATACCTTTGGTTTGTTTTTTCGCTTTACGAATCTCGTCAACGAGCGATGTTAAATTCGCTTCTTGAAAATCCTTGTTTCTATCTTTTTGAAACATGCCCGTTCCAGCAGCAGAAATGACACCGATGCCACCTTGATTGGCTACAGCTGATGCCAAATTCGCCATTGAAATGCCAACACCCATACCACCTTGAACAATCGGAACAGGTACTATTAAATCACCTATTATTAATGGTTTCATATTATCCTCCAAGTCTAAATTTATGTTTATTTTATGTTCGATAAATTATTATATCACACATAGTAATATATCACAATAACGTCTTTATTATGCGACTATTTTTTGAAGCAGTTCTTGAAAACTTGAAAATTGCTAAAAAATAAACCCTCTATTTTGAATAGAGGGTTTAGCACTAAAATGTTTATGTTGTATAATCTTGTTTTCGAATGGATCCATCAACCTTATGGATGACTACCGATGTTTTATATTCCTTAGCTAATCCTTCCGCAAAGTCAATCGCTTGTTTTTGTGTGTCGAAATATTTAATTGTTTTGTCCGATTTTTCTAACCTTACACGCCACTTTTTATAGTAGTCACTTTTTTCGTCTTTATTTAACGAAACATGATACATTCGATTTTTATCTTGTGCGCTTTTTACGTGTTCATCTAATTTCGGTTCGTCTTTAGATGTGTCTTGTGTTGATGTCGGCTTTTTTTTGCTTCCACATAACCATTTGAATAAACCCATTTAAATCACTCCTTACGTTTATCTACCTTCATTACATAAATAGCCATTAGGACCCCTTATTATCGTGCATACCTTTGAACTTCTTTTCTATGCGTACGTGTTCAATACATTTCAACATCTCTACACAACATTTAATAAATCAATACTAGTTCAATAACACTAAATATTATATAATGACAGTGTTTGGAGGTTACGTATGGAAAAAACAATGTATCCCCTATTAAAATCGTATTTAGAATCTTTAAACTTCTCCGTAAAGGCTGAGGTTCATGATGTCGATATTATGGCTGTGAAGGATGAATTGATCCTTTTAGTTGAAATGAAAACCACCCTGAATACGGCATTAATGGCACAAGGCGTTAAGCGTCAAGCTATCAGTGATTATGTTTACTGTGCTATTCCAAAACCGACATATGGCATCCGTAAATCGAAAGTGTTTAAGGATAAACTCGTCTTATTAAAACATTTAGAACTTGGTTTATTGTTTGTTGACATTGAAAACAATTGTGTTGAAACCATCTTAGACCCAAAAACACCCTCGGTGCGTCATAAGAAAAAACGACGACTTGCACTACTAAAAGAATTTCAGACTAGAAAAACCACCTATAATATCGGTGGCTCTACCCAAACAAAAATTATTACTGCATATCGAGAAATTGCTTTGCTCGCTTTAACGTTTTTAAAAGATGGACCACAAAGTACCAAAGCCTTAAGATTATATACACAAAACAAAAAGGTCGTTAGCATTCTACAAAAGAATTACTATGGATGGTTCACACGCGTTAGTCATGGCGTATACGGCATTACTGAAGAAGGTAAATCAGCGCTTACGGATTACAAACACGTCATAAACGAACTAAAAAAAACACACAAGTAACATGAAGTAACTACGGATTAAAGACACATCACATTAATGATTATAGTTACGCATAAGATCTTTTAACTTGTACCGGATTTGACTATACAACACCGCATGCGTCATTAAATACCACGGGTTAAACACCATAAATAGCACTGGGGCAGAAAATAACCATGATGTCGTAAT
>CAYNAA010000015.1:0-27037 GCA_964395055.1 uncultured Candidatus Izemoplasmatales bacterium | reverse complement strand
AGTGAAATAATGGCTGCAGGAATAGCAAATATTAAGAAGCTAACCCCAATACGCATGAACGGCAAATCAATACCTAAACTAGGAATCGAACCAGAAAAAATATAGTCAAGTAAAACCCCTATACCAAGGGGTAAATACTGTACAAACTGACGCATAAGTAAATACCAAACATTACGCGTGTAATTTCCACCTTTAAACCCATAAAATAACGGGAAAAAATGACGTTTTCTTATAGCGCTTGCCTCGAAAACCATAACATAGGCAACGCCAATAGAAAGTGGCAATAATAAAATAGCCCCAATTAATGGTAATAATTGCGCCCCGATAAATAACACAATCGCTGCCATTAAATAGGTTGGTATGATACGATAATAATATCTAAAAAGTAATTTTAATGCGGTTATCATTCGCATAAACATCTTCCGTTCTTTACGGTATCTTCACTTATAGAATGCCACTTAATATAAGAATTCGCAATGTATTTACTAAAATAATTGCTTTTGTAAATCATTCATGCCAATATACAATCATATATGCTATATTAAACCATGCATCACGAGGAGGATTACGATGAAACACTATACAATCGCAGATCATGCTATTCAGTTTGATCCCCTTAAACACCGTTATACTGTTGATGGATTTCCCGTTGAAAGCATCTCTAAAATTGTTGATGTCCATATTCCAAGAAACATTAAAAAAATTGACTCTGAAATATTACGTATCGCTGCAGAAAAAGGCAACGAGCTCCATGATATGATCGAAAACTATGAACGGTTTGGTATAAAAACTTACCATCCAGAGATGCAGGGCTATCTCGCGGTTAAAAACCAACATCAAATCGATGTTATTGATAATGAAAAAATCGTTTTACTTCATCATCACGGCGTTATTATAGCAGCGGGTACATTTGACATGATCATTCAGTCACCTTATATTAAAGGGCTTGGTATCGCGGATGTTAAGCGTATGGCACATCTCGATGAAGCCCGAATTAAACTCCAATTAAATCTTTATAAACTGGCCTATGAACAAACGTATAAACAACGTATTGATTACTTAAAATGTTTTCATATTCGCAAACGATATCACGCCTATGTTGACGTTCCTATCGATGTAGATTACACCAAAGATGTGCTTGACCAATATATTAATACGCATCCCATTGATTATACTAAGTTTATGACATAAAAATGCCACATAACATTTTTGTTATGTGGCACTTTTTTATTGATATGATTTTTTCATTCTTTTATATTGTCGATAACTCACCATAATTTTCTTTTTCTCATCATAAAAACACAATACCGCCAATTTAAAACTTCTAAAAAATGTTACATTATACCCTTCTTGTAAATCAGGAATTGCTTTAAACGCTTTTTTAAGTCGGTAATTGGGAACCCGTGGATTTAGATGATGGACATTATGATACCCAATTGCACCTGTAAACCACTCTAAAACAAGTGGTAACCGGTACACAGAACACCCTTCTAACGCAGCGTTTTGCGATTTCCAACGCATCGTATGTTCCCAATAAACATCTTCATATTGATGTTGAATATAAAACAACCACACCCCGACTATTGCCGCAAAGAAGATGATTGGCAATTGAATAAGAAGATAGTAATTGAATCCTAATGTTAGCGAAACCAAAACTATTATCCCAATAATACCTAAATTCGTAATAATGGTACTCATCCAAACTTTTTTTGTGTTTTCGGTTGGGAACCGTTGACCAACGAGAAATAAAAATATCGGACCAATAAAAAATAAAATGAACGGATTTCGGTATAATCTATAGCCCACTTTTTTCATAAAAGATGCTTGTTCATACTCTTCAGTTGTCATCATCCAAACATCGCCTATACCCCGCTTCTCAAGATTACCAACCGTACGATGATGGGTAATATGGTCTTTTTGCCATTTATAAAAGGGGGTGAACGTTAAAATACCGAAGATATGTCCTAAGATCACCATGGCTTTGTTTGATGTTAAGAACGATTTATGTGTACAATCATGAAACATGATAAAAATTCTGACTAAAAATAATGCTGGGACAACACTGACTAATACCACATAGAGATAGGAAACATTTAATGCAATCATATAATACATCCCGACGATTAACAATGCGAAAGGAACTATTGTATTAACCATCTGATATAGTGCACGTGCATTAGATGGACGCGCGAATGGTTTGATTTTTTGATTCAATGTGTTTGGCATACAAAAACCTCCATAATTTTATAGGTTTATTGTACGCTTATAAATTACTATGTCAAGCAAAGTACTTTTGTCTTTAAACGCCTTGTTTAAAAGAACGTATATCCACAAATTGTATAAACTTTTTGGTATTATTAATTCATTTCTTTATGCTTATCACCATGATTTAAATAATGTTATTTTGTTGACATTTTTTCTCTTTGTGTGTAAACTAACGCTAAACACTACTCTATCTCATAGAGTAATTAGTGAGGTGATATTATGCGACATGTTTTTACCGTTCCTAATAGTTTAAGTTTATCTCGTTTAATCTTTTTACCCTTACTATATATCTTCTTATGGGAAGGCTATCTGTTTTTATTTTTTATGACATTTACCGTCTTAGGATCTACTGATTTTTTCGATGGCTACTTAGCCCGCAAATGGAATCAAGTTAGCCAATTAGGAAAAGCTCTTGATACAGTAGCTGACATGTTCTTCTATATATCTGTTGCGTACTTTTTATATTATTTATATCCTCAAGCCATTCTATCGAACCAATACTTTTTAGTATTAGCCTTTAGTGTCTATGCATTAAGCTTTATTGTTCCTTTAATTAGGTTTAGAAGAATGTATACGTTGCATACGCGCATTTTAAGAAGTAATGCCGTATTAGTCTATTTTATGATGTTGCTGTCATTTATTATGAGTACAACAATATTGCTTAGTATCATCTTAATTATCTTTACTATTGGTTTCTTAGAACAAATCCTTATTTTTATTCGCTTTGGTGCTGTAAATCAAGATACAAGATCCTACTTTTCCATCAGCTTGGATAAAAAATTGGAAAACTGGGTCTTTGATCGTCCAGTCTTACGATATTTAAAAAAGAACGAAAATAATTAAACATTAATTTAGCGTTATCCAACCCGATTTGGATAACGCTTTTTTTATTTTTGAAATAGCTATAAATGGTATTATTAGGTTCACACTATACAAAAATTGATTACGTTTACATCGTGTTTTATCTTATTTAAGGCATAAATAGTGATATAATATGACTAGGAGGTAATACTATGGCGAATGTAATATTTGTGTCAAACAGGCTCCCTGTGACTGTACAAAAAGACAATAATACTATTGAATTTAATAAAAGTATCGGTGGTTTAGCCACAGGACTTAAAGGCTATCACGAAGGGGAAGATAGCTTGTGGTTTGGCTACCCAGGATTACCCAATGAATCTTTAGAACCAGATGATAAAACCCATATCACAAACACCTTACAAGATGAGTATAAATGTGTTCCTGTGTATCTTGGGTCCGAGGATTTTAAAGGGTATTATGAAGGCTTTTCTAACAAGACATTATGGCCACTATTTCATTACTTTTCAGAAAAAACAGAACACGACAAAGAAACATGGGATGCGTATAAACGTGTGAATCAAACCTTTTTTGATGCGTTAAAAGACCATATTGATGAGGACAGTATCATTTGGGTACATGATTATCAGTTAATGTTGTTGCCTAAATTGATACGCGATGCGTTTCCTGAGGTTAAAATAGGCTTTTTCTTACATATTCCATTCCCATCTTATGAAATATTCCGCTTATTAATATGGCAAAAAGAAATCATTTCAGGGTTATTAGGTAGTGACCTCATTGGCTTTCATACCTACGATTATGTACGACACTTTTTAAGTAGTGTGCGGCGTGTTTTTGGGGTTTCCCATAAATTTTATAAGCTCGCTTATGAAGATCGTGAAATCCAAGTTGATGCATTCCCAATGGGTATTGATTATGATTTCTTTGCCTCTAGTAAAGTAACTCTACCCGATATCAAAGAACGTGTCATCTTAAGTGTTGATCGCTTAGATTATACAAAAGGAATTATTGAACGACTTAACGCGTTTAGAACCTTTTTAAGACACTACCCAGAACATCACAAAAACGTAAAAATGCATTTGATTGTCGCACCATCCAGAGATACCTTAGACACCTATGAGACACTCAAAGAACAAATCGAAGTGTTGGTATCAGAAATTAATGGTGAGTTTGGTAGTTTCTCTTGGATGCCGATATGGTTCCTTTATCAAAAATTTGATCAAGAAGAACTCATTGGCTATTATAAAACATCCGATGTCATGTTAGTTAGCCCAATACGCGATGGGATGAACCTCATTGCCAAAGAATACTTAGCAGCCCGTACCGATGGACTCGGTGTCTTGATAATTTCAGAAACTGCAGGGGCTGCAAGCGAGTTAAGCGAAGCGATTATTGTTAATCCGAATGATGATGTAATGATTGCCGATAGCATCAACGAAGCATTACTGCTTAGTAATAAAGAGAAAAAAGCACGCCACACTATTATGCAAAAACGCTTAAAACGATACGATGTCACATTTTGGGCAGAAACGTTTATAGAACGTTTAAAAAGTATTGAGCATACCCAACCATTAATCGTAAAAGAAGCAAAAAATCTTAACAACAATAAAACTGTCGAAAACTATAAGAAAGCATCAAAACGTTTATTTATCCTTGATTATGACGGCACATTAAGTCCTATAAGAAGCTTACCACATCAAGCCAAACCAAAAAAAGCATTAAAAAACTTATTAACGACTTTAAGCGAACAAAACAACACCGATGTCGTTGTTATTTCTGGACGTGATAAAGACACATTAGAAAGTTGGTTAGGCAATTTACCAATTGCGTTAGCTAGTGATCACGGGGTTTGGATTAAACGCAAAAACAAAACGTGGTCAAACACGTTACCAAACGATCAGCATTGGCTAGAAAGCGTCAGTAATATCATCCAAAAATTTTCAGACGAAATGCCAGGATCATTTATTGAAGAAAAGACTCACTCTATTGCTTTTCATTACCGCAACAGTGAACCTGATATGGTTTCTGTCAAACTACCTGAATTAAAAGAAGCACTAAGAAGTATCATCGGACGTCAACCCATTGAAATGCAAGATGGTCGACGCGTTTTAGAAATCAAAGACCAACGCATGAATAAAGGTCAAGCGGCACTCTCATTCAGTAGCGAAGACGCTTACGATTTTATTTTTATTGCCGGAGACGACACAACCGATGAAGACATGTTTAAAACACACCCCAATCATTATACTGTTAAAATCGGCTACGGGGAAACGAATGCAAAATATCGTTTAAAAGACCCTGACGCCTTACATGACTTATTACAAACTTTTATTAAGGCAACAAAATAATCTAATTCAAAAAGGAGGTGTGCACTATGAAACGAATCGCACTATTAATAGAAAACCTTTATGATGATAAGGAGTTACTTTATCCATACTTTCGAATGAAAGAAGCAGGATATCAGGTTGACTTAGTTGGTAAAACCAAAGACACTGTATACAAAAGCAAACACGGTTTGCCAATGACAAGTGATGTAGCAAGTAGTGACATTAACGCAACTGATTATGACGCATTAATCATTCCCGGTGGATTTTCACCTGATTATATGCGCCGCACACAAGCTACCATCGACTTCACCAATGCAATGAACGAACAAAACAAAACCATTGCAGCCATTTGTCATGGGCCTTGGTTGTTAATATCAAGTTGTGATCTTTCTAACAAAACCATGACAGGATATCACTCATTGCAGGTAGATATTGAAAATGCAGGTGCAACCTATCTTGATCAAGACGTCGTCATTGATGACAACTTAATCACATCACGAAATCCTAATGACTTACCCGCGTTCGCCAAAGCCATTCTTTCTGCGTTAAAGTGATTGGATCTCCTCTTCTTCAATAAAAAAAGCCATATACCCCATTTTAATAGGGTATATGGCCTTTTTATTAGCGTTATATAAAGAAGTGACCTAAAAGATTAAAAAGATATCCTGTGAAAATAATACCTATTGTCACTATCGTAATAAACATAATAAGTAATTTTGTTTTAACGACTTTCTTTAAAAGAATAATCGACAGTAAACTCAATGCGGTGACGGCCATCATAAATGCAAGCACTGTTCCAATACCTACACCCTTAAGTACGAGCGCTTCTGCAATAGGTAAGGTTCCAAAAATATCTGCATACATTGGTATACCAACCACGGTAGCAATGAGTACTGAGAATGGATTATTATCACCTAAAATCGTTTGAATAAAGGATTCTGGAATATATCCGTGAATTACTGCCCTAATCCCAACCCCTATTAGGATATAAATCCACACTTTATTAATGATTTCTTTTACCTGATCAAGCGCATAATCGTGTTTTTCTTTTCTCGTCATGTCTTCTGCGATGACCACCTCGGTAGTGTCTGGTTTATTTCTACTGTCGATAACGAAATCAGCAACGTATTTTTCCATATGAAAAACATCAATCAATGTGCCACCTATAACCGCGATGACCAACCCGACAAAGACGTAAGCAAGGGCAATGGTCCAGTTAAAAATAATAGCAAGTAAAATCATTGAAGCTAGGTCCACAAGTGGTGAAGAAATCAGAAAAAAATGTAACTCCAACAGGCAGCCCTGCTTTTGTAAATCCAATAAAAATTGGAATTGATGAGCATGAACAAAACGGTGTCACCGTCCTAATAACGCACCTATAATGTTTCCAGATACTCCTTTAAATTTACTTAAAATACGTTTTGTTTTCTCCGGTGTGAAATGTGACTGTATATAAGATGAAATATAAATCAATACAGATAATAAAATAAATATTTTAATCACATCATAGATAAAAAAGGATACACCTTTAAAGAGAGCACTCGTTCGATTCATCCCAAAAATATTTATCAGCAATTGTTCAACAAGGTTTTCTAATCAAGTCATTTTTAATAGAATATCGTTAAGCGTCGTAAAGAAACCTTTTATAAACGGCATTCTTCTGCCTCCGTATCTCTAAGCTGCTTTAAAAAATCGATTAACTCATCTATTTTATCTTTATTAATATAATGTTTTATCCAATTGCCTTCACGTTTGCTCGTCGCTAAACCCGAGGCAGTAATAATTTTTAGATGATATGACAATGTGGGTTGAGATACGGGGATTTTATCAATTAATGTACACCCGCACGTTTCGCCTTTTAGCAATAACTCAATGATTTCAAGTCTATGTTTGTCTGATAGTACTTTAAAATATTCCACATATTTATTGTCCATAATACCACTCCCGCTATATTTAAAAATATCTATATAGATTTTCATCAATATTCTAACATCCCACTGTTCTATTGTCAACCGGTTCTGCGTTATGCTTTAACCCTTCTGCCAAAAAATTGTAATTCATCACAGATTTAAGTATAATTATGATGTACCTATCTTCATTTGGAGGGATGACATACATGCATAAAACAGCGTTTATAACCGGCGCGAGCCAAGGCATTGGCAGAGGTATTGCCTTACGATTAGCCAAAAATGGATATGACATTGCTTTTACATATCATACTGAGTTGGATAAAGCAAAATCTCTAAAGAAGCAGATTGAGTCCTTAGGGAAAAGATGTTATTTTTATCAAGCAAACCTTGAAGAAAAACAAGCTCCGATTAATGTTACTCAATCTGCAATTCATGACCTGGGTCATTTAGATGTGTTAATTTGTAATGCTGGAAGCACTGAATTCACGAGTATCAAAACCCTGGATGTCGATGTTATAGATTATACCTATCAATTAAACTATAGAAGTTATCTTCTTTCTACCAAAATTGCGGCCAATCACATGATTGAACATGGCATCCACGGTCGCATCTTATACACATCATCTACAAGAGGCATTCGTGCTTATCCTAATGATGCCATATACGGATCGTTAAAAGCGGCATTGAATCGTTTAGTTCAGTCATTGGCTTTAGAACTGGCAGAACATAAAATTACCGTAAACGCCATCGCTCCAGGTGCCACTGCAAATAGAAACAATTACACTGATGACGATTTAAAGCAAGGTCATATCAGTACTTTAGTCCCACTTAAAAGACGCGGTAAACCCGATGATATTGCCGGATTAGTTACTTACCTTGTATCTCCTGATGCAAGCTATATTACCGGTGAAACTATTCGTGTTGATGGTGGTCTCATATTGTATGGTCCTGACGAACATCATGATAAAGAATAAGCAAAAAGAGTCGTAGATTACAACTAAACGACTCTTTTTTAGGTATGATTATGCTTTAATAATTAAACAATTCCCTGTTCTATCATTGCTTTGGCGAGTTTTTGAAAACTGTAGACATTAACGCCAAATTGTAAATCGTTAGCTTTATTGTACTTTTTAGCTGTTTCATAAATATCATCAAAAATGTGTTCCATCATGGTTTTAAGTTTGTCATTAATTTTATCAAATGTCCAATTATCGAATTGTGTACTTTGGGCAATTTCAAACCCAGACACCAATACTCCCCCTGCGTTGGCAGCTTTACTTGGCGCAAAAAGAATATTGTGTTTTTGTAACAACGCTTTTCCTTTATCTGTGGTCGGCATATTCGCGCCTTCACCAACCATTAACACCTCATTATCGATTAATTGCTTTACAGCAGATTCATCTAATTCATTTTGTGTTGCACAAGGTAACGCAATATCTGTTTTCTTTTCCCATATTTTTTTAGGATCATCGATATAAATTGCGTCATTATCATCGTCAACATACGCTTTAATGCGTCCTCTTTGGTCTTCTTTTATGTATTTAATCCGGTCAATATCCAGTCCATTTTCATCATATACATATCCGTTAGAATCAGACATTGCAATGATAATACCGCCGAGAGCTTTAACTTTTTCAGCGGCGTATATTGCAACATTACCAGACCCAGATATCGTAACCTTCTTCCCTTCTAACGATGTATTTTTTATTTTATTCAAAACGGCATCTACAAAGTAAGCAAGTCCAAAACCAGTGGCTTCTCTTCTAACTAAAGACCCTCCAATAAGCGTATTTTTCCCGGTCATACTGCTGGTAACTTGATTGGTAATTTTTTTATAATACCCATATAAATATCCAATTTCTCGCTGACCAACGCCTATATCCCCTGCAGGCACATCAATGTTTTCTCCTAGATGATGAAATAATTCCCGCATGAACGCTTGACAAAATGTCATGATTTCGCAATCACTTTTACCTTTTGGATCAAAATCAGACCCACCCTTACCTCCACCCATTGGCAAGTTAGTTAGACTGTTTTTAAGTGTTTGTTCGAAAGCCAAGAACTTCAGTATTGATTGTGTGACACTTGGGTGAAACCTAAGTCCGCCTTTATAAGGTCCTATTAATGCGCTATGTTGCACACGATAGCCTCGATTTACCCTTACGTTATTATCGTCATCTAACCATGTCACTTTAAAACTAATAACGCGTTCGGGTTCTAATATTCTTTCTACAATATTATAGGCTTCAAATTCAGGATGCTCATCGATAATCTCATCGAGTGATTTTAACACTTCAGAAATGGCTTGTAAGTACTCCGATTCATTTGGGTAATGCGCTTTGAACATTTTATACTGCTTATTTAAATATTGATTTCTCATATTATCTCTCCTAATAATACACAATATTATCTTTACTTTTATTCTAACATATTACCAAAGAAGCTTAAATTTATACACTAACAATCAATGTGGTTAACCTATAAAAAAGCCATGTTAGTAAACCTCTAACATGACTAAAGTAAACAAACGCATTAAAACATATTACATTTTAATGTATATCTTATCATCTTTCATAACAACAGGATAAGTTTGAATGCTTCGACTTGCTTTATCGAGTCGTAGAAAGTCGGCTTGTCTTTGACTATAGACCTCTCCTGTTTTAAATGAGATAGGCAAACCGTGTTCCTTACATTTAATTGTGTCTCCTTCAACTTTTCCAGTAGACAGCGTGTTACCTTGGTGAGGACACTCATCTTGAATGGCATAAACGCTATTATCTTTATAAATGATTAAAAGCGTTCTATATGCTACTTCTACTTGCATCAATCCTCTCAACTTCAATGTCTTTATATCAGTAACAAAATATTCCATAGCTTTGTCCTCATTTCATTATTTTATGTTTAGTGACGTCATAATAATTATTGCTGTTTTTACTAATGGTTCCTAGTTAATAGGTACGTCACTAACTTCTTCCCATTGACTAGGATCAATCTCACCAACTGTATTATTGATTAACGTGTCATTGAAAAAATCAACAATCATATCCTTTACTATGGTTACAAGATATTGATTATCTATTGAGCCAGAAAATCCTATATATGGTGTTAATGGAGAATACATATACACCATTGCAAAATCATAATGGGTCGTTCCTTCTATTTGATATAACGCTGAATTTGTACTATATTCTACAAGTGTTAATAGATGGTCATTATTTTCGCCTGTTTCCCACGTTTCGCTACGGATAAACAATGAAGGAATCGCTAAACCATCGATAACATCATCTTGATTAATAGGCTCAACCCATGCATCTAACCCAATAACAGCCTTAATTCTTTCATCATCAAGAGCAACTGCCACATCTGCTCCACCACCTGTAGAATGCCCAATTAAACCGATACTATTTATATCTAGTTTTCCACTAAAACGAGACCCACTATTAACTTCGTTAATCTCTTCTAAATAGTCTAAAGTTACTGTAATATCAGATGCATATGTATAGACTAACTGATTTGCATATGTAATGAAATCAGAAGTATTGTTTCGATCGGGGAGTGCATCAGGATTAAGATAAGCCACATCATTTTCGTCATATACCGTCGCAACTGATCCATAAGCATGATCAATAGAAACAACAATATAGCCCAAACTAGCTAACTCCTCGGCATAATCTGTATGAAGATTTTTAAAGCCTCGCCAACCGTGAGATATTATAACAATAGGATAAGCAGATTGACTTTGACTCAATGGCGCGTTAATATATGCATTTGACATAATTTTTGCGGTATGATCAAGGGCAAAAAATGGCAGTCCTATATCGTTACTAAGCGCTCTAGTTACAACCGTTCCGTCTTCAATCCATGGCGCCTTATCATAACCTGAAACCGTCTCAGCTGGATACCATACTTGAATTTTAGTTTTTCTAAAATCTTCTAATTCATCACTATATAATTCTAACCGGCTTTCATCTTCAATTACAAAAGAATCTGTTCCAATTAAATATTCCCCAGATGGCTCAGGTAAATTATATACGGGAAACACAAACACAGTAATTCCAGATGACATAAATAAAATTAAGGAAGTGAACATAAGGAATCTTCTTAAACCCTTTTTCAAATCTATTCGCATAATGATGTCGAAATAGATAATAATTCCGATTAAAAAGACCGCTATATAAAGGAAATATAATTGCCATCTCGTTCCAACCATCACTAAATGTGTGATAATCAACATCCATGATATGCCCCATAAGAATAAAATAACAGATTTTTTAAGTGCTTTAAAATATACAGTAACAATAAATAATCCAAGGACAAACAGATACATTATAATCTCTAATATGTGCATAAAACATCCCTTCTTTATCATTTCTTCGGTAGTAACTATATTGTATCATAGTTTAAACTAATATCGGTTGCTTTGTAATTTCGCTATTTTTTTGTTACATCTTTACAAAGCATTTGTTCATAAATTTTATAAAAAAAATGATAAAGTATAGATATAAAAGTGTAAAGGAGCGATATTGTGGCTACAAAAGCAGAAACAAACAATAAATTATCATTTTCAAGTTTAATCCGTTTTAACAAAATCATGGGGACCGTTCACTTAGTACAAGGAACACTTATGATGCTTTTCGCATTTTTAATCTACCCTAATCTAGACGGCACAGGCACACAAACATTTACTATCCCTGTCGTAGGAAACTATTTAGAGTTTGTTGAAGGAGAAGGACTTGTATTAACAACAACAGACACATTGTTTGAGTTACCCTTTATTCCTTTAACAGCAAGTTTTTTACTCATTTCAGCACTATTTCATTTTATTATTGCATTACCATATAAGAAAAAATACGTTGAAGATTTAAAGCAAGGTATTAACAAATTACGTTGGTATGAATACGCCCTTAGTTCATCGTTAATGATTGTTTTAATCTCATCACTATTCGGTGTTCGCGATATTGCCGTATTCGCATTAATTGCCTTAGCGAATGCTGCAATGAATCTCTTTGGACTAGATATGGAGCTTTTGAACGCTGGTAAAGATAAAACCGAAAAGAAAACCAACTGGCTACCATTTATTTTTGGTTCTATTATTGGTTTAGCACCTTGGGTTGCCATTGCATTTTACATTGGTGTCAATCCAAATCTTGATCAAGTACCAGGCTTCGTTTGGGCTATCTTAATAACTTATTTCTTAGCCTTTAACACCTTCCCTGTCAACATGTTTTTACAATACAAAGGGATTGGTAAATTTAAAAACTATCTTTACGGAGAACGTGGCTACATCATCTTATCTCTTGTAGCTAAAACCTTATTAACTTGGTTAGTGCTATTCGGTGCTTTTCAACCTTGATGTACCCCGCAAATATTAAAAAGCAACTCATTAGAGCTGCTTTTTTGTCTATATATGCATTTTAATTTGAGGTATGTTTTTTTAAAAACGCTTCAAGTCTACGAATGAAAAATGGGGGTAAAAACACGAAGTATATAATCACAATTAAAATCCATTTTATAAATATTGGAATGGAAATTGGTGTGAAGACATTTAATATTAGGATAATTAATGATGTAGCCAGTGCGATATACTGAACTGGATATTTTTCTGGTTTAAGCACTAAGGATCCTATCGGTACCATAAAAAATAAAATAGTCCCTTCTTCCCATAACCCCGTTTCTAAGCCATATAATATGTAGGTACCAAAAATTACAAACGGTAAAGTGTTTAAAACTCTATTCTTCAATGACCCCATTAATAAAAAAAACGTTAAAGGTAAAAATACCCAAATAAAGGCGCTTGCAATGAATGCTTGTTCATAAAACAACCATAAAGATAGCAGGAAAATGGTTATAGGAAAAAATACAAACACCATCACTTTAATAAAAACTGTATCAACTTTTTTATGCATAAATTGTTTTGCTTTTTGGTACTGTTTGTTTTGATTATAAAGCCGTTTCCATGCTTGTTGATTACGTTTTTTCAATAACCATCATCCTTTGAATTTTACTTATGTACTTTGTGTCAATATTATTGACTTAAACTTAACCATTAATAATACTTTTCATTTATATCTATTTTCATTTTGGAATTTTTGAGCGAAAAATGCACCATAAATTATAAGACCTAAACCTAAAAGTATGTGCATCCCATCTGGTACATAAACAACAGCGTCATTATCTGAATCAATTAATATATACCCTATCAAAAATACCGTTAACACTAGTAAAACTAATGGGTTTGTGGCTTTGTACTTGTACGTTAGTATTACAGCATATACCACCATAATAAAATATATCGCTAATAGTATCACTGTACTAAATATCAACGTTGCCGATAATACATAAAAATACCGCCATAAATAATAAACGTACTTCTCTACATCCCCTTTATCAACTCTTTGTTTATATAGTAAAACCATATTCCTCTTTGATGATAATAAAAAAATTTGATAACGCCCATTTATTTCTTAGTTTATGACTTTGTTTTCAAAAAATAAGAAACATCTAAACTAATAAGATTGAAATATTTAAAGGCAGGTTATACTATTAGCGGTTGTTTAGTATTATTGTAAGCATCTCGATTGTATAGATGTTAACTTTCGACGATTTCAATTGGATCATTTGGGCGAATTATTCCACCTTTTAAAACTCGCGTAAATATCCCTTCACGAGGCATGACACAATCGCCAACTTTATGAAATATCTCGCAACCGTGATGACATTTTTTCCCAATTTGAGTTACTTCATGCAAGGTAGTACCGATTTTAAGTTTTGTCCCAACAGGGAGTTCATAAAGCGTAATCCCTTCTGTAGTAATGTTTTCTGCAAAAATTCCTGGTTTTAGATTTTCGAGTCCGCCTTTTTTGGCAAGCTTATCTGCACTTTCTGTGCCAAGTAGGCTTACTTGACGGTGCCAGTTTCCTGCATGTGCATCATCGTTAAGTCCATAATTTTCCTTAAATTCTCCTTCAGGTATGGTGGTTTTTATCACACCCTTTTCTTTACTGATATTAATTGCAATTACTTTAGCCATCTTATGCCTCCTTAGTTTTAGATGAAAAGTGAAACTCACCACTTTGTCCACCTGATTTTTTTATTAAATGAACATCTCTAATAACCATTGCTTTATCCATGGATTTACACATATCATATACCGTTAATGAAGCGATTGTCACGGCTGTTAGAGCTTCCATTTCTACACCTGTATTTCCTTTTAACTTAACGGTAGATACAATTTTTATTGTATTGGTTTCTTCATTAGGGTAAAATGCTAAATCAATATGTGTTAAAAGGAGTGGATGACACATAGGAATTAATGTGTGTGTTTGCTTTGCCGCTTGAATACCAGCGACCTGTGCAACAGCAAAAACATCACCTTTCTTTATTTTTTGTGCAAGAATGTACTCAAGTGTTTCCCTGCTTAGTTCAATTATTGCTTGTGCTTGTGCAACTCGAGTTGTTATGTCTTTTTCTGAAACATCAACCATTTGGGCGCGTGCTTGATTATTAAAATGTGTTAATTTCATCGATTATCCTCCTATCTTATTCATTGAGCGATTAATTTGTGTGCTTGCTTGAAGATTATGGCTTGAAGGTTTATGTTGAATGGCTTGTTTAAAAGTATCATAAAGTGATACACCGCTTAAGTTCATAATACTTATTTCCTCATTAGTATGCAAGCACGGTTTTAACTTTCCATCGGCAGTTAAACGTAATCGATTACATTCTGTACAAAATTTGTGACTGATTGGATTGATAAATCCAATTTGTCCCTTTTTATTAGGTAACGTGTAGTATTCTGCAACGCGTGCTTTTTCTTTAAGTTTTAGTTGAGGATATCGTTTTAAAACCGCATCTTTTGAAACAAAATACTTTTGGTAATCATAAGGCAAGTGTCCTATCGGCATCAGTTCAATAAACCTAACGATTAAATTATACGTATCTGCAAGGTGAATGAAATCATCAATTTCATTATCATTAATTCCCTTTAAGAGAACCGCATTAATCTTTATTGGTAACATGTCTTCATTAATTAGAGCTTTAATAATATTATGGTAATCAATAATATCATGGGTCTTAGTTATTTTTCGATATGTGATAGGATTCATTGTATCTAAACTTAAATTTATCCGGCTAATTCCTGCTTCTTTTAAAGACTTTATTTTTCCTTTTAAAAGTGTGCCATTTGTTGTTAAAGTGATTTCTCTAATACCCTCTATGGCATTTAAGCGTTTTATTAATGTCAAGATTCCTTTTCTAACTAGCGGTTCTCCGCCGGTGATACGAATCTTTTTAAGTCCAAGTTTTACGGCTGCTTTCGCAGCTTCAATAATTTCTTCATCACGTAATATGTCACTGTGCTTTTGCTTTTTAATACCTTCTTCTGGCATACAATAAAAACATCGTAAATTGCAGCGATCTGTAACACTAATTCGCAAATAATCGATCTCACGGTTAAAGCGATCTTTCATATTAATCACTCTCTCTTGATAGGATTTTACCGATGTTATTAAATGTATATCCTCCGATATTTTTAAGTCGGTTAATAAATTCTTGGCTCTTTAAGGTTTTAATAAAACGTTGAATTTTATCACTTTTTAAAAACGTTTTAGAAACAATAAAATCATAACGCTCTTCCCCGATTTTGATGAAATCTAAATTATAAATATTTGCAACACTTTCAATACCCATGCCTACATCGTAACGCGCATCTAAAACCGATGTGGCAACCATAGTATGTGTGGGCAATTCGTAATGATATCCTTTTAGAGTATGGGGATCAATATTGGCTTCTTTCAAAAGGTAATCTAATAAGATTCTTGTCCCACTACCGCGTTGACGATTAGCAAACCGAATATCGTTTCGACTTAAGTCTTGTAATGAGGTTATATTTTTGGGATTCCCTTTTTTAACGTACAACCCTTGTACACGTCCAACGCCTCTAATAAGTGCAAAGTCATTGGTGTTTAAATATTTTTTAAGTGCAAATTCATTGTATTGTCCTTTATCATCAAGTAGATGAATCGGTGCCAAATGACATTCGTTTGTTTTAATCGCCATAATGCCACCAAAACTTCCAACATGGATACTTGATATTGGTATATTTTGTTGTCGCATTAAATCGTCTATTTCATCGATTAAAATATCATGGGACCCAATAATTGTTAATGATTTTTCAATTGTTTCTAAGTCATTTAATAACAATACATCTGCTTTTTCGTTTGCTTCATACCCCTCTTTATTTCTTGGAATAACTAATAATCCATCTGCTAAAACAACACTCATGGTTATTCCAGCACCGCGGTTTAAAGGGGATGCTACGAGTGTATCTTGCACTTTGGCCAGTTTAACGCGAACATACTCACTATGTTTTAATGATGAATATAATTTTTTTGTTAGTTTAGCCTCTACTACTTGTGGATGAGGTATATGTTTTCTAGATAACGATAATACTAAAGGTTTAACAATTAACTCAAAAGCAAGGTATGTTGATACAGGATACCCAGGCACGCCAATAATAGGTGTGTTTTTAATTGTCCCAATCAGGGTAGGTTTTCCTGGTTTAATTGCTATTCCATGAACTTTGACTTCGCCGTGTTTTTCTATAACACGCTTGGCAAAGTCTTTTGTTCCTGCACTACTTCCTGCACCAATGATAACTAAATCGTAGTCATTAACCGCTTCTAAAACTGCATTTTCCAAAACAGAAATATCGTCTTTAATAACTTTTGATATGGTGGGTATAACCCCGAGTTCTTTTAATGCATTTTGTAAAAAATATGAGTTTGAATCAATAATTTTACCTTTTTTTAATTTGCTAACATCACGGATAATTTCATCGCCGGTAGGAAGAATGACAACACGAGGTTTTTTAAGCACTTTAATTTTTTGAACCCCTCCGCTCATTAACGCAGAAATATCAATTGGACGTATCGTATGATACGGCGGTAGTATTGGTGTATGTTCAACTATATCTTCACCGATTGGGCGAATATGTTGAAATGGTGTTGCAGATTTTATGATGGTGATCGTGTCGGATGTTTTTTCAATAATATCTTCACTCATAATAACCGCGTTAAAAGGTTCCTCAATAATGTTACCCGTATTAACAAACGCAAAATTTGGTTTACTTAGCGTCATTGGATTCGTTTCTGTCGCTTCTTCAGTATCCTTTGATACTATTGCAACACCATCCATAGCACTTGCGTTATAACAAGGTGATGACACTTGTGCAAAGACACTTTCAGCGGTCACTCTATTTAAAGCATCGTTAACCATTATTTGTTCATATTCTAACGGCTTGGTTTGAATTGATTTAAGAATGTCTTGGACACTTTCTAACGGCATATTTTTCAGATAAATATTTTGTTTCATCTAATCACCTAACCTGTATACTTTTACGACTTCGCCTTTAAGCAGACCTTCTTCACCAGATTCAATGATAATGTAACCATACGCTTTACTCAAAGAAGTAATCATCCCTGATTTTGCGAATAAGGGTGTTACTTGAATTGGACTTGTCCCGTTAATGGTAACAAGTTGAAATGTCTTGCGACCTTGAGCACCACTAACATTATGTGTAATTATCCCTTCTACATACGGTTCATATAAAGGCGTTTTAAGATGATGAATTGCTTTATCAATGGTAGGAAAAAAAGTATTTAAAACCATATATGCGCTCGTTGGTTGTCCAGGTAACCCAACAAAAAGTTTTTGATTAAGCATTGCAAATATGGTTGGTTTTCCTGGTTTTATATTCACGCCATGAACAAAAATATTTGCGTGTAAGTCTTTTAATATCTGATATGTATAATCTTTGTCGCCTACAGAACTACCACCTGATGCAAAAACTATATCGTAGTGATGCATCCCTTCAATAATAGCTTCTTTATAGACTTCAAAGTTATCTTTAATAACTTTCGTTTCTTGCACATCAATACCCTGCTTGTTGAGATAGTTGGTTATAGAATATGTATTAATATCCAAAATTTCTCCAATACTAGGCGGAAAATGATCTGTGATTTCATCCCCTGTTGATAAAACAAGTGCTGTGATTTTTTTGAATACTTTAAGTTTTGATATACCTATAGCTTTTAAAGCGCCAATGAGAGCGGGGGTAATCCGTGTGTTTTTTGAGACGACGACATTACCATGTTGAATATCGCTTCCCTTAATTAAAATGTTTTCCCATTTTGAAACACGTTTATTTATTAATACTTCATCACCTAAAGCATCCGTATTCTCAATCATAACCATTGCTGTTGCATTGTTAGGAACAGCACCGCCTGTGGGTACATATACAGTTGTATTATCATCAAGTTTAAAAGGACATGTCCCCCCCATTTCAACACGGCCTATGTTTCTTAAGGCAACAGGTGTTGTAGCACTCGCTTGAGGAACGACACTATGAATGACCGCATAGCCATCAACTGTAGATCTATTAAAGTGTGGTAAATCGATTGGTGCTTTAATCGTTTCTGCAGTGACACAGTTTAAGGCGTCTTCGACATCAATGCTCATAAAAGATAGTTGGTATGCCTTGCAGTGTTCCTCAATTAGCGTTTTCGTTTCTTCAATCGTTTTAACTATAAACATGGTTTCCCCCTAGTTGATAAATTTCATCTTGAAGTTCATCGATAAAAGCTTGATTGTGACTCACAATTACAATAGTCATTGTCTGTTTTAGTTTTTTAATTAAAACTGTCAGTTGTTGTATTGATGTTAAATCTAAATGGGTTGTAGGTTCATCAAGCAATAAAATATCTGGTTTAAAAATTATACTTCGTAATATAGATACCTTCATTTTTTCCCCTGCTGATAAGGATTTGGAGGCACGTGTTAACAAAGTATCAATTTCTAGAGTTTTAGCGTATTCTAATAATGGTTCTTCATAATCACTAATATTTAAATGACGGATTTTTAAAGGATATATTATATTATCGTATACTGAACGATTAAACAAGATAGGCTCTTGCATATGGCATGTCGCTACGCCCTTATACTCTATGCTTCCTCTGTATGGAACTAATTTGGCTATTGACTTTAATAGTGTTGTTTTTCCTGTGCCATTCTTACCAATAATAAAAGTGATTTTATTTTTAGGAAATATGATATCAGGATAACTAATAGAAAAATTAGGAAACTGGGTTATAACATTATTGAGTTTAATCATATAAATCACCTCTAAACCTTGCAATAAAGCTATGAAACAAAAAGGCAATAAATAATAAAATCAAACCCATAGCTATTGATGCTGAATAGTTTCCCATACTGGTATTTAGTGCAATGTATGTTGTCATAACACGTGTTTCACCACGAATATTACCGCCCACTAACATGACAGCCCCAACTTCACTAATAGCTCTTGAAAACCCCAAGACTAAACTGAAGATGATATAGGGTCTCATTTCGTGTAAAAGAAGTAAGAGTTTATCTTTTTTTTGTGCACCTAATGTTGTGGCAGTTTCTAAAATACGAAGTTGTGTTTTTTCACTTGTCATAATAATAGTGCCTGTAATAATAGGGTACACGAGTAGTGTTTGTGCTATATACATGGCGCTTTGTGTGAAAAGGAGATTCATGTTGGCTAGTGGTCCACTTAAAAAAAGCAAGACGAACAATCCCAAGACAACGGGAGGAATTCCCATGAATGTATACATAATCTTTTTGAGTAGACGCTTCCCTTTAAACTGTGAAATACTAATTAGTATGCCGCTAATCACACCTAAAAATCCCGCAGTAATCGTCGCTAAACATGAAATTAATAACGATAAGAAAATTATCGAGTAAATTTCATAGTCAAAGGTGATTAGCAATTCAAATGCTTCTATAATACTTTCAAAAATCATAGAAAACGCTCCTAATCATACATATAAAATAATTGATCTTGATTAATTTTAAATTCACGAATTCTGTCTTTTGTGTTTTCATTAATAAACCATTGATAAAGCAACTCTGCGTTGTCTGCGTCCCGATTATGGAGCGTCTCAGAAACTTTAATAATTCCATAAGGATTTAACAACGCATCTTCTTCTGAAAATACAATTTCAAGATTTAGATTTGGACGCACTGATAAATAAGTTCCTTGATCTGTTAATGTATAATATCCTTTGATAGAAGCCATAGATAGTGTCGATTCCATGCCTTGACCACTTTCGTGATACCATGAATCATCAAAAGAAACCGATAAAGAAAGCGAATCCCAAAGTGTTAGTTCCTTTGTATGTGTTCCCGATTGATCACCTCGAGATAAAAACTGATGGTTTTGGTGCAAATTTTGTAAAAAATCAACAAGCGTCCCATCGTGTTCGATAGGTTCTGGACCAACATAAATAAAGTAATTATACATTAAATCAGCTCGTTTTTCACCGAAACCAGCTTCAACGAATTCTAGTTCACGATTTAAATCATGAACTAATAGTACATCTGCTTGACCTCTTTCTCCAAGTTCAAGCGCAGCACCTGTCCCAACAGCAACCACATTAACATCAATGTCATATGCTTCTTCAAACTCAGGGAGTAAATATTCAAGCAGTCCGCTATTTTCAACTGATGTCGTTGTTACGAGAATCAATGTGTTATTTTTTTGTTGGCAAGCACTTAATAAAACCAGTAAAATAAATATACATACATAACGAACTAAACGCATAATATCCTCCTAATAAAAAAAGGCTTTTCACGACCAAAAAGAAGTGAAAAACCGTCTTCCTTTCCAATCGCGGGAGGCATAAACATTTCTATTTATACCCATTGGTCAAGCGTCGTAGATGATCTTTAGAACACTTAACTCGGAACGTTTTATAGGTTTATTATAGCGCATACAACTGAAAATACATAGAAGAAAATGTGGTTTTTTATGTCTGTCTTATTTGTATAACCTCTAAATAAAGGGCTTTTACGTAATATTAATTTGAATTTAAAAAATAGATAAGATATAATAATAGAAAGAAAACAATTTGGGAAAAGGAGGCATCATATGTTTGGCTACATGGGCAAAATTTTAAGAATCAATTTATCAAACGGACAAATACAAGTTGAAGATTTAGACTTTGAAATGGCGAAGAAATTTGTAGGCGGCAGAGGATTAGGCTCTAAAATGCTTTATGATGAGATTGACCCGAAAGTAGATGCACTGAGTCCAGAGAACAAAATTATTTTCATGAACGGACCAATGTCAGGTACACCAACACCAACTGGTGGACGATATATGGTAATTACAAAATCACCGTTATCTGGAACCATTGCTTCTTCAAATTCAGGAGGTACATGGGGTGCGCGTCTGAAATATGCTGGATATGACGGAATTATTGTCGAAGGCAAAGCAAAAAAACCGGTATATGTTGAGATTAACGAAGAAAACATTGAAATTAAAGATGCATCACATGTTTGGGGTAAACTTGTTGGAGAAACAACTGATGTTTTACAAACTAGTAAGGATTCGAATGTTTTAACTATTGGTCCTGCTGGTGAGAATTTAAGTCGCATGGCATCAATTATGAATGAACGTGATCGTGCCGCCGGCCGTAGTGGTGTAGGGGCAGTCATGGGAAGTAAAAACCTTAAAGCTATTGTTGTTTCAGGAAAATTGAAAGTAAATCTATTCAATGAAGAACAGACACGTAAAAATAACAAAGATGCGACAAATAAGTTAAAAGATAACCCGGTCACTGGTGAAGGATTACCAACATATGGTACTGCAGTTTTGGTTAATATTATCAACGCAAACGGAATTTTACCTACAAATAATTTTCAACAAGGGTCATTTGAAGCTGCAGATGATATATCTGGAGAGACTATTGCTGAAAAATATTTAGTACGTAAAGACCCATGTCATCGCTGTCCAATCGCTTGTGGTCGGTATACAAAAACCTCTAAGGTAGAGGGTGGCGGTCCAGAATATGAAACGATTTGGGCTTTTGGAGCTGATTGTGGCATTAAAGATGTAGAAGCTATTATTGAGGCAAACCATTGGTGTAACCAATACGGATTAGACACTATTTCTGCCGGTGCCACTTTAGCCGCTGCAATGGAACTAAAACAACGAGGATTATTAGATCACATAGATTTTGAAGGCCATGAGCTTGAGTTTGGAAATGTCGATTCGATGATTTATTGGCTGAAAAAAACAGGTGCACGCGAAGGCTTTGGTGATGAGCTTGCTGATGGGTCATATCGTTTATGTGATTCATATGGACATCCAGAGTTATCCATGAGTGTTAAGAAACTTGAACTTCCTGCTTATGACCCACGAGGTGTTCAAGGACACGGATTAAACTACGCAACATCTAACCGTGGTGGATGCCACGTAAGAGGATATATGATTTCACCAGAAATTTTAGGTCTTCCGGAAAAACTTGAACGTTTAGATTTAAAAGACAAACCATTATGGGTTAAGATTTTCCAAGATTTAACTGCGTTTATTGACGCAAGCGGATTATGCTTATTTACATCATTCGCCCTCGGTGCCGAAGACTATGCAAATATTTATAATGCAATCGTTGGTACGGAATGGACTGGTGATGATGTACTCAAAGCTGGTGAGCGCATCTACAATATAGAGCGACAGTTTAATTTAGAAGCAGGTATATTGCCAGAAGAAGACACTTTACCGAAACGTTTCCTTGAAGAAGAGATGCCAGAAGGTCCAACAAAAGGCCACATACATCACCTTGATAAACTACTACCAGAATATTATAGTTTACGTGGTTGGAGCAAAGAAGGTATTCCTACTAAAGAACGACTAACAGATTTAGGTTTATAATAGAAAGAAGGTATGAAGAGGAATGAATGAAGCCATTCATTCCTCCTTGTTTATGAATAAAATTTACTTAGAATTAACCAACCGATGTAATCTAAATTGCGTCATGTGTTATCGTAACTCATGGGAAACAAAGCTTGGTGATATGTCTAGAGAAACAATTGACCATATTAAAAAATCAGTCGATTATAATACAGACATTATTTTTGGTGGTATCGGCGAGCCAACTGTAAGCAAACAGTTTGATTATGCCATAAATCAATTCAAAGATCATCGTTTAGAAATAACAACCAATGGAATTATGACCACAGAAAAACTTAATCTATTATGTCAATATTTTAAAAATATTATCATTAGTGTCGATGGTACAGATGCAACGTATTATCATATTCGAAAAACTGATTTTAAGCGCGTCATCGATACCTTAGATTATATTCTACAATACAAAAAAGATAATAATACAAAATATCCTGAAATAGAATTCGCTTTTGTCTTAACAAAAAACAATAAAGACAGTATTTATTCAGTAATTAAAATGGCAAATAAGTACAACGTAAAAAGAATACTCGTTTCTCATTTAATGCCTCAAACAGAATCTCAAAAAAATGATATTTACTATGACGAACATTATAACCCTGAGGGTAGAAAATATATGAAAAACGTCATTAACTACGCCTATTTTCAAAATCGAGTTGTGGTATCATTTCCTTACATGGAAATAAAAACAGAACGTTTGTGTCATTTTGTGGAAAATGATTACACTTATATAGATTATCAAGGTGACATTATTCCGTGTTATCGGTTTGCCAATACCTATAAAGAATTTGTTTTCGGAAGAGAAAAACTTGTTAAAAAGCATACTTTTGGAAACGTGAATCACACTCCCTTAAACGAGGTATATCAAAGTTCCACATACAAAGATTTTAGACATGCTGTAAGGTATACGTTACATCCAAGCTGTGTGGATTGTGAATACCGTGATGGGTGTGATTACATTGAAACAACTGATTATGATTGTTCAGGTTATGCACCAAGTTGTGCTGATTGTCTTTGGAACCGTAAAATAATACGATGTACGTAGGTGATACTATGATAACCGTAAAACTATATGCCTATTTAAGGGACCCTCACGGTAAAGAAGTTACCCTTGAATATGAGAAAGATATGACGATTCGTGACATTGCAACAAAACTAAACATCCCTTTGGATAGAGTCTCTATCATTATTTGTGATGGCAAAGATAACACACCAGACAAAATGCTTGATGTAAAAGTTAATAAAGATTCACTTGTCCACTTTTTCCCACCTGTGGCAGGTGGATAAAATGAATCAATTTTCTGCGAATCGGAAATTATTTTCTGAGAAAGACATCGCTACTGTTCAACAACAACATGTTCTTCTTGTTGGCGCAGGCGGACTGGGTGGTTATGTCGCCAATGGTTTAATCCGTTTTGGAGTGAAGCGGATGACAATTGTTGATATGGACAAATATGATATTAGCAATCTCAATCGACAACTCTTTTCTTCACATGATACTATCGGACTCTATAAAGCAAACGTACTAAAAAATGCATGTTTACGAATTTACCCAGAAGCACTGATTAAAACCCATCTAAAACCAATTGAGATGATAGAAGAAACGCTGAAAAATGAAGCGTTTGATTATATTATTGATGCCGTTGATTCCATTTCAACAAGGCTTTATTTAGAACAGCTTACTTCAAAACTCGATATTCCTTTAGTACATGGTGCTGTCGGTGGATGGTATGGACAACTAGGTATTGTAATGCCGAATAGTTCATTATTAAGTCGTTTATATAGTAAAAATAAAGAAGGTTTAGAAAAAACGTTAGGTAGTCCTACTTTTGCTCCAGCGGTTGTGGGAAGCATGATGGTAAGCGAATTTATTAAACATGTAATCAACGATGATGCTGCTTTAGAAAATAACATTTTGTTTATCGATCTTCAACATCATGATTATCACTTTTTAAAAATGAAGTAATCCTATAAATAAATACCTCATAAAAAAAGTAGACGAAAGTCTACTTTTTTTATGCTTTTTGTTTTAGAAAACTCTATCATTCACCACAATCTGTATCGACATGTTTAAGAATTTTTAATCCGTGATCTAAAACATTATCTAAAAATGAAAGATTCTCTTTAACTGCTTTTAAACTTCCAGGTAAATTAATGATTAGTGTCCTATCTCTGATTCCTGATATGCCTCGGGATAAATAAGCTTTCTTAGTCACTTTGTATGATTCATATCGCAACATTTCGCCAATTCCAGGAACCTCTCTTAAAATAACTTCTTTGGTTGCTTCTGGTGTATTGTCTCTTGGCGAAAACCCAGTTCCACCCGTTGTGATAATTAAATCTGCCTTTACATTGTCTGAATATTTTAATAAATTCCTCTTTATCGTTTCTAAATCATCAGAAATAATAATCTGATCGATTACATTAAAGTTTTGCAGTTCTAAAAAAGACTTAATATAAGGTCCAGATGTATCTTCTCTTAATCCTTTAGACCCTTTATCACTACATGTAATCACAACAGCATTAAACATATATTTTCACCTCTTTAAGTATAGTATATCATGAAATTAAAATGTTAAGCTAGTTATGATGAATCTTAATGCTTTGTGCTTTAATTATTTATGATACGGTTTGTTGTTATAATTTTTAGGTTCAATATAATTAGTATTAACATATTAAATATAAGAGCAGACCATCAGCAATGGTCTACCTTATAGGTTGTAAATTATTTACACGCTTTAATCCTAAATTATACGTTTCATATTAATTGCATTTCATAAGTCTTAATTAGCTTCACCTTATCAATATGATATATTTAAAAATTAGATGTTAATTCTCTGGGTTTAACACTCAGTCTTAAGAGTATAAAAGTTAGTATCAAAAATATAATAAACGCTTGTTTTTGGGTCCAAGGCTCAATTGCAGCTCTTGGTGTAATAATAAACATGATGAAACTTATAATTGTAAAAACTAAAACAATTATAGATGGCTTATCCAGTGTCATCTTTAAGTGAAGTTTCTTTACCAAATAAACTAATGCACCAATTGCGGGTAGATAAAAAATATAAGAGAAATAGTAATTCACAAAACCATTTGTTACGAGGATAAAGCCTATTTGAAACAATGCAAAATATAGAAAAAACCCTTTAAAGTAAACAAAACCATTTTTATCCTGTTTATCTTTTAATATCGTAATCATTTTCCAAATTACTAGTCCTAAACTCACTAAAATCAAAACACTAAGTATGATTACGTAAATAACAATAACAATATCAATAATTGTTTGGTTTGAAATATTATTCATTAAAAAAACGATTAAAGGTATTAGAAACACGGGTGTAAGTAAAGCACTTGCAATCGCTATGTATTTATTAAAATTATTAAGTTTGGTGGAAGTAACGTTATCAAAAAAGTAGTTAACATCAACTTCGAAGTATGCACATATTGCTTTTATTGTGTCTAAATCAGGCGAGCTCACGTCACGTTCCCATTTACTGATAGTTTTATCACTAACATGAAATAGGTCCCCAAACTCTTTTTGAGTTAATTGAGCACTTGTTCTTAACTCTTTTATTTTAATCCCTGTTTTCATAAAATCCCTCTTTTCAAAAAGTGTATTTCTACATAAAGTATATGAGAATTACAATAATTTGTCACTAACATCTAATTCTACATTTTGTAGAGAGATCAAATGTGGCAAAATTTATCACTTTTCATATCTTCCAAAGAAACCCTAATTAAAATATTGGTTTTTTAAACATTTAAATTAGTTGATATAGTATAAGAATCAAATATTACACCTATTTATGATATGGCTCGTTGTAACATTCTTAAGTGTAACTATTAATATAAATTTCTTATGAAGCTAAATTAGTTATTTTAGTAGCTGTTGAATCTCATTAGCTAGTTCAATAAGTTCATTGTTA
>CAYNAA010000014.1:0-33776 GCA_964395055.1 uncultured Candidatus Izemoplasmatales bacterium | reverse complement strand
AGGAGGTTTTTATGAATAAAGTATTTATTGTGAGCGCAAAAAGAACAGCGATTGGGTCGTTTTTAGGAACGTTAAGCACGGTACACCCTGCGGAATACGGGGCAGAAGTGGTTAAAACGATGCTTGATGAAACAGGCGTTGACACATCAGCTGTGAATGAACTCATTTTAGGAAACATTCTTCCTGCAGGACTTGGTCAAGGGCTTGCTAGACAAATATCGATTAAAGCAGGACTCCCTGAAACCGTTCCAGCATACGGGGTAAACATGGTATGCGGTTCAGGAATGAAATCGATTATGAACGGGTTTATGAACATTCAAAATGGACTTCATGATTTGGTGATTGCCGGTGGGGCAGAATCTATGAGTAAAGCCCCGTATTTAATTCCGGACCGCGCACGTAGCGGGATGAAACTCGGTGGGTTTGAAGTAAAAGACCATATGTTAGATGATGCGCTTATGGATGCGTTTAATCCGATTCATATGGGAATTACCGCAGAAAACATCGTTGAGCGGTATAATTTAACCCGTGATATGCAAGATGATTTAGCATTTGAAAGTCAACGCCGGGCGATAGAGGCGATTGATTCAGGACGCTTTAAAGATGAGGTTGTCCCATTTACGGTTAAATTGCGTAAAAAAGAACTTGTTTTTGATACGGATGAATATCCAAACCGGACGACAACCCGGGAAATTTTAGGTAAACTCCGTCCTGCGTTTAAAAAAGACGGCACGGTTACGGCTGGTAATGCATCAGGTATTAATGACGGCGCAAGCTTTGTGATGCTTGCGAGTGAGAAGGCGGTTAAACAATATAATTTAACTCCGCTCATGGAAATTGTTGGTATTGGTCAAGGCGGTGTCGATCCAAATGTGATGGGACTTGGTCCTGTGCCTGCGATTGAAAATGCGCTCGCAAGTAGCGAAGTAACATTTAAAGATATTGAATTATTTGAATTAAATGAAGCCTTCGCAGCACAAGCGCTTGGTGTGTTAACGGATTTAGAAAAAGCTTATGGTGTTACTAAAGACGAGATGTTCAAAGTGACGAATGTTAACGGTGGTGCGATTGCTTTAGGACACCCTGTTGGTGCAAGTGGCAATAGAATTACCGTAACCTTGATTCATGAAATGATTAAACGTAACACAACCTATGGCCTTGCCTCTTTATGTATTGGTGGCGGCATGGGTACAGCAATTATATTAAAAAGAGTGGAGGCATCATAATGAGATTAGAAGGTAAAGTTGCTGTTATTACAGGCGGCGCACAAGGATTAGGAAAAGCCATGGCATTACGGTTTGTCGAAGAAGGGGCTAAAGTGTTGGCTGTCGACATGAAAGAGTTAGATTATCATCATGACCAAGTTAAAGGATATGTTTTAAATGTTACTGACAGTGAGGCGTGTAAAGCGTTTTACGATGAAGCGATTGAAGCGTATGGTCAAATTGATATTTTAGTGAATAATGCTGGGATTACAAGAGATTCAATGACGCGTAAGATGACTGATGATCAATGGAACTTAGTATTAGATGTTAACTTAAAAGGTGTATTTAACTTAACAAGACACATTGGACCACAAATGGAAAGCATTGGTGGCGGTTCAATTATTAATATTTCTAGTGTTGTTGGGGAGTTTGGAAATATTGGCCAAGCGAACTACGCAGCAACAAAAGCTGGTGTGATTGGACTTTCTAAAACGTGGGCGAAAGAATTTGCCCGTAAAGGGGTACCAGTTCGTGTTAATGCGCTTGCACCAGGCTATACAATGACAGAAATTTTAGAAACTGTACCGGATGAATTACTAGAAAAATTTGCTCAAATGACGATGTTAAAACGCTTAGGACAACCAGAAGAAATTGCCAATGCTGCACTTTTCTTAGCAAGTGATGAATCAAGTTATATCACAGGACATGTATTAAGTGTTAACGGTGGAATGAGACTTTAATAATATAGGAGTGAGATCATGTCCAAAACACATGTAGGCGTTGTTGGGACGGGTATTTATTTACCAAAGCAAACAATGTCCGCCAAAGAAATCGCTGAGAAAACCAACGGCGTATGGACGGAAGACAATGTTAAAAATAAATTAGGTATTAAACAAATTTATGTTCCTGGTGAAAACGATGGAACACAAGAAATGGGCTATAAAGCCGCGCAACATGCACTTGATAATACTGGGGTTGATCCGTTAGATATCGATGTGATTATTTCTATCGGTGAAGAGTGGAAAGAATACCCATTAACTACCTCAGCGCTTTATGTCCAAGATAAAATTGGCGCTGTTAATGCGTGGGGTATCGATATTCAAAACCGCTGTTCAACCGGTGTTAGTGCACTTAAGATGGCAAAGGATATGTTAATTGCTGATGATTATATTGATACGATAATGATTGTTGGGGGATACCGTAACGGTGACTTTGTTGATTTTACTGATAAGCATATGTCGATGATGTATAATTTATCAGCGGGTGCTGGTGCGATTATTTTAAAGAAAAATTACGGCAAAAATGAAGTCTTAGGATCACATATTATCTCTGATGGATCACTATCACGAACAGCTGGTGTTGCGATTGGTGGTACGGTAAATCCAATTACCAAAGCCAATGTTGATGAAGCGTATAAATCATTACGGTTATTAGAACCAGAAAAGATGAAAGATAGACTGAATGAAGTGTCGATGCCAAACTGGTTTACATGTATTGATAAAGCATTAGATAAGAGTAATATGACACGAAACGATATTGATTATTTAGCGATTTTACATATTAAACGTTCGGGGCACGAATTTATGCTTAATGAACTCGGGCTTAATAAGGACCAAACAATTTACTTAGAAGATTACGGGCATATGGGCCAAGTAGATCAAATATTATCCTTACACCTTGCCTTAGAACAAGGTAAAGTCACTGATGGGTCTACTATTTGTATGATTGCAGCAGGTATTGGCTATGTATGGGGTGCATCTATTGTTAAGTGGGGTGACATTACGTGACGACACTAATACAAATATTATTTAACAGTTTACGTTTTGGAAGCATAGTTGCGCTTGCTACACTTGGTATTGTACTAATCTTTAGAACCAGTAAAGCAACAAACTTTGCTCAAGGATCGATTGGAACATTTAATGCATATATTGCTGCATATTTTTCGATGACAATTGGACTAAGTATTTGGCTTTCAATGGTAATTGCGATGGGGACAGCATTTTTAACTGGTGTTATTATCGATAAATTACTTATTCGACCAGCGAGTAAGGCGAGTGCTGTGTCTAAGCAAATATTAACATTAGGGATTATTATGATTTTACTCGGAATAATGAATTCAACCGTTGGTATTTTGAACGATATTTTCCCTCCTGTTACCATTAGACCTGAGCCGTTTTTCCCTGCTACAGAACGTATTAGTATTTTAGGGGCTGCCATCGAAATAAATACAATCTTCATTTTTGTATTGACCATGGTTTTAATGGTACTAGTATTTTTATTTATTCAAAAAACGAAATGGGGACTCGCGACGCGTGCAACCGCATCAAATGAACCGATTGCACGTTTAATGGGTGTTCCTACAAAAACAATTACCATGTTTTCATGGGCATTGGCGGCGATGTTAGGGACAATTGCAGGCATTGCTTTAGCCCCGCGTACTGGGATGAATCCATCGTTGCTTGTCGGTGTACAAATTAGCGCATTCTTTGCGGCTGTATTCGGCGGATTCGGAACCTTCTTTGGTCCGGTCGTTGCAGCATATCTATTGGGGTTCTTAATTAGTTCTGGTGGATATGTATTCAGTCAATTAGGAACACGCTCGATTTTTGCAGAGATAATTATTTATACGCTTGTGTTAGTGATTCTATACTTTAAACCTTATGGCTTATTTGGTAAGCCACCGGTAAGAAAGGTTTAGGTGTTTACATGGATAAACTAAAAAATATACTTTCACAAGTAGGATTACGTATAAAAAATACACCACAACTTCAATTTATTGTTTTAGGGGTTGTGTTGATGGTGATTGGACGTATGGTAATATCTGGGTCATCACCTACCAATATTAACTTCTTTGCAGAAGTTGTTATTTACGCTGTTGTTGCACTTGGACTGAACTTACTACTTGGTTTTAGTGGGCTTGTATCATTAAGTACGGCAGCGTTTATTGGTGTCACAACTAACAGTATGAGTATTTTGATTAAAGAATTTGATTATTCATTTTTACTTGCTGCGTTATTATCGCTGGTTATTGCCGGATTATTAGGATTGTTTATCGGTGTCTTATCGCTTAAAATGGAAGGAATCTATCTCGCGATTGCAACATTATTTGTTGGCCACATTATTATTGAATTATTTAAAGCATTCGAACGTTTTAATTACGGTGAAACAACCCGTGTTGGTTCATCTATCAAATTGATTTTTAATTTAGAATATAGTAACTTTTTTCCTGAAGATAGAATAAAGTTATTTAATCTTATTGTAATTGGACTTATTGTGACATTTATTGTTATTTATAACATCTTTAAAAGTCCGACGGGAAGAGCGCTTATGGCAATTAGCCGAAGCCAACACGCGGCCCTTGCAATGGGTATTAGTGTTAGAAAGTACCGATTATTGGCTTTTATGATTGCGACAATGACCGCATCATTTGGTGGGATTTTACATGTTCTTTATTTCCAAACAACAGGTACTGCAGATAAATGGGGTTTAGGTCTTAGTTTAACCATCTTGGCAATTGTAGTTGTTGGTGGAATTAAATCATTCTACGGCATTCTTTTAGGGTCTTTTATCCTTATTGGTATTCCCTCTATTTACTTAAGTGATATTGACTTTTTATCAGGGTTCGAAGACATTATAACTGGATTACTAATTGTTATTGTCATTTTGTTTTATCCTTATGGTGCCGCAAAAATTGGGTATGATTTGAAGAAACTATACTATAAACTGAAACTGCGTATTAAACAAAAGGCGGTGAAAGACGATGAGTAAACACGCGATTTTATCCGTCGAAGATATGTCCATGACTTTTGGAGGTCTAAAAGCTGTTGACGGACTTTCATTTACAATTAACGAAAAAGAAATCATTGGGCTGATTGGTCCTAATGGCGCAGGAAAAACAACTGTATTTAATTGTGTTACGCAGTTTTATAAAAACTATACAGGGACCATCACGTATCTTAATCGTGATGGTGCAATGGTTAACCTAAAAGAGTATGATGTTACAAAAATAGCAGCGTTAGGGATCGCCAGAACGTTTCAAAATATTGAGTTAATTCCTGACTTATCAATTATCGATAATGTTTTAATTGGGGCTTTTAATCAGTTTGAAACTAAAGTCATAGCACATATCTTTCGAACACCAAAAATGCGCAGACAAGAAGAAGAATTAAAGAAAAAAGCGGTAAATATATTAAAACGCCTCAATATTGATCACCTTAAAGATTTTTATGTTGCTGGTCAGCCATACGGTATATTAAAGAAAGTTGAACTGGCCCGCGCATTAATCTCTGATCCGCGTTTAATTATTTTAGATGAACCAGCCGCAGGACTAAATGATCAAGAGACGGATGAATTAGAAAAACTGATTTATCAAATCCGAGATGAGTTTAATACAACTGTATTGTTAATTGAACATGATATGGGACTTGTAATGAATATTTGTGACCGTGTGATTGCGATTAACTTCGGTAAGTTTTTGGCATATGATACACCAAAAAAAGTACAAAATAATTCTTATGTTCAAGAAGCCTACTTAGGAAAGGAAGGATAGCATGAACACGATATTAAATGTTAATAACATACATGTTGCGTACGGTGCTATTCGCGCGTTAAAAGGCGTTAATTTAACAGTTCCTAAAGGACAAATTGTTGCAATACTAGGCGCTAATGGTGCAGGAAAGACTACGTTGCTTAAAAGTATTTCTGGGATTGTACCTGCTCAAGAAGGAACGATTACATTTGAGGGGAACGATATAACAAACATAGCAGTAGAAAAGATTACTAACCAAGGAATCTCCCATGCCCCAGAAGGTCGTCAAATTTTTGGTGATATGACCGTTTTAGAAAATCTAAAAATTGGTGGGTTTACATTAAAAAGTGATGACATTAAAGGCAGTGATATTCCGCCAAAAATTCGTACAAAACGAATTAAAACTTTGATTCAATCTGTCGGCGAGGATATGCCAATTCATTTAACAAAAAATGAAATGATCGATTTTAATCTTGAGCGCGTATATACGTTGTTTCCTGTATTGTTTGAGCGTAAGCAACAAATCGCTTCAACACTATCTGGTGGTGAAATGCAAATGCTTGCGATTGGTCGCGCGTTAATGGGCAATCCAAGTTTATTAATTCTTGATGAACCTTCATTAGGTTTAGCACCATTAATTGTTAAAAATATTTTTGACACTATTAAGGAACTAAAATTAATGGGAATTTCGGTCCTTATCGTAGAACAAAATGCCTTACAAACATTAAAAATATCTGATTATGCATATGTATTGCAACTAGGTAAGGTAGTTAAAGAAGGTAAAGCTTCAAATCTCATTAAAGATAAGGAACTTATCGAAGCTTACCTTGGAAAATAGCCATTCGTTTGGTAAAACAGACTCATAATAGATAGAAAAAATAGGAGGATTCAAAAATGAAAAAAGTTTTATTAGTCTTAACGTTAGTCGTAGGATTAACGGCTTTAGCAGCTTGTGGAAATGATTCTGACGAAGAAACAGAACATGCACAAGGTGTATTGGAAGATCGTATTTTAGTTGGTAACACTGCCGTTACAACAGGTGACCTTGCTTTTGTTGGTGCACCATTTGTTGCAGGTATGGAAGCTTACTTTAATATGATTAATGAAGATGGTGGCGTTTTAGGACGCAATATCGAGCTTGTTCACGAAAGTGATGGATTCGATGGAGAACAAGGTAATACAATCACACAAAGTATGGTTGAAGAAGATGAAGTCTTTGCGATGGTTGGTCACTTTGGTACACCTACAGTTGGAGCAACTGATGAATATTTAACTACCATCGGTATGCCACGTGTTTATTACGGTACAGGGACTTCACTTGTTTACAATGAAGAAGCAACTGAACTTGGTGAAAGAGCAAGTTTCCCAGTACAACCTGTTTATGAGTTTGAAGGAGAGTTAATGGTTGCACGTGCGGTTGATGAGTTTGATGCACAAAAAATTGGTCTTCTTTATACAGGTAATGAAAATGGAAACGAAATCCGTACAGGGATGTTAGCAATGGCCGATGACCTTGGTGTAGAAGTTGTCGATGTATTGGCATCTACCGATGATATGGAAGCAGAAGCATTAAGCTTAGTTAACGAAGATGTTGATGTCATTGTTTTAGGAATGAACCAATGGTCAGCAATTTCTGGTGTAACTGCGTTATTAACTGCAGGAAATACCGTCCCAACTATCGTTAGTTATGTTGCTGCTGACACGTCTTTCTCTGATTATGTATATGCTGCGTTACCATCATTTGACATCTATGCCAATGCATGGGTAGACTTACTTGACACTGACGGATCTCCTTCAGATGGATATTTAACTTATGTCGAAGAAATTTCTAAAGACCATCCAGAATATGAAAACAATTCATTTGCGATTGCAGGTTGGATTGCAGCAATGATTTTTGTTGAAGGATTAAATAAATTAGATCCTGATGAAGCCATTACATGGGAAGCGTATATTGAAGCTATGGAAGATGGAACATTAGAATATGATTTAGGTGCTGACTTAGATTACCAAAATGGTAAACGTACCGGTACACAAATTTTATCTTTACTTCAAATGCATTATGATGCGGATGAAGAAGCAACATATTTTGACACAGTAGCACCTATGGAACATATTGACGACATCGTATCACGTATCGAAGAATAACACATTACAACGTGTGAGGTTAGGGTGGGAAACCACCCTTTACCACACATGTGAAAGGATGAGGATCATGGCAAAAATAATTAGCTTAGATGAGGCACTGAACTTAGTTAAAGAAGAGGACCACATTGTAGCCGGGATGGCCGCAAGTGAAGGCCGCGCATTTTTCATGCGACTTCACGAAGTAAGTAAACGAATTAATCACGTTACCATTGATAATTGTTTACCGTTATACCCATATGAATTTATGGTTAATGATGACTATAAGGATAATTTTACGATTTATAGTTGGTTTTTCTCTGGAGATTTACGTAAAGCGTTTAAAAACAAAAACATAGCGTTTATTCCCAATCAACTCCATTTTGCTGGACAAAAACGCACAGAGTTTAAAAAACCAAATATTTATGTTGGGAATGCAACTGTCCCTGATAAACATGGGTATGTTTCCTTGTCATTATCAAATGTATATGAAAAACATATGTTAGAACAAGCTGATACTGTAATTTTAGAAATCAACCCTCATTTACCTAAAACATTAGGTGATTTAGAGGTTCATACAAACGATATAGATTATATGGTCGAAGTCGACTATCCAGCTCCAGAACTGCCTGATATAGAACCAAACGAGAAAGACCAAAAAATTGGTGAAAACATCGCTGAATATATTCATGATGGCGATACCATTCAACTTGGTATTGGCGGGATTCCTAATGCGGTAGCGCTCGCTTTAACTAAGAAAAAAGATTTAGGGGTCCACACTGAAATGCTTACAACTGGGTTCATGAAACTCTTTAAACAAGGCGTTATCACTGGAAAGAAAAAAAGTTTGCATAAAGGTAAAATGGTTGCCGCATTCGCCCTTGGTACTAAAGAGTTATACGACTTTATTGACGATAACCCAGGCGTGATGCTGCTTGATGGCAATTATGTCAATGACCCATATATTATTGGTTTAAACGATAACCAAGTATCCATTAACACTACCATTGAAGTTGATTTAACTGGTCAATGTGCCAGTGAATCAATTGGGACACATCAATTTAGTGGGACGGGTGGTCAAACCGATACAGCAACGGGTGCACAACGGGCGAAAAACGGCCGTAGTTTTATCGCGCTTTATTCAACTGCGAACGTAATGAATAAGTCAACAGGTAAACGCGAACCTAAAAGTAAGATTGTTGCGACACTAACACCAGGTGCTGCGGTGTCATTGTCTCGTAATGATGTAGATCATATTGTTACTGAATATGGCGTTGCTAAACTTCGCGGGACCAGCATTAAAGAGCGCGTCGAACGCTTAATTGCGATCGCGCACCCTGATTTTAGAGATACGTTAAGACAGCAAGCCATTGATTTAGGGTATCTCTAATGGCCACATTTACGTTTAATAAAAAAACGGTTTTTTATACACTTGATGGTAATCCAAAGCACGACGTTATTTTACTTTTAAATGGGATTATGATGTCAACAAAAAGTTGGGAGCCCTTTGTCGGTGCGTTAACAAAACATCACCGGTTATTGCGCGTTGACTTTTTCGATCAAGGACAATCTGCCAAAATGGATACTGATTATACACAACAAATCCAAGTTGACTTAACACGTGAGTTACTTGATCATTTGAACTTAGATAAAGTGTATGTGGCGGGTATTAGTTACGGCGGCAGTGTTGCCTTACAATTTGCGGCACAACATCAAGACCGCATTAAAAAAATGATTTTGTTTAATGCGGTTTCAAAAACATCACCTTGGTTAAAAGCCATTGGGGATGGATGGAATCAAGTGGCACAAACACGGGACGGATTGGCTTATTATAATGTTGCTATTCCGCTTATTTATTCACCTGACTTTTATACGAAAAAACTCGACTGGATGGAAAACAGAAAAAAAGTTTTAATCCCTGTCTTTAGCGATCCTACTTTCCTTGATGCAATGATCCGTTTAACCAAAAGTGCTGAATCTCATGATGTTAACGATGCTTTAGCATCAATTGATGTTGAGACATTGGTTGTTGCGAGTGAGCATGATTATTTAACCCCGCCATTTGAACAACAATATATTGTCGATCATCTGCCTAAGGCGACGTTAATAACAATTAATGATGCTGGTCATGCCAGCATGTATGAAAAACCTGAATTATTTACAAGTTTACTTATTGGCTTTGCGTGTGAACATCCACACTATAAAATATAAATTATAGGAGGCTTGCATATGACAAAAAAGACAGTCACGTTAAATAATCATGAAACATATTATTATTTAGAAACAAACAAAGACAAACCCCAAACGATTTTACTCGTCCATGGCAACATGAGTAGTGGTGTACACTATCAACCGCTGATTGAAAGAATTAAAGATTATCATGTATTGGCCCCTGATTTACGTGGTTTTGGTGATTCAACTTATCTAAATCCTATTGCTTCATTGGAAGACTTCGCTGATGATTTACATGCCTTTTTAGATGCAGTTGACGTTGATAAAGTTGTCTTTGTTGGTTGGAGTACCGGTGGTGGGATCGGCTTAAAGTTCGCCGCCAAATATCCTGAGCGTATCAGCCAGCTTGTCTTACTTGAATCAGCCTCATATCGCGGATATCCAATTTATGAAAAAGATGACACGATGCAACCAAAACTCGATCAACTTTATCAATCAAAAGACGCGATGGCCCAAGACCCAGTTCAAGTTGCCCCAGCGCAAAATGCTATGGAAAATAACAATAAAGATTTCATGAAAGCCGTATGGGAAGCAGCCATTTACAATGTCAAAATTCCTGAAGATGAAGATTTGTATTTAGAAGAAAGTTTAAAACAACGTAATTTAATTGATGTTGATTGGGCATTAATGACATTTAATATGTCACATACATCAAATGGTGTCAGTGATGGCGATGGGTCTATTGACGATGTTACATGTAATGTGTTAAGTATTTACGGTAAAAAAGATTTAGTCATTTTACAGTATATGTTTGATGAAACCGTTAAGGCACTGCATCATGTTCAAACAAAAATACTTGAAAACGGCAGTCATTCACCAATTACAGATGACCCCGATTATATTCACAAGCTCTTAATTGATTTTATTGCATAACAATTCTCCTTTGTAGAATGAGAAAACCATTATGGTTTTCTCATTTTTATTTAAAGAAAAACCGGCCGCTTGTGATTATTATACGGTTGAGGTGATAAATATGAAAAAAATAATATGTCTATGTATTGGTCTTATGATGATGTTTTTACATGTGCAAGGAAGCAATGCAACAAGTACAGAAACCACCGGGAAAAATATCTTAAATCCCAATCATGTCACATACAATGAGGATGGGTTTTATACGACGTCTATGGTGCCAGTAAAACCTAGTACGACCTATGTGTTTTCGATGCCATCTAATGAATACCTTAGAGATGTAATGCTTAAGATTGAATCACGTAATAGGGTTATAATTGAGACGTTAAACGATGGCAGTAATGGGTGTAAGGAAAGCGGAGACACTTTTTATTGTACTTTTACCACGTCATCTTCAACAACGGAGATTCAATTTAACGGATCGACATCAGACCAAGATATGAAACGGTATTTTGATTGGACTGGCACGATGCGCATGCAAATAGAAGAAGGCGACACATTTACAGGGTATGAACCATATACCGTTCAAGATAGCGCGCCTCCAGAGTTTCAAGGCAATGGGTTGCTGCTTACAAGTTATGATACTGTTTTATCTGTTGAGACAATTATGTCGGATTATCTTAGTGCGCATGATGAAATTGACGGTGATGTTAGTGATCATATTCATGTCATTAGCGACAATTATACAGATCACGAAACGACTGTTGGTGATTATGAGGTTGTTTTTGGGGTTTATGATAGCAGCAACAACCATACAGAATTTAACTTAACCATCCGGGTTAAAGATGATATCGCACCAAACATCGATGGACCGGATACGTTAAATGTTAATGTGAACAATCCACCATCTGTTGATGCATTGATTACCAACAATTATATTTTCCACGATGGGTATGATAGCGAGATTCAATCGTATACAATCATTGAAGACAATTATACAAATAACACCACAGAGTTAGGTGAAAAAACAGTAACGTTTAGAATTACCGATGCGGCTCATAACCAAACTGATCATACGGTTACCGTTGATATTCGAGATACCGAAGCACCAGAACTTGATGTGCCATCTTCCATCGCATGGGTACAATCTGAATCGTATCAAGAGCGCGATTTATTAACGTATGTTAGTGCAACCGATAATCATTCAACCCAATCGACGATAGAAATAACGATTGACAGCCATACCTTACCTTTAGATTTTAATGTCCCTGGGGACTATACGGTCACGTATAAAGCTGTGGATGCATCGCTAAATGAATCTATTGAGACAGTTTTAATTACCATTACCGATGACATTAGACCGTCGCTATCTGGTCCTGAGATCATTGAGACCTCTTATAAAACCCCTTTAACACTTGAATCAATAAAAACAGAACTCACCACAGAAGACAATTATAAAACGTTAACCCTCGATGATGTGACAGTATTATCGAATGACTATCACAGTTTAGAATCACACGACCCAGGAATGTATCAAATTGTCTTTCATGTAAGTGATACTGAAAATATTGACACCCATACACTTTATATCCATGTCGTTGATGATGTTGCCCCAGCGTTTACGTTTGATGAGCGTATTATAATAGACAATGGTTCAACATTATCAAGTGATGATTTATTGTTGATGCTTTTAAAAAATGCCGACATCCAAGCATTTGATCCTATTGATTTAGAAATTACGGATACCATAAAAGAAGATGATTTAACGTATTACACGGTGGTCTTAACCAACGAAAACGCGGAAACAATTGAACAAAGTATTCCCGTTGAAACCCTATCACCACCATCAGAAGCACGTGAATCATTCATAACACCAATCCGTATTGTTTTAAGTCTTACTGCATTAACTTCCCTCATCATATTTATCAAGCGATTTAAGCGCTAACAAAAAACTGTCATAGCCGACGATAGGCGATGACAGTTTTTTTGTTGCAAGCAAATAAATTCATAAATATCTGTAAAACTATTGATTTCTATCATAATCATAGTATAATAATTAGGGATAACCTAACTAATTATCGAGGTGATATTATGGACCAAGAACGTGTACGTCAATCATTCAATGCGTTTTTAAAAATGTATTTTAATAGTTGTCGCGAAGTATACGAAGAATTAGATTATAAAGAGCTCACAGGGAAACAGTTTTCTTATTTACGAGAGATTGATAAAGCCGGTAGAATCACCATGGGAGATTTAGCCAGTTCATTTGATTTATCAAAACCCACCATCACAGAAATGATGCGTAAGTTTGAAGAAATCGGCTTTATTGAACGAACCAAAAGTAAAGATGATGGTCGCATTTATTATATCTCATTGACGCCTAAAGGAAAGTTACTTGCGAATACGAATGAACTTGAAAGTAAGCGCGCAGTAGAGAAAATATTTGACCGATTAACCCCTGAAGAAATAAAACAACTAACACAATTATTTGACAAGATAGGGACGGTGTAACCAATGATTTTTGGGAAAACATTAAATAAGTACTACATAAAATACGCTGCGTTGTTTATTTTAGGCATTGTCGCGTTAATTATGGTCGATTTAGCACAATTAGAAATTCCTTTAATTACAAAAGATTTAGTCAATACCTTAGAGGAGCGCATTCTTAACGACAGTCAAGATGCTGCTTTTTTAAATGATATCGTTATGACGATCATTTGGATTACGGTGGCGATTGTTTTAGGACGTTTTTTATGGCGTTTTGGAATTGTTGGCGCATCAAGACGTATTGATTATGATTTACGTAATGACATGTTTGGACATTGTACAAAACTTTCTAATAATTATTATTCTGAGAAAAAAGTTGGCGGACTTATGGCCCACTTTACCAATGACCTTGAAGCTGTAAGACGGTCTATCGGTCCAGGGCTTATTATGTTTGTAGATGCGACATTTTTAGGAATTTTAACATTTTACCGGATGTTTCAACTTGAGGTCAGAATGACCTTGGTGTTGGTATTGCCGTTATTTATCGTTGCGACGCTTGGAATGTATTTAGGGAATAAAATGCGCATGCGCTTTAGAGAAAGTCAAGAAGCGTTTGAACGGTTAAGTGATTTTACCAATGAAAGTTTTTCTGGTATTAGTGTAATAAAAGCCTTTGTAAAAGAAAAAACAGAAATAAAAGAGTTTTTAAAAGCCAATAAAAATGCCAAACAAAAAAATATTCGCTTTGTTCGTATTGCGACGATTTTACAAGTTATCGTTCAGTTTATCGTAAGTGCTGGGTTTATTATGATTTTGGGTTATGGTGGGTATTTAGTAGACTCAACCCGAGATTTAGCAGAAGCCAACCAATTTACTTTAGGTGACTTAGCAGCCTTTATATCATACTTTGGTATGCTTATTTGGCCAATGATGGCTTTATCACGGATCATTCACGTCAGAAGTCAAGGAAAAGCCAGTTTAGAACGTATTGACTCAATCCTTTATCAAGAGATTGATGTAAAAGATGATGGCAATATTGTTCAAGTAGATGAGATCAAAGGAAACATTGAATTTAAACATTTAAATTTTAAATATCCTGATGGTGATGAGAATGCGCTTGAAGATATCACGTTCTCAATTAAAGCTGGGGAAACTGTGGGTATATTAGGTAGAACGGGATCTGGGAAGACCAGTATTGTTGATTTGCTTTTAAGAATCTATAACGTCAATACTGGGCAACTTTATATTGATGGTGTTGACATTATGCAATTGCCGATTAAAAAAGTTAGAGAAAGCATCGGCTATGTTCCTCAAGATGGCTTCTTATTTTCTGACACCATAAAAAACAATATCTCTTTGGGTGTAGAAGAAGACGCCTCTGACATCGACCGGATCGAATATATGGCGAAGTTATCTGATGTGCATGAAAATATTATCGACTTCAAACATGGTTATGATACCGTGATTGGCGAACGCGGGGTAACGTTATCTGGTGGCCAAAAACAACGGGTATCGATTGCTAGAGCCCTTGCAAAAGAACCGCCAATATTAATCATGGATGATTCTGTTAGTGCAGTAGATACGAGTACAGAAGAGAAAATTTTAGGCAATTTAAATAAAATCCGCCAAGGTAAAACAACGATTATGATTGCCCACCGTATTACAACGGTTAAAAACGCTGATAAGATTATTGTCATCGATGATGGAAAAGTTATCGATGTAGGTACGCATGAAGCATTAGAATCACGCTGTGCGTTTTATCAAGACGTCGTCGAACGTCAGCGTCTAGAAGACGAAACGGAGGTGGCATAATGTACGATATCGATACTGACTCTAGGATGCATCAATATAAAGATACTACGATTGTTAAACGCTTACTCAAATATGCCAAACCGTATTGGAAATCATTATTGCTAACGTTTATTATTATGTTAATGTCTGTTGGTTTTGCCTTACTCGAACCCTATATTATCGGTAAAGCCATTGATATTATTAGTTTAGGTGATATTGATTATACGTTGTTGATTATTTATTTAGTTGTGTTTGCCAGTGCAATTGCATTATCTGCGTTATTTAACTATATGCAAACAATGTTACTACAAAAAACAGGTCAAACAATTATTTATAATATAAGAGAAGAAATATTTACGCACCTAGAAGGGCAGGATATTGATTATTTCAATAAAGTGCCAACAGGTAAACTCGTTACCAGAGTTACCAACGATACCAATACGTTAAATGAAATGTATACGAGCGTTATTGTTACGGTATTTAGAAACTTGTTTATGTTTTTTGGCATCTTAGGTGCGATGTTTTTCTTAGATGTTACTTTAACTTTAATTATTTTGACCGTTGTACCGTTCATTGTCATCTTCTCATTTGTCTTTAGACGATTTTCCCGGAAAGCGTACCGTGCAGTTCGGGCCAATATGTCACGTTTAAACGGATTTTTAGCAGAACATTTATCAGGTATGAAAATCATCCAAATATTTAATAAAGAAGACGAGAAATTTGATGAATTTAACATCCAAAATACCAAATTAAAAGCAAGTTATCTACGTCAAATGTTGGTTTTTGCAGTCTACCGACCAACGATGTATTTGCTTTACATGATTGCGACAATGATTGTCTTTTATTACGGTGGACGTAGCGTCTTAGGTCTTGCGGCGACCACGATTTCAATTGGAACATTGGTTGCTTTTCATAACTATGTTAGACGGTTTTTCCAACCAATACAAGAACTTGCAGAACAGTTTAATATTTTACAATCTGCGTTTGCTTCAAGTGAACGAATCTTTATGATTTTAGACAGTCATCCAACCGTATTAGACGATCCTGAAGGCATTGTACTAGAGGATGTCAAAGGAGAAATTGAATTTAGAAATGTTTGGTTTAAATACGTAGAAGATGAATGGGTATTGAAAGATGTAAGTTTCAAGGTTGCGGCCAAAGAAAGTGTCGCATTTGTCGGCGCAACAGGGGCGGGTAAAACGACCATACTAGGCTTGCTGACACGCAACTATGATATCCAAAAAGGACAAATTTTGCTTGATGGTATTGACATTACGAAAATTAAAATATCAAGCTTGCGTTCATTTATTGGCCAAATGTTACAAGATGTTTTTATGTTTAGTGGGACCATTAACTCAAACATTAAATTACGTACTGATACGATTACCGATGAAGAAGTAAAAGAGGCATGCGAGTACGTCAACGCCGATAGGTTCATTGACAAACTGCCAAACGGGTATGAAGAACGCGTTAGAGAACGCGGCAATAATTTCTCTGCAGGTCAGCGTCAATTAATTTCCTTTGCGCGTACGTTAGTGCATAAACCACGCATTATGATTCTTGATGAAGCCACATCAAACATAGATACAGAAACCGAACAATTAATTCAAGAATCGCTCAAAAAAATGATGAATATTGGGACGATGTTAATTGTGGCACATAGGCTCTCAACGATCCAACATGTTGATCAAATTATTGTCCTACAAAAAGGAGAAATATTAGAACACGGAAATCATCAAACCTTACTCAATAAAAAAGGACATTACTATAACTTGTATAAGTTACAGTATGAAGATCAAAAGAATCAATAATCAAAAGCACGCAAAATGCGTGCTTTTTTTCTCTTAAAACACATGCTTATTGCGCTTTTAGGCAACACTTGATACAATAATGCTATAAGGAGTGAAGGGATATGACAATATTATTAACGTTATTGGTCTTTTTAGTACTATTTGATCACTTTTATAAAAACAAGCGCATACAACTTTTGTTTTATAAAAACGATCATCGTTTTTCTGTTATTGTCGCAATTCGATTTTATCATCAAGGATTAGAGCATTTATTTGATATTGCCAGACAGTCGAAACATGAGTATATTTTTGTCAATATTAACAATGCGATTGTGAGTGAGGATTATGGTGAATTTATCATTCATGATTTGCTTGTCGATAATGACCCAAGTGAACAAGCTTACACCATTGAAATTTTATCAAAAGCCTATCAAAAGGGGTATCCATCCCACAGTCATCCATTTTTGTTGTTTATGGATGCACACGTGATGATTGAAAAGTTACCGATGCTTGACTTTATGGCGAACAATCTTGTTGAACACCAACTCTATACCGCAAAAGAAACGGTCATTCATCAAACTGCAGAGGAAGGACACTTGCTTTTTTTCGATTTACTACGTGATGTGAACTTGCCGAATGATGCGGTAAACTATCACTTTTTTGCAATTAAGAATGAAACCTATTGTTTAAATTCGTGCCCAACAAAAGTATATAAAACCACTGAAGCTTTTGAGTACGATATGAATAAGAAAAATGTCACAGTCATGCATATTGATCATGGGGGTGGGTTAACGTATACTACAAACACGCCAAAATTCAAACAACAAGTATGGCATATGATGGATTACATTGTCCATCATGATCGTTTATTGGGCATTGGTAGAATGCTTTTAATTATGTTGGCATTTCATTTGTTTTATGCGATGTTGATATTTGATCAACTAACATCCGATAATTTTGTGGTGTCACTTGGGATTAACGTGGTATTATATGCTGTTGTGCATGTTGCGCTTTATTTATCTATTCGGATCTCATCGAAGCATCATTTTTTAAGTTTCATTATGGCACCATTTTACTTGCTTTGGTTTGATGGTATTTTAGCGATTGGACTCATTAAACGCGCGTTTCATACAAGACAAAAATCGTTAGAAGTATTTGATGGTGAACAAAAACACGATGAATAAGTTTAGCTTAAAAACCCATATGAAACACAACCGCTTTGAAGGATGGTATGTCCGCGTGCTTGATCCTGTACAGTCTATCAACTTGGCGTTTATCTTTGCTTATACTGGGTTTAAAGATGACCCGCATGCATTTATTCAAGTGTTTGACGGAATAAAGCACACAAATACCTATCACCGCTTTGAGTTAGATGCCTTTGATGCCAGTGGTGATATGGTGGCGATTGGAAATAATATTTTAAGCGAAGACGCTTTGACGATACGGTTAAAAGAGATGACGCTTGATGTTACGTTTGATTATAAAGTCCACGTAAAGAAAAAAAGTGCTATGGGATTTTTGGCTAAACTGCCACTTGAATGTTATCAAGAAATTTTAATAATGACATCTGAAGTCCACGGAAATCTAAGTTACCTAGGTGCCAGTAAATCAATTGATGGGTCTAGTTATATGGAGAAAACGTATGGCCGTAATTTTCCTAAGCGCTGGTTTTGGCTAGAGGCTAATCAGTTTGATGACGAGGTTTCACTATCGTTATCTGGGGGCAGTGTGCCTACGTTATTCTTTAAACCATTTGGGTTTACGATGATTATACATCTTAAAGGTGAAGAACTTGCCTTTGGAACATATAACCGAGCAAAAATCACAAGAAAAGAACACAATGGCATTGTGAGGTTTGTTGTTACAAAGAAACCATATGTCATAACCATCAATGCCTCACTTGGTACGCCAACGGTGTTAAAAGGACCAAGTAAATACGGGGAAATGCGTTTAGATGTATTAGAAAGTTTGGATGCATCGGTATCATTAACAATTAAAAAAGCAGATAATCTTTTGTATCACGGAAACAGTTTATACAGTGGGTTTGAGTGGATGGTATAGGGGATATATGCTATACTATAATCGAGGTGATTAAATGAAAACTTATACATTGCACAATGGGGTAGACATTCCCGCCATTGGACTCGGAACATTTAGAAGCAAAGATGAGGACGCCTATAACGCGGTCTTATACGCCCTTAAAAATGGGTATCGTCACATCGACACCGCTGCAGTTTATGGTAACGAAGAAGACGTTGGACGCGCCATTAAAGATTCAGGTGTTGATCGTAAAGATATTTTTGTAACAACAAAATTATGGAACAGCGACCAAGGCTATCTATCTACTAAACGCGCGCTTAAAAAATCGCTAGAACGGTTGGGATTGGATTATGTTGATTTATATTTAATCCATTGGCCAAAGGATTACCAAAAAACTGCGGATTCTTGGCAAGCATTGGAAGATCTGTATTTAGATGGGTTTACTAGAGCGATTGGGGTATCTAACTTTACTTTTCATCATTTAGAACATCTATTTGAAACCGCAACAATCACCCCAATGGTGAATCAAGTTGAGACCCATGTAAAATTACAAAACCATAAACTCCAAGAATTTTGCATGAAAAATGGGATTTATTTAGAAGCCTATGCACCATTAATGAGTCATCACATTAAAGATCAGTTATTAAATGATGAAGACATTGCGAAAATCGCAAAGAAACACAATGTTTCTAATGCCCAAATCGCGCTTGCCTTTTTAGCTTACCGGGATATTATAATCATTCCAAAATCGGTGACCCCAAAACGCATTGATGAAAACTTACAAAGCATGAATGTCACCCTAGACGATGAAGATTATCAAGCCTTACGTGCGATGAATCGCGGTCGTAAATTCTTCACTGAACCAGATAACGTCGATTATTAAATGTTAAGCACTTCTTCGGAAGTGCTTTTTATTTGGTTTTTAGTGAAATATCCTTTACTTTACTGGGATTTATTTTATAATATACTTAGAGTATAATTGACAAATAATTATAGGAGTGACAACATGAATCTAATACTCAATCTTTCAAAAGTATTGACAATGATAAAGTCGTTTATTGGGTTTATCACGAACACCCCGGATACATTTTGGCTCGGCTTGATATTAGGGATTACCGTGCTTTTTTTATTAGGAATCGGCTTATTATTAAAATCACGAAAAAATACATTAAAATTTTATCAAGAGATGTTATATGATGATCCGTTGACAACAATGAAAAATGTAAACTATTTAAGACAAAACTTTAATAATATATTAATTGCCTTTGATAAAGATGTATCGATGTATTATTTAAACATCGATAACTTTAAAAACTATAATGATTTGTTGGGACATAAGCTAGCAGATCAACTGTTGATACACATCGGTAACCGCATTAAAAAATTAATAAAGCCCTATGATACAGTATACCGCATGCATTCTGATCAGTTTATTATCTTATATCCATCACATGCAGATAATCAAAACCGTTTTTCTGAAAAATTGTTAAGTGTATTAAAAGACCCATATGAAGTTGGTGTCCATACGATTAAACTCACGGTATCAATTGGTCGCTATGCGATTCATAAAAGCAATCCACGCTTTAACGAATCACTCCTTAGAAGTGAACTGGCTTTGCAAGAAGCAAAACTGCTAGGAAAAGATCAAATTGTTTATTACTCAAGTGGTATTAAACGACGAAATCATGATGCTTTTACGACATACCGGCTAATAAAAGATGCTTTAAAAGATAATGGATTTTATTTAGAATATCAACCAATTATCTCTCCAAAAACAGAGAAGATGGTAGGGGTTGAAGCGTTAATTCGGGCTAAAAATGCCAATAAATTCAACGCGGAAGACGTCATAGCGTACGCGGAAAAATACCATTTGATTGAAGAAATTGATCATTTTGTGGTAAGAGAAGCCCTTGCGGCTTTTAAGCGATTTATCGATGGAGACTGTCCACTTGATTTTATTTCTATTAATATTAGTACCACTGAAATTCACAATGATGACTTTATTAATTATATTGTCGACGAAGCCAAAGCACTAAACATCAATCCCAATCAAGTCACCATTGAGTTTACTGAAACACACCGTCCAGAAGATTTTATGAAGGAAGCAAACTTCATTAAAACCTTACAGGCATACGGCTTTAAAGTCGCAATTGACGATTTTGGCAGTGGGTATTCATCGATGATTCGTTTGTCACAAAATCAACTTGATAAAATTAAAATCGACAGATCGTTTATTACCGGAATCTCAGATAATAAAAGCAATCAAAAGATAGTTGAAGCCATTATTAACCTTTCTAAAACCTTTGGTCTTGAGATTATTGCTGAAGGTGTAGAAACAAAAGCTGACTATCAATACATAAAATCTAAAAACATCGAATACATCCAAGGCTATTACTTTTCTAAAGCGTTAAGCGAGTCAGTTTGTATGACAACTATTAAAAAGTAACGGAATCTTTACAAAGTTTTTAATCCCTTTAAATTGCATGCTGCTCTAATGTATGATAATATAATAGTGACATTAGTTTTAAAAAAATAAAAATGAGAAGGTGTATTTTATGGGATTATTAGCAAGAATCTTTGGTAAAAAGAAAAAGCCAGAAGATAAGCGTGTCGAAAAACTCGATGCAGAAGCCGCTAAATCTAACAAGATTGACGAGCAAGATTCACGTGAAATTTCACTAGAACAAGTAGAAAAAGAACTTGAAGAGATGAGTATTGCACAACCACTTCACCGACCGAAACCAGTACCTGCTGATACGACAGAATCCACAGCGATAAACAACGATGAAGCGACCGAACGCTTGCAAAAAGAACCAGAAGCGGTTGAACAACCAGCAGATGACGCATCGAAAGCACATGTTGCTGAGAAGCAATACCACATTAAAAAGCATAAAGAAGGATGGCAAATCATCGCCGATGATGCAGATCGTGCAACCCGCGTGTTCCCAACGCAAAAAGAAGCCATTGATTATGCGAAAGAAAACGATATGGAGTATTTACTCTATCGAGCTGATGGGAAACTTAGAAAATAAGAAACCTACCTTTGTAGGTTTTCTTTTGCTACCATAGATGACACTTTGTCATAAGGAGGGTTTATGCCTAAAACGACTTTTCACCATCTGCCTAAGTTAAAAAGGCAAAAAATCACGGAAGCAATCCAAACTGTATTTATTGAAAAACCGATGAGTAAGATATCCGTGACGGATATCGTCACAGAGGCAAACATTCCTCGAGGCAGTTTTTATCAATACTTTGACGATTTAGATGATGTATTCAGCTATCTATTTGATACAGCTTTAAGTGCTTTTGAAACCGATGTTCATGCGCGATTAAAAGAAAAACAATATCCATTCTTTGTGTATTTAAAACTATCGTTTGAACGTGATTATCATTTTTTCACGCATACATCGTATCATAAAATACTGGTTAAATTTTTTCAACACAACCCTATTTATACCATCGACTTTGACGCCTACCGTAAAAGACGGCGTGCCTTTTATGAAAAAGTCATTGGCTTATTAGATATCACAGCATTAAAATCACTGAGTCACGAACGCATTACCCATCTTTATCATTATTTACAACAAATGAAGATGCAATTAATTCAAAAAAGTTTTAAGCACCGCTTAGATTATGAAGAAGCAAAAACAGAGTTCCATTGGTTCATTGATGTGATTGCCAGTGGCATAAAGGAGAATGCATCATGAGTAATATTACACAGTTATTACGGTATGCTCTAAAATACAAAATTCAAATTACCATTGCCATACTTGCAATGGTTGTTCAAGTCGTTGTGGCTTTTTTAATCCCTTTTATTATGCAAATTATTATTGACGATTCCATTAAAACTGGCGACATTCAACAAGTCGTGCTTTTAAGTTTTGTCATGTTAGGATTGGCAATTTTTGGGATTTTGGCTGGCTTTTTAAATACGTATACCTCACAATATATTTCCCAACACGCCAGTGCTGAGATGCGTTTAGATTTATTCAATAAAATTCAAACCTTATCGTTCAAAAACGTAGATGACTTTAAAGCCAGTAGGTTAATTACCAATGCGACGAATGATGTGATGCGCGTTCAAATGTTTTTCACGATGATGCTTAGAATTGTTATTCGCGCGCCAATGATGGTCGTGATTGGATTATTTATGGCACTAACAACGTCGCTTGCGTTATCTCAAGTATTTTTTGTGACGATTCCCTTATTAATTATTTCTATTTTGGTTGTTATGGCAATGGCCTATCCTCGGTTTAAAAAGGTCCAAATCAGTCTCGATGATATTAACAATACGGTTTTAGAAAACGCCAATGCTCCGCAAGTGGTTAAATCGTTTGTCTCACAACCCCACGAACAAGAAAAGTTTGAGCGTGTCAATGAAAATTACCGTAAAGTTAACGCCAGTGCAGAAAGCGTCATGGCCGTCGCAGAACCTGTAATTATGATGATCTTTAACTTAGGTATCGCGCTTATTTTACTCTTTGGTAGTTATTATATGGCGCAGGGCAATCCCGCTTTCTTTAACGCCTTAGGAGAACCGCGTGTTGGACTTTTAATGGCTTTTAGCCAGTACAGCCAACAAATCCTTATTGGCTTAATGATGTTTGCGATGATGATGATTTTTGTGTCACGCGCTGATGTATCAGCACAACGCATTAATGAAATCTTTGATGCGACAATTGATCTAGTGAATGAACCAGACGCAAAACCTGTGACACTTAAAGGGGCAGTACGCTTTGACAATGTTTGCTTTAAGTACGGCGAACATGCACAAGAAGCGATATATAATATTAATTTTTCTTTATCTCCTGGTGAAAAACTCGGTATTATCGGCTCAACAGGGAGTGGGAAAACTTCACTGGTTTCGTTACTGCCAAGATTATACGATTGTACTGACGGCGACATTTATTTAGATGATTATCCCATTAAGTCGATTGATATCCATGCATTAAGAGATCAAATAGGCTTCGTGACGCAAGAAGCGATTCTTTTTAGTGGCTCACTAGGAACCAATATTTTACAAGGCAATGAAACAGCTGATCTTGACATGTTAGAAGATGCCGCAAAACAGGCATTAATTTATGATTTTGCGCGTGATCAAGAAGCCTATTTTAACTATTTAGTTAAGGCCAAAGGCACCAACCTATCAGGCGGACAAAAACAACGGGTTTCCATTGCCAGAGCGCTCATAAAACAGCCTGCCATTTTAATTCTCGATGATGCAACCAGTGCGGTTGATGCGGCGAGTGAACGTAAAATCCTTCATGCTATTGATGCGCTATCGTATCATCCAACTGTCATGTTAATTAGTCAAAAGGTCGCAACCGTAAGACGCATGGACCGGATTTTAGTTTTAGATAATCAGGGCCGTATCGACGGCGTTGGTACCCATGATGAACTTATAGAAAAAAGCACCGTCTATCAAGAGATTGTAAAAAGTCAGCTGGGAATAGAAGGTGATGACAATGCCTAAAAAGAATTTTAAACTTCTCTCTAAACAAGAGATTAAAGATGACAAAGGCTTCGAACTTATGGATGCCGAAAAAAAAGTAAAAGCCTCGTCTAGACAACGACAACGTGGACCAGGATCACGAGGGATGGTGGCAGAAAAACCAAAAAAAATCCGCGAGACCATTAAACGTTTATTAAGTTATATGGGGATTTATAAGTATTGGATTTTGATTTTAACACTCTTTACCATTTTGGCAACCATTTTTAATCTTGCGATTCCTTATATTTTCTCTATTGCAATTGATGAGTATTTATTACCCGAACGGTACGGGCAAATTATTAATGTGGTGATTATCATTTTAATTATCGCAGCTGGGAATAGTTTAATTCGTTTTTTAAGTCGGTTTATTATGGTAAGAATAAGCCAACAAATTATTAAACGTATCCGTAAGCAAGCGTTTGATCAGTTAATGAAAGCCCCGTTATCTTATTATGATGAAAAGGGAAGTGGTGACATTGTCAGCCGCTTGTCCAATGATATGGAACTCATTAATGCCTCACTAGGACAAACGGTCTTAGAAGTCATTAACAGTAGTATCGTTTTAGTTGGGTCGCTTGTCTATATGTTTGTTCTTAGTTGGTCATTATCACTCGTTGTGATTGCGTTTATTCCGGTGATGATTTACTTTACCATTTTCATCTCTAAACGTACCCGTAAAGGGTTTAAAGACCAACAAATGTATTTAGCAAGTTTAAATGGAATTGTCGAAGAAAATATTAGTGGATTAAAAGCGGTTAAACTGTATAATCAAGAACAAGCTTTCACTAAAGAGTTTTCTAAAGTCAATACTGACTTGCGTGAAGCGGGTTTTAAAGCCCAAGTCTATGCAGGTATTTTATGGCCATTTATCCATTTTATGAATAATATTATTTATTTATTCGTTATTGCAGTTGGGGCGTTACTTTATTTATACGCGCCAGCGGCTAGTGTTTTTGCGGTTACGATTGGTCAAATTAATGGCGTTAGTATTTATTCGCGACAATTCATTATGCCAATTAATAATTTAAGCCAACTCTTTAACGCACTTATGCAAGGGATTGCCGGGGCTGAACGTGTTTTTGAAATGATTGATACGGCCAGCGAATATGAAGATGATGGTGAGGCAATGATTGATGCCTTTGACGGTGACATTACCTTTACGAATGTATATTTTGCTTACGATAAAGCGGTTCCTGTATTAAAAGACATTTCGTTTCACGCTGATAAAGGAGATATTATCGCGATAGTTGGACCAACAGGTAGCGGTAAAACCACCACGATTAATTTAATCAACCGGTTTTATGATATCGATGAAGGAACGATTAAAATTGACGGCAAAGATATAACAGAATACAAAAAAGATGCGTTAAGAAAACGCATTGGTATTGTTTTACAAGATACCAAACTTTTTAAAGGTACGGTCTATGATAACATCCATTACGGTGATTTAAATGCCACAAAAGAAGCGGTTATTGAAGCGTCTAAACAAGCCAATGCACATGACTTTATTACCAAACTTCCTGATGGCTATGATACGCCTATCTTTGAAGGTGGTGCCAACTTCTCACAAGGCGAACGTCAGTTAATTTCTATTGCAAGAACGATTCTTTCTAATCCGAGCTTGCTCATCTTAGATGAAGCAACTTCGAATATTGATACACGTACTGAAGCGAAGATACAAGAAAGTATGGAACGCTTGATGAAAGGCAGAACCAGCATTGTGATTGCCCACCGATTACAAACGATTCAAAAAGCGGATAAGATTTTAGTCATCCATCAAGGGGAACTTATTGAACAAGGTAGCCATGATAAACTACTAGAAAACAAAGGATTCTATTATGGACTATATCATGCTCAGTTTGAAGCATAAATAAAAAAATCCTACACTTTTTAGATAAAGTGTAGGGTTTTTTTTATGTGTATTGTATAATAGATATGAATAAATGGAGGGATACAATGTTTAAACGCCTATTTAAAGACAGAAACGATGGATATTTAATCAAGCATCATGACCCCGTGTTACGGGCGGTACCTTATCTCATGCCAAAGCGGTATGATGCCCAGGTTTATTTTTCTGACACGTTAAATTTAAATCATAGTGAGAAAATTATAAAAGACTTACGAAAAGATGGCCACCGGATTATCTTTTTACATGTCGTCTTAGCTGCGATGCTTCGGACGATGACAGATTATCCTAAGGTGAACCGGTTTGTCAAAGGTCGTAAAGTATACGCAAGAAAAAAGATTTCATTTAGCTTTGCGATTAAAAAAGAAATGACTTTAGAAGCCAGTGAAACGGTTCTTAAGCTGGATTTTGATCGCAATGATACATTAGTAGATGTTGTTAATAAAGTTAACAATGCTATTATTGAAAATAAAGAAAAAGACAATAAAAACAAAGCCGATAAAGCCGCACGCATTCTTTATATTTTACCAGGATTTTTATTTCGTTTTGCGGTCGGTGTTGTAAACTTTTTAGATAACCACCGGTTATTACCAAAGTTCATTGTTTCCGCAAGTCCGTTTCATACGAGTGCTTTTGCAACCGACTTAGGTAGTATAGGTATTCAACCCGTCTACCACCATATTTATGACTTTGGAACCACAAGTTTCTTTGCCTCGTTTGGGACAAAACGCCGTACGGTGATTACCAATGGCGATAATACAACAACCAAAGTAAAACAAATGGATATAAAAATAACTGTCGATGAACGGGTCTGTGATGGGTTCTATTTTGCCCGTGTTGTTAAGCAACTCATGCGATATATAGAAAACCCAGAACGCATGTTAGAAGCGCCTAAGACGATACCCGTTGATGATGAAATCCGTTAGTTTACATTATTTTATAAATAAGGGTTTACAAATTAGTTAGGCTATGCTAAACTTTTAATTGAGTTTACATAAATTATGAAAGAAAGAGGTGATGGACATGATTAACACATTTACAAACATTTTAATTACAGGTAATGTAATGACAAAACCAATGGGAGACGTACGCCCATTTTATACCCCTGATCCATCACAGATAAAATCTTAATGTGTCTTTTTGCACGAGCATAGACAACTTTTAAGTGCCTTTTATCATGATGATGGAAGGTACTTTTTTAATGGAAAAATTGACTTAGAGGTGAAAACATGAAACGATTTAAACAATTTACAAAGTGGATGAAAAGCCATTTATATCTATACATATTCGGGGTAGTCCTCGTCTTTGCTTTACAATATTTTAGAACTTTAACCCCGCTTTTTATTCAACATATCGTTGATACGATATTTGATGATAAAGCTTCAGCACTGCCGCCCTTTATTACGGGATTCTTAGAGGGAGACACAATTAAAGAACAATTGTTTTTAGTTGCTTTAGTATCAATCTTATTTACGCTTATACGGGTAACAATTATTGTCTTTAGACGTGTTACTACTGCGTTCTTTACAGAAAATGTTGCCTATAACATGCGCAATACAATTTATAGTAAACTACAAAACTTATCGTTCACATACCATTCACATGCGGAAACAGGAGACCTAATTCAACGCTCAACAACCGATGTCGAAACGTTTAGAGTGTTTATTGGGGAACAATTAATCGAAGTGATTCGTTTAATTTTCTTAATGGGATTTGCGATTTGGCAAATGTCAGGCATGTATTTACCACTTACACTTATTTCTTTGGCGGTTACACCGATTGTTTTCTTTACTGCCTTTATTTACTTTAATTATGTTAAAAAAATCTTTAGACGTGTGGAAGATGCAGAAAGTGTCATGACAACGTCACTACAAGAAAACGTCACAGGAATTCGTGTTGTGAAGGCATTTGCGAACGAAGAATTTGAAATTGATAAATTTGATAAAACAAGTGATAATTACCGTAACGAATCATATAAACTTGTTAAGATGATGGCATTCTTTTGGAGTGGGACCGACTTCTTAATTTTTATTCAATATGCGCTGACTGCTTCGTTTGGGATTTATTTTACGATTAATGGTGACTTAGGCTCTGGGGAATATATTGCCTTCTTAGCCTATGTTGGTATGATTGTTTGGCCGATGCGTCAGCTCGGACGAATCATTGGTGACTTTGGGAAAACAACGGTTGCCTTAGACCGAATCGATGAAATAGTTTTAGAGCCTTCAGAACATGAAATAGACACTGAAAACACACCTGAGATTCAAGGGGATATTAAATTTGAGCATGTCTCATTTCAGTTTGATGACGATGATAAACCGCTCTTACACGATGTCAGTTTTGAGGTCGGTCGCGGTGAAACGATTGCGATTGTCGGACGAACGGGTAGTGGAAAGAGTACGCTGATTAACTTAATGGTTCGCTTATTAGAAAACCAAAAAGGCAAAATATTAATTGATGGCGTCGATATTAAAGACATTAATAAAAAGCATTTGCGTAAACACGTAGGTATCATTTTACAAGAGCCATTTTTATACTCAAAATCAGTGTATGCAAACATTGGCATTATGGACCAAAAGGCGGACCAAAAGAAAGTCTACAACGCGGCGGATTTGGCCCGCGTTCATGATGATATCTTAGGTTTTGAAGCGGGCTATGATACGGTTGTTGGTGAACGCGGTGTCACCTTATCTGGTGGTCAAAAACAACGCGTTGCGATTGCGAGAATGTTGCTAGACAATAAACCGGTTCTGATCTTTGATGATTCATTAAGTGCTGTTGATACCGAAACCGATATTCAAATACGACGTGCACTCAGTCATTACTGGGAAAACACCACGGTGTTTATTATCACTCACCGTATTATCACTGCCAAAGAGGCAGATAAAATTATTGTTTTAGATGAAGGTAAAATCATCGAACAAGGTACCCATGAAAGCTTACTTGCTGATGATGGATTATATGCTGAATTATGGGATATTCAAACCTCAATTGCCTATGATGTTACGAAGAAGAAAGGGGGCGAATAGCGATGAGTTACTTTGAAGAAGAAACCTATACAGACACGAAGTTTGATTTGGCTATTTGGAAAAAAATCTTCGTGTTTATGGCCCCGCTTAAGAAGTACTTATTGATTGGGTTAGTCGCGGTTATTGGATTGGCTGCGGCCGATGTTGGCTACCCGCTTATTAACCGCTACGCCATTGATAAGATCATTTTACCAGGAGATATTGATAAATTGCCGATTTTTATTGGCATCTTTATCACCTATATCCTCATTCAATCCAGTTTGGTCTATGTTTTTATTGTCAATGCTGGGCGCGTACAAAATGATTTAGCTTATATTTTACGTAAGAACGCGTTTGATAAGCTCCAAGAACTTCCGTTTGTATATTACGATCGAACGCCTGTAGGGTGGATTATGGCGCGGATGACAAGTGATTCGCGAAACCTTAGTGATATTTTATCATGGGGCCTCATTGATTTAACATGGGGACTATTAATGATGATTGGCTTAACTGGGGTTATGTTAATTATTAATTTAAAACTTGCGCTAATTGCATTAAGCGTCATGCCGGTATTAATTTATGTCAGTATTTATTTTAGACGTAAAATATTAAAAGCCTACCGAGATATTAGAAAACAAAACTCGAAAATTACGGGTGCCTTTAATGAAGGCATTACGGGTGCAAAAACAACGAAGACATTGGTTTTAGAAGATAGCAACTACCGCGAGTTTGATCATTTAACTAAAAACATGAAAAACCACTCAATTAAAGCAGCAGTATTCGCTGGATTGTATTTCCCTAGTATTTTATTCATCGCATCCATTGCGATGGGACTGGTATTTTATTTTGGTGGAATTGAAGTTACGGTTAACGATGCGTTTACCGTAGGGACACTTTATGTCTTTGCAAGTTATATCGGTCAATTTTTTGAACCGGTGATGCAACTGGCAAATATTTTAGCCCGTTTCCAACAAGCACAAGCAAGTGCTGAACGGATTATGTCACTCATTGAACATCCTGTAGAAATTACTGATCGTGAGGACGTTTTAGCTACGTATGGGACATTTAAACATCCTAAAAAAGAAAACTGGGAACCGTTATACGGTGACGTAAGTTTTAAAAATGTATCTTTTAAATACAAAAAAGGTGAAAAAGTACTTACCGATTTTAACTTAGAGGTTAAACGTGGGGAAAGCATCGCCTTGGTTGGGCATACCGGTGCAGGTAAAAGTACCATAGTGAATCTTATTTGCCGGTTTTATGAACCAACAGAAGGTGAGATTTACGTCGACGGAAAACCAATGAAAGACCGTTCAGTCGGATGGCTTCATGATAAACTTGGTTACGTTTTACAATCGCCGCATCTCTTTAGTGGCACGATTATGGAAAACATTCGCTACGGCCGTTTAGAGGCGACTGATGATGATGTAAAACATGCGGCACGCATGGTTGAAGCGGATAAATTCATTGAATCATTTGAAGACGGATATTTAACCGAGGTTAGTGAAGGTGGGGCACGCTTAAGTGTTGGCCAAAAACAACTGATCAGTTTTGCAAGAGCCTTAATTGCCGATCCGAAAATTCTTATTTTAGATGAAGCAACGAGTTCTGTTGATACCCAAACTGAAAAATCAATTCAACACGCCATTGAAACCGTAATGGAAGGGAGAACCTCATTCATTATTGCCCATAGACTCTCGACGATTATTAATGCCGATCGCATTCTCGTCTTAGAACACGGTAAAATTATTGAACAAGGCTCACATGAAACACTCATTGAACAAGGTGGCGTTTATTACAAACTTTACACCAACCAATTTAAATAATTGTTTGCACGAACTGCTTAACTAAGTGGTTCGTGCACTTTTTATTTAGCGTTAAATAGATGCACATTTGATTAAACTGTGATATTCTAAAATAGAGGTGGTTTTATGAGAGTGATTGTCATCGGCGGTGTCGCCGCTGGTATGAGTGCCGCGAGTAAAATGAAGCGGCTCAATAAAGATATTGATCTTATTGTCTATGAAAAAGGCAACGATTTAAGTTATGGGGCATGTGGTATGCCGTATTTTTTAAGCGATATAATTAAAGAAGAAGTAGCGCTTATCGCAAGAACAAAGACGCAATTTGAAAACAACGGGATTCGTGTTGAAGTGATGCATGAAGTCACTGATATCGATCCAAGTCGTAAAATGATTAAAGGAGTCAATCTCAGCACCAATGAACCCTTTAAAGATACGTATGATAAACTGATTGTCGCAACGGGGGCTAAAGGCATCCGTTTACCAATTGATGGAAGTGATTTAACCGGCATCCATACATTGAATGATTTAGAAGATGCAAGACAGTTAAAATCTGCTTTACACAATAAAGCAAACAAAACCATCGCCATTATTGGAGGTGGCTATATCGGACTTGAAGTGGCAGAGAACTTGCGTGAAATGGATAAAAACGTGCTTATCATCGAACGTTTACCAAGACTATTAAATGTGTTTGACCCGTTTGTAAGTGATGCGGCATTAAAAATTTTAAAAGACCATCAAGTTGATGTTTATTTAAATGAAACAGTTCAAGCTTATCAAGGGGATAAAAAGGTAACTAAAATAATAACTGATAAAGGATCTTATGAAGCCGATCTCGTGATTGAAGCCGTTGGCGTTAAACCGAATACAGACTTTTTAGCAAAGACATCGATTGAACGGTTAAAAAACGGAGCCATTGTTGTCAATGATAAAATGGAAACCAGTGTAAAAGACATATATAGTGCTGGAGACTGTGTGGCGTATCCACACCGGTTAAGAAAAAAGCCTGCACACATTCCGCTTGGAACCCATGCGAATAAGGCTGGACGCGTGATTGCAGAACAAATCACAGGCAATGATAAACGCTTTAGTGGGGTGTTGGGCTCAAGTGTTTTAAAAGTCTTTGATTTAGAAATTGCAAAGACTGGATTAAGCACCCAAGAGGCTGAGGATGACGGTCTAAATTACGATGTAGTGCATGTTAAAGCACGTGATAAAGCAGACTATTACCCTGGCGCGACGCCGATTGATATGTCAGTCCTTTATGATGTTAAGACTTGCAAGTTACTCGGCGTTCAAATGGTTGGCGTAACAGGGGTGGCACACCGCATTAATACAGCCGCAACAGCCATTCATAATACGATGACAGCCAAAGCATACGCCAGCATTGATTTTGCTTATGCACCACCATTTTCACCAGTGTATGACCCACTACATATGGCAGCAATGCAAGTTAAATGTGATAAATAAACCCTAAAACTATATGAGGAGGAAATAAAATGAAACAAAATGTTGGAAAAGTTGATCAAGCTGTTCGGTATATCGTAGCGATTGTCTTTGTCGTCTTAGCGATTGTCTTAGATACTTTATGGTTACTCATTCCTGCAGTTATTTTAGCCTTCACCGCAGCCGTTAATTTTTGTGGACTGTACAAGCTCTTTGGTATTAATACATGTAAAATTAACACCGATGATAAATAAGAAAACCTCAACCGAGGTTTTTTTATTGACATAACGGCATTTTTCTTATAAAATAAACGGTGACTTGTAATATAAGTTTTACCGTTTTTAGGTATATACCATGGAGGTGAAACAATGCCGAAAAAATCCAAAAGCCAAATTGTATATGATTATATTGAAGAACTCGTTATCAGCGGCGAAATTAAACCAGGTGAACGCTTACCTAGTGAGGCAAGATTAGGGGAGATTTTAGAAGTTAGTCGTGTTTCCGTACGGGCTGGTATTGAAAAACTAAGTGCCATTGGACTTGTCAGTAAGAAAAAAGGTGGCGGAACCTACGTCAACAAACCAAACCACGAAAATTATTTGTCGGTGTTTACCCCAACATTACTTCACAATACTGACTACTTAGAACTATTAGAAATACGGCGTGCACTAGATAGTTTAGCCGTGCAATTATGTGCCAAAAACATCACAGAAGCAGGCATTCGTAAACTCTCACAAATCGTTGATGATATGGAACATTTAGACGATGTTCATGACTTCTTTATTTTAGATAAAAAGTTTCATTTATTAATTTCAAAGTATTCAAAGAACCGCTTTTTACATAACATTCACTTAATAATTTGGGATGTTATTCAAAAAGCCTTACGGCAAAACTATAATAAAGTTACCGATGCAACAAGGATTAGTGAACACCGTAAAATCTTTGATGCGATTGTCCACAAAGACCAAGATTTAGCGAAAATTTACACAGTGCGCCATCTTGAAGAAATCATTGACACGTTTGTTTGCGAATACAATACCGAGAGTCAATACGAAGCAATTAAAAGCCATCGAAAAAAAT
>CAYNAA010000013.1:0-34006 GCA_964395055.1 uncultured Candidatus Izemoplasmatales bacterium | reverse complement strand
AATTGTTTTAATGCCATTAACTCAACATAAACTGCCATACCTTCAATGGTTTCAATGGCAGATTCGTACAAATAAGCATCAGTGTATTGCGTCTTTCGATACGCTTTTAACGTGCATAACTTGCTAAAATTATCGTGGGTAAATGTATGTATTAGTGCATGAATCAGTTCATGTTCTTTTTGTTTTATTGATAAATTATGTGCGTGATATGGATAACGAACACCAACTATTTCATTAGGAAACCGGATTTCTTTACGTTTTGCTTGATACGCATGAAACATTTCATGAACGATTTTTGAGACCAACGCATCAGTGTTTATGCCTTCGATATCACTGAGATACCAAATTGCTAGGTTGTCACCTTCAAATTGGATTGATGTGTTGCCATAAAATTGTTCAGTTTTAGGAATCTCACGGTCGTTTAAATAGACATGTGTATCGTTATATAAAGCAAATGGCATTTGATAAAACCCTTTGTAAAGAGTTGAAAAGTCAATGCTATGCATTTTGCTTTTTAAGGTGTTATATAGTGTTCTCATTTGTCTATTTATTTGCTAGGTTTTTTTCTAGTAATGTTTTAATGTCTTTTAAGTAGTCTTCAGTATGTTTTGTTTGTTCTTTAATGGCTTGGTCAGCCATCGCTTTTTCTTTTTTAAGACGGGCTTCTTCTATGCGTTGTTTTTCTGTAAGTTTTTCAAAGGCATGGGTATATAGTCTAAAGAAAACAAAAACAACAAAGGCGATAATAATAAAGTCGAATATATTTTGAATAAATGTTCCATAATAAATCGCATTTTCTGTGATGTTTTCTGCTTCGTTAGCTTGAGTGATAACATATTTATAATTGTTAAACCCATCTCTTCCAGTTATCAGACTAACAACTGGCATGATAACATCTTTAACCATACTTTGAACAATGCGTGTGAATGCCGTTCCTATAACAACTGCAATTGCGAGCTCTACAATGTTGCCTTTGGTGATAAACGTTTGAAAATCCTTCATAAATTGTTTCATCTGATCCACTCCTTATTAATCATAATCATAATCTTCATCTATTTCACCATGAACACGTCTACCAGTCGCCATGGCTTTATACCAAGCATCTTGCATGATGTCACCATATTTTGTGTTAATGGCGCTACTATGTGAATACGCAAGTTCAACGAGTTCCAAGTTCAAGAGCCGGCCATCGTACCATACAAATCCTAGCCACCGACCATAATTTCCTGTTCTTGAATCTAAAGAATCATCCCATTCTAATACAATGGTTTCTGCATTTGCGAGTTTTATACAGGTGAAATCACTTGCGGCTTGTCCCCATGGTTCAACACCATAATTGGTTTCTGGTGTGTCGACACCAATAAACCTTACAGAGTCAACCACATCGCTACCGACTTCGCGGAAATGAAAGGTATCTCCATCTACACATCGTGTAATGATTACTTCACCGATACCATCTTCAAAAAATGATTTTCCTTCATAATCTGCTTCAAGCGTTAGCGAATCGGTTAGTTCTGTGTCTAAAGCTTTTGAATCTTCATTTTCAGAATCATTATTGCAAGCAGTTAATAGGGTTGTAATTAAAATCAATACCCCAAATAATACCAATTTCTTCATCGTCTTATTCCTTCTTTCATGTGTCATATATTATTATATCATATTCACGTTACAATATTTAGTCTACACGTAAAAGAAGCGCATATTAGGCGCTCCTACTGTCGTATTCTTTTTATTCGTTCACTGTTTATATAATTCCAATTACATCACACTCAAGCCTATAAACAGATGTTAATGGTTGTTTGTATAAACATGCGCTGAGGTTGTCAACTTTTTTAATACGAGACAATACGAGACAATTGTATTCAAGTGTTTTATTCACCGGAAGTCGGCAAAATAATCCGTATTAAATCAACACGTTTCTTCGTGATTTTAACGACTTTGTAGGTAATGTTATTATCTACAAATGTATCTCCAGGTGTTTGCGGGATTTTTCCTAAATGGTAAATAACAAAGCCGCTTAAAGTATCATACTCTGGATGCAGCAATGTTATTTTGAGGTTTAATTTACGATTAACATCTTGAATGTGAACATGGCCATTGACTAAGTAAGTATGGCTGTTCTCTTTTTTAATATCAGCATCTAGCTGGTCGTGTTCATCGAAAATATCACCAACGATTTCTTCAATCAAGTCCTCCATAGTAATGATGCCTTCAAACCCACCGTATTCGTCAATAATAAATGCTAAATGCTCTTTCGTTTGTTTCATTGATTTAAATAACTCATTGATTTTAGTATGTTTTGGTATAACATAAGGTTTTCTCAGCAACGGTTTAATTGAATCATTTATGTCAACGGTATCAATCAGTAAATCTTTAACGATTAAGACGCCTTCAATATGATCACGAGAGGCCCCATATACAGGGATGCGAGAATACCCGTAGGTTTGCACAAAATGCATCACTTCTTTAACTGTACTGGTTTCTTGAATCATTTTTACATGTACCCGTGGTGTCATTATGTTTTCTGCGGTTAAGTCATCAAATGTAAAAATGTTTTCGATCATTTCCTTTTCACTTTTGGCGTATAATCCTTGAAAATGACCTAGTAAAATCATTTCTTTAATGTCACGCTCTTTAATTTTCTCTTCTGGACTGATAGGATTAACACGAAAGAGCTTAAGGACGAGGTTAGTTGAAAGTGATAATAGTTTAACAAATGGTTTAGTGATGATCATGATAATCCAAACGGGTTTTGCGGCTATCAAGGCATAGGCTAACGCGTGGCGCATGGCAATGCGTTTGGGAACCAATTCGCCAAATACAAGGGTAATGTATGATAGAATAATCGTAATAACGATCACTGCGATATTATTTGGTAAAACAATGTTTATGTCCGCAAACAAGGCCACCAAGTTACTCGATAATCGTGCGCCAGCAAACGCACTTGATAAAAACCCTGCTAGTGTTATTGCGACTTGAATAGTCGATAGGTATCTGGTGGCATCATTCGTTACTTTTTTTAGTAAGATGGCGTTTTTATTTCCTGTTTCTGCTTTGTGTTTAATGGCTTGGGGTTTAACAGTGACCAATGCCATTTCGGCCGCCGCAAAAAATCCATTAACAAAAATAAGTCCTAGTATTACAAATAGTATTATAATATTTTCCATGGGTTACCTCTTCATATTGATATAGTTTGAATTATACACGTAAAGCACGTAATACTGCAATTAAAATAATCGCACCTAAGGTTGCCATAAGGAAGCCTTGAAAAGAAAACTCAGTGATGGTTCCAACACCAACTGCCGTGCCTATCCAGCCACCAATAAGGGCTCCTAGTAATCCAATGATAATGTTTTTAATCAAGCCTCTACGTCTTGTGTTCATGACAATGTTTGCAACCCATCCAACAATGAGTCCAAATAAAATCCACATTAAAAACCCCATTATTTACCTCCTTCTTTTTCTTTGTGATTTTCTTTTAGTTGATCTTGTGTACTCGGGTTTAGTTTACCAAAGTAAAACAACCCGACTGCCATCCAGCCAAGTGAGAGAACACTTGCGGCAATAAATAATGGCCATGGTCCAAAGTTATAAATAAGCGGTACGCTAAGTGCCGTAATCAATCCGCCCCCAATAAAGGGCTCAAAGAGTAATTGCATATAACCAAATGCTTCTAAAGACGGTGTTTTACCTTTGCTATCGGCAATTCGAATTAAAATAAGTCCAACTGCTGTCATTCCCATCGATTGACCATAATCACCAATCCCACGTTCAAACCAATATTTGGGTATCATCCGTTTGGCTAAATACAAGAATACAAACAAGTTCCAAGTGATACCGACCACCGCAAGTGTTAAAAACACCTCAATATGGGTTGCGATGACGCTAAGTGACAACCCTGCAAGGGCACTAACAACTAAGAAATCTAGTGCAAGTCCTTGAATACGCTCTATCATTTTGCGGTCAAATAGATTATGCCTGTCAAACCTATTCACAATATATTGAACCAATACACCACCAAGCATAGCTAACGGAAATAAAGGAATATGCGCAAATAATTCAATACCATCATTGCGTGCCCAAGTGACTTGCTCAAACCATTTAAGCGCTTCTAAAAAGCCTATTCCAACAATTATTGCAAGCGCGTATAACCCAAGATGCATTGCGAGTGGTTCAATCGATTCTGTAGATACGGTTAATGACATTGAGTTTTTGCGCTTATCTTCCGGAATAATACCTGTTTTCTTTATCGAATCCATATCTGTCTTCTTTTTTAAATATACAGTATGATTATATTTTACGCCATAATTTATTAAGAAAACACCTATAATAAGACCACCGACAACACCGACAGTTGCTAGCCCTAAGGCAAGGTCAGTGCCTTCACTAAACCCCATATCATTAAAGGTATCCGCTAAGCCAGCAGCGGTGCCGTGCCCTCCTTCAAAACCAATTTCAATAAGGGCACCAACCATGGGTTGCGCCCCAAAAACCGGGACTAAAAAAAGCATTGTTACTAATATCCCCACAACATATTGGCCCCAGGCTGCTGTTTGGGCATAGGCAAGTTGAGGTCCGGATACATTAAACACAGCCTTAGTTTTAGGTGTTTTCTTACCTAAGAATAACCCAGCAAAAATAACGGTAATCAGTAAGCCTGGTACAGTTTTAAATACCGCAACAATAGATTCATTAAATAAGCCATAAGTAAATGCTTCATTTGATATAAGTGCCCCTAAGACTTCAGGCCCTAAAAAAAGTAATAGAAATCCTCCGATAATAGATGATGGAATAAAAAAACTATAAAACACCGGTACGACCGAACGGAGTCCCTTTCCAATAAGAAGAAATATTGCTAAAATGACAATGGCAAGTCCAACCATATCCGCTGACACAGTATCCCTCTATTCTTTATAGTTTACCTCTATTATAACAAAAAAAAGACAATAAATAAAAAACCCCTTGAAGTAGGGGTTAAAACTTTTTAATCAATTTTCCGTTTTCAAATAATGCATCGTACTCAACTTGTCCGTCTTGACTAAATCGTTGCCATTGTCCATGTTTTAGACCATGTTTATACTCTCCAATTTTCCACATATGGCCGTTTGCACGGTAATATTTCCATTCGCCTTCTTTTTTATTTTTGACGAATCGTCCGCGTGCTTTTAGTTCACCACTTTTAAAGTAATAGGTTAAAACATCATCGTGAAGGTCATAGACTTGCTGTCCATTTGCAAAGATTTTTTTATCTAACATGCGATTACCTCCTTTTTCTACTTATATTATAACAGCATTTCATTACATTCAAACAGTTATTTTGGTTGTGTATAGTTTTTTTAATTATTCTTTGTAATCATTTACAAACTAAGTAGTTAGATTGTAATCCTTTATAAAAAAAAGCCTCAAATGAGGCTTTTATTTAGTCTTTATACGCATTGACAATGTCATCAACAAGATGGGTTGGCACTTCTTCATACCGTACAAACTCACGAGAGAAGAACCCGCTTCCTTGAGTCATCGCTTTTAAATCAATCGTATATCGGATAATTTCTGCTTCTGGTGCTTCCGCAACAATCTCTTGTTTGCCTCCACTGAGTGGATTCATACCTAGCACACGGCCACGGCGCTTGTTTATGTCTCCCATAACATCGCCAACATAATCATCTTTAACTTGGATGTTTAACTTCATAATCGGCTCTAAAATCGTTGGTTTGGCGTCTTTTAAGGCATTTTTAAACGCGAGTGATGCAGCGAGTTTAAAAGAAATCTCATTAGAATCAACAGGATGATAGTTTCCATCAAACAAGTTGGCTTGAACTCCTATAACTGGAAAACCAGCAAGCGGACCTTTTTTGAATGTTTCAATAAGGCCTTTTTCAACAGCTGGAATATAGTTTTTAGGCACAGATCCCCCATGAATGGTTTCGATAAATTCGAACTCGTTTTCATTTGGATCGATTGGTTTGAATTTAATATTAACAACACCAAACTGTCCCGATCCACCTGATTGTTTTTTATGACGCCCTTCTGCTTCTGCAGGTTTTTTAATGGTTTCACGGTAGACAATTTTTTGTTCATCTGTATCAACGTCTACCTTAAACATATTTTTCATTTTTTCTAAAATATAGGTAATATGACTCATCCCTTGCCCAGCAATTAACAATTGATTGGTTTCACTATTGCGTTGGACACTGAAAGATGGGTCTTCAACATTAAGTTTATGTAAAACATCAGAAATTTTATCTTCATCTTTTTTCTGTTTGGGATGAATAGCAACATAAATCGTTGGCGAAGGGGTATCGGCTTGACGGTAAATAATCGGTGCTTTGGGATCACACACTGTATGTCCTGTGTGAAGTTGGTCGAGTTTACTAACGGCACCAATATCCCCAGCATGTAGTGTATCCATCGGTAGTTGTTCTTTTCCTCTTAGGCCAAATAAGGCACCAATTTTTACGGTTTCGCCTGTATTTGAAATAAGAATTTGTTGGCCTGATTTAAGGGTTCCAGAATAGGCTTTAATTAAACTTACAGACCCTATAAACGGGTCAACTGTTGTCTTAAAAACATGCCCAGAAAATGGTTCGTCGTCTTTTGTTTCACGAATGATTTTTTCCCCTGTATCAGGATGCTTACCAGCTTTAGGTTTCAAATCATTTGGTGCAGGCATATATTTACCGATAATTTCTAACATAGCACAAATACTAATATCTTCTTTTGCCGAACCAAATACGAGCGGTTTTAAGTCTCCTGCTAAAACACCCTGGCGTAATCCGTTATTAATTTCATCTTCAGTTAATTTTTCACCATTAAAATGTTTTTCTAACATGTCTTCTGAAGTTTCTGCGACAGACTCTTCAATCCGCTCTCTTAACTCATCGACCTTGTCTTTTAAATCATCAGGAATTGGTGCGTCAACGGTTTTTTCTCCTTCGTGAACGCGCCCTTTCATCTCGACTAAATCGACATAACCTCTAAATTCATCAGCGGTTCCAATCGGCCATAAAAATGGGACAGCTTGATAGCCGATGATGTCATGAATTTTATTAATCATCGCTTGAAAATCAATGTTTTCTTTGTCCATTTTATTAATAAAAATGACGGTCGGAATATTGCGATCATTAAGTTCATTTAATATACGATCTGTACTAATGTCGATTCCTTTTGTTCCGTCAATCATTAATACGGCACCCTTAACGACATTTAATGCTTGATAAACATCACTAAGTAATTCTTCATTTCCTGGTGTATCTAAAAAATTGAATTTGTAGCCTTCGTACTCTGCTGGTATTAGTGTCATTGAAAGCGAGGATTGGTGCGCTTGTTCTTCAATTAAGTAGTCTGATGTTGTATCTTTTCCTTCAACGCTTCCTTTGGTACTTTTAGCTCCGGTTTTATACAAAACCGACTCCATAAAAGAGGTTTTACCTGACCCTAGATGACCCATGACTGCAATCGTACGGATGTTGTCAACTGCGTAAGTTTTCATTATGTGCATCCCTCCAAAATATAGTTGAAATGAATATGAATACCCTTTCATTATAGCAAATACATGAGTTTATTGTCTATTAGTTTTAAAGAATTATCAAAATTCGCTTTATTAAAAGAAAAAAGATGCACAAAATAACTCTTTGTGCATCATAAAAAATACTATACTGCTATTATAATTGGTGCAAGTTCCGCATCAATAGATTGGTTCTTGACTTCAATATTTTTTTCTGTAATAAGGTTTTTATATACGCCGTCTTCTACCCCGATATTAACAGATCCCGTTGCATTGCTAACATTGAAAATACCTATCCGGTTTTGTTTATCTAAAGTATAGCTCGCAATGATCACATCTTTATCTTCAGCTTTTGACACGCTATATGCCCCTTGATAAAAGATGGGGTCATCGACAATCGTCCGACATGTTTTTATAAATTTAGATAAATCAGTTCCTGATCGATTAATCACATCTTTATTAAACAAATCAGGATGTTTCGCATCACTAAATTCTCCCCCATTAAAAATCATAGTGGCACCTTTATTAAAAAAACTAAACGCATGCCAATTTTTTAATAACTTATCATCACCATTTAAAAACTTAGCGATTCTACCAAAATCATGATTTTCAAGATTTCGGCACTTAATATAATTTTTTGGGTAGATTTCTTCTTGTCTCATAATCCAATCAAGATAATCCTCTAGAGGACCTTCTTTGAGTAAATATTTTTCAAAAGCGCCATGGGTGTCATAATCATATGCCATATCAAAGACTTGAAATAATTCTCCTTCACTTAAGCCCTCAAAGCCTTGATCTCTAAACATCTTAAGAAATGGACCGTGAACAGATTCGGTTAGCCATATGGTATTTTGGTTAATGGCTTTAACAGCTTCATGGGCTTTTTTCAAAAAGTCAAGGGGTAAGAAACTCGCCACATCAAAGCGAAATCCATCGACACCCATGTTTGTGTAATAACATAAGTTATCGATTAGATAGGTCCATAGGTCTTTATTTTTCGTGTAATCAAAATCAGTGATGTCCCACCAATCACCGACTCTATTTGAAAACTCACCTTTGGCATTACGGTAAAAATACTCAGGATGGTCCTTTAACAGTCTCGAATCATACGATGTGTGATTAAACACAATGTCCATCATTAATTTCATGTCTTTATCATGGACTGCGTCTATAAGAGCTTGAAAATCTTCTAACGTCCCCAGTTCGTCATTGATTTTATAGTAATCTTTTATAGAATAAGGACTTCCGAGTTTTCCTTTTCGGTCAACCTCGCCAATCGGATGAATTGGTAAGAGATAAACAATATCAGTACCTAACGCCTTAATGCGGTCTAAATCTTCTTTTACCGCATCAAACGTCCCTGCTTCAGAATAATTACGAACATATACTTGATAAATCATCATATTTCTTAATCGAACATCTGTGGTTTGACTCACAAAATCACTCCTTTTAAAATTTTATTGTTCCTTTTCCTTTATACCCGCTTAAGAGATAACAAATCCCGGGAACAAGCAATAAAGAAAAACTGAAAATTATAATTAATCCACCATAAATCATTTGGTAAAGATACAATCTCTTAGCAGCTTGGTCACTAAACTTTCCCCTTAGTAGTTTACTAAACATAAGCAAATTAAATATAAAAATTGGCAATACAATTGTCCCTACTATCGTAAATAATACAATCACAACCAACATAATACTATCTAGTCCAGCTATTGGTTCTAGTGTGTCTGCGCCATCAGATAAAATAATATCCAAAATGAAATCCAAACTGAACTCTGATAGCAAAAATAGCCCTAATGCAATGGCTAAAAAGCCTATGGATGCAATCCCCTCAAAAATTAAGGCAATTATGGTTAATCGTCTTGAATCACTTTTCATTGTGTGCATAGGCATTCTCCTTATCATTAGTATATCATAAAAAGCCCATTAAAATCCTGAAATTACATGGGTTCTTATCTTTAACTTATCCCATTTGCAATAGGTCTTATGATATGTTACATTATTAACTGAAAGAAAAAATATATAAGGAGTTTTATAGTGTTTAAAATGAAAAAAGGATTGGTTCTTCTTATAGGACTCATGTTTATCTTTGCACTCACCGCATGTAATAACGAAGATAGCGAAGATGAAGAAACTAACGATACCGTCATTGCAACAGTTAACGATGAGGAAATTTACGAATCAACATGGAAAAAGTCAGTTGATCGTATGATGCTTAGTTACCAACAACAAGGCATTGATGTAGAGTCAGAACAAGGTCAAATGTTCGTTGAACAAATTGAAACCCAAGCATTAGACCAATTAATTAATCAAACCCTCTTATATCAAGAAGCCAAAGCCGATGATTTTGTAGTAGATGAGACAGAAGCACAAGCTGAGTTAACAGAAATAAAAGAAGGTTATGACTCTGATGAAGAATTCGCAACAGCTTTAGAAAGCAATTTATTTACAGAAGATGAGTTGCTAGAATTACTCAAAATCGAATTATCAATTACGGCATATTTAGATGCAACATTAGATGAAGTAACAGTTACTGAAGAAGAAAAAGAAGCCTATTATGATGACTATAAAGAAGAGGCTGATGACGAGGAAGAAATTCCACCATATGAAGACGTTGAAGAAAACATCGAAGCGCAATTAATTAGTCAAGCTGAACAAGCGCAAGTTTCTGAAATAATTAGCACGTTAAAAGAATCAAGTGAGATTGAAAACAATCTATAAACTAAATAAGGGCCCTGTTCTTTGATGAGCAGAGTCCTTTTTTCATGTCTAGTGACCATTTTTCAAAACAATTTATCAAGACTACGGCTTTTTGCATCATAAAAATACAACGTGTTAAACCCTATAGCATCGCTACTTGTTAGATAATGAATCCATTCAGCAATCATCATTCCTGCCACAATAACTGGTGTAAAGGTAGGACATTTTTGATTTGCTTCTACGCCCCTATTAGCATCGCCATAATAATTTCTAAGCAAATTGTAATGATCGGTAATCATGGCAAACTGTCCATACCAACCACCGACTGCGCCATGAAGTAATGGGATGTTGTATGCTTTCGCCAGTTTTTCAATATAACATTTTGTTTTTATATCATCAACAGCATCAACTAGCACATCAGCGTCTGTCATAATCAAATCATGATAACACCGTTGTATTGTACTATGAAGCGCATGTACAGTTACATGCGCATTAATCTCGTAAAGTCCGTCTTTAATAACATCAACTTTGTTTTTGCCAATAGAGCGACTAGTTGCAAAGCGTTGACGATTTAAATTTTTTTCTTGAAATGTGTCTGGGTCAATCAGGGTAATCTTTTTCACACCTAATCTAGCAAAACTTTCAGCAAGAACCCCACCCAAACCACCTGCCCCAATAACGACTATATGATATGTGTGAATCTTGTCATATTGTGCAGCATTAAGAATGCCTTTATTATCCTCATACCTCCGCATGTCATCCCCCTCCTACATATGTGGTAAAGACGATGTTATCCCCATCGGTTAGTGGTATGTCAAACCGTTTCATATGCATGATTTTTTCTTGATTAACAAATAATATAGCCTCTTCTAACTCTTTATTTGTAATATGTGGATAGGTTTTTTTAAGGTATTCAACAACATCACGCATACCACAAGCATCAATAGAAAACTGTTTTATATTATGATTGCTCCGCAATAAACCAAAAACAGATACCGTCACCATAATACCACCTCTTTTCTTTAGTATAGCATGATGTTTAAAATGATAGATATTAATTTTACCGTCTTATTTATAATGTATTTTATAAGAATTACAAAAATTTCCATGATATAATAAAAGTAAGATTAATCGAAAGGAGAGTTTCATGAACGCAAGTATTGTATTTTGGCAACGACAAAACTATTCAGAAAAGGGCTTCACGTTAATTGAAATTAGTGAAGATGCTAAATTGTACAAACGTGTTTTTAAAAACTTCGCAGGCGATTACAAAGATCTATGTTTCGAAGAAAAAGATTGCGAAACGAAAGAATTAGAAGGTACCATTGAAATACGAAAAGTTGAATTTGATAAAGATTCAAGAATTAAAAAAGCTGACATTTATACTAAAAGTGAGGTTATAAAAACCTTTGATGCAAGTGCCTGGCAAGACGCAAGAGCTTATGTTCGTAAAATGCAAGAAGATGTTAGAGAAAACGAAAAGGTTGATTACTTCTCTGATATTGTATTTGATGCGGACGTGCTTAGTGGGTATATCAAAGGAAAAGTTAAAGCAAGACACACCATTGTACCGCTTCGTGTAGACAATGAAAACAGTCACTTTAAACGCGAAATTGATGCCGATCAGTTTGCGGTTATCTATGTACCTGTTATCAATGAAAAAATATACTTCCACCACACGTTAACTACGAATCATGTTAGTGTAACTGGCGATAATCTTTTTGATTTAGATACCAAAGCAACGCACGCAAATCTTGAAGATGCATCCCTTCTTGAATACATTGAGACAATTAGAAATGACATCGAAAATAACCCTAACCATTATCGTAAACTTATTACCCAACAACGAAAACGACGCGCGATGGTTGATACCGATGTAATCGGTGATTTGTTCCCAAGATAAAGATACAAAAACACCCGTAGATTATGATCATAATCTACGGGTGTTTTTTATGTTTTGCGTTTTCCCAATGAAATTCTTGGGTCTACGATAACAAACAAAATATCTGAAACCATTAATGTTATTAATGTTATGGCAGTATAAAACATACTAATTAATATGGCTGTTGGTGCGTAAATGTAAAAATATCCAGAATCTAAAAAGGATGAATACATAGAATTTAAAAACCAGTTGGCCATACCATTCAACCGATAAACCCGTTCAATAAAAAAGGCATTCATTAATACGACAATAAACAACGAAGGGATTTCAGGTAAGATAGGAACCATTGAATTTCTTAACGCATGTTTAAAGAACGCTTGCTTTGTTGATAATCCTTTAGCACGTGCTAAAACCATAAAATCACTATTGGTAGCTTCAACCAGTTCGCCTCTTAACAATCTTGATAGCTGGGCAATGGCTGGTCCACTCAACGCGATAATAGGGATAACTAAGGATAGGAGTTGATGGGATAAAGGATCTGTAGATGTGCCTCCTCGGTAAGGTAACCACTCAAGTCGATATCCTAACACAACCACCAAAGGAAACATTAAAATAAATGGAGGAATCGATCCAAAAATCATGGTAACCATGCCAATTACTTGATCAATTAACGTATGTTGTTTAATTGCTGATATGAACCCAAGTAATAAACCAGCAACCACAAAAACAAACAGCGTAGAAAACGCAATTCTTAATGTAATAGGTGCACGATATAAGAATTCTTCCCAAAGGTCATTTCCATGTTGTGTTTCGCCAAAATCCCATTTGGTTACGATGCCTTTTATATATTCAAAATAGCCCTCAGATACCATGTAAAAGTTGTCGGGGAAAGGAATTTTAGGTCGTGGGCCAAAATTACTTAATTGCACCATATTAAGACCAAAATATAGTATTGTTAATACGAAAATTAATGTAACTATCATAAATAATACACGTAGTAAAATATACCTAAGCATTTATATTCTCCTTAGCTTTTTTTGCCCATGTGAATTCTCGGATCAATTAGTCCAAGACTGACATCTGTTACTACATTAAGACTAATAACTAACCCAGCATAAAATAAACTGATAATCATCGCGTTGGGGATGATAATAAAGAAATAACCTGACCCAAAATATTGTCGGTACATCGATTTTAAATACCAGTTTGCTAACCCGTTGATATTATACACAGACTCAATGAAAAAAGAACTCATCAACACACCCATAAATAACGTCGGGATTTCAGGTATAATTGGTACCATTGCATTTCTAAACCCGTGGCGAATAATGGCTTGTCTCCGACTTAATCCTTTAACTCGGGCAAGCATCATGTATTCAGCATTAATAGACTCAACCAGTTCTCCTCTAACAAGTCTAGAGATGCTGCTTATTGCTGGACCGCCTAAAGCAATAACCGGAATGACGTATCCAAGAATTCTTTGTGATATTCTCGGTTCAGAAACAGGAAAGAATCTTGGTAATATTTCTAATTGATAGCCAAATATGACTATTAATGGGAAAATCAAAAATATCGGTGGTATAGAATTAAAAAACATCGTAATTGAACTAATAATTGCATCTGTTAGACTATGCCGTTTTAATGCTGATATGACACCTAGTAGTGAACCAATAACTATAAAAGCGACTAAAACTACTACATTAATTCTTAAAGTTAAAGGCATGCGTTCCATAAAGATTTCCCAAACAGGTGTGTCCCCTTCATACCCCCAGTGCCAATCAGTAACAATATTGGTAAGATAAATCTTATAACTTTGAAATGCTAAATCCAAATTATCAACAAATGGCATACGAGGGCGAGGTCCAAAATTATGTACTTGTACCATAGCCATAATGATATACATAGCAGTTAAAATTATAAAAAGCATAAAAAATAACCAAATAATACGTTTAATAATATATTTACCCATTATATCACCCCGCTTTGGTAAGAAAAAAGTGACAAAAGAGTTATTGTCACTTAGGCCTATACCCCTATATACAAACCATTACTTTTTATTATTTTACGCTAATGTGGCATAAAATGCAATAGATTTTTATAATTAAAATACACTTATTATAAATAAGATATGATTAGTTACGATTAAGGATGATTGACAGTGAATTGTTCAAAGGGTTTATTTGGGGTGACTTTAGTCGTAATGATATCGTCAATATCGCCGGGGGATTGGTGTTTTATTTTATGCAGTAAAGCGTGCAAATCTTTTTTATATCCATTGGCTAAAATCGTCACACTACCGCTGCGATCATTTTGAACATACCCCGTAATATTTAGTTTTTCAGCGCTAGTTTTAATAAAATATCGCATACCAACACCTTGTACATAACCTTTAAGTATTATTTTAAGCGTTTCTTCTTTTTTCATGTTTATCACTACGCCTTATCTAAATAATCAAAGTAGGCATGCGTATCGTCATACCCAGCTTGATATAATCTTTGGGTTTGTTTTTTACTAAATTTTAAAATATGTCCTAATAGTCCTTTGTGTTTAATTTCATGATAAGTAACACCACTCGCAACTTTTTTTGGGTTATACAATAAATGATGATGCAAATGGATAATAATTATTTCATCACAGCCGCTTTTAACTAACGGTTTAATAGGGACATTATCAAAGACACCACCATCATAAAACTTCTTATCTTGCATCTTTACTGGTGCAAAAAACAAGGGAATAGATGATGATGCAACGATGGCATCGATCACCGAATCAGACTCTAGCTCATGTAGTGGTAAGTAAACTACCTTAGTATCATGTTTCACATAATGACGATAAGTACATCTTAATAAATCAATAAATCCCTTATCTGGTTGTCCACCTTCTGACAATGTTACATAAACTTCCTTTTTTTTAAGTACGTCCAAATCAACTGATTTTTCTATAATACTTTTAAACACATCCATGGTATAAATACCGCGGTCAAAATCAAACAACTTATCTGATTTTTTATCTAAATCTTTTTTATTACGAGGAAGATTTTCTTCAGGCATAGTCATCCATACTTCTTTTGCTGCATCTACGCCTTTTGTTGCAATAACTGCAACATTCGCAGATCCTATAGATGTCCCTGAATACGCACTGATTTTATCTAATATTCCGCGTTCTTCTAGTGCCTTAATCGCCCCAATTTGGTATGCACCACGCGCACCACCACCAGTCAAACATAGACCAATCTTTTTACTCATATTATCCCCTCTTACATATCAATCTAGTTATAGTATACCAAATTTTACCGTGATTGTAATTACAAAAGAGCATCATTATGTTATGATAATTTAGAAAGGAAGATGGCTATGATTAAAACTATAAAACCTAATTTTTACTTAAAGCATGCCGAAGAACAAGATATACCCGTAATTTTATCGTTTATAAAAAAACTTGCCGTGTATGAAAAAATGTTGGATGAGGTTATCGCTACTGAAGCCTCGTTAAAAGAAAGCTTATTCACAAAGAAAAAGGCCGAGGTTGTCTTAGCTTACGAAGCGCATACACCTATTGGTTTTATGTTATTTTTTGAAAGTTATTCTACTTTTTTATCACGCGCCAATATTTTTTTAGAAGATATTTTTATTGATGAAGGTAAACGCGGTCAAGGATATGGTAAAATTATGTTTGAATACTTGGCCTACATTACAACAAAAAGAGGTGCTAAACGTTTAGAGTGGCTATGTCTAAATTGGAATACTTCATCAATTGAATTTTATAAAAAACTCGGAGCGAAACCACTCGATGATTGGACCATGTTTCGCTTAAAAGATAAGGCACTAAATCAATTAGCCAAATCGTTTGATATTTAATAATAAACACCTTTCACATATTAGTTTGTGAAAGGTGCTTTTCAAAAAGGTTTACGCATTAAGATAAGGCGGTCTTTTGGACCATTTTTAAGCCGCTCATAAGCATCTTGTTTTATAACTTTATACCCTTTAAACATTGTTATCCATGTTGCAGTATCGTAATTTAATCCGCGTAATACATTATTGATTGCGTACATATTGTCACCCAAACATGTCATTTTCAACTTATCAATTAATGTGTCTGTAAGGTAGAAGTTCAACTTAATAAGCAATAGACCACCGGGTTTTAAACTGTAATCAATAGCTTTGATTATATCTAAACTGGTTTGTTTGGGCACGACATCTAATACATTAGAACATATGATTCCATCATAATGATGATGATGTTTGTCAGTTTTTACATACGTATGATCTTCTTGAATGACATTAATTGTGTGGATATCCGATTTTTTTAATGACATTTTTAAAAAGTTGCTGGCGGCGTGCGATGGTTCTAAGGCAACGCCATGTTTCACTTTCTTGCCATGGATAATCGCTGTTAAAATGGCATAGCCGCTACCTGCACCAATATCAAGTATATTGCTTGTGTGATCACCAAGGTAAACGAGCGCATCGTCTAATGCATTTGTCGGCACAAAATCAACTTTCTTTATCTCCATAGGTTCTTTTAATGCTTGAAACTGAGTATCCCAAAACACTTTTAATGTTTCATTTAGTGTGTGCTCATCCACACTCACACCTCCAAGATGTTTATTGTTAGTGTCATATCTAAGTTATTATGTGTATGGTATAATAGTAACACAGTCATACATTAAAAGGAGATATTTTTATGACATCCTTACAAATTGCTTCACCAGGCATGGCGCTAGGCTATGCTTATATCCATGTATCATCACCTTATGATATTGCTCATATTACAACCCAAAACGCGCATCAAGAAATTGATGTTTTATCCCGTGCTATTGATTTAAGTGTTGAAGATATTTATACGTTAAAATCACAATACACCCATGAAGATAAAGAGGTATTTGATGCGCATATATTAATGCTTAAAGATCCAGAGCTTTATCAAAAAACCACGACATTAATTAAAGAAAATCATATGAATGCTGCCTTCGCCTTTAAAACGATAACTGATCAATACATTAATCATTTTAATACCCTTAATGACACCTATTTTAAATTACGCGCAACCGATGTCATTGATATTCAACGAAGGGTATTAAACCACTTGACAAAACAAGCCCATCATACATTTCCAGTCTTTACTGAACCGACCATTATTCTAGCTGATACTTTAACGCCAAGTGATGTTGCACAACTTGATCTAACCTATGTTAAAGGGATTATTACAGAAGATGGAGGTGTAACATCCCATGTTGCCATCATGGCACAATCGTTGAATATTCCTTTTATAATGAATGCCCCCTTTGTTACTACTAAGATTCAAAATGGTACGCTTGTGCTTTTAGATGCAATTGATGGGTTATATACCATTAACCCTGATCATAAAACGATTGAAAAAGTGACACAATATACTAATAAACCTGACGCTATAAACGATATAAATGACATGTCAATGTATGTATCTACCAAAGACAATCACACAATTACATTAAAAGCCAATATTGCACACCCTAAAGAATGGAATCCTTATGTCAATCATCCAACCTTAGGAATCGGTTTATTTCGTACAGAATTTTTATACTTTAATACAACAATTATGCCAAGTATCGACAGCCATATATCCCTTTTATCACCACTCTTTAATCAGTGTCATGATGTGACTGTACGAACGATGGATGTAGGCTCAGATAAACCGATTCATTTTTTGCCAAGTGATAAGGAAGACAATCCAGCCTTAGGCTTACGCGGTATCCGGTACAGCCTAAGACATAACGATACATTTCGTATCCACTTAGAAAGTTTGCTGAGGGCTTCAAAAGACTGTAATCACGTCAAACTACTCTTACCAATGATTACCTCAATCAATGAAATTGATGCAACAAAAGCCCTTATTAAATCAATTCAAAATAATTTGAAAGTGTCAAACATCGCTTATCAATCTAACGTAAAAATTGGCATTATGATTGAGACCCCTATTGCTGCATTTAATATAACCAGTTTAAGTGATCATGTAGACTTTTTTTCGATAGGAACAAACGATTTATTGCATTATACTTATGCGAGTGATCGAACCCAATCATCCATCTTGAATACAACAAGTTACTTCGACCCGCCTTTTATAACCCTCTTACATTCCATCATCACCCAAGCAAAAGCAACGAATAAGCCCATTAGTGTGTGTGGTGAGATGGCGCACGACCCTTATGCGTCATTATTGCTTATTGGTCTAGGTATTGAGACATTAAGCATGAGTCCTATCTACTTAAAAGCGATTCATAAAAGCATTACAAATCAGACCTATAAAACATTAAAAGCAATCGCAAAACATGCATTAACACTTAAGCATAGTGATGCGGTCATTGCATACATCAAATCCGAACTAAAACCCGAGACAACTTAATATCTCGGGTTTTTTTATACTATAATTGAAATGACACTCAGCAAAAGTATTATACCAATGCACACCAATACCATTTGTTTTATCCATAGATGGTTTTGGGATTTATGTTTTGCATAAATACCAAAGTATCCCCATATAATAACAAGAGCAAAAACCCAATCATTATAGATAAAATTCATTGCAATCGCAAGGGCAACACCTACTATAAGAACTAAAAAGAATATCCCAACCTCTATTTTATATGATGAAGGCTTATAAGGATAAAGCAAAACTGATATTTGAGCAAGCGTTGCGACTGCAATCCAACCAAGATAAACGCGTATCGGTAAAGTTATATAAAACCGGCTGTCTTGAATTAATAGATATACGTATATCAAGCTCATAAGCAATATAAACATAATAACACTTGAAGCAACTTGCTTGTCTTGATGCCAAAAATTTAACCATATACCATTCAATACTGATGAAACACCGAACATCAATCCGGTGAGTATAGGATTGCTAAATTGACTGCTATCTATGACAAACACCGAGGTAAAGAAAATCAAGAAAAGATAGATAACACCCCAAATTGAAAACGTAAACCCACTGGGTGTGAACAATGTCGGATATTTATTGGATATTTCACTTGTAGTGTTGCCATGTAATGGCTTTGTATTAGCATACACATTCATACTCATCATAAAAACAAAACTCAATATAACAAACCCTTTTACTAATACCAGTTCCATCATCTTCCTCCTTATGGATATGTTAGTTTTTTGGGTAACTTTTTAGCGATGTTTCAATTAAATCCCAAAACTGCTTTTTATTGATTGCTTTTGCTACAAAGGTATTTTTGGGTAAGCACAAATACCCAAAAAGATCACAGTTCGTTCTGCCGTAACTCGTTCCATGCGATATATCTATATCACAATGAACATGAGCAAGTTCTAAAATCTTAGGTTCAATCAAATAAGCGATTGTTACTGGGTCATGTAATGGTCCCCCATCAAACCCAAATACCTTGCGTTGATTTTCATTAAAAACATTCATTAATTTAACAAATAAATCACTCGCTTTTGTGTTCAATTTATCCATGCGATGAACAATATCTTGGGTAACCAACACTTGTCTTGTAACATCCAACCCTATCATAACTACTTTAAGTCCGCTAGTGAAAACAATGTGTGCCGCTTCAGGGTCTGATAAAATATTAAATTCTGCGGCTGGCGATACGTTTCCACTGCCTATAGACCCGCCCATCAATATAACAGCTTCAACTTGCGTCAAAATATCTGGAGCCAAGCGAATGGCTAAGGCAAGGTTGGTCATCGGTCCTGTAGTTACAATGGTTATTTTTTCTTTTGAGGTTCTTAACGTATCAATAATATAATCTACCGCATGCTTTTCTTCAAAACGCCGTTTAAGCGGAGGAAAACTAACCCCATCTAAACCAGAAGTCCCATGAATGGCCTCGCACACTTCTACGTCTCTTATTAATGGTCTATCAGACCCCAGATAAACAGGAACATCTAATGATAAATATTCACATAAATAAAGGGCGTTCTTTCCTGTCTTTTCTAATGTTTGATTCCCGGATTCAACGGTAATACCTAATAAATTAATATTAGGATGGTTTCCTGCAAGCATGATGGCAACGGCATCATCATGTCCAGGGTCACAATCTAAAATAATCTGTTTTTTTATCATATTTATCCTTCTTTCGTCATATCGTTTTCGTTATTTGAAACCAAAGTATAAGATACATTTTTATATTCTATAACAAACCCAAGTGCACTATAAAGCTTTGTGGCAATTGTATTAATTTCATCAACAACCAACATAATGTACTTGGCATGATGATTCTTAAACGCATAATGCATGAGTGTGGACAAAAATGGTTTTGATAGTCCCTTACCGCGGTATTTTGATATCAATCCAAATGTTTCAATCACTGTATAATTTCCTTTATTAATCATCAAAGCAAGCCCAGTAATGGCACCTTTATCTCGATAAACATAAAGATACCTATAACGATTATCATCTGCTAGCATATCATCGGTTATATACGTCTGTTTAAATATACTTTGATGGATGGCGATTACCCTATCTTTCTCTTCTTTATTTGCTTTAGTAAGCGGTACTTTTTGTGGGTAGGGTTGAAATGTATTAAGATAACATTTCATGATGAATTCATAATCATTAAAATCAGCATTATAAAACGTCATTAACGTTTTATAAAAATCACTTGTGTCACTAAAAAAGAAGTTTAAATCTCGGCCATTATTCATCATAATACATTGATCTAAAAGCACTTTGGCAATCGCTAGATTATCATGTATTACAAAAGGGCCCGCCACATCAACCGTTTTTTTAGGTGAGATATAAAATACTAAAACCCCTAGGATTTGGTCATTTTCTTTCATCGTAAGTACTTGATTCTTTTTTATAGATGTTTTCATTTCTTGATGGATCGCATCTTTAGGTTTAGGCATATAGGCACTATAGTAATTAATGTTGTTATTATATTCATGAACAAACTGAACAATTTTATCTAGGTCAGTTTGACGCGCTATCTTAACCATGAAAACACCTCTTATTTGTTTTTGTATCTATAGTTTATCATATGTTTATGTCTATTTTAAAAAAACAATGACTGAATGTCATTGTTTTCATAAATTATTCTGTTTTCCCCCAAGGAAAAATCATTGGCGTTTCTTTTTTGTATTGATCCCAACCATCATACTTTTCCATATGTTTTTCTAATAATGGTGTTGATACCTTAATTAATACCGTTGCCATAATAAGTGGAGAAATAATTAAAATACTATAAAATACTGGGCTGACACCATTAGATACAAACAGGGTGACACCCGTAATATAAAGCCCAACCCAAATTAAGATTTCTCCAAAGTAATTAGGGTGTCTTGTCATAGACCATAATCCTTTGTTCATTAACGTTTTAGTGCCTTTTTTTATGTGGCGTCTTAATTGTTCATCGCCAACCACTTCAAAGAATAACCCTATGACAGCTATGATAAGACCTATACTTACAAGCCACCATAAATCTTGAGAGAAGGTAAAATTGTTAAACTTAATGACCGTATAACTCGCAGATCCTACAACAAAGTTAATAATGCCTTGAATCATGAAGACTCTAAAGAAGGCAATAATTACCACTTTGTCTCCCCACTCTTTACGCCATTGTGCGTATCTAAAATCTTCTGGTTTTCCCCAGTTTCGTTTAATCAAACGCGCGGATAACCGAATACCCCAAACAGCGATAAAGCCAACGAGAATATAAGATAGGATGGTCGGGTCTTCTGTGATAAGCAGTGTTGCAATACTTCCAAACACAAATCCAAGTCCCCAACCCATATCAACAATCGAGTTGTCTTTAATAATCTGGGCTACAATGAAAAACAGTGTAAAATATCCAAGCGTTACTGCAAGTGGAATAAGTAATCCATCGGTACTAAAGCGGGTAAAGCCTAATGTTGCAATCGCAACAACGATTGCAAATAAAACCGTGTAAATAATAATTCTTTTCTTATCCATAATTTCATCACCTCATATTTATTATAGCACTAGAATAGCTATTTGTGATAAATAATGCTATCACAAAACCCATTGCTGATTGTATTCATTAGATGATATAATATATATATGATGAAACACATAAGGAGCAACGATGATGCCAAGTGAAACGACCCGTTCTATTCAACAAAATATAAAACAGATGGAACACGACTACATATCCCTCTTCACGTCATATAAAGCAGATAAATTTAAAATTATCTACCAAGATAACACGATTAAAGACATGTATACACATAACTTCACATTGTATAAAGACTTTACAGCAATGCTTGAAGATATTCCAATTCAATTGAATCACGTACAGGCAAATTTTTACCGTGTAGAAACCTATCACAAAGTCACACTTTCTGACTTGCCTTTACTATCAAAACATCCAAATATAACTGTTTATGATATCTATCATATCAATTCAAGTGCTTATCCTTCTTTATTAGAGACTAAACAGTGTCATGTTTTAAAAGCTACAACGGCAATGCATTACGCAGATGGCACAGACATCGATATCGAAGCCAATGCGCCTTCGATGGGTAAAGATTTTGCCGTGCGGCGTATTAAGCGTAAAATTGACATATATAAAAATCCAAATACCCCAATAGATTTTTATGTTTGTTACTACAAAAATATACCTGTAGGCAATATTGAATATGCGTATAATACCAATACAGTAAAACTTGAAGATTTTGATATCCTTCCCAAATACCAACGCCTTGGATTTGGACGCACGATTTTAAAGGTGTTACTTAAACGTGCCTATGAAAATCATATCGATGATGTCTATCTTCTTACCGATCAAGATGATACCGCAAAATACATGTATCAAAAATGTGGTTTTAAAAAGATTGGTGAAAAGACAGAACTTTTCTTTTCACTTACCCCTTAAAATCCAAACCAAAATGAATTGTGTCTAAGCGTTGAGCCATCCTGTGTTTAATAGTTATGTAGGTTAATCGTACACCAGTTTTTTAAATCTTTTATGAAACTTATGTATTCCTCTCTTTAAGCACTAATTAAAATGGCGTAGAATTCAATTGAATAAAATTAAACCCTATTTTTACGTCTAAACAAATGGCAACGATACCCTAAGTATCGTTGCCATTTTCTATTCTGAGACTTCTAAATCTTCTAATAAGGCTTTAATCACTTCATCAACTTTATCATAATCAATTTTATATCCAGATTTTTTGCTTTTTTCAAAGTTTAATTTAACAATACCGCTGGTTAAAAATTCATTTACATGATATGAAATGGTTGCGCTTGATACATCGAGTTCATTGGCAATATCTTTAATCGATGTCACACCACTGGCAATCAGTTTCAATGTACTGTATCGTGTTTTGTCACCTAAAGCTTTAAATATTTTAACGCGTTCAGTTAACTTGTCCTCTTTAATTTCATGCGTTTTTTGAAAGGCATATTCCATTTCTAATCCCCAAACAATGCGACAATCGTCTCCGGTAGAGAGTCTTAATGTATAAGGAAATACTGCAGATATATATAGTTGGCATGCACCATTACTCGCAAAGTCGTAACTAATAGAATCATACGTGATGGTTTTAAAGGTCTCTATCGTATCTTCTGAGAACCGGGTTGCTAAGCGGGTTCCAGATGCTTCTACTGCAGATTCTTTTTCTTTATAGTAACTATAAAACAATGATTGAACACGATTTAATAAAGCGATAAATCGTTTTAAATATGTTTTTGGTTCTTGAATCATCATCAATAAGTTCCACTTATTTGCGGAGTCAATATTTAAACTATTAATGTGTTGCATGGCATTCGGTTCATCACCTGGGGTGTCACTTGACTCAGTATCATCATCTTCAATGGTAATTAATGCATGAATCATTTTCGTTTTAAAATCCGTGTCGTTGGTTGCAAGTACATCCTCTAAATAAGTGTGCTCATCACGGTAGTCATAAACAGGAAAAGCACTGGTTAAAATATGAACATAATCATGGTTGGTATATAAATCTTTAGGAAAAAAAGCAGCGATTTCTTCTTTGTATGGGGCCAGTTGTTGTTTCATCTTTTCAATAAAATCAACATAGGATGTCTTAATTACCTCATACATCATATCTTCTTCTAAGTGTTCGTGTTTGTTTTTGGCAAAATAAATACTTGGAAACGACAAATAATCTAAAATGCGGCTGACATCTTTATTAAAATTAAACTTCATTAACCATCACTCTGCTTTCTTTAAGTTTCGTACTGACATCGTCTTTACGAGTATAATCGATTGCTTTCATTCGTTGATAATAGACTAAGACGGCAACGATGATAATCGATCCATTCAATATGACGACACGTCCTGGATTTATTATATCATAAAGATATCCAAATAGCATTTGTCCAATAGGAATTGCTATGGTTACAAATAGTGATAATACGGTTGATGTTCGCCCCATGTATTCAATTGGGACCGTTTGTTGTAGTAAGGTTGTGACTGAGATATTAACTGCGGTAACAATCACACCAATGATAAAACAAAGCACCAAAATATATGCAAAGGATAATGTCCCAGCACCAACAGTATATATATAACTGTTGATACTAAATGAGATTAACATAATAAGCACGCCGATAATCAAAAATGATTTAATCAAGACATCGCCAAGCTGCATGTGTTTTAACTTTTTAGCCAACAATAAGGGCGATAACATCATGGATAAAGACAAGATAACTTGGACAATACTAAACTGAATGTCTGTCTGATGTAACACTTCTTTAACTAAGAAAATCAATCCAACAGAAAAGAACGGCGCAATACTAAAATTGATAATAACAGCAATTGATATAATGGTTCTAATCGTCGGCGATTCTTTGATGATTTGCAGTCCAGATGATAGTTCTTGTTTAAACTGTTTAATGGTAAATTTTTCTGATCGTTTTACACGTTTAGGAAGGGCAATAAACATCTCACTACACGCAGATACGAAAAAGCTTATGGCGTTGATGATAATCGCAATCAATAAGCCAAACATACCGAATACCAATGCCCCAATAATGGGTGCCATCAACTGACCAAAAGATACCAACATGGTTTTTAATGAATTGGCTTCTAAATAACTGTCTTTTTCTACCACACTAGGTAACACCCCAGCCATGGCTGAATGAAAAAATATTTCTGTCACTTCCAGCAAGATAACTAGAAGATAAATAAGCCCGATTGATAATACATTAAAGTGATATAAATACACCGCAAACCCGGTTAAAACGATGACATTTGTTAAATCTAATAAAACGATGGCTTTCTTTCTATCAAACCAGTCGCCAAACACACCTGCAATAGGTGATAAGACAAGTCTAGGTAAAATAGAAATAGCAACCATCGATGCAAACAATGTCGCTGACCCAGTAATTTTTAAGACATATAGCGCCAACACAAACTGTTGGATATTACTACCTAGTAAAGACATAAAATTTCCAATAACCAACAACATATAGTTTTTATTATGTAATAGTTTTTTTGTCATCATAACACCTCGCACATTAAATAGATACCACACGTAACACGTATTCGTTCTACCTATTTAAGTTAAAAGAATATATAGTTAAGTCATATTAGCCCTTTTAAAGTGACACTTTTTTGGCTTCTGCTTCTTTTAATAGTAATTGTTTACACTTTTCATTTTCATATGCGATTAACATATCATACATGGTATGGCCTCCCTTACTTTAAATTATCATTACCGTTTCGCTTTTTTTAGTTCTTGTGCTTCTATTTGATATTGTTTACATTGTCTAAGTTCATCCGCAATTAATAGTTCATACATAATGTGGTTCCTCCTTATTAATAGTATTAAAGTCAGAAAGATATATTAGCAAAGATAGTCGGTAAAACATTTGTGCTTTTCTTGATCTTTAAGATACGCTTGTTTGCATTTTTCATTTTCGTAAGCAATTAACATTTCATACATGATATTGCCTCCTTAATTTTATTTCGAATCAATAACTACACACTTATTATACTAAGCAATTCATCTAATGTCAATAAATTAGTTAGATATTTATCTATTTTAATAATATTAATTCACTATTTATCTAATTAATAGCTGTTTAATTGGATAAATGGCTTATTTATGTGGCTGACTATTTGCATTTTTTAGTCATTTTATATTGTATAACTGCAATTATCTACATTTTTTTTAGATGATATACTTTATGTTTGTTGATAATATTTCATAATATATTTATATATTAGATGTTTATCTAATTTTTTTAAAAGATTTTGAAATGTTTATTCTTGATTTTAAGCAAATAAAAAAAGACATACGAGATTATGATAAATCTAATATGTCTCTTTTTTATTGTGTCCGTATTAAACGCATAGTTTCAACGTTTCTTTTTATATTGATGCTAAAAACGCTTTATTAAGTTTTATTTTTATAAAAAATGCCACCAAATAGCATTTGGAGAACGCCAAAAACCACAAAGAACACAATGAAGTTTAATACCATGTCTCCTATTCCGTCAAACCCTTCGATAAAATGTTGAATAAGAATAAATATCATAGAAGCTATGAGTGTGGTGACGCCGAGTAATATCCAATCTCGTGAAGTATAATTCTTTACTTTACTAAAAATAGTATCAACCTCCTATATTTTTAAAATATCATTTTTTTTAATATAATTCAAGGAAGACCCCCTTGTGATAATAGAGCTCTCCAATTACTGTATCTGAATAATATATAATGATTAAAAACAGTTAACGACATAAACAGAATAGTATATGAAATATTATTCAAAATTATCGATTATATGTTCTAAATAAGAGTTAATGTTAAAAATATTACACAGGATGTGACTTAGAGGAAACACGAAAAATATAAGATGCTTTAAATACTATATTGTAAATATATTCCGATCTTCATAAACATATTTATTGTATTCAAGTTAGACAAGTCAAATAAGAACAGACAATCAAATCGCATTTTCAACTGCATTAAAATGGTTGATGTCACATGAAGAATTAATATGATTTTGAACGTTCTAGGAGCGTGTTTATTACTGTTTTTTATACATGTCCCACGTCCCGATGGGTTTAAATCCTAAGCGTTGATATATTTTTCCTGCATTAGGATTATCATAAAATAAACATAGGTGTTTTTGTTTTTTTATTAAATACTCATACATTAATGCCTGCATCAACCGCGATGCATAGCCTTTGTTTCGTGCGTCTTTATGTGTCGCGACTGCCACAACCATAGCGTTTTGCTTTGTTTCAGCTGTTGTAGCGACCGTTGATATCGCGCGGTTGCAGTCTTCTAAATACAGTGTCATTCCCATTGCCATGGATTTCATTTTTGCATCTGCGTATGCTTCCTTATCTTGTTGAAATACTGAAAACTCTTCTACCGTTGCAATGAGATCGTATATTTTATAAGCATCCTCTTTTGTTGTCATGTATTTAATAATAGGGTCGGTTTCCCACTCTTTGTTAAATGTGGTTGCCTCACAAAAATACGTGTGGAAATTTTCATATGATATTAAATGCGGTTTTATTAAATTCATTAGCTTCGTTTTCCCGCTTATATATGAAAACGGATCTTTTTCAAAAATATCGAGATACGCCTTGTTAAACCGCAAGGTATCAGCATAATATATGGCACTATCTCGGTAGCGTAATAAGACACTTAACAAACGTCCATTGTCAAACTCTGCATAGATGCGTTGAAATGTTTGATTGAATCCAAACGCTTCAATATCACCAATGATGAAAATATTGTATGCGGGATCTTGGTAAAGATAGTTCAACACGGTTTCTCTATCGTGTTCAGTTAATAATCGGATCATCACAATCACCTCATTAAAATCGTACTTCTAATTATAAATAAGCAACCAAAACTTTACAACATATTTTTATTCTCAATTTAAAAACAGGCAGTTTGCCTGCCTGTTTTATAAGTCTTTTACGGTTTTGTATATGTCCATTTTCTGATTCAGCTGGATGGTGGGTATAATATGTCTCCAAATTAATTAAATACATTAAATTCAAGTAATAATCTAGCCACAACATAAATAATAATAACAACTTTTAAAACCATAATCTTTGTCTTAAACTTCGACATAAATAATAAGAATAAAATTAAGCCAATCTCAACAAAGACAACAATGTCATTTAATAATCTTAAAAAACTAACGAGAAATGATAAGAAATCGACACCGTTGATTAACTCAATCATTCCATTAAATGCCATACCTAATGCTACTGCGGCTAAGATAATATATGCCACATAACTGGCAAGTTTATTTTTTGTCGTATAAGCAAAAAACAATATAATAAATATAGACGCAGCCATAATAATGAGTAATAGTGCATTAACCATAATGGTATCTCCTTTTCTTTTTGTCTTCTAGTAATAATCTAAAATTCTTCTGTATGTGTTTATCATATCATTAGATGCGTAACTTTCATAGTAATACCTATTTATATTAATCTAAGATAGACGCTAATTTCTTGATATGGAATGATTTTCAGGCATTTAACTATTTCTATATACCGGTTGTGATATACTGTTCATGAGGTGATAATATGGAACAAAAAATGATTGATGCACTAAACGATCAAATGAATTTTGAGTACTATTCCGCACACATCTATTTAAGTATGGCTGCATATGCAGGAGAACTCGGTTTAGCCGGCTTCGAACACTGGTTAATAACACAATATGAAGAAGAAATCTTTCACGCACAAAAATTTTACCACTATATTGTATCCCGTGATGGCCGCGCCGTTGTTAAAGGATTTGACGATCCAGAAAAAGATTTTGGTTCACTTATAACAATGCTAGAAACGGCACTTGATCACGAACGGATTGTAACACGTCGTATTAACGATTTAGTTTCATTATCGAATGAATTAAAAGATTATGCGACACACAATTTCTTACAATGGTACATTAGCGAACAAGTTGAAGAGGAAGAAACTTTCACTGATTTAATTCAAAAAGTGAAACTTGTCAAAGATGCTGGACTATACATTCTTGATAATGAGTTAAAAACACGTACCTTTACCCCACCAAAAAAAGCATAACACTGTTCACTAAACCCATACAAAGAGATAATTTCTTATCTTTTTGTATGGGTTTTTAAAAAAAATGTAAAAAATCGTATGTTTTGGCTGATTACTATATGTATTAATTATCTATTATTATCTAAATTGTAAATTTCAAATAACCATGTTATATTATATTTAAAGATGATGATTATTTCTTAAACACAACGTCTGTATGATGTCAAATGTTAAAGGAGGCTTATGAATGGCTATTGTAAAAGTGATTGAGGTAATTGCAGAATCTCCTATTAGTTGGGAAGAAGCTACGCAAGAAGCGATTAAGCAAGCATCAAAATCAGTCAATAATATTCAAAGCATCTACATCAAAGAATTTAAAGCTTCTGTTGCCGGTGACAAAGTGAACAAATATCTTGTCAACGCTAAAATTTCTTTCATTGTAGAAGATTAACAAAGCGATAATGACACAAAAAAAGCATATTTGCTCATTGAGCAAATATGCTTTTTATAATGTGTTTTGATATCATGTTTAGATATATAATCACTATATCAGTAAATTAATCAAAATGGCGTTCCGGAGGAGACTCGAACTCCTGACCTGCAGCTTCGGAAGCTGATGCTCTATCCAACTGAGCTACCGGAACATCCATTTAATATAATAGCATAAAAATCCAATTTTGTGCTAATTTTTTAACGCTTTTCTTTTTGTCTTCTAATTCGATTAACGCGTAAGTTCATAAGATGTCTTACACCGTTTTTATATATCACTTTTTTGACTTTAGAAAACGGCTGATAATGGTTATCAAATAATGAATCAGGGTCTTTATATGTGCCAAGTGATTGAACAATAGCGTCTTTTTGAATAAAGGTTTCTTTTCCTTGCCAGTCAATATGCAAATCATTGAAATCTTTTGTAGCGACAGCATAGCTATATAACGGTCCTTGGTGATTGGGTAACATATTCTTTAATCCAGTTAGATAATCACGATCTAAAACATACCCTTCTAAGGGAATATAGTTCCCATCATAATATACATGTATTTTTGAATGAAGGAATCTTTTTGGACCAAGCAATCTCAGTATAGGCGGCAAAAGCTGTTTTTGAAAAGATGCATCTACGTGAAACCCTTCTATTTTACAAGGAATATTTAACCCTCTTAAAAGTGCCATTAGTAAAGTGCCTTTCGTATTACATTGTCCAATCCCACTTATTAAAACATCACTGGCTTTTAACGCATCTTCTTTACTGTAGCCAAAACGGATGTTATCTCGTACATAAGTATATGCAGCGTCAATTTGTTTATAAGGATCTAGACGGCTCCAACCAGAGGTTTTAATAAGTGTTTTTATGGCGTTATGATTGAAGTTTAATAATGATGTTTCTTTTAAATAATCATTATTGTGCATATGAACACTTCCTTCCGTTTGCATTTTATTTAGTAATATATGAATGATTTTAGATTGTTTTAAGCGTGTTTTCTTGGTCCATTTTTCTTAAAACTCAAGAATGTTATGGATAACAAAACTATGATGATACCAATATATTGTAATACTGTAAGTGTATTATTTAAAAATATAATGCCTATAAACACTGCGGTTAAAGGTTCAATCATCGCCACAACCGCGGTTGTAGATGGGTGGATAAGTCTTAGGCCAATAATATAGATAAAAAATGATAACCCTGCACCAAGGACTCCAAGTAATATAAACCATCCTAAATCATTAGAACGTATGACATTAATCATTTCTTCTATATCAATGAAAAAGAATAATATCATCGTGAAACTAAGAAATGCCAATGTTAAAATAGATGCTGGTTCCCCTGTAGACGCTGCCTTTTTAAACCCAAACAAAAATATGGTATATGAAATACCTGCTATAATCCCTAAAATTATAGCTACTATAGGGACTGAATTAAAATCTAATGTATACCCTTTTGAAAGGAGAAAGACGCCGATGACAACCGTGACTACCCCTATCCATTTAGTCCAAGTTGATTGTTCCATACCTAGTGATAACGAAGCGACAAGGACAAAAATTGGTGCCGTATACATGAGTGTAGCTGCAATACTAATACTTGAAAAGTGGATACTTAAAAAGTAAAATATAAAATTACCTGCAACACCGAGTCCTGCTATAAAAGACCATAAATAAACTTGTTGCGATAGTTTCTTTTTATTCCATCTATCACTCGCAATTAATAGCCAAAATAGAAAACAAAGCAAGCCAATAAACCCGCGGTAAAAAGCAATAATACGTGGTGACCATCCTATATTTATTAACATGCTTGCAATGCCACCACTAATGCCCCAGAAAAAGGCTGCAAGCATAACTAAGATAATCCCTAAATATCGCATGTTTGGCACGCCTCCATAATGATTGCTCATCTAAGTGTATTTTATCATATGAGTGTGTAGAATTAAAATTTCTTGGGATATAGAGTGAGCACAAGATATATTCCTTTTGATTTTTCATGCAGTATCAATCTATTATGAGTTATAAAAAAGACGCTTCATATAAAGCGTCTTTATGTATCGCTATTAAAATAGAAGTAAATATATAAGTGTTTATCTGATTTAAATATTTACATCAGATAACGTATAGAAAGTCTTCGGTGTTTAAAACACCAATATTTTATCTGCGTTGTTTGTTAGTTTAGCGAGTTCACTCATTGTACTTCTTTTTGCTAAGTCGACAACTGCAGCTTCAGTCAAACCTCTTGCATCCATGCACGTTCCGCATAAATAGATGGCACCATTTTTTCTTGCGACAGATTTTACCATGCGTTCTAGATTGTAATACCCATCAGGTGTTTTTTGATTTAACATCGCACAAACAACACTGTCACCCATGAAGAACATGTTCACTTCTGCGTCTTGTTCTTTTTGCAAGGTCATTGCAAGTCTTAATGCATTATATGGCTTTTCGTTACCATACGGTGGTTCGTTAATAATAAATAAATAGTTCATCATTAACCTCCTTCTATACCATGATTATAATATGTATCTGTGTTATGCACAAGCGAACCAGCTCTTTAGTTAAAAGAAAATTACACCAACCCCTTATCATATTAGATCTTTATCGTTTGTTGTTTTTTAATGAATATCTTTTTTTTCTATTTTTTGGATGTATTGTTTTCCTTATCGATTAATGCTTCATCATGGACAACGGTATTAATGACTTCGTTTATTACGTAATTTTCTCGGAAATCACGGACTTCTTTACGCACAACCTCTTCGACCTCGTATTCTTGTTTTAGACCGGCATTTAATGAATAAATCATCAGTATTAATATAATCGCAAAAGGCAATCCTGTAATGACAGACGCGGTTTGTAATGCGGCTAGTCCGCCACCAATAAGTAGTGTAGCTGCAACGACACCTTCCATCACGGCCCAAAAAACGCGCTGTGGAACAGGTGAATCAAGTTTACCACCAGAAGTTAAGTGATCAACAACCAATGACCCAGAGTCTGAAGAGGTGACAAAGAACACGGTGACCAAAATAATCCCAACGACTGATAAGATACTACTTAGTGGGAGCACATCAACCATTGTAAATAAGGCTAGTGCTTCATCAACGTTAACTGCAGATACGATATCCGTAATACTATTTGTTTCTAGAAAAATGGCGGTACCACCAAAAACAGACATCCAGAAAAATGATAATATGGTAGGTATCAGCATAACACTTAAGATAAACTCACGAACGCTTCTTCCTTTAGAAATTCTCGCGATAAACATGCCTACAAAAGGTGACCATGAAATCCACCATGCCCAATAAAATATCGTCCAACCTGCTTGCCAGTTAGTACTTTTAAATGTTTCTGTCCATAAGCTCATTTCAATAATATTTGACATGTAGTAGCCAATATTTTGTGTGAACCCACTTAAAATATAAACCGTTGGTCCAGCAATTAAAATAAAAATTAAAAACACACCAGCTAATACCATGTTTATTTCACTCAGTCGTTTAACCCCTCCATCAAGACCCATAACAACTGATGTCGTGGCCAAACCGGTTATTCCTATAATTAGTGCAACTTGAATCGGAACACTAATTTGAATGCCAAATAGATAATTAAGACCTGCATTAACTTGAGATACGCCTAACCCTAGAGATGTTGCTAGGCCTATTAACGTTGCCATAACAGATAAAATATCTATTAGGTGTCCCCAAAACCCATAAATTTTATTTCCGATAAGCGGGTAAAAAATTGACCGGATAGTTAGTGGTAAGCCACGGTTATACGCAAAAAAAGCTAAACCAAGACCAACGATAGCATAAATAGCCCAAGGGTGAATCCCCCAATGAAAAAACGTTGTAGCCATGGCCGCTTGCGCAGATTCTGCTGTTCCTGCACCGATAGCACCAAACATAGGGGATGGTGAATTTAAATGAGAAATAGGCTCGGCAACACTCCAAAACAATAATCCAATACCCATTCCTGCACTAAGTAACATGGCATACCAGGCAAACTTTGTAAACTCTGGCTTTGCCTCTGGTCCACCGATTCTTAATTTACCGTATTTTCCAAACGCAAAATAGATCGCCGCAACGACAAAAATATTCGCAGCTGCAATTAAAAACCATCCGGCATTTTTAGTAATGCTCGCAAGCGTATTGTTAAAGAGGTCTTCTGCTTGCGTTGGAAAAATTAACGTTCCTAAAATAAACATAACCAAAAGAAATGCAGAAATAAGCGTGACTTGAGGATGAATGTCGAATCCAAATCTCTCCCAATTTGTTTCCCCAGGTTCTTGTCTACCTGCTTCATCAAATAGTGAAACAGTTGGCCGTATTTGTAATCCTTTAAAAGGTTTACGGTTTTTTATTGCTTTTACGCGCGCCTCTTTTTCTGCTTTTCTTAGTTTTTTAGCCAGTAACTTCGCATCCGCTAATTCTTTTTTCGTTTTATCTTCCATATAGATGCTCCTTTAT
>CAYNAA010000012.1:0-37116 GCA_964395055.1 uncultured Candidatus Izemoplasmatales bacterium | reverse complement strand
TTTAAACTGTGCGTTCATATTTACCTCCTTACTGTGCATTACACAATAGATAATACCATACTACTGTGCATAACACAATAGCAAAATATTTTTTTTTAATTATTTATAGATATAAGATGCCTTAAATATGATAAAACGCATTTCTATTCATTTACATCGTCAAATTAACCACCAGATTATTTATACTTATAACAACCTCATGTCAAAGTCTAAATGAGCAATTTATTTACTATGTAAACATTTTCATAAAATTAATGATTGATATACCACATTAAATCGCATACAATAACACCTACAATTGCATATATTTCATTAAGAGCTGTCGAGGAAAGATAACCAATGACGCAGCAGCAACCTATTCAATTAGGTGCTTTTATCGAGGGGGCAACCCAGCAATGAATGTTAAGTTGATTAACAATTCTCATTGCTTAAGAATTGTTTTTTTTTATTATATAAGGAGTGAGAACAATGATTACACTGAATCATATACATAAACAATTTACTACAAAAGACACGTCAATCAACGCACTTGAAGATGTCTCATTAACCATTGAACCCAATGTCATCCATGGGATTATCGGGTTAAGCGGTGCGGGAAAAAGTACTTTAATTAGACTCATTAACCAACTAGAAACCCAAGACTTAGGCACTGTTAGTGTCTTTGGTTATCAAGATATTAAAGCATTAAACAAGGAGTCAACACGAATGTTGCGCGCACAAATTGGAATGATTTTCCAACACTTTAACCTCTTAGAAAGCAAAACCGTTAAAGACAATATCCTCTTCCCTTTACGTGCGACAAAAACATTGACAAAAAAAGACCACGACCATGCCTTAGCATTAATTGATGATGTTGGACTCAGCGGGTATGAGTCACACTACCCTAGTCAACTCTCTGGGGGACAAAAACAACGCGTTGGGATTGCCAGAGCCCTTATTAACAATCCAAAAGTACTGCTTTGTGATGAACCTACTAGTGCGCTTGATCCACTTACGACCAAAAGTATTTTAGCGCTATTAAAAACCATTCAGACCAAACGTGAACTCACCGTGATTATTGTCACCCATGACATGCACGTCATTAAAGAAATTTGTGATGTAGTCACCGTCATGCATCACGGCCAAATTATTGAAGCTGGTTCTGTTGACCAGGTATTATTTCAACCGACGCATGATGTCACAAAAGAACTTGTCCATCTCGTTGGCTTTAACTTAGACGATATCATGCGAGACTTTGCCCATCTTCCCCATCTAACAATCCTTAAATTCAGTAAAACCTTAACCAGTCAAACCATTTTATCGCACATCAGTCAAACCCATCACGTGTTATTCAATATTTTATTTGCGAACATCGCCCCAAATAAAGAAGGGTTAATGTTAGTTAGCATCGATACCGATGATATTTATGCGGTTAAAAAAACATTAAAAGATCAAGGGGTAGTGATTTTACATGATTGAGTTTGAAACTTATCTAGAGGCATTTAATGAAACACTTTACATGACCGCACTATCAACTGGCTTTGTCTTTGTCTTTGGATTACTCTTAGGAATCGCGCTTTACACGACAAGTAAAGATGGGTTATTTCCAAATCGTCCCCTTTATAGCGTGTTGTCTATCATCACAAGCATCGGCCGAAGCATTCCTTTCTTAATACTAATCGTCTTACTCATCCCACTGACTAGGATCCTTGTTGGGACCATTCTTGGTCCAAGCGCTGCCATTCCTGCGTTAGTTATTGGCGCGACGCCGTTTTATGCACGACTTGTAGAACTTGCCTTATTTGATAAAGGCAAAGATTTAAAAGAAACCGGGTTGTCTTTTGGTGCAACCCATACCACGATCATCACAAAAATATTAATTCCTGAGTCCAAAGCCGCACTCATAAGAGGCATCACCGTCACCGCCATTGCGATTACTGGTTATACATCCATCGCTGGTGCAATTGGTGCCGGCGGACTCGGAAACCTAGCGTACCTATACGGCTACGCAAGAAACCAACAAGATGTGACCATTATCGCAACCATTTTAATCGTTGTCTTGATTTTAGCGATTCAAGCGCTTGGTGACATCACGATAAAAAAACTAACCCACTCATAAAGGAGAAAATGATGAAAAAAATAGTTATACTAACCTTAGTAACTCTTAGCTTAATCACTTTAACCGCGTGTCAAAATGATGATACGTATAAAATTGGTGCGTCCCCTGTACCTCACGCAGAGATTTTAGAATATGTTAGACCTTTGTTAGCTGATCAAGGCTATGATTTTGAGGTTGTTGTCTTCACTGACTATGTCCTTCCCAATGTTGCCTTAGACAACAACGACATTATTGCCAATTATTTCCAACACATTCCTTATCTTGAAGGTCAAATTGACGACCATGCGTATGACTTTGTTTCGGTTGGCGGCGTTCACATTGAACCAATTGGCTTATATAGTAAAACCTATCAATCATTAGATGATTTACCAAATGCCTTAGACCTAATTATTTCCAATTCCCCATCAGACCGACCAAGACTGCTTGGGCTATTAGAAGCTGGTGGACTTATTCGACTTAATGACGGTGTCACACATAGTGATATTACCGCCTCGAGCCTTACCAATTTGACAAATTTATTTACATCAGATAAAACCATCACCTTTACAGAAGTTGACCCTGCACAACTGTTTAGTAACTATGACAACACCTCAGGCGATGCGGTTTTAATCAACGGAAACTATGCGTTAGATCATCATCTAAACCCGTTAGAAGATGCGCTAATACTTGAAGGCAGCGGCTCAGAGTATGTCAATATTTTAGTAGCGAATCAACAAGATCAAAACAACGCATTTATTTTAGCACTTATTGAGGTATTACAGTCATCCGATGTCCAGCAATGGATTGAAGACAATTACGGCGGGGCTGTCGTTCCAGCTGCCTAAGTCCATAAAAAAAGCGTGTTCACTTTAATCGTGTGAATACGCTTTTTGTTTGTTTATCCTATCGATGGTCTAGGCAACGGTTTTTTCACTTTAGGACCAACCCGTACCTTTGGTTTAAAGTCAATTCTTAAATACAAGAAGAACCCAACAATGGCAATTAAGAAGTTACTGACAAGCATCGCATACCATATCCCGCTTGCCCCTAAGTTTGTAAAGTCTCGCATAAAAATTACCAGCGGTACCCTAATCAGCCATAATCTTGTGACCGATAAGATGAATGAGAAATGGGTATTTCCCGTTCCATTATAGGTTCCCATAAAGGTTTGGAACACGCCCATCAAAGGCAAGCCAATCAAAATAAAGAACATGTAATCAGATGCGAGTTGTAACGCAATCGGATTATCAACAATAAAAAGCCCAGCAAGCGGTCGACGTATAAATAAGAACGCAAACGCCCCAACAGCCATCAACCCAGTCGATAAAATCATCGCTTTTCTAAACGTTAGTTTCGCTCTAGCTGTGTTTTGTGCCCCAATGTTTTGCCCAATATAAGCACTCACAACCCCGCCAATCGCCATCACGGGATGCAGTAACATTGATACAATACGGTTTCCAACACCAAAGGCCGCAAGTGTCGAATCACCGTAATCATAAATTACCGCATTCATAACACCAAAGCCAATCGCAGTAATCGCTTGGCCAAGTGATGCAGGCACTGCTGTTCTAACGATATCACGCACCACGCCCATTTCTAAGCGCATGTATTTAAACGTTACAGTCACGCCACTTTTCGCAAAAAACAACGAATAAATCGCTACCGGCATGACCACCACATTCGCAAACAAGGTAGCCATCGCCGCACCAGCTACACCAAAGCCAAATGTCGTTATAAGAATTGGCGAGAGAATCGTGTTGAGCACAATCGCCGTCCCACTTATAATAACTGGAGAAATAGTATCACCACTGGCTTGTCTTGTGGCCATATAACTAAAAAACATAAATAATACTGGCAGTTCAAAGGCACGCCATTGTAAATAACTCACCGCACCATCATACGTATAGCCAGGGTCGACCCCCATTAAATCGAAAAAGTACGGTGCCCCAAAATACGAGACTATATTTAATATAACGCCTAAAATAAAACTCAAGACTAACAGTTGTGAGGCGTATTTTCTAGCGTCTTCTAGTTGATCAGATCCAATAAACTGACTGATCAATGCCGTCCCCGCAACCATCAAACCGATGCCTAAAGCCAAGAACGTAAACACCACAGGGAAGGTTAACTGAATGGCTTCAATCGCTTCTGTTCCGCGGCCAGGAATCCGACCAACAAAAAACATGTCAATGAAGTCATGGAAGGTTTTTAAGAAGTTATTTAACATCAAAGGCAAGGCCATTATTAGAAGCCCTTTATAGATGTTTGAGTCTTTCAATATAAGATATCGTTTTTTATCATCTTTTGACATTTTATCATCACCGTAAAGCATTATATCACAAAATAAATAAAATAGTTAGCTAATACCTAACTTTTTTGAAAAAAATAAAAAGCCCAAGTTACCGCGGCGGTCTTGGGCCATAATATTGATACAATCTTGCCTTAATATTACCGTTAAATAAGACACGTGTCTTATCTGCTTTTTTCTTAAAAACGCCTTCTACTCCGTTAAACGCCGTTAATAGATAAATCGAATAGGTATCAAGGGCCATGAATTTTTCACCAATAACACGATATAACGGCTCTAAGGATGCTTGGTCTTCGAGTCGTTCCCCATACGGTGGATTGGTTATAATCACACCGTATGGTGCGTCAAACGATTGAATACGGACATCGGCTAGTCCAAACTCAATCACATCATCAACACCCGCACGGTACGCATTTTCCTCTGCTTTTTTAAGCACATCTAAATCAATATCACGTCCATAAATTGGTGCAATATCATCTTGTCTTATCGCTTTTAAGTATTCTCGTTTTAGCGTTTTATACGCAGGTTGATTATGATACTTATGTTTTTCAAATGCAAACCCACGGTTTAACCCAGGTGCAATGTTTTTAGCAATCATCGCCGCTTCAATTAGAATCGTCCCTGATCCACAAAACGGATCATAAAGCGGCCGGGTATCATCGTAAAAGCTTAATAACACAAGCGATGCAGCCAACGTTTCTTTTAGCGGCGCATCCCCTTGGTCTAACCGGTACCCACGTTTATGCAAGCCGTGGCCAGATGTATCTAATAACGCATGGGCTTGGTCGTTTAATACATCAATAAGCATCATATACGGTTCACCCGTTTCTAAAAAATCATACGTTTTATACGCCAACTTTAAGTTTTCAATCAACGCTTTTTTAGTAATAGATTGAATGTCTTTAGGACTAAATAACGTTGACTTATGGGTTTTCGCATTTACGATGTAGCGACCGTGTTCAGACATAAATGGTTTTAATTCTAATCCCTTGACAAAATCGAACAATGCGTCATATGTTGTTACCTTAGCTTTACCTAAAACCATAAACACCCGTTCTGCCGTACGCAAACTTAAGTTCGCATGCATCATTGTTGTCATATCACCACGAAAATATATTTTCCCATTCGATGATGATGTTACCGGTATATTAAGTGCTTCTAATTCTCTTTTTAAGACTGCTTCTATGCCAAAGGCACAGGTTGCCACAAATTCCATAGGGATTACCTCCACTTCTATTTTACCATAAACCTTTTTTTAATCTTAATATATACTATAATAGGACCATAACCTACCAATTAAAATTTATTCCAACAAAAAGACAATGTCATTTGTTTACTAAGTGAATTGCCTTAAAAAGCGTGAGGTGCCTTGATGAAGACTATTGACCTAAAAACCGCAATCAAACACTTAAAAAAAGGTGATGACACCTATTTTGACGTTATCTATGATACCACAAAAACCGGCGTTTACTATACTATTTTAACAATTGTTAAAGATAAATCATTAACTGAAGACATTATGCAAGATACCTATATTAAAGCCATTGAAAAAATTCATAGCTATAAAACGAACACACAATTTCCCGCTTGGATCAATCGCATCGCGAAAAACTTAGCGATTAATACTTATAATAGACGAAAAAAAGAACTCTACGTAAATGAACAAGAAACCCCAAACCTCTTCGGACAAACCACAAGTTCGCAAGAAGACACCTATTACTTAGAACACCTACTCAACGTATTAAACCCCGATGAACAAGCCGTTGTTATAAGACACGTTATTTTAGACGAAAAACATAAAGATATTGCAAAAGCACTTGATAAACCATTAGGCACAATCACATGGATGTATCAAAACGCTTTAAACAAACTCCGAAAAGAAGCAGGTGATGACCATGAATGATAACGATATTAAAAAACGTATAATAGAAGCAGCGCGTAAAGATGTCCCAGATTTTAAACGCAACATCCTAGCCCAAGCCAATCTACAACCAAAAAAACGGTCATTTTTATCATACTTTAAACAGCGCACAACCCAATTCGCAAGCCTTCTTCTCATTGTTTTAATCAGCGGATTCTTGCTTTTAAACCTAACTGACAACGGTGGCGGGGATACAGTAAATGCAGACTCTACCATTTACATGGACATCAACCCATCCTTTGAAATAGACGTTGATGAAGACGACAACATCGTTGCCTTGCGCGCAATTAATAATGACGCTGAGCATATTAAACTATTGCTTAACCAATACCAAAATCAAAATGTCTATACCGTCATTGATGATATTATCGATTACGCTATTGATGAAAACTACTTAAACAGTGCGAATCCTTACGTTATGATTGACGTTAAAGGAAAATCTATAACTCGGGAAACAGCACTTATTGAAAGTATTGAATCCCGCATCCCAGAGCATGCACAAGACCGTATGCCACATATTCAAATGGTTCGTGGAAATGCTCAAAATCCTACCGACGAAGAACAAAATGCGGCACGGGATCATCATATGTCAATGATGAAACTGAGAACCATCAACGCAATTTTAGATTTAACCGATACCTATACATTTGAAGATTTAGAAACAAAAACCACTGGGGAACTCATCCAGCTCTATAAAACACTATCAGATGATGATTCCAGTTCAGTTCCACCACGTGGAAGACCTGACTCCATACCTCGTTAAAAAAACGCTCATTGAGCGTTTTTCTTTTTGTTTAGCCGTCTAACGACTTTATTCATTCATATTTAACGATGAATTCCCTCTATAATCATACCGAATCGTTTAAAACTCTTCTAGTTTTCATGATAGAAAATACTCTAATTGTGTCAAGGTGTGTGTCATTAACATATCAATATACGCTCTATTTTCAGCTTCTTTCTTTGTACTAAGCGGCTTTCCTAAATAATAATAGCCTGGGGCTTTGTGCTCAGTAATTAACATGAGATATGTCGAGACCGTTTCTTCTGGTTCGAAGCCTTTGCGCGTGAATAAACGCCATAAAAAAGCATATAATTTTGAAGTGTTTTTTGTCCCAATCTCCGTTTTTACACGGCCTGGATGCACTGCATAAAAAGGGATTGTTTGATTTAAATCATTATAATAATTGGTCATCATGACATTATATAGTTTGGTCCGACAATAAGACCGCACTGAATGGTATTTCTTTAACCCCTCAAGGTCATTTTGATCAAATTTCGCGCGTTTATGCGCGTCGCTACTTGTCGTAATAACCATGCCATCTGCTTTTTTTAACAGCGGTAATAGTGATTCAATTAAATAAACAGGTATCAAATGATTGACCTGATACTGAGCCTCAAACCCATCTTCTGTCAGAAGTTTTGGTTTAGGCACCAGTGCTGCATTATTAATTAACACATCAAATCCATTCGAAAACCGCTGATAGATTGTATTTACCGCGGCTTTCACCGCAGTCAAAGACATAAAGTCTGCAACTACAGGATAAAAAATCCCAGGCGCATCCTTTAGGGCTAAAGCGACATCATTTAATCTTGTTTCATTACGTGCGATGCCGATGACTTCATAGCCATCACGCACCAGTTTATAGACAAGGGCTTTTCCAATACCACTGGTCATGCCTGTTAATACAATCCGTTTTTTCATAATATCACCTAACTTTAGTATAGCATAAACCATAAAAAAAAGTGCTTAAAACTAAGCACATTATAGATGACATGGTGCCGCTTGCTGGACTTGAACCAGCAACCTCTTCCTTACCATGGAATTGCTCTACCGATTGGAGCTAAAGCGGCATTCGTAATTTCTAAATTATTTTAACATAAAACCCCTTCATTGCAAAGGGGTTTTATAAAGTTTTTATACTAAGATCATTACATCCCCGTCTTTTATCTTAGTTACGTAGGTTTGTGCTTTTTTTGTCGGCAGTTTGAAGAATAACACTTTCGGTTTTTCCTTTACGCTTCCCTTTTCGATTGAAAACTTCGCGCCGTGTTTTGGACACGTAATAACCCCATCTTCAAAGGTTCCATCGTAAAGCGATCCTTGCTTGTGTGGACATCGGTTATCGATGGCATATACTTTATCATTATAATACAAAAGCATAATTGGATGTTCTTCTACCTCCACAAGCATCTTCATTTCTTTCTTGAGTTCTTCTAACTTGGCTCCAAATCGAAAAGCCATTGCCAACCTCCCTTATCTTTAATAATCTATTATACCATGATTTCTCTTGCAAAAAACCCCCTTTTTGATAAAATAGTACTACATCTATTTTTTACCATAGGAAGGAGCAACACGATGTTTACATTAACCATTAACAATCAAGAACAATCTTTTAAAGAAAAAGTTGCGTTAATCGACCTTATCGATGACCAAAACCACACCTATTTTGTGGCATTAGTTAATAACCGCTTACGGGAATTGCATTACGAAATCGACTATGACGCAACGATTGAATTTTTAGACACAAAAAACCATGAAGCCATATTTACCTATGAGGCAAGTTTACGCTATTTAATTAGTATGGCTTTCCACAAACTGTACCCGCAATATAAGTTCAAATTTAACTATAGTATTTCACGGACAACATTTTGCCATATTTTCAATGTTGAAGACACGAAGACTGTACGTGAAATCATTAAAAATGTTGAACAAGAGATGCGGCGTCTCATTGACTTAGACTTACCGATTAGACGTACCGAAATGACCACACAAGAAGCGATTAAATTTTACGAAAAACATGATTATGACGATAAAATTGATATTATCCAGTACCGTCCAGAAGACACCGTTCACTTTTACGAATGCGACGGATACTTAAATTACATGTACAATCTTATGGTCCCATCAACGGGCTACATCAAAGACTTTAACCTCCGCGTCTATTCGCCGGGATTCTTAATTCAATATCCACGAGCTGAAGCAGGAGGAAAAATACCTCCATTTGAAGATGCGCCAATTTACGGACGCACTTTACGCGAAGCCAATCGCTGGGCAGAACGCATTGATGCCAACACCATCGCGAAAATGAACGAACATGTGTCAAGTAAATCAATGATTGAGTTCGTCCAAATGAACGAATCCAAGCACAATCAAATGATCGCAGAAATCGGCCAAACGGTACTTAAAAACATTGATGATATTAGACTCATAGCGATTGCCGGACCATCATCAAGCGGGAAAACAACCTTTTCAACACGCTTGCGTATTGAACTGATGACCCTTGGCTTAAAACCCGTTATGATATCACTTGATGACTATTACTTAAACCGCGATCAAATTCAACCGGATGCGGATGGCAATATCGATTTAGAACACATCAACACCTTAGATATTGAATTATTCAATCAAAACATGATTGATCTCATTGATGGAAAAGTCGTGGAAATCCCTGAGTTTGATTTTATGTCAAAAACCCGCTCAGGCTATCGTAAAATGCAAATTACAGAAAAAAATCCAATCATTATAGAAGGCATTCACGCCTTAAATGAAACCTTAACAACCTTAATACCTAAACACCAAAAATATAAAATTTTCATCAGTCCACAACTCCAAATCAACATCGATTACCATAACCCAATCAGTATTACCAACCTTCGCTTATTAAGACGTATTGTCCGCGATAAGAAGTTCCGTAACGCCAGTGCTGGTAAAACTATTTCAATGTGGCAAAGCGTCCGTAACGGTGAATTTAAATGGATTTATCCACATCAAGAAGGGGCTGACTACATCTTTAATAGCGGCTTAGCGTATGAACTGTGTGTCATGAAAAAATACGCCCTTGATACGTTAATGGAAATTCCTCGTGATAGTGCATACTTTATTACTGCCAACCGGCTAATTAAATTCTTAAAATATTTCAATGATATTGATGATAGTGTTGTGCCAAACAATTCTTTATTAAGAGAATTTATTGGTGGCAGCTGTTTCTAAAAAAAAGGGCGTTCACTTGAACGCCTTTTTATTTGGAAAACACAATGATTTTTTCTGAAGATGCATCATCATTATAATGATAATCTAAAGCATAAAATGTTTTAACTGTATCAAGCGCGGTACTTTGTTTAAAGGCCAAATACTTTACCATTAAACCGCGTAAGGTCTTAACTGTATGTGAGGGCGCTTTATCAAACTTAATTTCGATAACATCTAATGACGGATCAAGTGCAAGCGCATATTCTTTAGACGCTAAATTAAGCAGTGTTTTACCTTTAAGGGTATCTTTTAAAGGCGCTCGCCAATAGTGATGTAATGGTTCTGATTCTAGTTTAACCGCCATTGGTAAGCGGTATAAACCAACGGTATCAAGTGGTCTTACAAGGCCATATAAACCACTCATGATAAAAAGATGCTCTTGTAAAAAGGCTAGCGACTCTTTATCCATTGACCCTACGTCTATCGCTTTATATTGCACCCCTTGATACGCTTTTATAGCGACATTGGTTTCGGTAAAATCGTGATACAATGCCGCAACACGCTCAGTCAATGAATCACTAATATCAAGCATTGCTTTTAGATTTTCTTTTGATGTTTTTTTAAGGATGCTTAAAAGTCGGTCTTTTTTACTCGGAAATACATGAGAGGATTGTTCTTTAGACGGGGCTTCTTGCATCGTTTTTGAGGGTGAAATTAACAACACATTATTCACGGTTATCACCGTCGTCAAAATGTGCAAGATATGACTCATATTCAGTATTTTTCAACTTGTCTTTAGGAATGAACTTTAACGCGGCTGAATTGATACAATACCGTAATCCACCCTCTTCTTTAGGGCCATCAGTAAAGACGTGGCCTAAATGTGAGTCAGCTTGTTTGCTTCTAACTTCCGTGCGTCTCATGCCGTAACGGTCGTCAAAGGTTTCTTGAATCTCACCAACCGGCTTAGTAAAACTCGGCCACCCACACCCCGCGTCATATTGTTCATTGGTTGTAAACAGCACCTCACCTGACACTACATCAACATAAATACCGTCTTCTTTGTTATTGTAGTAAGGATTATCAAAGGCGGGTTCTGTTCCATTTTCCTGCGTTACATAATACGCCATTTTACTTAGTTTTTTCTTTAAATCATTATTGTTTTTTTTCATTGCTATCACCTAATTATAGTATACCAAGGACCATAGCATAACCAAAGATTTATGCATTTTGTTTATGGTCTTCAATGTCTTTAGGAATCGGAATTAATACATGTGTCGTTTCAATATATGACTCATATTCAGGTCGACGCGTCAATTGCCGTTTCTCCATTAACGGAATACTAATGGTCATAAACATAAGCAAATTAATGAATGCCCCAATGCCAATAAGATAATTGGTAGATACTGATAAAGCCATCATGTAAGCACCAAACCAAAACGTGATTTCACCAAAATAATTTGGATGACGTGACATGCGCCATAATCCTGTTTTATTGACAGCGTTAGGCCGTTGTTTTAGATGGTCGTGCATTTGCTTATCTGCAAATGCTTGAATCATCACAGCACCAACCATCACAACCCAGCCAAATACGGTGACAACATTGGTAGGCTGCGGATGTGTTAATAGAGTAAATACGGGAATCATCACTAAAAATACGACGATCGTTGGCATCATATGGATCCCAAACAAGTTGACGATTGGCCACAAACGTTTACTTTTATGTTTATAATAATCATAACGCCAATCTTGCTGATGCAAATCTTTGAATGTATATATCCAGTTTAGTGTTAATCGAATCCCCCAAAAATATAATGCGCTTAAAACAAGCAAGGTAGGTGTATTTAGCGTTTCAATAAACGGTATAACCATAACAAGTGGGGCAACACTCCAATAAGGGTCATATATTGATGCGTTTTTAAACACTGTGCTCATTAGAAAGATAAACCCAGTTGCAACCACATCGGCAATCAAGATAGTTAACATTACACTCTCTATAGTGACGGCGTGATAAACACGATAGGCAATGACTAGTGCTATAAAATAAATTACTAAAATAATGAGTAGATGCTGTATTTTTTTCATAGGCGCTCCTTCAACTATGGCATTTTTCAATTTCAATAATAAACGGTGCCAAATGCCGGTTTATCACAGTGTGTTTTATAACCGTATAATCATTTGGTGCTAATGTTTCAACAAAGGCTTCAATCAATTTAGCTTCTTTTTGTCCTTGGTGATGTCCAACATATACAGTCATCATCACCACGCCCCCATCACGCAACAACGATAAAGATGCTTTAAGCGCATCAAGCGTTGAATTAGACTGCGTTGTCACATGTTTATCGCTGCCAGGTAAATAGCCTAGGTTAAACATTACCACATCAATGGGATGCGCAATATATGTTTTCATCTTAACATGCGAATCATGAACTATAGTGACATTTGTTAAGCCTGCATCTTCTATGCGTTGCTTCGTTTTTAGGATCGCTTTTTTTTGGATATCAAACGCAGTAACATGCGCGGCATGATTGGCTAAAAATAGTGTATCATGTCCGTTCCCTGCCGTTGCATCAACAACCAAACTTTCTTTGGTAATGTAGTTTAGTACGCGTTCATGTGCACATTTCGTTATTTTAGTCATGGGTATACATTAACCTTCAACGTAACAGGACAGTGATCGCTTCCGAAAATATCATTACGTATTTCACTGTCTTCAACATATGACATTAAACGGTTCGAAATGACAAAATAATCAATACGCCATCCCGCATTATTGGTACGCGCATTAAACATATAGGTCCACCATGAATACTTTATAGTATCTGGATAAAGGGTTCTAAAGGTATCAGTGAATCCTGATTTTAATAAATTTTTAAATTGTGTTCGTTCTTCAATCGTATATCCTGCGTTACGTTCATTGGCTTTCGGATTTTTAAGATCAATCGGTTCATTCGCGACATTAAGGTCGCCACATAAAATTACCGGTTTAACGCGATCAAGTCTTATCAAATAATCACGAAATGCCTCATCAAACGTCATTCGGTAATCAAGCCGAGCTAAGGCTTTTTTGGTGTTTGGTACATAGACATTTACAAGGTAAAAGTCATCATACTCTGCGGTAATAATCCTACCTTCATCATTATATCCGTTGCCATCAATTCCGTTAGTGACATTAAGCGGTTTTTCTTTGGTAATTATTAAGGTGCCTGAATAGCCCTTTTTATCTGCGTCATTCCAATACTCGTAATACCCAGGAAACGCAAACGTTTTTTGACTTTCCTGCATTTTTGTCTCTTGCAGGCACATAACATCAGGGCGTTCATCATTAAAAAAATCCATAAACCCCTTTTTCATTGCGGCTCTTAAGCCATTTACATTCCAGGAAATAAGTTTCATTCTGTGTCCTCCTTTGTTGTTATGTCTATTATAGCATGAACATTTATAATTATCCGCACCCTTTTTTATGACATTGCTATTTGTGTTTACCACCTAAACACGCTATAATTATAGACACGGTTAATGGAGGGATATTCTATGGGAAATAAAACCAACATTAAAACAATCATGTCACAAGCAATTAATCAAGCGCGCAACACCATGAATCAGGACTTAGGCGGCCCTTTTGGCGCTGCCGTCATCGATGACGATGGCGTTATTTTATCTGTTGCTTCAAACTCTGTTTTAGCTGATCAGGATCCAACAGCACATGCAGAGGTCAATGCCATTAGACAAGCTGCCATCAAAAAAGGTACGCATGATTTAACAGGCTGCACGCTAATCACTACTGCCTATCCTTGTCCGATGTGTTTAGGCGCAACGATTTGGGCTAACATTAAGACCATTTATTACGGTGCAAATAGTAGGGATGCTGAAGCCATTGGCTTTCGTGATGATTTTATTTATCGCTTTATTAAAGGAGATTGCAAAGACATCAGTGTATTAGAGATTAAAGAATATGAACGCAACGCATGTTTGGGATTATTTAAAGAATATAAAGATAAAAACAAAACACTTTACTAAATAAATGGTACGCGGATAATTCCACGTACCATTTATTTTATTTATCGCCCATCGTCATTGCCATGACTGCTTTGGCTGTATGTAGTCTATTTTCAGCTTCTTGATAAACAATTGAATGCGTTCCATCTATCACGCTGTCTTCTACTTCGTTGTTGCGGTCTGCTGGTAAGGCGTGCATATATTTTACATTTTCACTGGCGAGTGCCATCATTTCCTCGGTACATTTCCATGTTTTATTTTTTGTCAACATCTCATCTATGACATCACTTGATGGATTGGTCACCCAACTACCCCAATTTTTTGGAATAACAACATCTGCATCTTTATAGGCAGAAGCCATATCATGGGTAATACGCAAACTACCACCATGCGTTTTTGCATTGGCTTGGGCTTTCTCAATAACCCAATCAGGCAATTTATAGCCTTCAGGATAAGCCAGCGTCACATCCATTTGATAGCGCGGGAACAATAACACTTGGGTTAGTGGGACACTAATTGGTTTCTTGTGACTTTCTGCATACGCCCAAATAATTGATACTTTAAGTTTTTTTGTATCGTTAAAGACTTCTTGAATTGTCATCAAATCAGCCAATCCTTGCATTGGATGATAGAGATCGCACTGTAAATTCATCACAGGAACCGTGGCGTGTTCAGCCAAGCTTCTTAAGTATTGATTGCCAATCCCATAAAAACAGTTTCTCGCCGCAATACCATGTCCATAACTGGATAAAATAACCGCCGTATCTTTGGCGCTTTCACCATGTGATATTTGCATGGTTGATGTATCTAAAAAGTTCGCATGCCCGCCAAGTTGGGCTAGGCCAGCTTCCATAGAGTTTCGGGTACGTGTGGATTGTTCAAAGAACATTAAAAATGCAGTTTTGTTTTTTAAATAATCGGTGAGTTCATTATTATAAAAGCGTTCTTTTAATGTTTTAGACACCGATAATAAGTCATCAATTTCTGCATTGGTCCAATCTTCTAAAGTAATAAAATGTTTTCCTTTATATTTTGGTTTCATTGGCTATCCTTTCCTATCATGGTTAGATAATGTGATGGTATTGCTGCGTACATTGCGCATGCTTTGACGAGTTCTTGTTTATAGGTGACTTCATTTGGGGCATGGGCTTGATTTTCAGCGCCAGGGCCAAATCCGATACACGGTATGTTAAAGCGGCCCATAATACTCACCCCATTGGTAGAAAATGTCCACTTATCAACGACTGGGTCTTCATTGAATAGAGTCTTATAAGCTTCTACTGTTGATTTTGTAACAACATGGTCTTCTTCTAAGACCCAAGACGGAAAATACGCCTTAGTGGGATAAACTAGGCCTGTATAAGATGGCCGTTCGTAAGTATACATTTCCACGGTTGCGCCAGCATCTTTAACTGCTTGAAGTGCGTTGATTTCTTCCAGGGCACTGGTGTGGGTTTCACCGTTGGTGAGTCTTCTATCGATAGAAATCGAGCAACCATCCGCAACAGCACACCGTGATGGTGAAGAAAAGTAAATTTGACTAACGGTTAAGGTGCCTTTGCCTAAAAATGGGTCATCTTTTAAGCGTTCATTTAAGGTTTTTAATTCCATAATGATTGGCGCCATTTTATAAATCGCATTGTCGCCACGTTCAGGGGCGCTTCCGTGACAGCTTAAGCCTTGGGTTGACACTTTAATTTCCATCCGACCGCGGTGTCCGCGATAAATTCTACATGAGGTTGGTTCGGTAATGACTACAAACTCTGGTTTAATGTTTTCTTGTTCAATAAGATATTGCCAGCACAAACCATCACAGTCTTCTTCTTGTACTGTACCAGTCACGAGCAATGTGAAATCATCCTCTAAGCCTAAGTCCTTAATGATTTTACCTGCATAGACCATCGATGCCATCCCGCCTTCTTGATCACTTGCGCCACGCCCCCCAATAACGGTATCATCTTCCATCCCTTCATAAGGATCAAAACGCCAAAGTGTGCGATCACCAATCCCAACGGTATCAATATGTGCATCCATCGCAATAACATGTTTTCCGTTTCCAATACGTCCGATGATATTTCCCATTGCATCGATGGTAACCGCATCAAAGCCGACGGTTTCCATTTCTTGTTTAATGCGTAATATGACTTTTTTTTCATCGGCGGATTCACTCGGGATTCTAATCATGTCACGTAAAAAGGCGGTCATCGCTTTTTCGTATTTTTGTGCGTATTTCAAAATGGATTTATGCATCGGTGTCATCTCTTTTCTTTTTGATTGCGTCATTATAGTCAAAGACTTTAGCATATTCGCGGTCCCAAAACGCTGGCTCGCGCATGGCATCTAAATACGTTTTGTCATAATCAAATTTTACCCAGTCTTTTTCTTTTTGTTTGAATAGTTTTTCTTTCATATCGTGATTGCGATAATCGGCAATATGGGTCGTATCTGCGTTAAAAAAGATGTCGTTTAACCACCGTTTTAACACAAAATCTTCGGTTTCTAGGTACCGTCTTTCTAAATCTTTTATGACACTGTCATAACGATCAAACCCATCGGTTGCGACCGTTACGACGTTATCGTCTTTCCCAAGTTTCAAATATTTGGCCATTTTAATGGCGCCTAAAATATTACAAACCCCGCTTACACCAAATAGATTGTGCATATATTTAATGGTATTAGAATCTACCCCTGCTTCTTTTAACACCGCATTGCCATCTTGAATAAGTTTCAACCCGCGGACGGCATCATCATCTTTAATGAGGGCAATAAAATCCGTATTTAAGACATTATGGATAACGGTACACCTTTTATCCCCCCTCCCTTCAATTCTGTGTTGCCCGCGTCCCCCGTTCTTTAGTGTTGAACATTCATACGGCTCAACTTCTACAACTTTTGCTTCTTTTAATACCGAATTTATATTATCGCCTGCGGCCAATGTCCCTGCACTCCCTGGTGCTGAACAAAAACATGCACTACGCTCGTTGCCAATGCCTTTTACAGCTTCAACCACACTGCCACCTGTAACATGTCGATGAAATCGGTAGTTTGGAAAGAGTTCAAACTGTGCGAGAGACCGATAATGTTTGTGTTCTTTCACCATCGCAAATGTTTTTTCTAAGGTTAAAATCACATCGGATTCTGTGCCTGGGGTTAACTCTAATTTTGCGCCGTATTGTTTGATTCGGTCATAGCGTTCTTTACTCATATTATCTGGCATTATAACAATAGAATCATAGCCCATTAAATTACAAATATAAGATACACCGATACCAAAATTCCCTGTAGATGGTCCTAAAATCGTATGTTCATGGGGAATGATGGTTTCATCGACACAGCCTTCTATAAGCGTTGCATACGCGGGTCCTACTTTATGAGACCCTGAAGGAAAGTCTTTTCCTAACAAAACAACAATATTTGCCTCAACCCCTGTTAGCGCGTTGGGCAATACAAATTTTCTTACTTTATTTGATTCATTCTTCCACGTAATATTAAATAGATTTAACGGATTCAATTCATCTTTCTTTGCTTTTAAAACTTTTTGTCTAAATGACTTATCAAGTAAGTCTGGATGTAACATTTCATCGTAAGTTGGTCCTAGTGGTATTTTATTCATCAGTATCCTCGCTTTCATCTAACACATTGTTTAACTTATCCATCGCTTCAGGAATGATGGTTGGTTTACCGAGCGCTTTTTCCGCGTTCTTTGGATCTTTAAGCCCGTTACCAGTCATAAGTAATACGACGGTATCGGTCTGTTTTATTATGTTGTTGCTTAATGCCTCAATGAGCCCTGCAAGTGAGGTAACACCAGCAGGTTCACCAAATAAGCCTTCAGTTTTACCAAGTAACCTCATACTTGCTAAAATCGCTTGGTCCGACACCTCGATAAACGCACCATTCGAAGCATGAACTGCGTTCATTCCTTTAACTGGATTGCGTGGTTTACCAACCGCTATACTGTCGGCTAAGGTATCTTCTTCTGTTTCTTTTAATGGATGCCCTGTTTGAAATGACGTCACAAACGGATTACATCCAGTACTTTGCACGCCAAGTAATTTAGGCACAGTATTAATTAGCCCTAGCATTTTTAAATCATAAAAGCCTTTGTAAAGTCCCGCAATTGTGCACCCATCACCAACAGAAACGACAACCCAATCAGGAACTGAGTAACCCAAGTCTTCATAAAGCTCATAAGCGACGGTTTTTTTTCCTTCAACCATATGCGGATTGATTGCGGCGTTTCGGTTATACCATCCGTATTTATCAATCGCAGCCTTTGATAACCGGTACGCAGCTTTGTAATCTCCATCAACTTGTAACACCCTAGCTCCGTAGGCTATCATTTGTCTAAGTTTACCAAACGGTGCCCGCTTAGGTACAAAAATTACGCTCTTTAAACCAAGCCGCGCTGCGTGTGCCGCTAAACTTGAAGCGGCATTGCCTGTTGAACTACAAGCAATTGTTTGATGGTCATATTCTAGTGCTTTTAATACCGCAACGACACTAGCACGGTCTTTTAATGAAGCACTGGGATTCACCCCTTCATCTTTAATGTAAAGGGCGTCTATGTTAAATTTTTGTTCTAAATGATGCGCTTTATAAAGTGGCGTCATCCCCACGCGTAATGTTTTATCAATATGCGTAGCATCAACACTCATTAAAGGCAAATAACGAAATATATCTTGTCGCGTTTGTGTTTTAAAATACGTTTTTGTAACCACTGTTTTCATGGCTTCATAATCATAAATGACGTCTAATATCCCGTCTTCACCGCACTCATCACACGTATAACGCGCATCAGGAGAAAACACTTTATGGCAAATTGTACATTGATAAGCAACAACAAATGTCATGATTTATCCACCTCAAGATCAATAAGTGAAAACTGTTCAACATCAAACAAGCCTTGGTCGGTTATTTTTAGCGCAGGAATCACTGGAAGCGCTAAAAATGCTAAGGTAATAAACGGATCATCAATCGCTTTACTCACGCCCATACCTCTTACTGTTTCTGTCATCGTTTTTAATGATTCAGCTACGACATCATACGGCTGCATACTGATGATGCCAGCAACCTCTAAGGCTAACGCATGCTGTACCTCATCATCCTTAACAACCACAATTCCACCGTGCATCGCTTCAAGTTCTATCACCGCTGTTCGCATCGCTTGATCTGAGTCACCTACAACAATAATATTGTGTGAATCATGTGCAATGCTCATGGCAATGGCACCATGGCTTAAGCCAAACCCTTTAAGTAAGGCAACACCAATTTGATTGGTGCGATGGTGCCGCTCAATCACTGCTATTTTTAGTAAATCCTTTCTAGCATTGTGGACATAGTGTCCATCTTCTATATCAACAGTAACCGTTTCTTTTGTCGTTGTTATATTGTTTTTAACAATCCCGATCGCATAAACATGTTTTGATGTTAGAGGTAAAGTAAAATCAAGTTTATCAACGTCAATATGGACGGTGTCACATAAGGAGCTGTCTTTATAAGATTGTACTTCAAATAATGCTTTTTCATCTTCTGCAACTTTTCTTCCGTCTTTATACACCACATAAGGGGTAATTGATTCAATTGAATCGCTTAAGAAAAAGTCTGCTTTATACCCAGGTGCAATCGCACCGATATTATCCAACTTATAAGCCCTTGCTGTATTGATGGTGGCCATTTGGATGGCCCTAATTGGATCGATGCCATAAGCCGTTGCAAGATTAACATTATAGTTAATATGGCCTTCACGTAAAATATCTTCTGGGTGTTTATCATCGGTACAAAACAAGAGATTATGACTATTTTCTTTTGTGACACCAGGCAATAAATCACGCACATTGCGTGTTTGTGAACCCTCTCTTAAATGGACGAACATGCCACGATCTAAACGGGCGTTCATACTTTTTTGCGTGGTGCATTCATGGTCGGTTTTTACCCCAGCCGTACAATATGCATTTAACGCCATGCCTGTAATGTCAGGCGCATGCCCATCAATCATTCGGTCGTTCATCACCTCAAGTTTAGCAAAAATCTCACGCTCACCATTTATGACACTAGGATAATCCATAACCTCACCTAAACCCAATATGCCAGGCAGCGTTTTTAATTTTGCGATATCGTCTTTATTCACGACCCCGCCAGCATGTTCAAAGGGTGTTGCTGGGACGCATGATGGTGCCATCATATAAACGTTTAACGGAATGGCTTCACTAAGTTTCAGTAAATACTCAATTCCCTTTACTCCAGTCACATTGGCAATCTCGTGTGGGTCGGCAATAATGCTTGTTGTCCCTTTAGGTACAATAACTTTTGCGAACTCACCAGGAAGCAACATCGATGATTCGATGTGCACATGCCCGTCAATAAATCCTGGGACCATGTACGCCCCTTTTGCATCAACAATTGAACGCGCTTGATATGCACCAAAGCCAACGATAATGCCTTCATGGATCCCCACGGTCGTTTCCATGATTTTGCCCGTAAAAACATTGACCACTTGCGCATTTTTAATCGCCAGATCAACTGGTTTATCCCCTCTTGCATACGCCATTAGATTTTGTTTGCTCACGTCATCACTTCCCTTATAAAAGCCTATCTATAAAGTCATTTATTAAATTAAAACTGACACGCTTACGGTATGCTTTATTCGACCGCTGGTCCGTAATTGGGGCAATGTGCGCGTTATAATACGCTATAAAGGCATCTTTTTTTTGTTGGATATTGTCTTGTAGTGTGCCTTTTAAAAAGGCTTCAGCTTCACGGCTGCGTATCACAGTTTTCGCAACAGCATTTAAACTAATACGAATATCTTGTAATCTATAATCTTTTATTGTTGCAACACCGATAAAACCGATTTTACTTATTGCATCAGCTTTTCTTGTCCCTACTTTTTTTACTGTTGTATGCGTAAACTCATAATCATCTACAATAATTTCTGTGATGAGTTCGTTTGGTTTTAAATCATGCTGTTTTACGCCTTTAATAAATGATTCAATTGGGACAGTCCTTGTCTTGTTAAGCGAACGAATCACAACTTTTGCATCCAATATGTAAAGGACCAACAATGTATCTGCAGCAGGTGACGCATTGGCGATGTTTCCTGCAAGGGTTGCTGTATGTCTAATCCCTGGGGAGGCAATATCTTGAATAATGAGTTTTAGTAAATCCGGCGTGTTTTTATCGTGTAAAAGCGTTTCTAAATCTGTCGATGCACCAATATGGACACTGTTATTAACTTTTTTAACATATGATAATGCTTTAATATTAAATACAAATAGTAATGGGTGCTTAAATGGTCTTGGCAACCCACTCCACGTTCTATTTTGAACCATCAAATCTGTCCCACCACTAATAATCGTGTACCGATGGGTATTAAGTGCTTTAAGCGCGTCGTCAAGAGTCTTAGGAATCAATGCATCTACCATAGGCCTTCACCTCTAGAGGCAGCGCGTTTTACGGCATTGACAATCATGTTATAGCCGGTACACCGACATAGATTGCCTGATAACCCAAGACGGATTTCTTTATCGGTTGGATGTGGGTTAGTACTAAGCAAACTGTACGTTGCGATAATCATCCCAGGAATACAAATGCCACATTGAACACTGCCTTCATGAATAAACGCTTCTTCGATGACTTTAAAGTGCTCTGTAGCTTTAAATCCTTCGATAGTCATCACCCGTTTACCCTCAACATTGCCTAATGGTACCATACAACTATTGACAACACGGCCATCGATAAGCACACTACATGCACCGCATTCACCTTCTCCACAGCCTTCTTTAACGCCAGTTAAATGCAAATCCTCACGTAAAACATCCAACAGTCTTAGTGATGGGTCTTCATCAAGGGTTATCGGTTTATTGTTTAATGAAAATTTAATGGTCATCTTGCATCAACTCCATAATCAACTCTGGGGTCACAGGAATCTGGTTCACAGGTTTCCCGATTGCCATTTCAATCGCGAGGGCAACTGCTGGGGCCCCGCCAACAAGAGATAATTCACCGACACCTTTGGCACCATACGGTCCGTAAGCATAAGGATTATCAAAAATAACTGTTTCGGTTTCTACTTGGTCAACCGCGGTTGGAATGATATAGTCCGTCATATTTTTTTGTTGGATTGTTCCGGCTTTATGGTGCATCACTTCTAAATAACCATAGCCTATACCTTGAGTAATACCACCATCTGCCTGTCCTAAAACAATATTATTATCGAGCGCTTTTCCGATGTCATAAACACTCCAAATACCTTCTAATGTCACTTCATAGGTTATCGGATTTACGCTAACTTCACATACATTAACTCCCCATGAATAAGCGGGATACGCATCCCCTTTAAATAATGCTTCATCATATGCAATATAATCCGGTTGTTTGTATGTTTCATAAACAGTTTGTGCTTTTCCTTTTTTCCATGTCTCTTTTAATGTTTTTGCAGCACGTGCACAAAGTCCACCAACAATCATCGCCGTTCGTGAGGCAACGGTTGGTCCAGAATCAGGGACATCATCTGTATCTGGTAATGGAAAATGGACACGCTCTATTGGTAAATCTAAAACCTTAGCTACCACTTTAATCAATGTCGTTTTAGCTCCCTGTCCCATATCAACTGCAGCGATTTTTAAATAGACATGGTCATTTGTGTCTTTTTCTAATTTAACTTTGGCTTTAATATGCGTTGACTCACCACTACCAGTAAATCCACAACCATGTAAGAAATAACTCATGCCAATGCCTTTAAATGACCCGCGGCCATATTCAGATACCTTGTCATGATAATGACTCATTTGGGTAGCTTTGTCGATCATCTTTGGTAAAATGATTGGGTCTCTAAACAAGCCACTGGTTGACGTTTTATCGCCTTGTTTAGCTAAATATTTGTTTCTAAATTTAAATGCGTCAACCCCTAAGTGTTGACTGACATGATGCATAAACATTTCAATCGCAAAAATCATTTGTGGGGCACCAAATCCTCTAAATGCACCGTTTGGTACAGTATGTGTTTTATAAACACCACCCGTTACATCTAAATGATCAAACGTATATGCATTACTAACAGCAATTAATGCCCGTGATAATACCACCCCACTTAAGCCTATATATGCCCCGCCATCTAGACTCACATGCGCTTTAATCGCAGTGATAGACCCATTTTTAATACTGGCTTCTAAGGTAATATCAGCTGGATGTCGTTTGGTCGTTACCGCCATATCTTCTTCCCGTTCATAAATCAGTTTAATCGGTTTACCTACCTTTTCAACAGCCACCGCAAGCTGGCAAGCCATCATTGATGGAAATTCTTCTTTTCCACCAAAAGCACCGCCTACAATGGTTTGTTTAACTTGAACATTAGATGCCTCAACACCTAAAACATCAATGACTGCATTTTTTACGTAGTAAGGCGCTTGAATTGACCCCAAAAGGGTGATTTTTTCACCTGTTTTATAGCCAATAAATCCTTGAGGTTCAATGTATGCTTGTTCTTGATAACCACTATGATATGACTCACTAATAATGGCGTCCGCTTCTTTAAAAGCAAGGGTAGGATTGCCTTTGTCAAAATGATAATGCACGACCTCATGACTGTGATCAAACGTACATGAGAGGGGTTTGTAAGTAATTTTTATGTTATCTACAATAGACAAAATAACCTGTTTGTCTTTACCAACTACAAGCAATATCGGTTCACCGATATAGTGTACTTCATTTCCTGCAAAAACCGGCCAATCTTCGTAAATCATCTTAACGACATTTTTACCGGGGATATCATCTTTTGAAACAATGACATACCCTTTTGGTAATTTAGGCGTCTTAATGGATTCTATGACTGCATGTGCTTCAGTACTTCGTACTGTTTTTGCATACAACATACCATCAAATACATAATCATCAATATATTTCGCTTCCCCACGGATTTTCTCCTTCGCATCAAGTTTATCAATTGATTGACTGATATCCATTATAGACCTTCCATGACAATGGCATTAGTCGGACATTTTGATACACATAAGCCACATTCAAAGCACGCATCAGGATCAAAAGTGATTTTATCTTTAAAGGTAATCGCGAAATATGGACAAATCTTTTCACAAAGCATACATTCAATGCATTTGTCTTCGATTAATGTTGGCGTTTGACGTGCGTAAGCAACGTCATTTTTAAGCCTAGTATTGATCACGTCTTCGACACTTGAGAATCCGTATTTTTTAAGGGCGTTGGGTAATGCATCAATAATTTTTTTATACAAATCTTTGCCTTTAAGTAACGCCGCCGATAGCATCTGGACAGCACTTGCCCCAGCAAGTAAAAACATGATGACATCATCTGCTGATTGAATGCCGCCAACACCAATGACGGTTAAGTCGGGTTCTGCTTGTTTAATTTTATATACAGTTGCAAGTGCTAAATTTTTAATATCTGGACCACTTGTCCACACAAAACCTTGCGCATTTCCATAAGTGATTGCGCGTTTGTCGATATCAATATGCATCGTTGGACCAAGCGAATTAATCGCAACAATACCATTGGCACCAGCCGCTTTAATTGCTTTAGCGAAACCTTCCACATCAGGAATATGGGGACTGATTTTCATATAAATCGGTTTCTTAGTATGCGACCGAATGGTTTTAACGGTCTCTTTAATGATGTCAATGTTGGTCCCAACATAGTGCGTTGATACTTCAAACGCATCAGCATATGCATCAAACATCGGAATCAACACGTCCATATCATCTTGTGAATAGCCAACACTTATAATCAGTGGGACCGTATTGTCTTTAAGAAATGAAGGAAAAAATGTTTTTTTCCATGTTTCCTTAGGAAATTCACTCCAAAGTTCACTATTCATAACATATGATTTACCCCCATAAATACAAGGTTTAGGTATATGAGCATCTTGGGTTGATATGGTTTTACTGACAATCCCTCCACACCCTAAATCACGTAAATAAATCATCTTTTTATCATCGCCAACTAGCGGTCCCGCTGCTGGCATTAATGGGTTTGAAAATGTTAAGCCATCAAAGGTTGTTTTAAGCATGGGTATTCCCTTCTTTCTTTAGCCGTTTCCAAAGCATTTTAGCAACAGGCGCAGCTTCTTTATAAAGCATCATCAACGCATGTGATACGTGATAATCCTTCACAAGAAATTGTCCATCTTTTACAACATGCATCGGGTTAAATTGATGAAATAACCCATAAAACATGTGCCCGAGTATATTGGATGCATCAACTGGTGTAGCTGGTTCGTACGGCACAACCTGAAGGTCGGCTTGATATCCCTTTTTGAATTTTCCTATTTTGACATTGAACCGGCGGGAAACATACTGATACGTATCTTCAATAATCGACTGAATGTCTTCTAAAGTAAACGCATTCGGATCCATCGACTTTAGGCGCATTGCATACATCATGGTTAAATATTCATAGGTTATCCCTGTTGAGAGTCCATCGTTACCAAGGATTACTGGAATGCCAGCGTGTTTTAAGGTTTTATAGATTGGCAAGCCAACCCCATTATTCATATTAGATGAAGGATTTAGCGCCACAACACACTCGCGGTGTTTTAGTATCGCGACTTCATCCGCATTTAAATATAACCCGTGGGTAATGATACTATCTTTTGTGAGTAACTCATGCCGATCTAATCGTTCAATAACCCGCTCATTATACCTTGTTATCGCGTCATCTTGATCCATTTCACTTTCAGCAACATGAATATGAATTGGCGCGCCTTGAAGGTGCGTTTTTACTTTTTTCAAGGTCGCTTCACTTAAACTCATTGAGGCGTGCAATCCAAATAATCCACTGACATCGTGATTATGATGTGATTTTATGAATGATACGTTTTCTTTAATGGCGCGTTCAACATCAAAGCGATCACTCACTTCAAAGGCAAAAATACCACGCATACCTACCGTATCACAAACACTATGTTTAAGCGCTTCAAGGGACCCTTTAATGTCTTTACCGCTGGTGTGCTGATCAATGACAGTAGTGACTCCGTTCTTAATCATTTCAACCGCATGAACAACCCCACTGTAGAACGTGGCTTTATTGTCTAATTCACGATCGAGTTTCCACCATAATTGATCTAAAATATCTTGAAAATTTGTTGGTTGAAAGGGCATAATTAATCCCCTTGCAAACGTTGAATATATATGGGTGTGACCAATGACAAAACTGGGAATAATAAGCGCACCTTTAACATCATAAATATCATAGTGTTCGTTGGTAAACTCAGTCATCGGCCCAATGGCTTGAATTTGGTCATCACACACAATATATCCATGATCAATGTATGTATCATAATCATAGATTCTTGCATTAATAAAGGCTTTCATCACAGTAAATCACATCTTTCTATACAGTGACCTGAATGAATAATCAATTGTCTGTTTTTTACCACAAACTGTCCTCTAACTATCGTATCAGTAATCAATCCACTGCCTGGGTGCCCAAGATATAAGTCATAATCAGAAGCTGTGTGGGTTTCTCTGATAGGAAATCCGTTCTTTGGCATCATTACCATAAAATCAGCATCATAGCCTATGTCTATTTTCCCTTTGTCTTTAAGTTGATGTAATTGGGCAACACGCGTTGTCATTTTGTTAATGATTTGATCGCCAAAAAGATGATGCATCACCACAAAGCTATGTTCAATACCACCCAGTCCAAGTGGGATATCGATTAACCGTTTGCGCTGTTTTTCATGACTTAAAAAACTACAGTGGTCTGTTCCAATTGTATCGATTAACGCAATATTATTAAACAACTTAGCTTGTGCTTTATCGTCTCTTAATGGTGGTGCACACGTATAAAGATACCCATCACTAGCATGGTAGTTTTTCTCCGTAAACAAAAAGTACTGCGGACAGCTTTCGATAAAGAACTGCGTATTTAAAATACTTTCATGATAAACCTTTAGTGCTTCGATGGTGCGACCAGAACTCGTGTGCACCATATAAAGTTTTCCGCCCGTTTCTTTAACCAAAGCCGCAAGGTTTAATGCTTCCGTAATTTCAGCTTCTTCTGGTCTGCTTTTTGGTAAATCTTTAACGGTAAATGCTGGATCTAAAGAAATCATCGCATCATTTTCAACATGAACCATTAATAAAAAATTGTATTTTTTGGTTAACTTAAGTAATGTTTTGATATCTTCAAATTGAGTTTGTCGCCCAGATTCAGAATACGTTGTAAAGACTTTAAGCGTGTGAATATGCAATGATTTCATTGTTTTTACAAATGTTTCAAGTGAGCCATTAGGCGCTTTTAATGTTGCATGGAAGGCATAATCGATGACACTATCCTTTGCTGCTTCACAGCGTTGATGATATGCATCGATAAGCTCATCTGCATTTCGGACAGGATCTAAAAAATCAATAATCGTTGTTACCCCACCAAATGCCCCTGACACCGACCCATGATAAAAATCATCAACACTTGTTTGGCTTCCTACATTAAGCGCAAAATGCACATGCGGATCAATGATACCAGGAAGCACGTCTTTACCCGTCGCATCGAAAACAGTTTTAGCGGGGCGTTCTTGGTCGGTAATAAGGGCAATTTTTTCATCTTCAATATAGATGTGTTTATGAGTAAATTGTCCTTGATAATAAATACGTCCGTGTTTAAGCGCTAAATCATACATCAATATCCGTCCTTTTTACTGTCGACTTAATCAAGGTTACTTCTTCTAGATTATAATGATTAATGATTGCATCTACTAAATCTTCTCTTACGGATAACACCAAATCAACATCCATAGACCTTAAGGTTTTGAGCAAATCATGAAACCCTTTATTTTCGAGTTCTAAGACCCCAATTTCATCAAGATAAAGCGGGGTTACCCCGCGGCCTGCCAGTGTCAACATCGTCTCTTTAATCCAGGCCATGGTTTCATCACTAAAATAGTATGGTCCGAGTTTACAACACACCGTAAAATCATCTTCATAAAAGATATCGCGTTTAATAAATACCCGCTGTTCATGTGTTGATAACTGCATCGCATCATAACTATGAACCGTGTCTTGAATCATATGTTTAATCGAGACAAATCCATCGCCAGTTCCCCGCTTTTTGTACAGTTCAATCATTGTTGTTGTTTTATTATCATTAATCTTCCCAATAACGATTGTGTTCATTGTCTACCTCCCGCATATGCTTGATGGATGTTTTATCATGGTGAATTGCTAAAATTTCTGAGGCTATTGAAATTGCAATGGCTTCAGGACTCGACCCGCCAATGGCTAAACCAATTGGCGAATAAAAGTGACTTAAGTCGATGTCCTTACCAAATGTTTCATAGGTTTTTTCTAGATAGTCTTTTAATTTTTCTTGAGAACAAAGCATGCCCATATATTTAGGATGATACTTATGTTCAAGGACTTTATTAATTACATGATAATCATGGGCATGATTAGGTGTACAAACAACAATAAAGGCATCTTCTTTGATTGGGTGATTGTCTAAATACTCTGTAAATGTTTTATGGACGGTTTCATCAGCCCCGGTAAACGCCTCAATAACGTTTTTGCGTTCATCTATAACAATTAAATGAAAGTTTAGCGGTCTAAGTGTATTAACTAAGGCTTGTCCTACATGGCCTGCGCCAAATATATAGATGGTGTTGTCAGCACCAATGTATTCATAAAACAATGTCACCACGCCACCACATACCATCGGCAATGTTTTTGTATCTTCACGGATCTTACCATCATCAAGCAAATACTTTTCTTTGCGGTGTTTACGTGCTTTAAGGACGCTTTTACATACACTTCTCGCATGCATCTCAAGCGCTCCACCACCGACGGTGCCGTAAGCTTCATTGTTTTCACCAACAATCATCTTTTTACCAACTTCGACTGGGCCTTGGCCTTCTTTTTCTATTGCAGTAACAACCACAGCCGCGATATTACGTTGTTTAAATGTCACTATTTTTTGATAGATGTCCATATAATCCTCCTATGAATGAAAACAAGCCAAGACATAGGAAAAACGTCTTGGCTTGTGCTTATAAAAATACTGTGAAAAGAATGGCAGCAATGACCATAACAGAACCATAAACCGGACGTATTGGCTTATAGAATCCTGGTGCATGGACTGTTGTGCGCATGGTAAGGTAAATCGCAATCGCGATAAGACCACTGATTAATCCATGCAGCACCATAAAGGTTAACACTGCACTGATACTTGTTAAACTGTCATGTAAAAAGTCAATGAATACATATTGAAGTCCCATATAGCCTAAATATAAGCCACGCCAGAGTACACTGGCACTAAGCAACGCGATAATGCTTGTCCGTGGTGACTTTTTAACTACAAAGACCATAACTGTAGCTAGTACAAGGGTTTCTAAGATAATCGCAACCATCGGATTAATCGTTTTCCAAGGAAAGATTGGGAAAAATAGATTGATGCCTTTAATCATTGCGGCAAAAAGTCCAACCATAAATAGCGATTGAATCGACCGCGTTTTAAAATACGTCATCGTCAAGATGATTGTCGCAATTGGAAACATTACAAACCCACTAACAAGTGGTGGCATGAGTTGTAATACATAGCCTAGTGTTGCTTCAATAAGTCCCCATAACCCACCAAAAAATAATACCGTGCCTAGACCATTAACTGTTTTATTGTTCATTGTTCATCCCTCTTTCTTTTTATGGTGTTAAGAATAATTTCACTGGTAATAGGTAACGATGTGATGCGTGCACCTGTGGCGTTATAAATGGCATTCGCAATCGCTGCAGGCGGTGTGTCGATACCGATTTCACCAACAGATTTTGCACCGTATGGCCCAGTGTCTTCATAGCTTTTCGCAAATTCGGTTGTTAAATGCGGTATGTCTTTGGTTGTAGGTATCGTATAATTTGTTAAATTATTGGTAATCATTTTTCCTGTTTTTGTATATTTAACCTCTTCAAATAGTGTCATTCCAATGCCTTGAACAATACCACCTTCGACTTGGCCTTGCGCAAGTTTTGGATTAAGTGGGACACCACAATCGACCACACTGACATAATCAACGAGGGCCACTTCTCCTGTTTTAAGATCAACATCTATCAACGCGAATCCCGCCATAAATGGGGGTGGTGACTTTGTACCAACATAACTTTCTGTCACCGTAAGTTGATGTTGGTCATCATTATAGGTAATGCGGTTTGCTAAATCACGCAGCGACAATGTCGCGCCTTCACTTGATGTAAATGTTGTCCCATCAAATGTAAGGTCATTTTTTCCGACGTGCATCACACGTGCTGCTTCTTCAATAAGTATCGTTTTCATTTTGATGGCAGCCTTATAAACAGCATTTCCTGAGACATAGGTTGTACTTGAGGCGTACGCTCCAACATCAAATGGCGTTAAATCCGTATCCGAAGAATAGATTACCATTTTCTCTAATGAGACTCCTAAAGCATCCGCGGCAATTTGTGATAAGACCGTGTCTGAACCTTGACCGATTTCTGTTGCACCAACTGTTAGGTTATAAAACCCATCATCATTTAGTTTAATTGTGGCCGCGCCCATATCGATATACGGTATACCCGATCCTTGCATCGCAATTGCCATTCCTACTGCACGAACGGTATCATCATTTACCTTTTTAAATGGATAATACGCATCCCATTTTATTAAGTCTTTTCCGCGTTTTACGCAATACGGTAGTTTACAAGATTCCATGGTCATTGCGGTGCCTTCTGTTCCTTCGCCCATAATTTCAAAAATAGGTGAGGTTTCGCCTTCTTTAATCATATTTTTTTCACGTAACACCGTTGGATCCATGTGAAGTTTTTCCGCCAACATATCAATAATTGATTCCACTGCAAAATTTCCTTGAATTGCACCGTAACCACGGTAGGCACCACTAGATACACGGTTCGTATAAACGACATGTCCATGGAAGCGCACAGCGTCGACTTTATTATAAAGCGGTAATACTTTAGACCCTGTAACCATAAAGACTGTTAAGGCGTGTTCTCCGTATGCACCAGTATCACTTAATACATAACAATCGATGGCTTTAATGGTTCCATCGTTTGAGGCACCGATGGTCATGTCTAGACGCATTGGGTGTCTAGTAAAACTTGATTCAAATACTTCTTCACGTGTATAAACAAGTTTACTTGGTCGCCCCGTTCGCATTGTAACCATCGCCACAAACATTTCTCCGTGGACATGTTGTTTTCCACCAAACCCACCGCCAACACGCGGTTTAATAATTCGGATTTTACTTAAAGGTATTTCTAAAGCCTGAGAAATAATTCGCCGTGTATGAAACGGGGTTTGTGTTGATGAATAAATAACGAGTCTATCGTGTAAATCGAGATGCGCATTCGCACTATGTGGTTCCATCATGACATGCGCTTGCGCTTGCGTGTAAAAAGATTGTTTTAGTTGAACATCCCACGCGGCCAAGCGGCTTTTTACATCATCAACTTCCATATGATAACTGGCCGAAATATTTTTTTCTTTGTCAAAGCCAATTGGAAACATTTCATGACTTTCTTTTTCTGGATGAATCACACTGGTATGATTCATGGCAGTTTCAAAATCTAATACCGGTTCTAAAACGTTATACGTGACGTTAATTTTCTTTAATGCATCTAAGGCAATGGTTTCTGTTTCTGCAGCCACAATTGCCACTTCATCCCCAACATAACGTACCATATGATCTAAGACAAACTTATCATGTGGAGATGGTTCCGGATACCCTTGACCAGCGCGGGTATACACATTTCTAGGTACATCTTCGTGGGTTAAAATACACACAACGCCAGGCACTTTTAATGCGTCTTCTTTATCAATCGAAACAATTTCTGCAAATGCATGGGGGCTTCTCAATACTTTAATTATTAAGCTATCAGAATGCGCTAAATCATCAGTATACGCTGGTCTTCCTAACATGATGCCTAATCCGTCTACAGACTTGGTTTTTTTATTAATCGTTGGCATCAGTATCACCTACATAGCGTTTGATCGCTTTGAATTGAGATTGATAGCCTGAACACCGACACAGATTGCCAACAAAATAATCTCTAATTTCATCATCACTCGGGTTATGATGTCGTTGTTTAAAGGCAATGGCGGTTAAGGCAACCCCAGGATTACAAAATCCACATTGGTCTGCCCCTTCATCACCGTAAAAACTATAAAAATACCGTACTTCTTCTTGCATGCCCTCAACAGTAATGATATCTTTTCCTTCTAGCCTTGCGGTTAATACGCTACATGATAATACGGGATTACCATTGACTAACACCGTACAAACCCCACAGCTAGAATCATTACATCCCTGTTTGACACTTAAAATATGATGTTTTCTTAGTGTCTCAAGTAGTGATTCATTGCTTGAGACGATAACTGTTTTAGGTTTATGATTTAATGTGAATGAGATTTCCATTACTTATTCACCGCCTTAAGTCCGCGTTCTAAGTAAACTGATGCGAGTGTTTTACGGTACCGTTCACTTGCGCTATTATTCGATGCAAGCATAACTTCTTTTAAAAGGTGCGTTTGTGCATGTTGGATAATGGTTTCATCAATCTTTTTTTGATCGCTAAGATAAGCACTGGTTTTTTCTGCAAGCATGGCAATGCTTGGTCTTGAACCAATCGCAATCTTATACGATGTATTGGTTTTAGTAATGGCAATATTTAATACCGAAAAGCTCAGTGGAGAAGGTGCACATTTTTTAAAATAGCCAGTTCCTTTTTCTTTCATAATTTCAACATGTGTCAAAATATCATCAACAGGTCCTTTGGTTTTAATAAAATCATCAAGTGTGATTGCCTCACCTTCATGAAAATGCAAGATAACATCCATGCATAATAGTGGGGTGATAATATCTGAAAATCCATACCTTCCAATAATGGAACCTCCAAGCGTTGCCATGTGTCTTAGTTGAACTCCCATGATATGATTGATGGCCTCCGGTAATATACCTTGGTATAAGACATGTAAATCTGGATGGTCTTGAATGGTTTTTAATGATGTGTAGGCCCCAATCACTATTTTATCTTCTGTAACATCAATAAAATTTAACGCTAAATCGGATAAATCAATTGCAGTATCAACAGTGCGTTTTGAGCGTCTTAGCCATAAAGCGCCCCCTAAAATAACATTCTTATTGCTGCTGCGTTTTATTGCGAGTGCATCGTCTAAAGATGTTGCTTTATAAACTGTTTCAATCCTCACATCAACTCACCCTTTCTTAACTGTATTAACTCAGTTGGTGTATCTATATCTATTAAAATACCAGTATCGTTGACTTTAATATGATGGATTACGTGTTTGTTTCTAAACGCTTTTAAATGACTTGTATCGGGTTCTTTTAAAAGCGCCTTAAACAATGATTGATCTAGATACAGTGGATGACCGCGTTGGTTATTTACCGAAGGGACTCTTAACGACCCAATGCCGTTGAGTATCGCTTGAATCGTCGTTTGTTGTATTTTAGGCATATCTCCTGGCATAATCAATACAGATTCCTTTGCCGCTTTTACACCCGTTTTTACAGAGGAAAACATCCCGTTTTTATAGTTTGTATTTTTAATGACTGTTATCTGCTTTCGCCCAGATAAATACTTAGCAATGTCATCATGATAATGACCGGTAACGACAATGATTTCATTAACAAAGGGGGTTAAAAGTTGTATCGCATATTCAATGAGCGGTTTCCCCATATAAAAAAGCAACATCTTATTATGTTTCATCCTAGACGACATGCCGCCTGCTAAAATAATGCCTTGCATTATATACACCTCAAACCAAAAAAGCTTGAATCCTTGTATAAGTTATCCCTTAGAAAAGGGGAACAATTTAGCGTTGATAAAACATCATAGATGTTGCTTATTTCTTTTCATTATAGCATATAACAAAGCGCATTTCTAGTTGATTTTATTGTTGCTTAGTGAGTTGTGTTAACGCCTCAATAATATCACTAGCAATCATACTCATTGCGTTTGTCTTATTTTTTGCAATATCACCACATAATCCGTGAAGCACTAGCCCTTCTTGCAACGCTTCAATAAAATTGCTGTTTTGGCCAATGCGACTAGAAAGGATGCCTGTTAATACATCCCCACTACCAGCAGTCGCCATGCCTGCATTGCCATAGGCTGAGAATGCCATGTGATCTTTTGTGATGATAACACTAACAGGTCCTTTTAAGAGAAGATTTACATCATATGTTTTTACAAATGTTTTCACTTGATCAACCCATGATTTATAGAATGTTTCCTTATCACAGTCTAATAACCGTAACAGTTCACCAAAATGTGGTGTTAATACCACAGGCTTATCATGCCTTACATCATCTTTAATTAATTGGTAATAATACAATCCATCCGCATCGATTACCATAGGGATTGGTGTTTGTAATAGTGTTTTTAACGTCCCTTTATGGGACTCATTATTTTTCCCTAATCCGATACCAAAAGCAATCACATTTATATTGTTTAAGTTATCATTGATAGTGTCTTGTGTATACTCTATATGCATTACTTCCATCTGTGACATAGCGCGGTACTTAAAGGCAGTGTCATCATAAGCAATGGTAACCAAGCCTGCCCCACTTCTTAACGCAGCAAGTGATGATAAATTAGGGGCCCCCATCATCGTTTTTGATCCACCAACAATTAAAACTGAGCCATAATCATATTTGTGTGAATTATGCTTTCGGTGCATCACACGTGGCAAGATCGTTTTGTGATCTAGCAGTGTGCCCTCTGCCTTCGTGATTTCAATACCAATATCTACGACGGTTTGAATCCCGTGATAATCAAGGGCGTCATGTAATAAGTTTCCGTATTTATAAGTTTGAATAATATAGGTATACTTGGCTTTAACTGCAATATTTCTAACACGCCCTGAGTACGGGTCTATTCCTGAAGGAAAATCGATACTTAATATCGGTAGTGTCAGTGTATTTAACTCTTTAATTACATCAACATAAATGCCTTCGATATCACGTGTTAAGCCAAGACCAAATACAGCATCAATGACCATATCCGCTTCTTGAGCCGCTGTTGTTAATTTGTCAATATCTTCTGCGGTTTTAATCGTTTCGTAAGCTTTATAGTTGTCTAATGCATCTTTGGCTTCACTTCTCATTGAGGAAACATTGCCAACACAAAAAAGCGTTACGCGGATGCCTGCTTTTTTTAAAAAATGTCCCATCATCATGCCGTCGCCACCATTGTTGCCTAAGCCAGCAACAATAAGCACATGATTAACTGCATTTTTGAAATCATGGAGAAATTGATTCTTGAGCTTATAAGCGGCCCGTGTCATGAGTTCAAATGACGTGATGTTTTCTTTTTTACATGTTATATCATCATAGGTTTGCATACATTTAGGGCTGATCACTGGAATCATTGTTCTCACCTCTTATTTTATTATATCATGGTATTTCTAAATAAAAAACACATCATCACTTTGTGATCATGTGTTTGTACTTTTGTGCAATATCTTTTGTAACTGCCGTGATGCTATGTTGGCTATTTTGAATGATATAATCAATGTGGTCGGCTAACGTTGGATCAAACGCCCGTTTATCTAAGTCAAGACGTTTTTCAATTTCTTCAGGCTGATCTCCACGTTTTAACATTCTATCTTTACGTAATGATTCTAGTGTTTCAATATACATAATAACGACGTTTTCTTTTAGGGCGTGATAAAGTGCATTGGCGCCAGGAATATCCACGATTACAACACGGTATGGCAGTGCGTCTTTAAAGGCTGTGCCATAATGGGTGTTGTTGTATATCGTGGTTTCTAAAAAGTCGTGATTGGCTGCTTTTTTTAAAAACGTTGGTTCATCAACAAAATGATAATCGACGCCATTGATTTCATTGTGCCGTTTCTGTCTTGTTGTATACGTAATCATTTTTTCAAAGCCATAATGTTTAATTAATAGCTTTGCAATTTCAGTTTTTCCGCTGGCGCTAGCGCCAATTAAAACAAGCATAACCTCACTCCTTCACCTTGTTAAATTTTACCAAATTTCGTGTCAAAAAGAAAGGTAAAGGTCGGATTTATTTTTATAAAGTTTTATAATTTAGTCGGTGTATCTTTGGCACTTTTAAGCGGGTAAGTTTCAATAGGTGTATATGTTAAATCCCCCGCGACACGGTGACTTAAAAACAAAGTGACTTCTGATACGGTAAACGTGGTATTGACATGCACGTTTTGTGGGGGTCTTTTGACTTTTCTAGCGAGGGTGATATGCGGCGTATATGGCCGTGAATCTAGGGAATACCCCAAAGATGACATCAGTGAGTGCAGTGCCTGGTATAAGCTGTCTAAGGGGTCTGTTTTTATGACTTCAACATAGACAATATGGTTGGTTCCTTTTTTAAATGATTTAAGTGATGACAACGATACCGTAAATGGTGACCATGTCGGTATTAGAGTTTTTAGTGCTTGGTCTATGGTGGCTTTTTTTGTTTCAGTGGTTTCGCCTAAATAGACAAGTGTAATATGGGTGTTGTCTTTTGCGACAGGTTGTCCCTCATCAAACTGGTTTGTATAACTAGCGAGCGTATCTTTTAGGTCTTTGGGTAGATTAATTCCAATAAATAATCTCATACTTAAGGCCAATCTAGTGATTCCGTCACAAGCTCGGTAGTATCATCGTTTGATAGCGTTGCTCGAATAACTATCTCGTAGGTACCGTCTTCAACATCACACATTGGTAAAGTAACATCCCAAAGGCCTTCACGCGAATCTGATTCTGTTTTGTTCGTCGCTGATCTGAGTTCTATTTTGTCATCCTTAAGCATAATATCAACACGTTCAACGGAATTATTAGGATCATCCAGGAAAATCGATATGATGAC
>CAYNAA010000011.1:13687-42497 GCA_964395055.1 uncultured Candidatus Izemoplasmatales bacterium | reverse complement strand
ATGTATTCGCCCTTAGGTTTTCTAAGGGTGATTTTTTATTATTTAGGAGGAGATTTATATGATTAGACGGATGAAAGGTACGTATGATATCACTGAAGATATCACTTATTTTCACGCCATTGAAAAAGCGATGCACTCAGTGAGTAAATTATTTCAATATAAAGAATTGCGCACGCCGCATTTTGAAGCGAGTGAGTTATTTCACCGCGGGGTTGGCGAAACGACGGATATTGTGAGCAAAGAAACGTATAACTTTAAAGACCGTGGACACCGTGAGAACACATTAAGACCAGAAGGAACGGCAGGGATTGTTAGAAGTTATATCGAAAACAAACTGTACGCAAACCCAATCACCCCGCAAAAATATTATTATTATGGATCGATGTTTCGCTATGAGCGTCCGCAAAAAGGACGGTTTAGAGAATTTAGACAATTTGGGGCAGAAGCATTTGGAAGTTTTGATGCGCATATGGACGCTGAAGTAATTGCGTATGCAGTGACCTTTTTGCGTGCCCTTAAATTAACTGATGTTAAAGTACATTTAAACTCTTTAGGTGGGCATGACAGTAAAACAGCTTATCATAAAGCATTGAAAGCCCACTTAAAAGACGACATCCAGTCGCTTTGCAAAGACTGTCAAACGCGCTATGAAACAAACCCGTTAAGAATATTAGATTGTAAAGTTGACCAAGACAAACCTGTATTAACCTCGGCCCCTAAACCAATTGACTATTTAACTGAGGCTGATAAAGCACACTTTGATAAAGTCAAACGTGCCCTTGATGCGATGCAAATTCCTTATGAAGTCGATGACAATTTAGTTAGAGGACTTGATTATTATACGCAAACCGTCTTTGAACTAAAAGTCAGTAAAGAATTACTTGGAAACCAAAATGCCATTTGTGGGGGCGGACGCTATAACGAGTTGGTTGAAACCTTAGACGGACCAGCCACACCAGCCGTAGGCTTTGCCTTTGGTATTGAGCGTTTAATTGTCGCTTTACAAGCAGCGAAAGTGATTGAGCAAGATGAGGCGATTCACGCCTATATTTTAACCTTGGGTGAGCGTGCAAAAGAAGCTGGCCTTGCGTTAATGCAACGCTTTAGAATGGGTGGATTGATTACCAATATGGACTTTTTAGATAAAAGTATGAAAGCCCAATTCAAACAATCCGACCATCAAAACGCCAAAGTCGTCATTATTTTAGGTGAAGATGAACTGAATAAAGGCGTCTTACAAATTAAAGACCAACGCTCTAAAGAAGAACATACTGTAGAAATCAATCAAGCGTATCAGTTCTTAGTTGATTTATTTACCAAAAAAACAACCTGTGAAGACTGTGATTGCGAGAAAGGACATGAATAATATGTATACCCACCATAACAATGCATTAACGATGACTGATATCGGTAAAACCGTAAGATTAAAAGGCTTTGTCGCCAAACGCCGCGACTTAGGAAACCTAGTGTTTATTGACTTGCGAGATACAGAAGGCATTACCCAACTTGCCTTTGATGCAGATAATGACTTAAGAAACATTGCAGCCAATATTAAAAACGAATATGTCTTAGATATCGAAGGCGTTGTAAGAGAACGCTCTAGTAAAAACAAAGACATTAATACCGGTGATATTGAAATTGATGTCACAAAATTGATTGTTTTAAATACCGCCAAACAGCCACCAATTACAATAACTGATGATACCACCGCATTAGAAGACACACGGCTTAAGTATCGTTATTTAGATTTGCGCCGTCCTGTTTTACAATCGATGATGAAACTGCGTCATAAGATTACCCGTGCGGTTCGTGATTTCTTAAACGAAGAAAATTTCTTAGATATTGAAACGCCTGTTTTAACCGCCTCAACCCCAGAAGGCGCACGCGATTACGTCGTGCCTTCACGGATCCATAAAGGCAGTTTTTATGCGCTGCCGCAATCGCCACAACTGTTTAAACAACTGTTAATGGTATCAGGATTTGAACGCTACTATCAAATTGCCAAATGTTTTCGCGATGAAGATTTAAGAAGCGACCGCCAACCTGAGTTTACGCAAATTGATATGGAGTTAAGTTTCACCCATCAAGAAGAAGTATTGGATGTCTCAGAGCGGATGATGAAATATGTGCTTAAAGATGTTATGAATCTTGATATTAAAGAAAAATTTAAGCGCATGACCTATGACGAAGCGATGGCTAAATACGGATCAGATAAACCTGATACCCGGTTTGCGATGACGCTTAATGATTTAAGCAGTGTCCTAAAAAACACCAATTTTAATGTCTTTAAAGGGATATTAGATGAAGGCGGTAGTATCCAAGGCATCACGGTCGAAAACGGTGATTATTATTCACGTAAGAAAATTGATGGTTTAACCAAAGAAGTGAAAAAGTTCGGCGCTAAGGGCTTAAGTTATATTAAACTAAGTGACGGCGAACTGAGCGGGTCAATTGTCAAATTCTTATCAGAAGAAGAACTGGCTGCCATTAAAAGTACAACCAACTTAGCAGAAGGCAATGTATTATTCATTGTCGCAAGCACTTTAAAAACGACCCGTCAAGCTTTAGGGCACTTAAGAAACGTGATCGCCAAAGAACAAGACCTCATTGATAATGATGTTTATGACTTTACATGGATTGTCGATTGGCCAATGTTTGAATACGATAAAGAAGAAAACCGGTATTACTCATTACACCATCCGTTTACTAGAATTCAAGACCAAGACGCAGATAAGATTAAAGATGACCCTGAAGGGATCAAAGCTTACTGTTATGACCTTGTAGCGCAAGGCCAAGAACTCGGTGGTGGCTCAATGCGGATTCATGAAGAAATGATGCAACGGACGGTGTTTGATGTTTTAGGTTTAACCAAGGAAGAACAAGACACCAAATTTGGATTTTTCACCGAAGCCTTAAAATACGGAACCCCACCACACGGTGGTATCGCCTTTGGGCTCGACCGATTGGTAATGATGCTTGGGAAAACCGACAACATTCGTGATGTCATCGCTTTCCCTAAAACATCGAGTGCACAGTGTTTAATGACGCAAGCCCCTAGCCCGATTCAAGCCGGTCAACTCGAGTTATTTGATTTAACCAAAAAACATGGCAAGTAAGCAATTTGCTAGACTTAAACCGCTGATTAAAGATGGTGGTCTTGAGAAACTAAAAAACAGTACCGTAATGGTTTTTGGTATTGGTGGGGTTGGTGGTTCAGCCGTAGAAGCCTTAGCAAGAAGTGGCGTCGGCCATCTCATTATTGTTGATTATGATGTGGTTGATGAAACCAATATCAATAGACAAATCATTGCCACCCATGATACCATCGGTAAACCTAAAGTAGAGGTAATGAAAGACCGTATTTTAGCGATTAATCCTGCGTGTCACATCACGAGCTATCAATTACGGTATAGTGAAGAGACCAAAGCCCAGTTTTTTGCCCATACGGTTGATTTTGTCTTCGATGCCATCGACATGGTCACATGGAAACTAGACATTATTAAAACATGTATAAAGCAAAATATCCCGTTTATTACCAGTACCGGGCAAGGCAACCGGCTAGATCCTACGCGCGTGACCATTAAACCACTAAATAAAACGACCCATGACCCGCTTGCTAAAACCTTACGCGTAAAACTCAATAAAGCACATATAAACACCAACTTTCCTGTGGTGTTTTCCGAAGAACTTCCGTATAAAGAACCATTTCAACAAAATCCGTATTCAAGTGCATGTGTCCCACCCGCTGCTGGCTTAGCTGCGGCGAGTTATATTATACAAATCTTAATCAATAAAGGATGATTCTATGGAAAACAAAACAATAGCTGTAAATTTATTTAATGAAACCTGGGATTTATTAGAAAAACATCCAAGAACTAAAGAAGAGAATGCGTTAATGATTCATAAAGCCCACGCATCGTTATATCATTGGCTAAAAGCAGGAACCGCGTTAGAAGCTCAACGAGGCGAATGGTTGGTATCACATGTATATGCTGTGTTAGAGATGGGAGAATCTGCAGTATTTCATGCAAATCGGTGCTTAGATTTAACCCAAGCCAACGCGATTAATGATTTTGATTTAACCTTTGCTTATGAAGCCCTTGCAAGAGCGCATGCGCTTAAAGACATAAAAAGCGCGAGAGAATACTATGAACGTGCAAAAGACTCTTTAGATCAAATCGAAGATCCAAATAACAAAGCGTATGCTGCATCTCAATTAGAAAACATAAATATATAACGTTTATAATAGACTTAATAATATAGGAAACAAAGCTAAAGCATTAAAAATGAAAGGATGATGACAATGAAAAAAATCGTACTTGCAGGTGGTTGCTTTTGGGGTGTTGAAGCCTACTTTAAACTTGTTGATGGGGTAAAAGACACCACAGTTGTCTATGCTGATGGTCCGTTTGATAAGCCAACGTATGACCAAGTATGTAATGCCTCAGGTCATGTTGAAGCGGTAGAGATTGTTTATGACGAGACAAAAGTATCACTTAAAACGTTACTCGATCATTTCTTTAATATTATCGACCCAACGATGAAAAACCGGCAAGGGCCAGATATTGGATCACAATACCGTACGGGAATTTATCCGTTTAACAGTGATGACTTGGTATTTATTGATGAATACCTTGAAGCTGTTAAAAGTAACTATGATAAACCTTTACAAATTGATGTGAAAATGAACGTAAACTATGATCCTGCCGAAGACTATCATCAAGATTATTTAGATAAAAACAAAAACGGCTATTGCCATGTGAATTTGGCTAGCGTTAAAAATGTGACCTAAAATGAAACGTCAAGATTATATTAGTTGGGATGAATACTTTATGGGTGTGGCGCGCTTAAGCGCGATGCGCAGTAAAGACCCAAGTACGCAAGTTGGTGCATGTATAGTGAGTGAGGCAAAGCGCATTGTTGGGATTGGCTATAACGGCTTTCCTCGCGGGATTGATGATGATACGTATCCATGGGCCAATGAAGGTGACTTTATCAACACAAAATACCCCTACGTTGTCCACGCAGAACCCAATGCGATTTTGAATAGTACTGTCCAATTAGATGGTGCAACCCTTTATGTAACGTTATTTCCTTGCCATGAGTGTGCAAAATTAATCATTCAAAGTGGCATTAAAGAAATCGTTTATATTGAAAATAAATATCAAGAAGAAGCGAGTGTTAAAGCGAGTATGCGGATGTTAAATGATGCAGGGGTTTCTCTTAGACAAATGCCTAAAATTACGGTGCGTGTTGCCCGTGATTGAACAACTTAAGCGGTATCGATGGGTTTTCATCACCTTAGCTATTCCTTATATACTAATCATGTTTTTACTAACATACCGTATTGACTACAGCTTAAGTGCGCCTGGTGGGTTATCCGAGGTTAAAGATCAAGTCACATTTGAAACCATGTATGATACCGAAACCACGTTTTATACAACGTATGTTATGGTGGTAGACCAACCGACGTTTTTTCAATTTATTGTGTCGTATTTTGATGAGGGGATTGATGCGCGTGAGATTAGTCAGTTTGAGGCAAGTCAAAGCGATAGCGAGCGCATCGAATACGGACATTTACAGCGTGATAATGCTTGGAATGCGGCGATTATCTCGAGTTATCAAGCCTTAGGCATTGATATTGACTATGACATTAAACAAATCGTCACCCGTATTTATACAGATTATGCCGACATTGGATCACTTGAAGTCACAGATGAGGTTTTATCCGTGAATGGAACGACTGACATTGCCAAAACAATTAATGAGGCAGCGTGCGGTGAATTGTTAACGATAACTGCACAAACTGAATCTGGCGAGACAAAAGTCACTGAAGCAACCAAAACGGAGGTTGATGGTGTTTGCCGGCTGTGGATTACCATTGAAGATTATTATGACATTGAACAGACCGACATGGCGTATGAAATCAACGAAAGTTTTGTTGGTGGACCAAGTGGCGGATTAATGCAATTTTTACATATTTATAATAGTTTAACAGAAGACGATTTAGCTGAAGGTGTTAAAATAGCGGGAACTGGTGGGATTACCCTTACTGGGTCTGTCTCATCGATGGGATCGATTAAGCAAAAAGTAATTACCGCGCACCATGCGGCTGTCGATATCTTCTTTGTACCGCGGTTAAACGATGACAATCCAAATGATAATTACCAAATTGCGATGAAAACAATAGAAACATTGGATAGCGACATGACTATCGTCGGGGTCAGTCATTGGACTGATGCGGTTGATTATTTAGTATCATTAGAGGATGACAACTAATGCTTAAAACAGAAATGAAAAAATTGATACGAACCTACACCAAAGGCGCATTGGTAAAAAGCCTGCTTTTTAGTGTCATCATATCGCTGTTCATTATCGCCCCGTTTGTCGCTTTGACGATTAACTTGCTTCTTATCTATATTCGCTTTGTTTATCTTTACTTAGTGATTATTGCCTTGCTTTTTTCTGGGTTTGGCGTTTTAATGAGTTATTTCTTTTACCAAACGCTTAAAACGTATCCTAAACAAGATGCACAAGATGTTAATATGCACTACTTATTTAAAATCGAAAGTATTGTAACAAGCACGATAATATTCTTTATTAGTATCATTTTAATACTTATTATTGCGCCGACTTATATTAGTTAAAGGACGTGACATCATGGACAATGTACAAAAAGAAAAACGTAAGCCGTACCTGCTTGCACTCGCATTCATCGTTTCACTTATTATTTTAGATCAAGTAACAAAATGGTTGATTGTCGGACTCATGGATTTAGGTCAATCAGAAATGGTTATCCCTTCGTTACTATATATTACATCACACCGTAATACAGGTGCAGCATGGGGGATGTTTGCGGGAGAAATGGTTTTCTTTTCAATCATTACGGTAATTGCCTTAGGGTTATTTATCTTTATTGGCAAGGACATTGATTTTAAAAACAAAAAGTTCTTTTCCTACGCCATTGTCTTACTGATTGCAGGAACCATTGGAAACTTTATTGACCGGATTAGTTTAGGCTATGTTATTGATTTTATTGACGTATATATATTTAGTTATGATTTTCCGATATTTAACGTAGCAGACATGTGCTTAACCATTGGGATGGTGTTCTTAGGCATTGATATTTTATTATTAGAACCAAAAAGAAAAGAGGCCTATGATGCAAACAAAGACATTTACGATTGATAGTGAACTAGCAGGTATGCGGATTGATAAAGCCCTTGCAACTTTAGATGAAGACTTGTCGCGTTCATACATAAAAACATTAATCGATAGCGGCCATGTCACTGTCAACAACGCCCATGTCAAACCGAATACCAAAGTCCATATTTATGACAAGATTGTTGTGAGTATTTTAGACCCAGAAATTTTAGATATTACCCCTGTTAACCTTGATTTAGACATTGTTTATCAAGATGACGATGTTGTTGTTGTCAATAAACCATCAGGCATGGTAGTACACCCGGCAAAAACAGTAAAAGAAGCAACGCTTGTCCACGGACTTATGTATGAAATCGATGACTTACAAGCCACCAATGATACGATTAGACCTGGGATTGTCCACCGTATTGATAAAGATACAAGCGGATTGCTAGTTGTTGCCAAAAATGAAGCTGCATTAAAACATTTACAGTCTGAACTGAAAAAACGCAAGATGACACGAAAATACGTGGCGCTTGTTGAAGGCGTCATTCAACACAATAAAGGAAAAGTCGATGCCCCGATTGGCAGAGATAAAAAAGACCGTAAAAAAATGGCGATTACTTCAAGCGGAAAACAAGCCGTGACCTATTTTGATGTATTAGAACGGTTTGACGATGCGACACTTATTGAATGTACCTTAGAAACAGGAAGAACCCATCAAATACGCGTCCATTTATCGTATATTAATCATCCAATTGTCGGCGATCCTAAATACGGGCGCCGTAAAACCGATACGGAGTACGGACAGTATTTACATGCAAAAACCTTAGGATTTACCCATCCAACAACGCATGAAATGCTGACTTTCGATTCTGATATTCCTGACTTTTTTAAAGACAAACTAACGGCCTTAAGAGGGTGATTTGATGCCAGATATCTATATGCATAAACGTCTAGCAGATGATATCGCCAACACACGAAATGATCTAGATTATGAGATGTTTCTGATTGGGGCACAAGGTGCCGACCCTTTTTATTATGGCAAGTTGCCGTTATCACGCACCCTTGGCAATGATTTTCATAATAAAAAGATTCGCATGGGTTTTACCCTTATGACAAACTATGTTAAAGCAAACTATACGGATGCGCTTTACAGTTTTTATTTAGGGTTTATCCTTCATGCGACCCTCGACCAACACATGCATCCTTATGTATATCATCACGTCGGTAAATACGACCCGCGTGATCATACAACGCATGATGTCCGCGGCCTTCATATGCGGTTTGAACGGTCTATTGATGCCCTCTTAATTAATGAAGATACCGGGAAATCTGCAAAAAAATACCCACTAAAAACAGCTTTGCCTGTCGCTCAGATACCCAAAGACATCGTTTCGATGATGGATTACCTTGTCTATGAACTTTTTGGGATGAATGAAGGTGGCCTGTTGTATCAAAATGGCTACATTAGAATGCGTAAAATAATCACCCATTTTATGAAAGACCGGACAGGACTTAAAACACGCATCTATAAAGGATTAGACCGCTTCAATCACACCCATGATTATTTTTATCAAGATTTCACGTTCAATCGACTGCCTAAAGAATCCTTTGATTATTTAAACCGTAACCACACCCCGTGGCACCACCCCATTACCAATCATCCATCGTATAAAAGTATTGATGATTTATATTTAGATGCATGGTTAGAAAGTGAAACAATATTTAAAGCCGTTGACCAATATATCAAAAAAGATACGCAAATTAATTTTCACACGGTCTTTAAAAATCACTCGCTCAATACAGGATTAGACGTGACCGTAGCACATAAAATGACGTATTTTAATATTTATACGAAAAAGTAGTCAATCGTCTCGATAATTTTTTTAAAACGCTGTTTATTTAGACGGCACTTTTCTTTCAAAGAATACGCCAAAAGTCAACCCGTTAAAAACGGGTTTTTGTTTGCTATAATGACTATAGATTACTTTAAAAAGGAGGACACGTTAATGGATGATTACCGGATTTATCGTCAAATATTATGTATTGACTTAAAAGGGTTTTTTGCCTCAGTTGAATGTGCCCTCCGTGGGCTTGACCCTTATAAAACCCCGTTAATTGTTGCGGACAAAGGACGTGGTGGTGGCAGTGTTGTTTTAGCAATCACACCGTATTTAAAGGCGCGCGGGATGAAAACACGGTGCCGGCTCCATGACATCGATAACTTAAGTGAACTGATTATTGCCAAGCCGCGCATGCGTGAATATTTACACGCATCAAAAGAGGTTATAAAAATTTATCTCTCGTATGTATCTCATGAAGATCTCCATATTTATAGTATCGATGAAGCGTTTTTAGATTTAACCCATTATATGCGGCTTTATAACACCGATATAAAAACCATTGCCAAACGAATTTTAACAGAGATTTTAGATACCTTAAATTTACCTGCAACATGCGGCATTGGCGATAATTTATTACTCAGTAAACTGGCGCTTGATTTATACAGTAAATCCAAAGAAGACAATATCGCACAGATGCGGTATGAGGATGTGCCTTCGATGCTTTGGGGTGTTAAACCATTAAGTGAGATGTGGGGCATTGGTCCGCGCATGGAACGCCGGTTAAACCAATTAAACATCTATTCTGTTGGCGCCTTAGCACACGCCAAAAAAGCGACGTTAAAACGCTTGTTTGGGATTATGGGAGAAGAACTGTATTACCATGCTCACGGCATTGATATGTCAATTATTAGTGACAAACATAAAGACCAAGCCCGGATTCCGATGAAAAGTGTTGGGCTCGGACAAACGCTGTTTAAAGATTATGACCGGACAATGATTATGCAAATTTTTATTGAAATGAGCGATGAAGTTGCTGAAAAGTTACGGTTTGTGCGACAAGCCGCAAAAACCATCCATCTTGGGGTTGGCTATAGTAAAGCGTATGGTGGTGGCTTTTCCCGTCAATTATCGCTTGAACACGCCACAAATGATAATGATGCGATTTTAGAGGCGGTATTATCGCTTTATTTAAAACACAGTGAAGCCCTGCCAATTCGCAAGGTCTCTATTCGTGCCACCAATTTAGAAGCCATGCGTTTAGACCTTCAAGTATCCTTTTTTGAAGATGTGTTGAAAAAAGAACGGCGCACGAAGCTCTGGCAAACGATTGATACAGTAAGACAACGCTTTGGCAAAGCCAGCGTGGCTCGGTTGTCAAGTTATTTAGATGAAGGGACGTTTATTGAGCGGACAGGTTTTGTCGGTGGTCACAATGCCTGAGGTGTATCATGACCGACGCATGTTAAAATGGTTGCCGTTTCAATCGTTGCCAGAACAAGGTGATGATTTGCGTGCCATTTATGACGGATTAACCCATCAAAAAAAGCCTATTTTATCACAAGATCACTATGAAACAATGCAGTATACATTTGAAGCGTGTTATCAGATGCAAGCACCCGTTAAATTAACGCTATTTAAACAAGGACATAAAACCACAAAAAACGGTTTAATCATTGGATTTGATCAAACCTATGGTATGATTATATTGAATACAGGCACCGTGATGAAACAAGACATCATCGATATCGAAAAACTTTAAAAGAAAGAAGGATTATGATGAATGGGTTTCAAACAGGAAGGATGCTTATCATCCTAGGAACCATTGCTTTTGTCATCGCTGCCATCTTCGCATTTGTTTTTCCTGATGTAGGGCTTGTAACCTTAATTAGACTCGTTGTCTTCCCGCTTTTGATCATTGGGGTCATACTTCTTTACCAAAAAGACGCAACCACATTAACCAAAAGCGAATTAAAACAACGAAAACTGTTCACTTACCTTGCCCTAGCCAATATTATTATTGTTGTCGCTTTATTTTTTATTGTATTTGTGATTTTCTTACCAGGCTTATTTACATAAAAAGATCCCACTTAGAAAAACTAAGTGGGATCTTTTATTATCGCAAATATTACGCTTTGATATCGTCATAACTGTCTTCTTTTTCAAAGATGCGAGCGACATAAGAACACGTTGGGTGGATTTTTAAATCATTTTTACGTGCGTAAGCCGCTAACTTATCGAGTAAAATTCTAGCAACGTTTTGACCGCGCATTTTTGGGTCGACAAACGTATGATTGGCGATGATAATATTCGGTTCATCGCTTGGTGTCCATGTGATGTTTCCGACAGTGTCTCCTAAATCATCAAGTACATAAAATTGATTATCGCCTTGTTTAATTTCCATTGACTATCACCTCTATTTTTATTTTAAATGATATAGTTGCCATGCACAACCTTTTTACATTAAAAAACATTGACATTATGGTTTATTGTAATTATAATAAAATTGTAATGATTACAAATTTAGGAGTGTTACTATGACACCAACATACAACGCATTAAAAGCGGAAGGGATTAGACCATCACATATTCGGATGATTGTTTATGATTATTTAAAAACCCATAAAACCCATCCAACGGTAGACACTATCTATCAAGCCTTAGCTCCAAACAATCCAACACTGTCTAAAACAAGCGTCTATAATACCTTAAAATTGTTTGTCAATCATCATATTGCGCATGAAATTATTTTAGAAGACCAAAAGCATTATGACTTTGTCATTAAACCCCATGCGCATTTTACGTGTGATGTATGTCATGCGGTCTATGATTTAGATATTACCCCACCGACGCTTGATAATAGTGCGCATGATGCGCATTGTGTTCAACTCATGTACCGCGGTATATGTAAAAACTGTCAACACGCTATGGATTCCCATAGCTAAAATATATATAAGATTGGAAGGATGAAACAATGGAAGAAAACATGAACAAAGAAGAGGCATTCACGATGCCACTCATTGGCGATGATGCGCCATCATTTACGGCAACAACAACTCAAGGAGAAATTAATTTCCCTGAGGACTACAAAGGAAAATGGGTGGTTTTATTTTCACACCCAGCAGATTTTACCCCTGTATGTACAACAGAGTTTATGACGTTTGCGCGTATGCATCAAGAGTTTAAGGACTTAAATACTGAGTTGATTGGATTAAGTGTTGATTCGCTTTATGCCCATATTGCCTGGCTACGTACAATTAAAGAAAAGATTGAGTACAAAGGGATGAAAAATATGGAAATTCAATTCCCTCTCATCGAAGACATTAAGATGGATGTCGCGAAAAAATTTGGGATGATCCAACCAAAACAATCAACAACACAAGCTGTACGTGCCGTATTTGTGATTGACCCAGAAGCAAAAATTAGAACCATTCTTTACTATCCAGCGTCAACTGGACGCAATTTTGATGAAATTAAACGTATTATTCTTGCGATGCAAAAAGCGGATAAAGAAGGCATCGCAACCCCAGCAGACTGGCGTCCTGGTGATGATGTTATTGTTCCGCCTGCAGGAACTTGCGGTGTTGCTAAAGACCGCGTAGACAATGGTAAAGATGCTGATTATTGCTTAGATTGGTTTATGTGTTTAAGAAAAGATAACGCGTAACCGCTACCATTTTAAAAGAAAGTTTTATTAATTTGAAACTTTCTTTTTTTATTTTATAAAAATTGGAAATTTTTTTTCATAAAAGGCATAGCCGTGCTATAATAGTACATGACTAAAAAGTGAAGTGCGGAGTGTGATACAATGGATATTTTCAAAAAAGTATATGATTTTAAGCCAGTAAAACAAGCAAAAGCATTTGATGTTTATCCTTATTTTCATGCCCTTGAGTCGAAACAAGACATCGAGGTTATGATGGAGGGTGCACGCAAAATCATGATTGGATCGAACAACTATTTAGGGTTAACTGGTGATGAACGCATTATTGAAGCCACAGTAGATGCGACCCGTAAATACGGGAGTGGTGTTTCTGGGTCTCGCTTTTTAAATGGGACGTTGACCTTACACCTAGAATTAGAACGTGAACTTGCGGATTTTGCGGGTAAAGAAGGTGGCATGGTTTTTTCTACAGGATTCCAAAGTAATTTGGGAATCATTCAAGCCATTGCGCAACGAAAAGACCTTATTTTTTCTGACCGTGAAAACCATGCGAGTATTTATGATGCGAACCGCTTAAGTTTTGGTGAAACGATTCGCTATAAACATAATGATATGGACGATTTAGAACGGCTGCTTAAAAAAGCAGATCCAGATAAAGGAAAACTCATTGTAACGGATGGGGTTTTCAGTATGAGCGGCGATATTTGTAAGCTCCCAGAGATTGTTGCGCTGGCGAAACAATATGGCGCGCGCGTCATGGTTGATGATGCCCATGGGTTTGGTGTGTTAGGCCCTGGCGGACGCGGAACAGCAGCGCATTTTGGCCTAACAGACGAAGTTGATTTAATTATGGGAACATTCTCAAAATCGCTTGCTTCACTCGGTGGATTCTTAGTGGCCGATGAAGAGGTTGTCGATTATGTGCGTCATAATGCCCGGCCGTTTATCTTTAGTGCCGCAATTACCCCTGGGAATGCGGCGGCTGCGAAAAAAGCGCTTGATATTATTAAAGCAGAACCACAGCGGGTCCAAGATGTATTAGATATTTCAGCCTACATGCGAAAACAATTACTAGATAAAGGCTTAAAGATCATCGATTCTGGTAACACCCCAATCATTCCGATTTATACGTATACACACTTTAGAACGTTAGTGGCGTGTAAATTACTTTATGAACGCGGAGTATATGTCAATCCAGTTATTCCACCTGCTGCACCTGAAGGGCAATGTTTAATTAGAACCAGTTATACCTCAACCCATACCAAAGCGCTAATGGATGAAGCCTCAGACATTATTGCCGATGTATTAAACAATCTTCCTGATGAGGAAACGATTTTAACATCCCTGCAAGATGAAAACTAAAACGATTATTGTCACTGGCGCTTCAAGTGGCATCGGTTTTGATATTGCCAAAGCCTTACATAAAGACGGTCATACGGTGATTGGATGTTCAAGGACGTATCCAAAAACAGATTATTCGTGGGACCATAAAATCTGCGATGTCGAAAAAGAAGCTTCTGTGATGGAATTTTATAAATCTTTTGTCCATGATTACACCCATGTTGATGTTATCATCCATAGTGCCGGCATGGGAATAGGTGGTGCTTTAGAAGATACGAGTTATCATAAAGCGCTAAAACTTCATCAAGTTAATGTCTTAGGTCCGTTTCTTTTAACACAGATCTTTTTGCCGTTGTTAAGAGAAAGTACGCAGGCAAAAATTATTAATATAGGCTCAGTTGCTGGTGACATTACCTTACCCTTTCAAGTCTTATATTCAATGAGTAAATCTGCGTTATCACGCTTTACTGAAGGGTTGCGCTATGAGTTAAAACCACTTGGCATTGATGTATCAATCATTAACCCCGGTGATACAAAAACCAATTTTACGACCAATAGACAAATTGAATCAAACGCATCCAGTTTATATAAAGACCGCGTCAAACGATCAATTGATAAGATGGCAGAAGACGAACAACACGGCAACCCAACAAGCAGTGTGGTTCACGTCGTTAGAAAACAACTCAAAAGACGTAAAATGAAACCAGCTGTTACCGTTGGTTTTAGCTACAAATGCATTGTCTTGTTAAATAAATTATTACCAACCAAACTAAAAGAACACTTAATTTATAAACGCTACGGAAAGTAAAGACAACCGCGGTTGTCTTTACTTTTTTATTAGAATAAATACTAATAATTGCCATGTTAAATTAGGTAATAGCGATTTTTTATAGTAAAATAAATGTAATGAATGTCCTGTAGGGGGAATTTACATGATTAACAGAATCAAGAAAGCAACATTTATTATGCTTTCTATAGCTTATATCATCAATTTGTTTGCCTTTGATTATCATACCCATGTGCACGATTATATTATTCATTTATTTTACTTATTAATGGTTATCGGTATTCTTTGGACAAAACGCCTTGCGGTGCCCATTTTATTTATGCTAATACTTTTCCATATTGTCGCTGATTGGATAATCATTGGTGCATTCCCAGAAGAAGCATTGACCGAATCACTAATGCAATTGCTTATTATTGTTGTGCTACTTTGGATTGTTTTACTTAAAGAACGCAGTACGCAACGCATTAAAAACATTATTGATGCTACAAATGTTGGGACATGGGAGTGGAATTTAAAAACCGATACTGTACGCATTAATGACTATTTTGCTGAGATGCTTGGGTATAAAAAACATGAATTAGAACCCTTTAACTTAGATATATGGGACACGCTTGTCCATCCTGATGATATTAAGGAATCGATTACGGCATTAGAAGCGATGCGTCTTAATAAACATGCGTTTTACGAGATGGATGTCCGGCTTAAACATAAAGATGGCCATTATGTATGGGTTCATGACCGCGGAAACATTACGAAATGGTCCCCAACCAAAGAACCACTTATGATGAGTGGAACGCATACCGATATTACCGCAAGAAAGGCGTTACTTGCGAAAGAACAATACTATCAAAACTTTTTGGCTAATATTATCGACTATTCAAAAAGTGGAATAGCCGTCCATGATAAGGATTTAAATTATGTCTTTGTCTCGCAAAAATACCTCAAGCAATACAATCTTCAAAAAGAAAATGTTATTGGAAAACATCATTATGATGTCTTTCCTGATTTACCTAAGCGGTGGCGTGATGTGCATCAACGGGCTTTAAATGGTGAGGTTATCCATGAAGACCGCGATCCGTTTAAACGCGCTGATGGTCATATCGATTGGACACGTTGGGAATGCCGACCTTGGTATGATGAAAATAATGCCATTGCTGGAATAATCATTTATACAGAAGTCATAAATGATTTGATTCAAAATGAACGTGCGTTAGAACAATCAAGGAATCGACTGCAAACGGTGATGGACAACTTACCGATTGGTTTGGCAGTTAATACGGTTTTACCAGAAGTAGAATTTGAGTACATTAATGACAATTTTGCTAGTATTTACGGCACAACGAAAGATGCATTAAAAACAAAGAATTTTTGGGAAACCGTCTATCATGATGAGACAAACCGTAAGACCATCAAACACATGGTTGAAACCGATACGGCATCTGGTGATTCTAGCAAAATGGAATGGCACAACATTCCTATTGTTTTAGATGATGGCACCAAAAAATATATTAATGCTTATAACACACCACTTAAAGGTGAGAAAAACAGTTACATATCTACCGTCATTGATGTCACGAAGCGAAAAGAACTTGAACAATCATTAGAAATGCAAAATAAAGAACTTTTTATTCAAAAAAAAGAAATTGAAGCAACCTTACTTGCGATTGGTGATGGGGTTATTTCTACCGATGCTGAAGGCATCATCAACACCTTTAATGATATTGCCGAAACCTTAACAGGCTATACAAAAGAAGAAGCCATAGGCAAACCATTTGACGATGTTTTTGTGATTGTCAATGAAGCAACAAAAGAGCCCTTGCCATCACCAGTAAAGCGTGTCATTGAAACACAAAAAATGTTTTTCTTAGCGAATCATACGATGCTTCTAACAAAAGACAATAAAGAACGGATCATCGAAGACAGTGCCTCACCAATAAAAACCGAATCAGGAGCGTTACGCGGGGTTATTTTGGTATTTCGCGATGTGACTGAAAAAAAACAAAAACAAAAACAAATCGAATATTTGAGCTTGCACGATCATCTTACGGGACTTTATAACCGGCGCTATTTTACCGATAAACTCGCCAGTGTAGATATTGAGACCCATTATCCGCTTGGCTTAATCATGATTGATTTAAATGGCTTAAAGATATTAAATGATGCCTATGGCCACGATACAGGTGATAAGGCACTAAAATTAATGAGTCATGCGTTACAAGAAACCATCAAAGACCGCGGTGTGGTCTCGCGTATTGGCGGTGATGAGTTTACTGTTGTGATGTCTAATACGAGTGAAGAAGAGATTACGGACCTTAAAGACCGACTGAACACTCGTGTTCAAACGGTTGTTATTAAAAATGTGACGCTATCGATTGCAATTGGCCATGCAATTAAGTATAAAGCGACGGATGCGTTATCGGATGTATTAAAAAAAGCGGAAGACATGATGTATAAAATGAAACTTGTTAAAGGCGTAAGCGCCCGCAATAATACAATCCAGGCAATCTTAAAAACTTTGACAGATAAATATGTTTTAGAGCGTACCCATTCTAAACGTGTAAGTGACATTTGTTATCGCATTGGGAAAATCTTAAAGTTGAATAAAGATGATTTAGAAGAACTCAAACTGTCTGGCATGTTTCATGACATTGGAAAAATATCTTTGCCCGATAAAATTTTAAATAAACCGGATCGTTTAACAAAAGATGAGTATGCGATTGTTAAAGAACATACCGGCAATGGCTATCAAATATTGCGTGCCGCAGATGAATATTCTGATTTTGCAGAACATGCATTATACCATCATGAACACTATGATGGCGCGGGATATCCTGATGGGTTAAAAGGCGATGACATTCCTCTATTTGCCCGGATCATTAGTGTCGCTGATGCGTATGAAGCCATGACCTCAGATCGGCCTTATAGGAAAGCGATGACGTGCAAAGAGGCTATCGATGAGTTGAATCGCTATAAAGGATCACAGTTTGATCCAATGGTTGTGAATGCTTTTTTAAAAGTTTATAAAACAGAAGGCGACAATTTATAGTGAACGTCTTACATTAAAGACAACTTCGGTTGTCTTTTTTATTTTAAGCATGAAAAATAGATGGTTTTTCTATATATTTTATGAAAAGTATGGATAAGTTAGCGAATATTTAACATATAAAAATGACATAAAGCGCGATATATAAGGGTTTTTTATGATTTTAGTTTATTGAAGTATGATTGCATGCGTTTTCTCACATAATTCACGTATGAGTATGCGTGCAAATAGTGAGTAAATATGATAAAATACGTAGTGATAAAATGATAAAGCGAGGGTTTATTATGATAGAAAGTTATAAACAAGGATTAAAAGGCTTTGTGCAGTTATGTAATTTTACCAATTACAGGGTCAGTGAAATAATTATCAAAGTGTTGTTTTTACCGATTGTTATCCCACTATTTACCATCTTTTTCTTAATTGCTTCAGTGTTTTTTACAGTAGAACGTCTGCTTGCGCCATTATTTAAATATTTCTTAGCATTTCAAATGAAGATGTTTCAAAAACGGGGCACATCACCAACATGGCCAAGAAGATTATATGGATTACTTACATTTTTTGTAAGTATCATTTCGATTCCCTTTTTAATTGCATATTACGGATCAATGATGATCAAAGGCCTGTCTAAAATGATGATGAAGTCACTTATTATGCGGGTAGATTTTTCTGTTCAATATAATAAAGTGACACTAACAACCTTAGATGACAACCAAAAATCACAAAGTCCATTTGCGAGTATGTTAAATGATGCAAGACAAGCAGAAGGGTTTGGTAAAGCGTTAGAAAACTATATAAATACCCATCCTAATCTTGCGAATGACCAAGACATTGTCGATGCTGATTATGTTGATGAAGTAGACGAAAATAATAAATAATAATTTAAATGCGATATTGTGGACATGATATCGCATATTTTCTTATGAACATTCTGTTAAAAAACAATTAACACAATAAAACGTGTAAAGGAAGATGAATCATGCGACAATATGCGTATATGTTTTTAAAAGGGATGACACAGTTATTGAGTATTCCGTTTATCATTTGGGTGTTTATGCTTGTGACTTTTGGCGTGACTGAACTGCATGAATTTTCTCTAGGGGTTGCAGTGATTATTGCCTGTGTTATTATCTTAACTACAGCAGCGCTCATTCCCTACTTATATATGCTTTTTATGACGTATCATCTATTGAGAACCTTTGAGAAGAAAACACCTATAAAGGATAGTCTTGTGTTCATAGATAAAACAATTAAGGGGAGTCTTTATTATACGGGATTGATGTTTTTGTCGTTGCCGTTTGTTTATCTTTTTGCCTCCCGCGATGATTCAAAAGGGATTATACTTCTTTATATATTCGTTACGTGGGCAGGACTGTTTGCACTAGCCATAGCCTATCTATTAAAAGATGTTTTAACAAACAATGTAAAGGATGAGACTACCCATGTTAAAGGCAATTGAAACAAGGACATCGGTAAGAAGTTATCTTAAAACGCCGTTATCAAAAGAAGACCAAAATGCTGTAAAAGCCATACTTGAAAAGACAAACAATAAAAAAGGACCATTTGGGAACCAAGCCACGTTTTTCTTTGTGGATCAAAACGTTGGTGATGGTGAAAAAATCGGAACATATGGTTTTATTAAACACCCACCGCATTTCATCGGTGGGGTTATTCAAAATCAGTTTAAAGCGATGGTTGATTTCGGGTTCTTGTTTGAATCCATCATTTTAAAATTAACAGAACGTGGTCTTGGGACGGTATGGTTAGGTGGGACATTTAAGCGCGATCAGTTTGATATCCCAACACTTAACGATGAGATCATTCCGTGTGTATCACCGGTAGGTTATAATGCGAAGAAAAGTATAAGAGAACACATCATCCGTAAACTGGCAAATGCCAACACAAGAAAGCCGTTTAACGAGTTGTTTTTTTATAATAAAACAAAGGACGCACTACCAAAAACCCATTCTTTCCGTGATTATTTAGAAGCACTTAGGCGTGCACCGAGTGCCTCTAACAAACAACCGTGGCGCGTTATAGTTGATGGCGCGTTATGTCATGTTTATTTAGAAAGAACCCCAGGGTACGCTAAAGGACTGCCGTTTGATATTCAAGCAGTTGATATTGGTATCGCAGTCAACCATTTGGTTTTGAGCGCTTTAGCGGACCAAAAAACAGTAAAATATCACTTTAACAAACCTTATGATTTACATGATACGGAATATGTACTCAGTATCGAGATTTCGACATAAAGACACGACAAAATTTACTTTACCGGAGGATTTATAATGAAGAAACTATTACTTACAACGTTACTGTCATTGGGATTATTTTTAAGTGCTTGTACGACGTCATCGCCTGATGAAATTAATAACGACGAGCCGATTATTGATGATAATACCGATGATGATAAGGATGCCAACAATGACGATGATAATGATGATGACCCAATCATTGATGACAATTCAGATGACACATTCATCAATGACTTAATTGCATCAATGACATTAGAAGAAAAAGTGGGTCAAATGATTCAAGCAGAACATAATTACATCACCCCAGAACAAATCACTGCGTATAATATCGGGAGTGTCTTAAGTGCTGGTGGCAGTTATCCAAATCAATACGATGATTCAGTTGATACGTGGGTTCAGCTTGTGCATGATTTCCAAGATGCGGCGCTTGTTTCAAGCAGTGAGATTCCTTTGTTGTTTGGGATTGATGCGGTTCACGGTCATAATAATGTATACGGAGCGACGATTTTTCCACATAATATTAATCTGGGTATGACAAGAAACCCGGAACTTGTAAAAGCGATTGGTGAAGCGATCGCAAAAGAAGTAAAATCAACGAGCATGCACTGGAACTTTAGTCCGGCTGTAAGCGTTGCACAAGACATTCGCTGGGGCCGGACTTATGAAAGTTTTAGTGAAAATCCTTTGATTCATGATGGATTAGTATCTTCTTATATTGAAGGGTTAGTCCATGAAAATATGGTAGCAACTGCAAAACACTTTGTGGCTGATGGTGGAACGGATTTTGGCATCGATCAAGGCAATGCAACATTAACTGAAGCTGAAGTGAGAGAACTGCATTTACCGCCGTTTATTGATGCCATTGATGCGGGTGTTCAATCTGTGATGGTTTCTTTTAGTTCCATTAATGGTACGAAAATGCATGCCAGTCATGATTGGGTAACAGAGGTTTTAAAAGAAGAACTCGGGTTTGATGGAATTGTGGTTGGTGATTGGAATGCGACATTTCAATTAGATGGCGATCTAAGAACACAAGTCACCACAGCCATCAACGCAGGGGTTGATGTGTTGATGTTGCCGATGGATTGGGAGGCCGCTTATAATGAAATTATTGCGTCAGTGAATCAAGGGGATATTGACATGGAGCGGATTGATGATGCAGTAAGACGAATTCTAACCGTTAAACAGACTATTAATCTCTTTGAAGACCCTTACCACCAACTTAATGAAAACGATCATTTTAATACAGAAGCACATGAGAGGCTTGCCAAACAAGCCGCCACAGAATCATTTGTTTTACTTAAAAATGACAGTGGTTTGCCCTTAACTGATGATTTAGATGTTTATCTCACTGGACCAGCCAGTGATCATGTAGGGTATTTATCAGGTGGTTGGACTACCAACTGGCAAGGCAATGAAAATAGTGATATTGGGGTTGGCCGGTCTATTTTAGAAGCGGTCCAATCGCGATTAGACCATAGTACTGGTAACCTTGTCAATAGTGCAGATAAAGCTGATGTTGTGGTCGTAGTCTTTACTGAAATGCCGTATGCAGAAGGTGCTGGTGATACGGATAACCCATCGTTATTTGGTGGACTTGCCCATCCTGATAATGCAGCTGCTTATCAAGCAGCTTTAGATGCAAAAGCAGCTGGTAAAACAGTGATTGGTATTGTTGCTTCAGGAAGACCGGTTATTTTAGAGGATGCTTTAGATACGTTTGATGCGTTCTTCGCGATATTTTTGCCTGGGTCGATGGGCGGTGACGCGGTAAATGACGTATTATACGGTGATGCGCAGTTTACCGGTAAATTGTCATTTACGTGGCCCAAAAATACTGCGTACTTTAATGATAAAACCAATTCTAATAATATCTTATTTCCTTTTGGTTATGGATTATCTTATCTCAGTGATAATGATTAATGTGTAGTCATATGACATAAAACAATAAATGCCTTCGATTTTAAAAATCGAAGGCATTTTTCTATCAAACACATGGTTTTTTGTTATTTTTACGTAAAATTGTTTAAAACGGAACCTCCAGGTCCTATGAACTATGCATAAACAAGCGTATAATTAATAGTATCATCACAACTCCATCCATCGAGTTTATATATTCACATCATCCTAAGGAGGCCACATTGTGAACATTATGTTTAATACCTCAAAACACGTAAAAGTTGCACTAATATTTGTCCTTGCATTGCTGATGATTTTTGTGACGTTTCTTGTCTATATTACTGGCGGTGTCCAATATGCCTATCCGCATATGATGTATTTGCCGATTATTATTGCAGGGATCCTTTTTGGGGTGACCGGTGGGATTATTAGTGGCGTTGTAGGTGGGTTATTGTTAGGTCCATTGATGCCAGTCAATGTAGAAGCGCTTTTAATGCAAGACCCGATAAATTGGTTAATGCGTTTGATGTTTTTTACGTTTATCGGCATTTCAACAGGGTACTTGGTTGTAAAACTTAAAAACTATTTTTATGCCCGCATTGAGGCATTAAGTCACTTAACAGATTCAAATATTCCTTTAATCAATCAACTGTATATCGAGTTTGACCGTAAAGATCATGACTTGAAAAGGCAAACCGCAATCATCTATGTCAATATCTTAAATTACAACAAGCTCAATGATTATCTTGGACATACCCAGTATAACGATGCGCTGATTAATACTGCATATACGATCGAAGCTTTGTTACCTAAAGGCAGTACACTATACGCAAAGGATGCGCAAAGCTTACTTATTTGTCTTGATGATAACACCGCTATGCCCGAGATACTTGAAACGATTGATGCTGAATTAATGAAACCAGTACAGATTCATGATATTCCGATTCATTTAGAAATCGCCATCGGCGCCGCATCATTTAGTGATACGCTTGATCAAACCTTACAACATGCGATTAAAGCGGCACGTTACGCAGAAAAGCATTTCTATCCTTCAACGATTTATCAACCAAAATGTGAAGAACAAAACAATGATATTGTCTATTTAGGTGCGGTACTAGACGGCTTAAAAAACAATGACTTCTCATTGGTTTATCAGCCGCAGTATAACGCAAAAAATAAACGTATTACGAGTTTAGAAGTTTTATTGAGATGGCATCATAAAACCAAAGGCGATGTTCCGCCTAACGTGTTTATTCCGATCATTGAACAAACGACGTTAATTAATCCGTTAACGGATTGGGTTGTTAAAGAGACCTTAAAGACAATTAAAAAATTAAATGCCCAAGGGATTGATATCCCTATAGCCATCAATATTTCGACGAAAAACCTGTTTCATAAACGCTTTTTTGAATCGATTGTCGACCAATTACATGCACATGATATTAAACCCCATCAAATAGAATTAGAAATAACAGAATCCGCCTTAATGCATAATCCCGATGTTACTGAAGATGTGTTAAAGAAGTTTAGAGATTACGGTATTTCAATCTCGCTAGATGATTTTGGGACTGGGTATTCAAGTTTGAGTTATTTAAAGAAATTCGATGTGCAAAAAATCAAAATCGACCGTGCGTTTATTACTGGCTTAAGTGATGATACGTATTCACAAACAATCGTAAAAACCGCCGTACAACTGGCAAAGGCTTATGATATCACAACGGTCGCAGAAGGCGTAGAAACCACCGCGCAATATACTATTTTAAACGACCTTGGGTGTACGTATATACAAGGGTTTCTCTTTAGTAAACCGTTACCACTAAACCACATTATTCCGTTATTAAATGCCAATTAGTGTTTATTTTGTTTTTCGTTGCTTCTTAATAGATAACTTTGTGGTTCCAATGGAAAATGATAGGGATAAGAGCGAAACAGTATAATGGTTAACTGTTTAATCTATGACGTGTATGGATGTTTTGAAATTCAGTATTGATGTAAAGATAAAAGCTAATATTAATCTCTTTAGTAATCATAAAAAAACCATTCAGTATTTTCAACGAACTGAATGGTTTTTATGTTGGTATAGATGAAGTAGTTAAGTGGTTATTACTCGTAAACAAAGTCATAATCGTGCAGATTACGATCGAGTATTTTTCTTAAAGCGTCTTTTTTACCATTATAGCTAATATAGAGGATATCATTATTATCAATAACTGTGTTAGGTTGACATAATAAACTTAAATGGGGCATGTTACTTTTCACATAGCCGTGGACGATGATGTCATCATTAAAAATGACATCAAGGTTTTTCCCAATGGCGCATGAAGCACCTTTAATTCGTACTCTAATCCCGTATTGAATGTTATCTTCAAGTTTGATTTCTTCATTTTTCTCAATGACAATGTCATTAATCGATTCGGTTTTCAGTAGGTAAGAAGCGAGAACTGAGATGCCTAGTGTTGGTGCTAGAACTATAGTAAATGGCAGTGACAAACTTATTTCAGAGAAAAACACAAAAGCGGTAATGGGTGCTTTCATACTGGATGCGAAGAAGGCAGCCATGAAAATAAGGGTAAAAAACAATGTGTACGTTGAGGGAAAGTGGAAATAAATTAGGATAGTGTTCATCAGTGCGGCATAAAGCGCACCAACAACCAATACAGGTACAAACATACCACCAGGAATATCCGCAGCATTGGCTAAGGCGATTAATATGGTTTTAATGACTAAAATAATAAACAATGACCGTAATGTAAATTGGTTTTCAAATAAAGGGGAAAGGATGGTATATTGGCCGCTCCCTAAAATATCATCATAGATAAGTCCGACGATAAAAATAATGATCAAAATAATAAAAAAGCGTATATATCTTGGCATATGTAAAATATAGGTTGCGAAAAGCCGGTTGGTCATCTTGACGATAACATTGAAAAACGCTGCACTTAAACCCGCAACGACTCCAATCATCGGAATCACATAAAAATAGTTAACTGTTATATGTGTTAAAATAGGTAACTTGAAAAACCCAATGGTATCTAAATTAAACAGGTTATCGTAAAGCATAATGGTGATAAATGCAGTAATAGAAGCGATGAGCGTATGCATCACGCGAACGCGTGATGTTTTATGATAGATTTCTTCAAATACAAAGATAACACTCGCAAAGATTGTCCCTGTGGCGGCGGCGAATCCCGCACCAATTCCAGACAATACCATTGCGTTATTGTCTTCTGAAAACGTCGCTTTTTGATGTTTCATAAACACAAGCGAAACCCCTGCGCCAATCATAATACTTGGCCCTTCAATGCCTAAGGGTACACCAATCACAAAAACAATGAGTGTCGTAATGAGTGTTAGTATAACAACAGAGTACCAGCGTGATGTTGTATGATGTTTCGTCATGAGTGCGGTTCTTGAAATTGAAGACCCACCTGCATTGGGTTCAAACCAAACCACTTTATCAATGATAAGGGAAATCAGTAAAAATGCGCCAATACTTAGAGGCAATAAGACGATATTTTCTCTAATAGCTTGATATATAATGGTGTTCGCATCAAGCGCGTATTTAGATAATATTTTAAAAACATATATGATGGTTCCGACACTTAATCCAATAAGTAGTGACTTATAAGGAAAAACCATATGGTGTTGAGTATGAGCTGCTTTAGTTTTCATAGGTTTACATCCTTTCCAAACTTTTTCAATTATACTAAAAAACACGGTATGCCACAATAAGAAAACGCTAACATGTTTTTATGCTATGATTCAATGATCATCATTATGTAACCAAGTGTTTATTGAATGATATTTAATCGCTATCGAAAAACGATATATTATGTGTTTTTAAACCTGTCTTGGGGATGAGACTACTGGAGAAAAAAATGTAGATACAAATAATATCACACTTTTTGTAATCTTTTTATTATACAAAATGTAGTGCGGATAAAAAAAGGCTGAAAGGAAAGGATTAATGAAACATGTTATGTTTTTTATTGATAAAAAACAATAGACGCAATGAAAGAAAACCCAAAGCTTATTGATAAAATCACCATATTGCATGAATTTGGTTGGCTAAGACACCAATCATGAATCTAGAAAAACATATAAAAAAACAGTGCCGCAAACATCTTGTTTGCGGCACAAATTTATAGAAAAAGTGCTTTTCATACCATAATATTAAGTAAGGGATTACGTGTCTAGAAGACGTTTATCAACGGTTTCTTTTTGTGAACTGGTTGTGGTAACCTAAAGTATACATGATTGAGGGTTGCCAGTTGGTTTCCATTGACACAAAACATTCTGCATTTTTAAAAAAGAATGTCTGTGATACAATTTATACTGATAGTGTTTATAGACAGTATCACATATTAACAAAAAAAAGGGGAGAAAAACCATGCAAAGGAAGAAGATTATTATAATGTCTTTAGTCAGTGTATTACTTATCTTCGGAGCCGTTAAAATTATTAGCAACGTAAGAAAATCCAATTACATCACAGACATTAATCAAACCTTAGAAAGCATTGATTTAGCAATGGTTGATGATGATTTAAAAGACGTATCAAGAACGAGTTCAAATCCAGTAAGAAATTTTCTTTATGAAATAGATTCTTATTATATTCATCGCCATTCAGACATGTTCTATTCAAGTACGAGTCTATATAATGATATGTCTAAATGGAATAGTATTTTGGGTTCTACAGGGACATTGTTTAAACAACTTATTCTTGAATGCGGTATTCCAGATGCATCATACACGCACTGCACGTTTGATGAAAAAGATTACAGCTACCGAATTAATGACAGTGATACATCAACCGTAATTGACATTTATGAAAAAGGTAACAGTTATTTAACCTATTATAAATTAGATTATAAGCCAGGTGAATATGTGCATATATATGAAGGTGTGCAAGGAGAAATAGTAAATGGAACATTATATATGTATGATATGAATGATAGCATTAAACGTTATAAATTTAGTGACGGTGAGATTAATTTTTACTCGGATTTTAATCTTGATGGACATTACGACTTTAGATATTATACCTCAACAAAATATTCGCTTTTTGAACACCCGGTTACGACATTTAGTGATTCAAATAGTAATGTAGAATTTAGCTATGATAGAAATCCAGATACAGATGCATTAAATCGTTATACTATAAGTTTTTTTAATACCAATGTTAGGGATACATTTGTAGAGATGGTCTATGAAGATAATAGGTTAACAAAACTTAAGTTTGAAAGAGAGTACGTCGATGGATGGGATGATTTTTATGTTACACGATGTGAAGAATTACAAGAGGCTCTTTATACAGGCATTTGTGAAACAAAGGCAATACCTACTATAAAAATTGACGATTATGAAGATGTATCCTTAAACAATCTTTTATCATTAGATAGCTTTGATGGAATATCATTTAGTGAAGTGTCTGCGGATGATTTAGAGGATGCACATCAGTATTTTATCAATCATTATGATACCGTTTATATAGATCATGCATTTGATCCCAGCAATTTAAATCTTAGTGCATTTCCTATTTATGACAAGATTCAATTTGATGAGACGATTGTTGACTTATATAATAACTAGCGACTGCTTAACGATTCCATAAATAAATAAAATCAATTTTATTCGTTCCTTAGACAAATCGAGTTCGACTTTGTGTAAATGGAAACAGAAGGTTACAACAACAAAGAACTTGGAGCCATCCAAGTTTTTTTTTAGATTCTCTTTGTCTTGCTTATTTTTCAGCTTTAGAAATAGTTCTTGGAAAATTATCATATCTACTTTACAAAAACCCCATAATGCGGTATAGTATGAATGTGCATATGCACATAGGAGGAATTTATATGCCAATGTACCGAAAAAAACGATTTGCAAGACGTTTAGACCAACCAAGGTGTTATCGTCCATTAAAAGGGAAACAAGAAAAAAGTATTTCAATCACGTTAGATGAGTTTGAAGCGATGCGTCTTTGTGATTACGACGAGATGAGTCAAGTCGACGCTGCAGAAGACATGAACGTTTCAAGAGCGACGATTCAGCGTTTATTACAAAGTGGGCGCAAAAAAGTTATTACTGCGGTGTTAACCCATCAAGGATTCAATATCGAAAATACGATTGAACATATAAAACTAAAAGGAGAAAATAGAATGCCTATGAATGCTAAAACAATGAAGAAGGTTGCGTTTCCAACAAGCGACCGTGTCCATGTCGATCAACACTTTGGACACACGAATGAATTTTGTATTTACACTGTAGAAAACAATGAAGTTAAAGAAGTTTCTTTCGTTACCCCACCGCCACATAAACCGTCGGTGTTACCTTTGTTTTTAAGAGACGCTGGGGTAGATGTTATCATTACTGGTGGCATGGGACAACGGGCTGTAGACCTTTTTAAGCAACATGAGATTGATGTTATCTTAGGTGCACAAGGAACAATACAAGATAATTTAGAAGATTATTTTGGTGGCGACTTGGTATCAACAGTGAGTCCGTGTGAACATAATCACGACCATGACCATAAGCATAAAGATACCCAACCTAGTCGTCCTAATCAAGGCATGCGCACAAAACACAACTGTGAAGATACCCATGAATAAAGCACAAAACGCGATAACAATTGCGATTTGTGCCACAGACAATACCAAAGACAGCTTAGTCTCACCCCGTTACGCACGGTCTAATTATTTCGCCATTTATAATACATCGACGTCGGCTTATACGTTTGTCGAAAATGACGCTAAAAAAGAAGCAAGTGGTGCAAGCAACAAAGCAACGAAAATCTTAGGCACCCATCATGTCGATGTGTTATTAGCACCAAAGGTTGGACCTAA
>CAYNAA010000011.1:0-13587 GCA_964395055.1 uncultured Candidatus Izemoplasmatales bacterium | reverse complement strand
CCAGGGGCTGCGTGTACCACGGCAGCTTCTATAGAAGGCGTTGATAAAGCCATTATTGTCGCTGAACCAACCCCATTTGGGGTTAGTGATATGGGAATTGTTGTGGAGCTCCTTGAAAGTCGGGGCATTGACTTTGGGGTGGTTATAAATAAAGCTGGAGGTGCCTACAGAGGGCTATATGATTATTTAGAAGCCCATGAGATTCCTATTTATGGGGAAATCCTTTATAAGGATTCACGGGCAAGACATTATTCTAATGGGGAATTGTTAGTTCACCATGATGATGACTTTAAACAAACACTTAGTGCGATTGCTGATTGTGTCTTAGAAGGTGATCATCATGCGTGAAATAGCCATTATAAGTGGTAAAGGTGGAACGGGTAAAACCACACTTGCGTTATCACTTGTTCCCTATTTTAAAAATCTTGTTATTGCCGATTGCGATGTCGATGCGCCAGATATGAATATTTTACTATCACGTAAAGAAACCCATAAAGTGCCTTTTTACGGGTTTAAGATTCCCACATTTGATCATGCAAAGTGTATTGATTGTAAACTGTGTCATGATCACTGTGCGTTTAATGCGATTAGTGATACGATTGAGCTAATACCAGGTAAATGTGAAGGCTGTAATCTTTGTGCTTATCTTTGCCCAGTCGATGCCATCACGATGAAAGACCATATGGTAGGTTATCTTTTTACGCGCGAGACGGACTACGGGCCAATGATTGATGCGCGTTTATTTGCTGGAGAAGAATCGAGTGGTAAGCTAGTCAGTGAAGTGAGAGAAAAAGCCATCGCATTAGGCAATACCAACCATAGTGATGCCATCCTCATTGATGGATCACCAGGTGTGGCGTGTAATGTCATTAGTGCCATCACAGGCGTCGATACCGTTTTGGTTGTTACTGAACCTACGATGAGTGGCATCCATGATTTAAAACGGGTTCTTAAGTTAATCAGCATCTTTAATATACCGACCAAGGTTATCATTAATAAAGCAACCATTAACAAAGATAAAACCAAAGAAATCAAAGCGTATTGTCAAGAAAACGGCTTAACCGTTGCATTAGAAATCCCCTTTGATCATACGATCGTTAACGACATTTCAAATAAAATCATTCCGAGTTTAGGCCATAGCGATTTCTTTCAATCAAACCCATGGAATCAATTTGTGAAAGATATAATTCGCGCTTAAATAAGTGATATACTTTATTGAATCATTGTAAATCACATCTATTAAACACCTCAAATACCATACTATAACCAGCATGCCAACATACTGGCGATTTAATGCTTTATAGTATGCAATGTTTGAGGTGTTTTTTGTATGAAAAATAAATGAATATTAAGCATCAAAACACTAATATTGGCTTTGATAAATCCAGCATATAAAGCGAGTTAAGAATAGAGTGGCGGCTTATTTGTAGTACTTTATAATTCAAAACAGTGCATATAGTTTGAAGTGCAAAGTACTTTCCTATAAAGTTAAAATATGCACTGTTTGAAAAAATACTAAATTAGGAAAAATAATAATTTAAAGAGGGGGCACTAAAGTGAAGAAAGTATTAGCTATGATTATGATGTTGATGTTTGTTCTTGCAGCATGTGGCGAAGAAAGTATTGATGATGTATTAGATGATAACCAAGATGCAATAGATAACGAAGTGACCATTGTGTTTGACAGCAATGGAGGATCAGCGGTTGATGATTTGGTGTTTACATTGGATGATCTACCATCATCTTTAGACCAACCAACGCGTGAAGGGTATGCGTTTTCGGGATGGTTTTTTGATGAGGCATTTAGTGATGCGTTTGATGTAAATGCTATAGATTCGGTGGAAACAATCACTGTTTATGCACAGTGGGACGCAGATGATGACAATGATGATGACAATGATGATGACAATGAGATCCCACTAGACAATGAACTTACGATTGTGTTTGATAGTCAAGGCGGAAGCACAATAGATGACCTTGAAGTTGGGTTAACGAGTTTACCAACGTCACTACCAGAACCAACCCGTGACGGATATCAATTTTTAGGATGGTATTTAGATGATGGGTTTGTTGATGCATTTGATTTAGATGATATTGATACATTAGAGACCATCACTATTTATGCGCGTTGGGGTGAAGTATATGAAGTGACCTTTAACAGTGGTAGTGATGTTTTAGATACTCAAAACGTATTAGACGGAGAGACGGTGACTGCAGTTTCTGATCCAACCCTCGAAGGACATGCGTTTGACGGATGGTATGAGGATGCACAATTTACCGAATCACTTGCTTTTGATGCGAGTAATCCGATAACTGAGGATGTGGATGTGTATGCGAAGTTTGTGCCAAATACGTATACGATAACATTTGATGCGGGAGATTATACGGTTGCGCCGATGGATGTCACTTACGGTAGTGGTGCAACATTACCTCCTTTAGAAGAGGCAGAAGAATTTTTAGGATGGTATCTTGATGATACCTTTGAAACCCCAGTTGATGTTAATAATCTACCTGCAAGTGATGTAACGCTTTATGGTATGTTCACGCCACTCATTACGATCAGTTTCTATGATGATGGCGACGTTGTTTTAGAAGAGACAGTGGTTGCTGGTGAGGGTGTTGTTTTCCCTGAAAACGATCCAGAAAAAACAGGGTACTCATTCTTAGGATGGCGTCAGTTTGAAGAGGGCTTTACGTTTGAACAATTAACAGCTGAAGGAACACCAATTTATATAGACACAACCTTTGAAGCCATCTTTGAAGTTAATGACTATACTGTGAGTTTTGATGATCCAGCGTTAGATGCGATTACCTTAGCGTATGGTGAAACCTTAGTGATTGACGATTACGATGATCCAATGTTTATAGGGTGGTATCTTGATGAAGCCTTAACAGAAGCATTTGAATATGAGACGATGCCTGCGTATGATATTACACTTTATGCAGATGTTGCTGATACAAATGAAGTATTATCTCTTGCAACAATACTTAATAATGAGTTGGAAAGTGCACGTGTTGAGGCCGATGTGATACATTATGAATATTTGGACCTTGAAGACCAACATCTTTATATCTTACAAGACGACAGTGCACAATTGATTGTTGTCCTTGAAACAGAACTAACTGAAGCCGTAGATGGTAAAGTGATTGATGCGGTGGTTGATATCGATTATAACAATGGCGCTTTAGGATATAATATTGGTGCTGTCAGTGTATTAGATGATATAACCACGCCATTAGATACAACACCGATTACCTTAGATGATTTGGCCGCGCTTGATGTTAATGATGGATCAAACCTAACTGCTATTTATACTATAGAAGGCTTCGTTTTAGCAGAAGATGGTGGTGCTGTTTTATTTGATGTTAGTAATGATGCCTTTTATCCATTAGTTAATATTATGTCTAACACATCATATGATAGTTTGCTAAGTGGTTTAGACCATAATTACGTATCGTTTGCGTTTGTCATTATGCCTTCAGAAGAAGATGTATTATTAATCTATTTAGATGATGTTCAAACGATGACGTCCGTGACTTTAACTGATTCAGAAAAATTAAACGTATTAAAAGATTTCTTAGAGACCATTTATGAAACAGATAGTTTTATGGTCGGTGATGCCTTTGACATGCCTGAAACTGATCCATTCTTCGGTTCAACGATTACGCTTGATGTTGTTGGTGACAACGCACAATATTATGATGCTGTAAATGATGAGTTCTTATATACCGAAAATGATGTGGCCATTGATGTTGAGATTACACTTACCCTAGGTAATGAAACAACAACGGTCAACACATCTGTTACCTTAGAAGGCGTCATCGCAGATAGTTATGACCAATTAGAACCAGATTGGATTTATACATTAGAAGGGACCGTATTTTATAGTAATGACACCCATCTTTTATTCGGCGATGGCAACACCCTACTTTGGTTACTAACGTATGATACACCAAGCTATACCGTTGGTAATACGTATACAATAGAGGTTTTAACGGAAACTGATGGTATTTTCTTAACAGGAGATCTATTAACTGTTCTTAATGAAGGTGGCGTAAGTCAAGATACCTTAACGCCTACACCACTAACGATTGCGGCACTTGAACAAATAGATGTCGAACACACTACGTTATATCACACCTTTGAAGGGGTTATCTTAAACAGTGATCATAATGATTATCCTTATATCTTAAGTGATGGCATACGCCACATCTATTTACCAGATGACAGTGATATCGAAAACGCCTTAGGCGAAAAAGTCGCGATTGATTTATTTATTACCGAGTTCCTTTCTACTCAAGATGATGCAGGATATATAGGATATTACAATAGTGAGGTTCACTCATTAAATATATTAACGTTTGACGTTTTAGCCCAACTGGACTTTGCCGAATTATTGATGCAACCCTACTTACAAAATGTCTATCGACCAAATAAAACCTATACATTCCCATTAAATTTTGATGATTTAGGATTCCCAATTACTTATACTCTTATTGGTGGTAATGCCGCGAATGTCTCAATGGTAGAAGATGGCGATCTTGAACTTACCTTTAGTCAAGCAGGCATCTATAATATTGATATTAAAATATTTGTCGGTAGCGGTAGTTTAAATAGACAACTGAGTGAATCATTTATTGTAGAAGACTACACCATATCGACAATTAACGATGCCCTAAATGATGCGCCAGGTAGTGTTAACACCTTCGAATTACGTGTTGACGGCTTTAGCCGTGAACACGACACCATTCTCACTGATGGTACTGGTGTCGTCTTAGTATCTGAAGACATCTTTACCACCTATTACCCCCTAGGTCAAACGATGATCGTGACTGGAAACTTGGTTGAACAAAATGGCGTTGTTTGGTTAGACAATGCAGTCCTTGAAGAACAAACGACTGCAACCATTGCACTTACACAACCACAACTTGTTACGTTTAATGACCTTCACCAAATGAATCTGCCTTATGATGGTATCTTGCATGTTGAAATTGAAGGTGAACTTGCCTTCCCACCAGATGGTAGTGATATGGCGTTAATTGATACAGATGGCAATTACTACCTACTCGGTAGAGACCCATCGGAAGGCACTTGGTTTAACCATCTTAATGAGACAGTATTATTACGCGGATACTTTATGTATTCAGAAGACTTTAATGTCAACATCCTTGCCGTCTCTGAGGTTACACCGATTTTAAATTAATCTTATCTTCCTTTTAAATAGCACAAAAAAAAGCGACTAAACGCAAAATATAGGTTTAGTCGCTTTTTTGTGTTAAGTGTTAATGCGTGAAAGACATATTAACACCAATTATGTTTCATCTTTTGTTTGATGAATGACAAGCTGTGGAAAGGGGATTTTTATACCGTGTTCGTCTAATACTTTTTTTAATTCTTTATTTAACATGCGTCTTAAGCTAACGCGGTCTTTTTCATCACAAAAGGCACTGACGCGGATGATGACCGCAGAATCACCGAGGGTTTCAACACCGTCATAACGTGGGCCTTCTTTGATAAGTGGAATCACATCTTTAAGATGCGGAAAACTATTTTTAATGATGGTTTCAACGTGGTCTAAATCAGAACTATACTCAATAGAGATTTCTGAAATTGCGTAGGACAATTCTTCTGATAAATTGACGATTTGGCGAATATCAGAATTGGCAATGATTAAGATATTACCATAAAGGTTTCTAATGCGTGTATTTCTTGGTCCGATTTCCATGACTTGTCCGCGAAATGTATCTACTTCCACAAAATCACCGACAACAAATTGTTTTTCAAACACAATCGATAACCCAGCGAAAACATCTTCGAGTAAGCCTTGGGCACCAAATGATAAGGCGAGCCCGATAATTCCAGCCCCAGCTAAAATTGTCGGTGTCGGCACATTCCAAGCAGAAAGAATTAAAATAAGCGTTAAAATCGTGATCAGAAACTTGATAATAGCAGTCGTTAATCCGACAAGGGTTTCACCGCGTTTGGTGGTTTTCATGAACATCGTAATTAATACTGCAAGCGCGTAGTATAAAACGCCCATAAAAACAATCACTGCGATGCTTTCTATGATGTTAATATAGTTGTTTTTAATCAGTCCAATAATATCAAAAAATTTACCAATTGAGTTATCTACAACAAGTGCAAACGCCGTGTTTGGGAAAATGATGCTTGTTAAGCTACCAATTAAAACAAAACAAATAATGACCGCAATCGCAATCCATGCTTGGGCGTTAAGTATCCGTTTTTTTTCATTCATAATCCGTTCCTCCTTATGGGGTTTCAATGGTATCAATAGGGTGTGTGATTGTTGTGTCTGTATGACTGTGGATGCTAATTAGAATCTTATAAGCCGATACAAGTGGTTTTGTGATGGTAAATGTTACCGTCTTTTGGTCTGCTTCAAGTGTAAAGTCATAGGTTTCTGAAGATAGATACATATCATAGCTGTCGCTAATATCGTAACTTTCAACAAGCAGATAATCAAAATAATTATCTGGGTCATCTAACATAAGGCTAACTTCTATGGTGTCATCTGTCTCGTTTTTTGTGTAAGTGTAGTTATAATCATTGAGTGTGGTTAATGTGTCATCAAATAAGGTTACATACTCTTTGGCAAGCGTGTGTGGGTTGGTGTAGGTAACAATGCATTCAAAGCGGTAAGTCGTATCTGGTGTTAAGTCGTCAATAGTGAAACGGCTACCGTGGTGGTCTCCTTCGTGTATAGTAATGGGTTCTGTTTTTATTAAAAATTCTTTTTGGTATACATTCATAATGTAGTCACTTTGTCCTACATCCATATCACTGTATAAATAAAAGCCTACCTGATTGCGGGAGATATGGTCTAAATAAACAGATGCATCGAATGTGAACGGCGGTGTTATCCAGATGGTATCTAATAGCTCAACCCCGTCATCTTTAGTACCTTCTAAATAAAAGTGGATTGGCAAGGTGGTAAAGATATCGTTGATATCAATTTCTAATCGGGGTTGATCTACCGGCACCCTAGTATAGGTAAAATCCATGCCTAACTCCGATTGGATGCCGTAAACAAGTTCAATCTGTGAATAGTGTTGATCAGGGTCGTTAATCACAATATCTAAGGTATAGTCGGTGGAATAACCGACAGTCGTCGGTGTGACCGATAGAATCGTGCCACCTTCTTTAGCATGCGTTGTGAGTTTTATTGTATCTAAGCGTTCTTGTCCAAAGCCTTTGCTGCCGTAGACGCTTAAATGGTATTCTGTACTCGTGTTTAACGCATCAAAATAGCCTGAGTTTTCACCCAGGCTTAATGATTGTTCGTAATATTCTAATTGATTTTCTAACACAACAAAAAGGGTTGAGGTATCTAAGGCGTTGTCTTGGTCGGTAACAGTGACTTGATAGGCGATTTCTGTGCTTAAAGGAACGGCTCTTGTGATGTTAGCTTCTGGTGATACAGGAATGTAGATTACCGCCGCAACAACAGCGACAGTCGTCATCGCAAACGTTGTCATTAAATCTTTAATGGCAGCGAAGCGTCTTTTTTGTTCTTTAAAGGATTTACGTCGTTCTTTTTTCATACGGGTCTCCAACATTATAATACTCGAAGAACACCACCATGTAGCACTTAAGTTTATTATACACAAGTTCGTTTGAAAATAGTATTGTTAATTATAAAATTGTTTATTTAATGATAAATAGTGAATTAATGTGTGTTAGATAGGTACTGTTTTATGATTGTTTGATGAACTGACGCATATCTTCTAATACCATGTCTTTATTGCATTGTTTCACGATAGGACATGAAGAACACGCTGTTGAACATGTTGATGAGGATGGTTTAATCCGTTTATATATAATCAGTCCAAAGATAATAATAAAGACAGTGATAATGAGAATATCAATCAAGTACACCAAGTCCTTTCCCTTGTTTTGCAAGGTTCGATAAGATAATAATTGCCGCAATAAACGCGCCCAATAAAATCATTGCTGGAACAAATGCGACACCAACTGATCCTGTAACAATCAGGGTTCCAAATTGATAGATGATTAACGCACTGAAGAAACCAACGATAAGCTGTAGTGCGACTGCAAAGACAGTCCACCAACGGCTTTCAAGTTCAGCATTCATCGCCCCAATCGATGCAAAACACGGTGGGGTGAAAAGATTAAAGACCATATAGGCTAACGCACTTACCGTAGTAAGCCCAGCAGTTGTCATGAGTGCTTCACGTACTGCTGACCATGATTCAACTGCAAAATCATCGGTTACGCTAAAGACAAAGATAATCGCTAGTGCACCAACAACTTCCTCCTTAGCAATAAACCCTAAAACCGCCGCCGCTGCTAATCCCCATGCGGTGATTCCAATTGGTGTTAAAAGCCAAGCAATTGGACGTGAAAGACTTGCAAGAATAGACGCATCAGGCGCTACCATGGTTAATGAAAAATCATAACTTACCATCAACCATACAAGAGCATTGGCAACTAAAATAATAGTTCCTGCTTTTTTGATAAATGTTTTTGCACTGTTTAACATATAAATCGTCGCACTTTTTAAACTTGGTAGTTTATATTCTGGTAGTTCAACAAGTAAATAACTATCTTCTTGATCTTCGATTTTCGCACCAAGTAAGGCTTTAATTAATAACCCTGTTAAAAATATAATAACAATCGCAAATAAATATACAAGCACGGTATATGATGAACGATTATTGCCTAAGATAACCCCTAAAAAGAGGGCAATAATCGGCAGTTTAGCACCACATGGAACAAACGGTGTTAATAAGACGGTTAACCGGCGTTGTTTTTTGTTTTTAATCGTCCGAGCACTCATAATAGCAGGTACAGAACAGGCTGTCCCAACATACATCGGGATAATCGATTTACCAGCGAGGCCGATCTTTTTAAAGTATTTATCCATGAGTAAGGCCACGCGGGTCATATAGCCGCTATCTTCCATTAAGTTTAATAAGAAGAAGAGGACCATAATGAGTGGTAAAAAGCCAATAATAGCACTAAATCCACCGATAATACCTTCTAAAATAAACGCTTGTAATCCAGTACTAACACCTAGATTTTCTAATCCGGTTTCTACCCAACCTGCAACATATCCCATGCCGGTTTCTAAAAGCCCTGATATCCACGGACCAACCACCATTTGACTGATGGTAAAGACACCCCACATAATTAATCCGAAAATGATGATTCCGAATACTGGATGGGCAAATACGGTATCTAATTTATCACTAATCTGATGGCTTTGATGCGTATCAGATTTTTTTTCAACCTGACTAACAATGTCTTTTGCTAATTGTTTTTTGTCTTTCCCTACGTCTTGATTGACGTCTTTTTTGTCTTGCTTCATAGTTTTGACTATCTCCTTTGTCTATTGCAGCAGCGATGACGTTCTTAATACCTCGGCGTTTCGTCGCCGTAAGAAAAAACACATCTGTATTTAAGATAGTTTTTAACTGGTTGATATCCACAAGCGTCTTCCGACGCTCGACAATATCTGATTTATTAAGGATCACAATCATAGGGATGTTTAATGCTTGTAATTCAGTAGTTAAATATAAGTTTCTCTCTAAATTAGAAGCATCAACAACATTGATGATGACATCAATGGCTTGATCGTAGATAAAATCTATCGCGTGCTGTTCGTCTTTTGTGTAGGCATCCAAACTATAAGTTCCAGGCAAATCAACGATAGTAATATCGTGATGTGTTGTATTAAACCGTTTTCTTAAGCGTGCATGTCTCGAGCTAACCGTGACACCTGCCCAGTTTCCAACGCGTTCACATTTACCTGTTAGCATATTAAAAATCGTTGTTTTACCACTATTTGGGTTTCCGGCTAAAGCGATATTCATGCTTTTTCCACCATAATCTTTTTCGCAAACCGGCTGTCTAAACCAAAGCGGCCGTCTTTGATCTGTACAACATAGTTGCCTGCGACTTTATTAATGACAGTTATGGTATCGCCAATGGTACACCCAAGGTTCATAAAAAAACGATTTGACTCGGTATTTTCTGTCAGTGAACGAATAATATATGGGGTTTTATACTGTGCTTCTGATAATGGTATCATACAATCTCTCCTAGTTAATAATTATGCCTACACCCATACTTTAACATATAAAATTTATAAATAAAAGACTATATATAATATTTCTAATTAACACTATAAATAAGACAGTTATGCGCTTAATTGTAAATTATTATAAATAGTTGTACTACACATTTAGTTTGTTTTACTAATTATTGACTGCATTGATGAGGGTGGCTTAGATAATATGCTTAAATAGATCCAAAGTACCACCAAAAGCACTATATGTGATTGAGACAAAGAACTATAGATGTATGATTGTCGGTTCACATTCGCTAGACAAACAAGCTGAATTCATTGATACGTTATATGATATTAATATACCGGATAAAAAAGCAAGACGCGCTCATGTTAAACGCATTAAGCGTCAATATAAAAAGTAGCGTAAAAAAGATCATCATGATGGGCTTTTTTTATGAAATGAGACGTTTATGCGACATAATATTGAAAAGTAGAATATAACTATATATAATAAGTTTATGTGACGACAATCTTGAGATACATGAATCAGGTGATTAGATGAGAAAAACACCCTGTATTATCATTAATGTTATGGTGTTGGGATGGTTCTTTTTAGATATGATTGGCATCAGTATCCAAGGTAAGCCTTTAGTTGAACAAGCTTATAAAGATGATGGGTTATTTTTTCTTATCTATTTAGGTGTATTTATAGTTTATCTAGTTAACCCTAAATACGGGGTTTATCTTTTAATAGGATGGCTCTTGATGTGGTTTGTAAGCCAGTTTTTCTCGCATTGGGTCTATACGATTATGGATGCAGGCGATGAGAAAATAGATTATTTTTCAGGGACTATTAAGCTAATTGAGTCTACGAATCGCTATATTCCTGATTTATATCATATTGTTTTGCATGTGTTACTATTAGCTGGGCTATATTGTACAATTAGATACCAGGTTCAATCTAAAACCACTTAAGTTAATAAAACGTATGCGCACTAAAAAGAGAACCATGGAGGGACACGATGAAGAAGAAGTATGTAAGACAATTGTTTAAACATAAGAAGCCGTATGACGTTCAAGGAACAGACCAGTTATTTGCAGATGCCTTAAGGGAGAACGCCCGGTTTCATCAAACACACTCTAAAGACTATAGGGAGATATTATCACAGTTCAACTGTGATTTATCAACGGTTAAAACGATTGATGATATTGATAAGATTCCGTTTGTGCCAACGTTATATTTTAAACGCCACAAACTGGCCTCTAAACCTGATAAGAAAATGGTAATAAAAGCGACCTCATCAGGCACGTCTTCAGGATTAAAAAGCAAGGTCGGCATGGGTGTTTCTGACCTTTGGCGCGGCTTTAAAATGATTGTTAGATTATTTAGATATCACAAACTATGGTCTTTGAGACGTGTTAATTATTTTATCTTTGGTTATGAACCAACCAAACATACCGATGTGGTGATTATGAAGTCTGCGAATGGATTTTCTAAAGTCGCACCTGCTAAAAAGCGCTATTATGCGATACGCTGGGACGAGGAAAAACAGGATTTCACGGTCGATTTAGACGCTATGAAACAAGGGCTTATAAAAGCCTCTAAAGAGCGGTTCCCAATAAGAACCATTGGGTTTCCAGCTTATACGTACTTTTTGCTTAAAGCAATGCAAGAAGAAGGCATTAAGCTAACAATGCCAAAAGGCTCATTGGTCACAGTTGGCGGTGGCTGGAAACAATTTTATGCTGAGAAGGTTGATAAACCTGCTTTTTATAAGCTTGTGGAAGATGTTTTAGGGATTCCTGAGGCAAATATTGTCGAGTTTTTTGGCGCAGTGGAACATCCTGTTATCTTTCCTGATTGTAAGTATCATCGTCACCATATTCCGATTTATTCACGGGTATTAATTAGAGACCCTGAGTCGTTTAAGCCACTACCTTATGGCGAACTTGGATTAGTTAATCTCTTATCACCGTTAAATGAAACAACTCCGCTAACGTCTGTGATGACCGATGATCTCGGTATTTTACATAAAGGCTGTGAATGCGGGTTAGATGCACCGTGGCTTGAGATTATCGGCCGTGTGGGTATAAAAGATATTGCAACCTGTGCCCAAGGTGCAAAGACACTATTAGAGGATTAGGGGGCGTATTATGATACTTTATCAAGGGAAAAAATTTGCCAGTCATAACCAAGACACGCTAATAGAAAAATTAGAAGATGATTGTCTTGAAACATTGGCAAGCAAAAAGAAGCTTGAATCACACATTGTAATCAATGCGTGTGATCAATTAATGCAACGGATTATCAAAGGGGAGTTTGATCATCTCATTAAGCCTTTGTTAAATGAATTTGATATTCCTGATGACCAGTTTGAATCATATGTATCGATGTTTTCTAAAGCCTCACTCGAAAAGAAAGTCGAGATTGAATTAGGTTCAGATTATAATGCATTATCGCCGTTAAATGACACCAATGAAAGAGCGCTTTATCCGCTTGGCATCTTGTTTCATATTTCTGCAGGGAATGTCGATGTCTTGCCTGCTTATTCAGTGATTGAAGGGTTGTTAGTTGGAAACATCAACATCTTAAAACTGCCGACAGGAGACAAAGGTGTCTCTGTGGAACTGCTTTATGCGTTGATTCAAATTGAACCACGCTTAAAAGACTATATCTATGTCTTTGATGTGCCATCAACCGACATTGATACATTAAAACAATTTGCATCGATTTCAGATGCGATTGTGGTATGGGGCGGCGATGAGGCGGTTCAAACAGCGCGGCACATGGCAACAGTTAATACAAAACTGATTGAATGGGGCCATAAACTCTCATTTGCTTATGCAAGTTTAGATGCTAAAGATGAGGATTTAATAGCGCTAGCGAAACATATCATTACAACCAATCAAATACTGTGCTCATCCGCACAAGGGATTTTTGTGGATACAGATGATAGAGACCAATTAGATCGTTTTGCAAAACGGTTTTTTGCCTTATTTTTAGAAACGCAAAAAGCCTATCCTCCGGTTCCATTTGGCATGAAAAGTAAAAATGCCGTAGAACTCTATTATGAACACATGGTGAAACATAAAACAGGTAAACGGATTTGGAAAGACAAGGGCATCAGTGTGATAACCTCTGATGATCATACATTAGAACTGTCTTTGTTATTTCGTAATGTCTGGATTAAGATGTTGCCTGCTAAAGACATTGTCCGGGTTATCAAACCGCATAAAAATTATTTACAAAGTGCAACCATTCTTGCACCAAGCACCCATTATAATCACTATCTTGATAACCTTATTAAAGCTGGCTTGGTGCGTATAAAGACCCCCTCTGACATGTCAGAGTTGACGTTAGGTGAAAGCCATGACGGGATGTATCCGTTACGCCTTTATTCAAGAGTTGTAGAGTTTTATCAAAAATAGATTTCTATTTCTATACACTATCATTACAAAAAATATTCAAGTATAGAAATACTAAAGATGGTATGATAAAATAATAAAAGTGATACAATCTTTTTGGGTGGGGACC
>CAYNAA010000010.1:0-46433 GCA_964395055.1 uncultured Candidatus Izemoplasmatales bacterium | reverse complement strand
GGCCTTGCCTCTTTATGTATTGGTGGCGGCATGGGTACAGCAATTATATTAAAAAATAGTACGAAATAACACAAAACATTGTCCCAATCCCTTTAAATAAAAAAGACCTGTTTGACATCATGTCAAACAGGTCTTTTTAGTATGAATTATTTGTTGTAGCGACTGTTTCTAATGAATGTAAGTTCAGTATGATCGCCGTCAGTTTTTATTAAAACATCATCAATCATTGTACCTAATAGTTCGAACTCACTTTCAGAGTCGATTTCACCTATTAACTCCCAACCGTAAGTTTCAGTAGATAATTCTCGTTCTTCTTTTAGATGCTCAACGATAAAATCTAGCATTTTTTGTTTTGGCTTAGTAAGTGTCACTACAATTAAGGAGTTATTGTCATTAATATGTGTATCAATGACAAAATGCATGTGACCTTGTAAAATAAAGAAAAAACTAATTTCACGGATGATTTTTGTTACAATCTTAATTTCTTGTTTATGCATTGTCTAACACCTCTTTTTTATCTTTTAATATGATTTCTAATACCGGAACCATTAATGCGGCAACGAATCCAGCAGCAAACCCATTATTATATAAATCAAATCCACCTTGGAAAGCATAACTTAAAGGCGTAATCAATATATGAATAAATCCAGCAATAATACCAACAATAATACCGTATTTTCCAGCTATTGGTGAAACCGCTGTAACAAATAATAAGGCAATAACGATACCGACGCTATCAAGTGTATAATTTGTAAGTAAAACTCCTAAATAGGCACCTACCATAACTGGTATGGCATTTCTTGGATGTTTACCAAAAGCACCAAAGCCCATGACGGTTAAAATCCCCCCCATAACAGCACCACTAATTTTCAAGTTTAATACTAATAATAGTGTTAAAGCAACTAGGCCCATGATACCAACATTAAGCATAGTTACAGCCTTTCCATGATCCTTTAAAAAATCACTGACGCTACGTCCTGAACGTTTTAATAACGTAGGATAGTTTTTCAATACCGACTTATCTTTAATGAAGGCAAAGGATATAAATATTGAAGATAATAGTATCGTGATTATCATTAGTTCAGTATGGTATATATAAGAACTCGGCCCACCAAGGTCTAAATTAATATCAAAACTTCTTAATATCGCAGCGTAAAGCATCGATAATACACCCATCGCAAAACCTATATTGTAAAGGTTGTATCCCCGGTGAAATCTAAGCGTATTTGTGGCTAAAGGGGGGAGCACGAAACCGGTAAAAATACCAACAATAACACCAGCTAAAATACCAATGAAAAGTGGCCATTCAGTTCCAAAGAGTAAAAAACTGACAATGGGGGAGATACCAGTAGAAAATAAGATAACAATGATAAATGAACCAAATGGCAGTTTTTGTGTTCTTGCATATAGATAGATGCCTAAATAGATAGGTAAGGTATTAAACAAGTTTTTCCCAAAAAAAGAAAAACCCGCTATGGTTAATAACCCAGCAAAAACAGGGCCTGTCATTTTAATGTTTAGTTTTTGAAGCATAAATAAATTCAATAACATGATACTCGCAACGTTAAACATTGTTGCACCTAATCCGCCGATATGTAAGTAGTCACTAATTAAAACAGAAGGGCTTTGTAAGATAGCGAGATATCCAAAATAAATATTTTCTATTGAATCAAATATAAAAGCTGTTAAAAACAACACACCTGCAATAATATAAACGATAAATTTAGTCGTTAAAAGCATAAACAACTTTTTCATGGCTAAAGCCCTCTCTTTATCTAGTATTATATTTATTATATCAAAAAATGTCCTGTTTTAGACTAATTTACCAATATTTTGTTAAATAGATAGAAGGGCAATTATGCACCAAGTGTACCATTCATATTAATAAATGATACAATAAAGGTAATAAAGGAGATGGGTTTATGGAAATTGGCTTAATAGGTTTAGGAAAAATGGGACGTAATTTAGCATTGAATATGCTAGACAACGACATCACAGTTTTAGGGTATGACCCTTACCTTAAACAAGAGACAAAAGATAAGCATAAAAAAATAGTGTTTAAAGAAAGCATTAAATCCATGGTTGATGCATTAAAGACACCACGAGTTATCTGGATTATGGTACCTGCTGGCGAAACGACTGATGCTGTCATTCATGAGCTATCATCCTATTTAGATTCAAATGATATTGTCATTGATGGAGGCAACTCCAAATACAAAGACTCAATAAAACACGCTAACATATTAAGTAGAAAACATATTAAATTTTTGGATGTTGGCACAAGTGGTGGACAAGCGGGTGCTAGATATGGTGCTTGCTTAATGATTGGTGGAGACAAGTCAGCTTATGAATATGTAGAACCACTGTTTAAATCAGTGGCTCAAGATGATGGTTATGCCTATATGGGAAAAAGTGGTAGTGGCCATTTTGTTAAAATGATTCATAACGGAATTGAGTACGGAATGATGCAAGCCATTGGTGAAGGGTTTGATTTGTTAGAAGCAAGCCAATTTGACCTAGATTATGAACGCATTGCTAAAGTATGGGCCAACGGAAGCATCATCGAAGGGTTGCTTATGAAAATGGTACTTAGTGCTTTTGAAAAAGATGACACGCTGTCTAATATTAAGGGCCGTGTTGACGACAGTGGTGAAGGCCAATGGACAATTGAAGAAGCCTTGGAATTAAAAGTCAGTATTCCGGTCATAGCTCAAGCTTTATTTAGCCGATATAAATCGCGAGATGATACTAAATTCGCAGAAAAAGTTATTGCAGCAATGCGGAACGAGTTTGGCGGACACAAGGTATATAAGAAAGAATGAAAAAAGCATTAATAATATTTGGGTCTACCGGAGACTTAATGTATAAAAAACTTATTCCAGCATTGAATCAACTGATATCAAAGGGACACCTCGATAAAACATCTAAGGTATATGCTGTTGCGAGACGTGATTGCACCCTTAATGCTATCTTTCAAGCAGCAAAAGATCATATTAACGAGCCGATTGATTGGGATGCATTAAATGCTCTTATGGAGTATGTTAGAGTAGATATCAATGTAAAAGATGATTACCTTGCATTAAAAGACAAAGTCCATCATGATGGCTATGATAACATTGCGATATATTTAGCGGTTCCACCAAATCTATTTCCAACCATTGCAAAAGGTGTGAGTCAATGTGGCCTGATAAACAAAGGAGAAGCTCACAAGCGCATTGTATTTGAAAAACCATTTGGTGAGGATTTGGACAGTGCAGAAAAAATTAATACAGCATTATCACACTATTTTGATGAAAAACAAATCTATCGGATTGATCATTATTTGGGCAAAGAAATGATTCAAAATATATTGGTCGTTCGGTTTGCGAATATGCTTTTTCAAAATGCCTGGAATCATCGTGCGATAAGCGCCATTACCATTCTTGCGAAAGAAAAAACGGACGTAAAAACTCGTGGTGCATATTACGACAAAATCGGTGCATTAAAAGATATGCTCCAAAGTCATATGCTCCAAATGGCAGCTTTAATAACGATGAATAAACCATCGTCATTCGCAAGCGAAGCATTGAAAAATGAAAAAGTATTTGCCCTTAAAAACATGGAATTTAATCCCAAGTCCATGTTGCTTGGTCAATATAAAGGCTATAAAAATACTGATAATGTTAATCCACATTCTAAAACTGAAACGTTTGCTTATGTTGAAGCGACTATGAAAAAAGGCAAATTAGAGGGAGTTCCTATTCATTTTATTACAGGGAAACATCTAAATGAAAAGCGTAGTGAAATTATCGTATATTTCAAAGATGATGTATCCATCGAGACGATTTTTCCAAACATCGAAAAGGGCCATAATAAATTGACCATTAAAGTTGCTCCAGAAGAAGGCGTAACGTTCCAACTCAATGTAAAAAAACCAGGATTAAGCGAAGCCATTGTACCTGCTACAATGGATTATTGTCACGTGTGCCAGGCGTTAGAAAATATTCCTGAAGCCTATGAAAAATTATTGTTAGATTTATTACATGAGAATCGAACCCTCTTTACAAGGTGGGATGAAGTTGAAACAACTTGGCAACTTATTGAACAAATAAAAACCATTAAAACATCGCCGATAATATATGATTCATATGAAGAGTTACTAGCCAAACTGAAATCGAAAGGAGTTCCAACTGATGATTTATGATGTATCGATGTTAATTCATCCTTCTATGCAAGTGTATAAAAACAAAGAAGAGAAAAAACCACGTTTTGAAACGATAGCAAGCCATCCTAATGATGGGGCTCATGAAACCAATGTCACAATGAATCTTCATACAGGAACGCACATCGATTATCCCCTGCATATGATAGAAAATGGTAAAACCTCCGACAATGAAATATTAGATACTTTAATTGGCCCGTGTAAAGTTATTGATTTAACTTCAGTCAAACATAATATTTCAAAGTTTGATCTTGAACCATACACAATTACTGACAATGACTTCTTATTGCTTAAAACACGCAATAGTTTTTCCGACGTTTTTTTATCCGATTTTGTCTATTTAGACGAAAGCGGTGCACGCTATCTAAACAGCAAAAATATAAGAGGGGTTGGCATTGATGGTCTTGGTATAGAACGTGCTCAGCCAGCCCATCCAACACATAAAATATTATTATCAGAAGATATTATCATCATCGAAGGATTACGTCTAAAAGATATACGTGAAGGGACCTACGAACTTTACTGCTTACCCTTAAAAATTCAAGGTGTTGAAGCCGTGCCTGCACGAGTTATTTTAAAAGATTAAGAAGGGATTGATTTAAATGAAAAATCGTACAGTGTTTGTTAGTGGTGCCTCAGGAGGTATTGGTAGCGCAATTGCTGAGAATTTTATTCGCAATGGATATAAAACCATACTTCATTATCATAATAATAAAGATGCTGTTATAACATTAAAAGCAAAACTTGAAAATGAAGGATTTGACGATATCTATATTATGCAAGCCAATCTTGAATCATCATCTTCTTTAGATCAGTTGATAGATACCATCGAAGCGAAAAAGTTAACTGTTGATGTTTTAATTAATAATGCTGGAATTAAACATGATAGTCCCACAGAAACGATGTCTGATAATGATTTTGAACGTGTATTAAAGACCAATGTAGTAGGAACGTTCATGCTTACAAAACGATTGATACCCACGATGAAAAAACAAGGTTACGGAAGAATTATCAATATTTCAAGTGGGGTTGCCCAACATGGCCGAAAGCATGGTGTAAACTACGGTGCATCTAAAGCAGCGATTGAAAATATGACGAAAAGCTGGGCACAAGAATTAGGTCCTTACGGAATTACTGTTAATACCGTTGCCCCAGGACTAATTGAAACGGATATGACAAGTGATGTTGATGAAGAAACCAAAACAAGTTATATTAAAAAAATACCTTTAGGTAAATTGGCTAAACCAAATGATGTTGCTCAGGCATGTCTATTTTTCGCAGATGAACAAAGCGGAATGATTAGCCAGCAAGTCATTGGTGTCAATGGTGGGTTACGATAACTTATGTCAGCTTATACACATATGCCATCTCATGGATTTCCAGCTGTCATAGATAAAGACAGCAAATTGCTTATTTTAGGTAGTTTTCCCTCCGTAAAATCACGTAAAGATACATTTTATTATATGCATCCTCAAAATCGATTTTGGGATGTATTACGTATTTTATATGAAGACCAAAATTTTCTATCACCTGAAATTCATGTAAAGAAACAAACATTAAAAACGCATCATATTGCTCTATATGACGTTATTGAGAGTTGTGACATTATCGGTTCAAAAGACAACTCAATTACCAATGTGCGCCCAGCAGATATCTCATCCTTAATTGAAGGAACAAATATTAATAAAATATTACTAAATGGCACTAAAGCTGAAACATTGTTTAAACAGTATAATCCAGAACTTGTTCCAATTGCTATAGGTGTTCCTTCGACATCACCTGCGAATGCACAGTACAGTCTAACGCGTTTAGTTCAAGCATGGAAGCATGCACTTAATTTAAAGCCGTCTTTGTAAAAAAAGAGCGGCTTTATTTATTAGAGTATTATTTTTGCTAGTTAATAGTATAGAAGCGTATAATAAGATTTAAAGAAGGTGATTGCGTGCTTACATTAAAAAATATAGTAAAGAAATACGAGATAGGAACATTTAAACAAACGGCTCTAGATGATGTTAGCGTATCGTTTAGAAAACATGAATTTGTTGCTATTTTAGGACCATCAGGATCGGGGAAAACGACACTACTTAATATGATTGGAGGATTAGATCGTTACGATCAAGGCGATCTCTTAGTTAATCATAAATCAACACAACACTTTAAAGATGAAGAATGGGATCGTTACCGAAATCATACCATAGGCTTTATTTTTCAAAATTACAATTTAATTAATCATATTACGGTATTAGATAATGTTGTGGTTGGACTCACACTGACAGGGATGGACCCAGTAACAAGAAAAAAGCGTGCATTAGAAGTTTTAGATCGTGTTGGTCTAAAAGAACATAAAGATAAAAAGCCAAATCAATTATCAGGTGGACAAATGCAACGCGTCGCAATTGCTCGAGCCCTTGCAAATAACCCTGATATTATTTTAGCTGATGAGCCTACAGGCGCAATTGATACAGAAACCAGTAGACAAATCATGACACTTATTCAAGAAATTGCCAAAGACAAGTTAGTCATAATGGTGACACATGACGAGCGTATCGCAAAACAATATGCCGATCGCACTATTTCTTTAAGCGATGGTAAGATTACTGATGACTCTAATCCGCATAAAGAAGCTGATGCTAAGCGGAACATCTTGAACTTAAAGAAAACAGCAATGTCGTTTTCACAAGCACTGAAATTATCGTTTAATAATTTAAAGACTAAAAAATTTAGAACACTAATTACTGCATTTGCTGGAAGCATTGGAATTATTGGTGTTGCTTTAGTATTGTCACTTGCCAATGGGTTAAATAACGAGATTGATAACTTAGAAGAAACGACTCTTGCAGAGTTTCCCATTCAAATAGATCCTGTGCCAATCAATGTTGAAGCGATTAGGGACAGTCAAGGCTACCGCGGTCCTGATGGGGAGGAAACACCCTTTATAGAGTTTCCAGACGCTGATGAAATATACCCATATGAAGAATCTTTGCCACCGTTTTTAAGAACCAATAATATTACTAATGAATACTTAGATTATGTCCAAGATTTAGATGAAGATTTATACCATGAAATCACAGTTAATAGACCCGTAAATATGAATGTCTTAAAACAATTTTCGGCAACATTAACCGCAAGGTTGAATATGGAAAATATTAACTTTGAACCCTCTTTAACTAGGCAAGATACTTTTGAAGAAAACTATGAGTTGCTATCAGGAAGTAAACCATCAAATCAAAATGAATTATTGCTGGTTGTCGATAGATATAATCGTTTAGATGTTGAAGGACTTAATGCATTGGGTTTAGATGGCTCAGTAGACAGTTATACATTTGATGATTTCATTGGGATGGAATTTAAAGTAGTATTACCGGATGATTATTACACATATAATGAAACGACGGAACTTTTTAGTCCAGTTAGTGATTTAAACGCATTGTATGAATCCAATACAGGAATTACTATCGAAATTACAGGAATTGCCCGTATTAGAGAAAATGCTGTCGCTAGTTTCTTATCACAAGGCATTAAATATCATCCGGATTTACTAGATACATATATTGATGCAGCACAGTCATCGTTAATTGGACAAGAACAACTCGCACGAGAAGAAAGTGTCATTACTGGCCTCGCAATTGATGCACAGACAAAACGAAGTTTTTTACGCAGTTTAGGTGTTGATGATACACCAACTCAGATTCGGATTTACCCAGTCGATTTTACTGCAAAAAACGCTATTACTGACTATCTTGATGAGTATAATATGGGGTTAGATGAAGACGAACAGATTATCTATACTGACCTTGCGAGTGTCGTAACTGAATTAACAGGAGATATTATTGATGGTGTATCCTATGTTTTAATTGCCTTTTCTGCAATATCGTTAATTGTCTCTTCTATTATGATTGGTATCATTACGTATGTTTCTGTATTAGAGCGGACAAAAGAGATAGGTATTTTACGCAGTTTAGGTGCACGGAAACGTGATATATCACGTGTCTTTAATGCCGAAACAACCATCATTGGATTTGTTGCGGGGACGCTAGGTGTCTTTATTGCTTTCCTTTTAACTTTCCCAATTAATGCATTGATACATCGATTGGTTGATGGACTTGGAGATATAGCTCAATTACCGTTTATTGCAGCGGTTATCTTAATCTTTATTAGTATTACATTAACCTTTATTGCAGGACTTATTCCATCTAGCATAGCGTCTAGAAAAAATCCTGTTGATGCCTTAAGGGTAGACTAAAAAACGCGCGTTCATCATATGAACGCGCGTTATTCATTTAAAGTTTCTAATGCAGCTATCATTGAATCGGTTAATAACACAGTATCAATGTCATGTATTCTACCAAACTCTTCTAAATTAAAGGTAGATAAGAGTTGTGCATCATTGATATAAATCGTATTAGAATCGACAGTAATATTTAGAGAACTGCCTTCAATACTTGGTAAAGTAAGTGGTGCATCGAGTAATAAATCCTCTGCTAGGTAATCACCTTCAACTATATGATATAGCAAAATATCAATAATTATATCTGATGCAGCTAAGGTTTCTAAAGTGATATCATAGGTAGTTGTGAGATCATTAAAAGCAGCTTCATTGGGCAGAAAAACGGTAATCGGGTCACCTGATATCAGTTGTGTGATTAAACCGGATTCGGTCAAGGATTCAAATAAAGCCTCAAACATCTCGCCATCAAGGATTGCATTATCAAATAAATCACCAGTAATTTCTGTGAGTAAACTTGGTGGAAGTAATACTTGATTGGTACTGTGAATAATACCATTCGTCGCTGAAATGTCTAAATCCTCTAGGTTCGCAAGTGGATTGATATTTAAGGTGTTTCCCGATAAACTTACTGTAAGTGAATCACTAGACAATGTCGTTAAATCAATTGGCTGTGCGGCTCTTAATATTGTTGAGGGGTATATTCCAACAACAATGTGATTTAACAAAATGGTGTGTAGATTTTCATTATCATACAAAGCCTCTTCTTCAATATCTAATAATTCAAGGAGTTCTAAAAACGCGTCATTTGTTGGTGCAAAAAGTGTTAACTGGGCATCGGTTGTGAATATGTCGTCCAGTTCTGCTTGCATTATAGCTTGGTAAAATATACTAAAATCTTCTATGCCTTTAAGTGTGTTTAGTAATCCTATGTCTGTAAATCGAATGTTAATAATAGGCTCTAAATCATCGGCAATTAGGTAATCATTTCGGCCAATAAATTGACCTTCTAGTGTTACAAGCGATTTGGTTTGATTATAGTCATCTTCTGCGTCTGACCAATCAACAGGGACGTTGACGCGTTCATCATTATCGTTTATCAGCGTTACTGTTTCAGGTAGGTTTAAGTTATTAAAAGTGGTATTTCTTGGTACATTGATTACAGAAACATCAATGTCAGTTAGTTCCGTTGTCATCGCATCATCATTAGTCGTGCAAGCACCTAAGAAAATAACACCAAAAATCCATAGGGTAAACATGAAAGTTTTTTTCATTAGGAATGCCTCCTTTCATTTCTATTATATCATGTCTATGTGGTTTTTAAGGTAAGATGCAACACACCATGCATATAATGTGATATTCATCGTATATGGCTTTATAATTAAAGTAATGATAGATAAAGGAGTTTGATAGTGTGGACGATAAAAGAGACCGAGCTGAAGGCGCACTTATGGGTGCATTTATTGGTGAAGCATTAGGTGTAGGGCCGCATTGGTATTATGATATTAAGGCGATGAAAAAAGACTATGGAGACTGGATTGATACCTATACGACACCAAAAAAAAATAGATATCACAATACCTTAGAAGCAGGCGAGTTATCGCAATCTGGATGGATTATGAAAAAGATGACAGAATATCTTATCACTAATGATGGTTATGATACCAAAACGTTTACGAAGATGATGGATAAAGAGATACTGCCACATGTTTCAAACGATCCATTAAAAGGGTTTGGTGGCTATACCAGTCAAATGATGCGTAATGTGTATCAAGCACGTGTTGTTGAGAAAAAATCATGGGATAATGTTGCAAGTATTGCAGATACAACAGAGTCCATAGAACGTAACATTCCTTTGGCAATTTATTATGCCAATGACTTAAAAAAGTTATCATATATAAGTGCAGAAAACACAGCGATTACACAAAGTGATAATGTAACAGGATCACTAACAGTTGCGTATTTATTGGTTGTAGCAATGTTAATTAGTGGCCATAAACTTGATGGGTCATTAAGCAATAAACTGATGTCAAAAGCACGAGACAAAGAATTACCTTTCTTCTCAATCACATCAGAAGGCGAACAAAAACCAATGGTGGGAAGAGACGTCACCAAAGAAGAGGGACTATTTGCATCACCGGACGCCTTACTTTCACCATCACATATGGCACGTGCGGCAGAAGATGATGATATTATTATTAAAGATGCCTCAAAAGCGGCAATCGTTTATGGTATGCCTTGTGCCATATATCATATGTTACCAGCATCGTATTATTTAGCAGCACGCTTCAAAGATGATTTTGAAGCTGGTGTTTTACATGCGATTAATGGTGGTGGCCAAAATCAAGTTAGAGCAATGTTAACCGGTACGCTTATTGGGGCACAAGTTGGACTCAGTAATATACCCAAACGATTTGTAGATGGATTAAAAGAAAAAGATTTATTGCTTATGCTAGCGAAGCGCTTGACACGTCACCTTTAAGTTAATGCTTTATAGTTTGCTTCTGTAAATCAGCTTGGTATAATACAAAAAGAAAGTTAAAGGTGACATGATGACAGAAATTATTATTTACATTGTTGCTGGTCTTTTGGCTGGCGTGGCAACAGGATTAGTAGGATTAAGTGCCGCAACCATCATTGCGCCAATTTTTGTAACGCTTTTGTTTATTAACCCTTATGTCGCTATTGGAATAGCGCTTGCAAGTGATGTGTTTGCAAGTTCTCTAAGCACGGTGCATTATATTAGATATAAAAATATTCATTTAAAACGGGCTGTACTTTTGGCTATAAGTGTCATTCTTTTTGTAATTTTAGGAAGTTATTTATCGAGTTTTGCAAAGCCAACAAACTTAGGGTTTATGCTTAATATATTTGTCGTTTTACTTGGCTTACGCTTTATTATTTTTCCAGTCAAAGATCGTGCAGAAAAAAAGATTTTTACGTTTACCAAAAGTAAAATTTTATCATCATTGTTTTGGGGTGCAATTATCGGGTTTATAAGTGGCTATTTTGGCGCTGGTGGCGGATTGAGTATGCTCGTCGTACTAACCATGATTTTAGGCTATGATTTAAAAACTGGTGTGGGAACGAGTTTGTTTATTATGGTGTTTACTGCGTTTGTAGGCGCTACGAGTCATATTATTATCGGGGGTACCCTTTGGATTCCTTTAATTATCACTTCAATTGCTGCGTTAGTTGGGGCAAATATGGCATCGTTATTTGCGAACCGAGTAAACCATAAAAAACTTAATTTAGTAATAGGTTACGGCTTATTAACATTGGGAATCATTCTCAATATCGTCTATCTGCTATAAAAAATCCGGATAACCGGATTCTTATTTAAAATGATGTGCTAACGACTTAAGAGTTATCTTAAGTCGTTTTTTCGTGTAAGCCTCAGTTAACATATCTTTTGTAATTTGATCAGTATTATGTATGCTTTTGATGATAAACGCACCATAGTTAATTAACGCATAAGCTTCTTTTTCTATTACACCACCCAATATAATTGACGGTTTATGATATCGTTGTGCACGTTTAAGAAGTGAAAACACTGCTTTATTATGAAAAGTTTGACGATCTACTTTACCTTCTCCAGTGATAATGAGGTCACTTGATTTAATGGTTTTGTCAACATGAAGCATATCAAATATCAAGTTGGCACCTGAGCTTAGTTTTGCATTTAGAAAGGCAATTAAACTAAGTGGAAGCCCACCTGCAGCACCAAGTCCAGGTTGCAGTGTATCTAAAGAAGTATCATCCTTTTTTAGTAGGCGCTTGTAATGAGTCAATCCCTGTTCTAAATGTAAAATTTCTTTTGGTGCTGCCCCTTTTTGTTTTGCATAAATATAAGCTGCTCCTTTTGTTCCAGTGAGTGGATTTGTAACATCACATGCAACATGAAACTGTACATCATGTGGGATTGATATACGTTTTGTCGAATCAATAGACGCAATCATACCAAGATTATTGCCAACGGGGTCTATTACGTGGTGATCAGTATCAAGAAACTCGTAACCTAGGGCAGTCATACATCCTATGCCACCATCGTGGGTGGCACTACCGCCCACAGTTATTATAATTATTTTAACTTGTTTCTTAATGGCATCTTTTATAATCTCACCAACACCATAAGTTGTCGTATAAAGAGGATTTTGTTCGTGAGGTTTGAGTAGGGGTAATCCTGAGGCTTGAGCCATCTCAATGATGGCGGTGTTATCGATGATAAGGTAATCAGCCTTTATTGGTTTCATTAAGGGATTATGCACGGTAAGTGATATTCGTTTTGCATGAGGTAAATGTTGTAAAGCATCAAGGGTGCCTTCGCCACCATCCGCAATAGGAAGTGTAGTTATTTTAAGTGTATTATTTAATGATAAAAGAGTCACTTTGATTGTTTGGTTTAACTGATAAGCGGATAATGACCCCTTAAATGAATCCATCGCAATCAATATATGCATATGCTCCCTCTTTTCGTCTATGAGATACTCGTATTATAGCACAATAAATTTGGATACATAATAAGTGATATTGGTGTACAATATAAATGTATAGAATGGAGGTAGTTCGGTGGCTTATGTTATTTTAAAAACTAAAGAGCGGAAGCGACGCCCGGTCATGCAACGTCTTTTTATGGGGATAATTGTTACAATGGGTCTATTCTTTGGTTATGAGTATATGTTTGAACAGACCACTGATGTTGCTTTAGAACCTAATAGTGTTACATCAGAGTCCATTGAGTACACAATCGATATTAAGCATATGCCTGATGATGTTTCATCGTTTTTATTAATTGTAAACAGCAATAATTCTACTTATCAAATTGCGTTTGCGGATACCCACTTCACTGGAATACTAACCGAGCTAGATGCCGATACGGCATATTCATTTACAGTCTACACTGTAAACGAATCGAATCGAACAAAAGTATATGAAACTGAGGTCATCACAAAGGAGATGGTAAATAATGAGTAAGAAACCTAAACGTAGAAAATTTAGGAAACATCGTATTGGTCGTTTTATTGTTGGCGTGTTAGTGATTGCATTTATTGTTCTGGCACTCACTGCAGATGCGTTTTTCCCTAATACGATAATCGGAGATTTAATTGGGGATACGATTGGTAAATTTTTTAATGTGTTTGCCTTTGTAGAAAGTTATTATGTTGCATTATTAGAAAGTTTAACTATTGTCTTTTTCATCTATGTGCTCTCAAAGATTGTCACCGCAGTGTTATATGTTCTATTCAAACATAATAAACGTAGCTTTACCGTAAGTGTGGTTGCTAACGGGGTCCTAAAATATATTTTTGTATTGATAGGTCTATTTTTAATTTTAAATGCTTGGGGTGTCAATACTCAAACCTTACTCGCTGGTGCAGGTATTTTAAGTTTGGCTATTAGTTTCGGTGCACAAAGTTTAATTGAGGACATTTTAGCTGGTATTTTCATCATATCTGAAAAACAATTTTCTATCGGTGACATCATTGAGATTGATGGATTTAGAGGACGTGTTGTTGAAATGAGCTTGCGAACTACTAAATTTGAAAACATCCAAGGGGATATAAAAATCATAAATAATGCGTCTATAAACGGTGCGATAAATAGTTCGAGAAATCTTTCACCGGCTATATGTGATATTGCAATTGGCTATGATCAAGATATCGAAAAAGTCGAAAAAGTGATTGAAAAAAACCTCTCCTCTATTCGTGATAAATTATTGGATATTATCGATGGTCCATATTATAAAGGTGTTCAAGAGTTATCTGATTCCTCACTAGAATTACGTATTATTGCCTATACGCATGAAGAACATCGACTGCAAACCATACGTGATTTAAACCGCGAAATGAAGGTGCTTTTTGATAAGCATAAAATCCAAATTCCTTACCAACAAATTGTTGTTCATAATGCTAAAAATACAGTACAACGAAAAACAACGAAAAAAATAACACCAAAGAAAAAGAAAGCATAGCATGTTATAATAAACATAAGGAGTTGATATAGTGAATAATTTTAGATTTTATAGTCCAACTGAATTTGTCTTTGGAAAAGACACAGAAAAAGAAATTGGTGCGTTATTAGAAAAGCAACATGTAAATAAAGTCTTTTTACATTATGGTAGCGGATCAATTAAAAAAAGCGGATTATATGATCGCGTGATTAAGTCATTAGAAGACAAGAACATTGCTTACACGACACTCGGTGGTGTCAAACCGAACCCAGTAGATGGCCTTGTCTATGAAGGTATCGAACAATGTAAAAAAGAACAATGTGATTTTGTGTTAGCTGTTGGCGGTGGGTCTGTCATTGATTCTGCCAAAGCCATCGCTGCAGGGGTTAAGTATGATGGTGATTTTTGGGACTTTTATGACCGTAAAGCACAAGTAGAGGATGCATTACCAGTCGGCGTTATTCTAACCATTCCCGCTGCAGGGTCTGAAGGGTCTAGCGCTACCGTGATTACGAAAGAAGATGAGGGCTTAAAACGTGGTATGGGCTCTAATCTCTTACGTCCGGTATTTGCAATTATCAATCCAGAACTTACCTATACACTTCCAGATTGGCATACAGCGGCTGGAATTGTTGATATGATGAGTCATATTTTTGAACGCTATATTACCAAAACAAAAGATGTCATTTTAACAGATCGTTTAAGCGAAGCAACATTACGTTCAATCATTGAAGCAGCACGTATCATCACAAAAGAGAAAGACAATTATGAAGCGCGTGCAACAATTTGTTGGGCAGGAACGATTGCCCACAACGGGATTTTAGGTGTTGGCCGCGAAGAAGAGTGGACTACCCACGGCTTAGAACACGAGTTAAGTGCGCTCTATGACATGACCCACGGCGCAGGACTTGCGATTATGTTTCCAGCGTACATGACCTATACGTTAGATGAAGATGTGGAGCGCTACTATAGACTTGCAACTGAAGTGTTTGGCGTGCCGACAAACCACTATAATAAACGTGAAGTAGCCTTAGAAGGCATTAATAAACTGAAAGCATTTTTTAAAGAAATCGGAATGCCAGTTAGTTTAAATGAAACAGAAGCGAAAACATCAGATATTCCTAAACTATTAGAAAAACGTAAAATAAATAGTGGTGAATCATTTGGCCAATTTAAAAAACTTACGCTTGAGGACGCTAAGCGCATTTATCAGCTTGCATTTAAATAAACACAAAGAACCTATAAATATGGCTTCATGTTTATAGGTTCTTTTTCTAGCTATCATAAAACAACAATATAAAAATCGAGAGGATGTTACATATGAAAACACTTAATAACGAGACCTTTTTATCATTTTCATTTTTAGGAAAAATCACTGCATCACCAAATAAAAACCACGTTGCTTTTCTAAAAGCAAACGCCGATCTAGAAGACAATGCGTACTTTCATACATTGTATTTATTAACAGATGACGGCGTGAATAAAATTCGCAAATTAAAGAAAAACAATGCCTTTGCTTTTTTAACTGATACAACCATACTATTAGATTATCAAAAAAACAAAAAAGAAAAAGCACTGCTTGAAGATGCATCAAAAAAGACCTTTTACACATACGATTTAGAAGATAAATCGCTTGAAAAAGCTTTTACTTTACCGATTTCGGGTAGTGTAGAAGAGGTAATAAACGAGCATGTATTACTGATTAAAGCCGGACTGACAGAACAAGACCATATTTTATATGAAGGTACAGAGGAACAACGTGAAGCGTATTTAAAGACACAAAAAAAAGAAAAAGCTTATGAGTTTATTGATGAACTTCCGTATTATTTTAACGGACAAGGATTTAAAACCGATAAACGAGCACAACTCTTTTTATATGATATAAAAGAAGATACACTAAAACCAATTTTTGATAAATCTTTTTCAGTAGGAAACTATACCGTATCAGAAGATAAATCAACCATTTATTATACGGGTTCAAAACCAGAAGCTGTTATGAGTATGACATCAAAAATCTATACGTATGATATTGAATCAGATCGTCATAAAACGCTGTATGATAAAACCGATTATAATATAACGAAACTGATTGATATTGATGGCAAACTCATGGTCATCGCAAAAGATATGATACGTTATGGACTCAATCAAAATCCTGATTTCTTTATTTTGAAGGAGAATCAATTGATGTGTATTAAAACATACGGATTATCTATTGGCAATAGCATTGGTACCGATGCGCGGTTATTGGCATCTGAGATGTCGTTTGTTAAAGATAAGCACTTCTATTTTGTCACAACAATTGATGATCACAGTGAACTAAAACGGATTGATACCGGAGGAAATCTTGAAACTGTTTACGTGATGGATGGATCAATTGAAGGCGTATTAGATGTTGGTAATAGGATTATTATTAATGCGATGCAAGGACAAAGCCTTCAGGCATTATATGATCTTAATATAGAAACGAAATCATTAACACAACGAACTGATTTTAATGATCGTGTTTTTGATAATATGTATGTCGCAAAACCACATGTTTTAGAAGTTAAAGATGACGAACATACGGTAAAAGGATTTGCGTTATTACCTAAAAACTATGATGCGTCAAAACGCTATCCGACGATTTTAGATATTCACGGAGGACCAAAAACCGTATATGGACAGATCTTTTATCATGAAATGCAAGTGTGGGTTAATAAAGGGTATATCGTGCTTTTTGCGAATCCACGTGGGTCGGATGGTAAAGGCGATGAGTATGCGGACATTAGAGGAAAATATGGAACCATTGATTATGATGATTTAATGCACTTTGTTGATTTGGCCATTGATACCTATAAAGGCATTGATACGGATAATTTATTTGTAACAGGCGGGTCTTATGGTGGATTTATGACCAACTGGATGGTTGGACATACAACCCGTTTTAAAGCTGCTGTAACGCAACGATCAATTTCAAATTGGATATCATTTTACGGAACTAGTGACATTGGCTATTATTTTGCAACAGATCAAACCGATGGGCATCCCATCGTTGATTTGGATAAACTGTATGAACAATCACCGATAAAGTATGCAATGAATATTAACACCCCGTTACTCTTTATTCATTCTGATAAAGATTACCGCTGTCCAATGGAACAAGCACAACAACTATACGCAATCCTAAAAACACGCGACATTGATACACAATTATTATGGGTAAAAGATGAAACCCACGAGTTATCTCGAAGTGGAAAACCACATGCGAGACTCAAGCGTCTCAATGCAATATTAGATTGGTTTGAAACCTATAAAAACAAATCGTAAGGAGTGTTACGATGAAAACTAAACCGTATCCAAACACAAAAAAACGTGCCAGTCGCTTAGGCTTTGGTGCATGGCCACTAGGTAATACAGCACACGGGAAAACGATGACTGAAGAAAAAGGTATTACATTAATTAAAGCCGCGCTTGAACAAGGTATTACATTTTTTGATACCGCCCCAAACTATGCCTTAGGTAAAAGTGAAACGATATTAGGTAAAGCTTTAAAAGGCCATCGAGATACAGTGATTATTAACACAAAGTTTGGCCACCATGCCAGTGGAGAAATTAATTTTGATCCAGCGACCATTCGACCTTCACTTATGCAAAGTTTAGATCGATTAAGCACAAATTATGTTGATTCGCTTATTTTGCATAACCCTGATCACGCTATTTTATCAGGCGACACAGAACACTTTAATATCTTAAATGATTTAAAATCTGAAGGGCTAATTCGTGCATATGGTGTCAGTGTTGATACCAAAGAGGAATTAGATTTAGTCCTTAAACGTAATGATATTGACGTCATTGAACTTCTTTTTAATATTAATGCGCAATCAACGCGCGACCATTTAGACGAGATTAAAAGACGCGGTATTGCCTTGATTATAAAAGTCCCGCTAGATTCTGGGTGGCTTAGTGGAAAATATACAAAAGAGAGTGTATTTAAAGACAGTAGAAGCCGCTGGACCGAAGCGGATCTCAACCGTCGTCACGACCTAATAAATAAACTCAAAGGCATTGTAAAAGATGATGCGTTAATTCCTTACGCATTAGGCTTTATATGGTCATTTGATGCGGTGACAACAGTTATTCCTGGGATAAGAAATACCGAGCAATTGCATGATCATATACGAAGTGAATCACTAGAATTTGATCCAGATCTAAAAGCAAAATTCATCGACTTTTATGAAAAGAATATTAAAGACAACCCATTACCTTGGTAGTAGTTAAGGGTAAGGTGAATGGAGGATAATGATGGAGACTAAGTATATATTGGCGCTCGACCAAGGAACAACCAGTTCACGGGCAATCTTATTTAATAAACAAGGACATATCGTTGGGAGCGCCCAACGTGAAATATCACAAATCTATCCTAATCCTGGGTGGGTAGAACACGATGCCAATGAAATCTGGATTTCTATATTGGGTGTCATTGCACAAGTGTTAAACCAAAGCGATGTGTCCGCTAAAGACATCGCAGGTATTGGCATTACCAATCAACGAGAAACCACGGTGATTTGGAATAAGCATACAGGAAAACCGATCTATAATGCGGTCGTATGGCAATCAAGACAAACGGCTGATATTTGTGATCAATTAAAAAAAGCGGATCTCAATGAACAATTCAAGACAAAGACCGGATTACTAATTGATCCGTATTTTTCAGGCACAAAAGTGAAATGGATATTAGATCATGTTGAGGGTGCGCGTGAAAAGGCTAGTCATGGTGATTTGTTATTTGGGACCATTGATACATGGTTAATCTGGAAACTCTCAGGTGGTAAAGCTCATGTCACAGATTACTCAAATGCGTCACGTACACTCATGTATAATATCCATACTTTATCTTGGGATGATGAGTTATTAGATATTTTAGATATACCTAAATCGATTTTGCCTGAGGTGAAACCATCTTCTGAGATTTATGCAAAAACAGCGGCTTACCATTTTTCTGGATTAGAAGTCCCGATTGCTGGTGCGGCTGGTGATCAACAAAGTGCCTTATTTGGGCAAGCCTGTTTTGATAAAGGCATGGCGAAAAACACGTATGGAACTGGCAGTTTCATGTTAATGAATACTGGAGAAGACATTGTTTTAAGTAATTCTGGACTATTAACGACTATTGCTTGGGGCGTTGACAATAAAATTGAATATGCACTTGAAGGGTCAATATTTGTGACAGGGTCAGCAGTTCAATGGTTGCGAGACGGATTAAAGCTTATTCATAGCGCTGATGAAACAGAAGCGCTAGCTGAATCTTTAGAAAGTAATGACGGGGTATATATTGTTCCCGCTTTTGTAGGATTAGGGACGCCTCATTGGGACCAAGATGTCCGCGGGGCTATCTTTGGAATTACAAGAGGAACGGATAAAGCACAACTGGCACGGGCAACACTAGAATCAATCGCGTATCAAAGTGCAGATGTATTACTTACAATGAATAAAGATTCAAATATCGAGCTAAAAGAATTGCGCGTTGATGGGGGTGCAGTAAAAAATAACTTTTTAATGCAGTTTCAAAGTGATTTATTAGATGTCAATGTTTTAAGGCCAAGTATTCAAGAAACGACAGCATTAGGTGCTGCTTATTTAGCAGGATTGGCGGTTGGTTTTTGGAAAGATAAAGATGAAATACGCAGTTTATGGGCTATTGACAAAACGTTTAAACCATCGATACCCAAAGAAAAAAGAGACACATTATATCAAGGATGGAAAACTGCTGTTGAAGCGGCAAAACACTTTAAATTATCAAAATAAACGATTACAAGGGATGAGGAAGTATGTCTTATGAATTTAATAAGGTAGATAATCTGCGATCAAAAAAGGTAGAACTGCCTAAAAGTATAACAAAAATATCACGAACAGCATTGCAAAATAATCCATATATAAGAAAAATATCTTTCAATGAAAACTTACAAGTGATTGATGCATATGCTTTTCAAAACTGCATCAGTTTAGAAACACTCTATTTTCCAAGGGACACAAAAATTCGGATAATTCCAAAACATGCTTTTGATGGATGCCAGGCGTTAAAACATATTAGTTTACCGTCATCACTTGTGTCAATTCAAGCGTATGCATTCAAAGATTGTACAGAAATTAAAACACTCACTATTCCTGTTGATGTCACCAGTGTTGACATCCGCGCATTTTCTGGATTTAACGCTTCTCAAGAAATTATTGTGTATAAAGATTATGGTGTATTTAAAGATTGTAAAGCGACCATTACCAATCTATCAGATGATGAAGAAGGCACAAAAGAGTCTTTAGAAATAAAAGCACAAAAACAACGCTATTTTGCGGTTACCTGTAAATGTGGACATGTTCGTAAGGGATATTATATCCCGATTACGTTTCCCATAATCGCAAAAAACCGAAAAGCTGCTGCACGGTTAGCAAGACAAAAACCGCGTGTTAAACATCACCATAAATATGCGATATTACGAAATGAAGAAATTCCCTACACCGTTTACAAGCAATTACAAGAAGCGAATAAAAACGACAACTACTTAAACGTTAAAAGTACACATCAACAAAAGCAATATCAAGATGAAATTAAAGCGCGCAGAGTCAAAGAACCTAAAAAACCATTTCATTCAAACGAAAGTTTGACTAAAAAAATACTCTACAATAGTAAAGAACGGATAAGAAAACCAAAACGTTACGATTTTGAGATTGATGATAAAGGAGAATGACATGCGATTAACAACTTCTATTACAGTAAACACAAAAGAAAATAAACAAATGATTAATATTACAGATTCCATAACCAAATGGGTAAAAGACAACAAAATAAAAGATGGAGAAGTGATGATCTTCGTCCCCCATACGACGGCAGCTGTAACATTAAATGAGAATGCCGATCCAGATGTTAAGACAGATATGATACACGGGTTGAATACGATTGTTAAAGATTTACCAGCGTTTAAACATTTTGAAGGCAATTCTGATGCCCATATAAAATCATCACTCATCGGCAGTTCCCAAACCGTGTTCATTAACCAAGGGAAGCTTATGCTAGGAACATGGCAAGGTATTTATTTTATGGAATTTGATGGGCCTAGACAACGCGATGTATATATTCGAATTATCTCAGATTAAAGATCTAAACCTAGTATAATTCGTAAAAAGGAGAAATAACGTGAAGTATAGAACCTTAGGAAAAACAAATGTAAACATATCAGAAATTTCACTTGGCACATGGCAACTCGGTAGTGTTTGGGGAGAGCCTGTCGATGAAACGATTGCGAAAGAGACATTAAAGGAAGCGGTGAAAAATGGAATAAACTGTTTTGATACGGCGGACGTCTATCAAGGAGGATACAGTGAAAAAGCCATTGGTGAATTTATCAAACACCAAAAAGAAAAACCCTTTGTTATTACAAAGATAGGTAGACGGTTAGAAAATCATATTGCAGAAGAATACAACGAGACCAATATTCGACGGTTTATTAATGATTCAAGAAAAAGTTTAGATGTTGAAACACTCGATATGGTATTACTTCATTGTCCACCAACGAATGTCTATTATAATCCAGAGGTATTTAGACTGTTAGATCAATTAAAAAAAGAAAGGTTAATCAAGCATTACGGTGTCAGTGTTGAGCATGTTGAAGAAGGACTTAAAGCAATGCAATATGAAGGTGTAGAAGCCATCGAAATTATCTTTAATATGTTTAGATTGCGTCCTTCAGAATTATTCTTCGAACAAGCAAAAAAACACAATGTTGGTGTCATTGTTAGAGTACCACTCGCAAGTGGATTATTAACAGGTAAGTTCGATAAAGATACGACGTTTAATGAAGGGGATCATCGTACATTTAATCGTCACGGAGAAGCGTTTGATAAAGGAGAAACATTTTCAGGGGTTGATTATGAAATAGGGTTAAAAGCAGTTCATGCCTTAAAAAAGTATTTTAATACTGATAACCTTACCCCAATAGCGCTTAAATGGATTTTGGCCTTTGACGCTGTATCAACAGTTATTCCTGGCGCATCACGCGCTGAACACATTATCAACAACGCAAAAGTATCAAACATGGACCCTTTAAGTAAAGCGGATATAGAAAAAGTAAAAGAGATATACGAAACCTATATTAAAGATCCTGTGCATTATTTATGGTAATAATCACTAGCCATTAAAAAGGTGAGACTCCTTCGTCTCACCTTTTTTACTTCTTATTAAAACCAATTGCAATTAAGGCTTGTTCTGCTTGTTCGTGTGTTGAATAATGGATTGTTTTGTTGGCGCATAGTTCTTTAATTTTTGCAATTACTTCAGCTTTGGGTTCTTTAAACTTCTTTGCAAGGTATTCAATTTCATGCTGTTCAGAACAATTGAAATACTTACTGTCTTTACTCATACAAACCCTCCTTAAATTATCAATATAGTTTCATTATACTCATTCCTTTAAGATTTTATACATGACATTTTAGATTGTTGCAATTCATGTTAATATTGGTCAATGTTATTGAAAATGATCTTACTTAAATCTACTTGTTATTTTTCATGTAATCCGGCCTCGATGAGTGCTTGTTTCGCTTGTTCGTATGTGCTGCGATCACGATATATCATTTTTTCATCACATAACCTTTTTATTGTTTCTACGACCGCTGCCTTTGGTTCTTGAAATTGTTCTGCTAACGCATCAATATCATGTGCATTTGTACAATCAAAAAGGCTCTTATCGTTTTTCATCATCAATCCTCCTTTGTCGTCGTTATATATAGTATAAAGTAGATTCGGTCATATTAAAAATAGATTGGCAAATTTATCTATTAAAAATGCACCCAATAAGGGTGCACTTACGTATTATTCTATAAGGGTAAAGCTAGTTGACAAAGCCTTGACGAGCTTATCTAAATTGATATCTTCATCATAATTAATGTGTTCATAATTAAAGCCGTTGATTTGATAGAATGTGGTAAGGAAATGTTTGGTTCCGTCTAAACTCATAAGGGTCTCATCGTTGGTTGTGTGCATTAATAAATCGGTTTTTCTTTGAATGGTGTGATCGAGTTCTAAGTGATCTAAACGAATACGCCCCTGGTCATCTAAGATGCGGTTATTTCCGTAAACCATATCACTAAATAGACGGTATTTATGTTGCAAGATAGATTCATGAACGTCTTCTTTAATCATTACATCAAACAAGCATGATACATAGACTGGCATTTGAGGAATGAAGACACTGGCTTTTGACACAACGGCTTTACTAGAAGAAATCAATGCTTCTCCTTGATATTTTTTTTCGAGGAATGTGTTGAGTAATTTTCCTTTATTTTCTAAATCTTCTTTCGCTTTACCAAGAGTACCATGACGATAGATGTTTTGCGTGGTAGATCCTCCAATATACGTGTAGGCGATGGTTTTTGCCTTTGGCGCTAATACACCTGCTTTATCTAATGTTATCACCCATTCGTACCAATCATCCCCACCCATGACATACACGGTATCTTCAATCTCTTGTTGCGTCGCATTATCAACAGTGATTTCGGTGACTTCTCTTTGTTTGATGTCGATTGTTTTACCAGTGATTGGGTCACCAATGGTTTTTATATGGGAAGATACTATTTCACCAGTTACTGGATTTTTACGCCCTCCAGCAGCAAGTGAATAGATGATTAAATCTATAGAACCAAGAGTATCTTTAATCGTTTCTATGATGGTGTCCTTTGTTTCTTTGGCAAAGGCATCCCCAAGAAAATCAATGTGTGTATTGTTTGTTTCTTTGGCGTGTTTTTGGAAATATAGATTATTCCAGTATCCTGCGGTACCAGATCGTTTACCACGAGGACCTGATTCATAGGATACATTGATGGTATTGGTATCACTACCGTAAGCTAAGGCAATACGACTCGCAAGACCATACCCCGATGATCCACCGATAATAAGAACATTTTTAGGGCCTTTAAATGGCGTCTTTTGTTTGGCTTCGTTGATTTGTTCTAAAACGTGTTGTTCACACCCTAAGGGATGTGCATTCGTAAAAAAGTTGCTCCTAATAGAAGGTTTTATAATCATTGTGATTCTCCTTTTATTCAGTTTGCACTTATTATATCATAAAAAATAGTATATAACAGTACACGCAACACCCTTTCTATGATTTTGTTAGAGTGGTATAATAAGAGTATTAATAATTCGAGTGCGGAGGTAAGTATGTTAAAAAAAGTTGATCGGTATACGATAGGATATGTATGGCCATTTTTTCAATCCATGCCATATGATAGTTTACTTGATGCGGCAGTACATGATTATCATGGAACCATAGAAACAGATGATTTTTCTCATCCTCATGTGGTTTTGGCAACCATTGGAACAACCCCTGGCAAGTCATATTATATGTCTGGAGATTTAGATCATGCGATTACACAAAACGTATTAGATAATTTAGATTGCCACAGTGAGCTTCACATTCCTGAGTCGTGGAAGCCTCAGTTTGAACGCATTATACAAAGACGCTATACGCTTAAAACACGGTATGACTTTGATCATAGTTCACTACAACCGGAAACCTTAGAAACATTTGTTTCCAACTTGCCATCTACTTATAGCATGGAACGTATAGATAAATCTATATATAACGCGCTTATTGACATGCCTTGGAGTTATTATATGGTTGGAAATTTCCTAGATTATAATGATTTTCATGCGCATGGTCTTGGATTTGTTGTTAAAGATGACCGAGGGACTATTGTCTCTGGCGCATCAAGTTTTATTCGCTATAATGATGGGTATGAGATTGAAATTGCGACCCATAATGATTACCGTAATCAAGGCCTTGCAACAAGTATCGCAGCGAAGTTTATTTTGGAAACGTTAAAAGAAAATAAAGTTCCGCATTGGGATGCAGCAAATATTCAAAGTAAGAACTTAGCTTTGAAACTTGGCTACACGCTTAAAAAAACTTATACTGTCTATGAACTGTAACAGAAAACCATTATGAAACTAATCATTATAACGGGCCCTCTAGCAAGTTTGAAATCAACCATTACACATCGTCTTGCAGTTGATTTAGATGGGGTTTGGTTATCAAAGGATTATCTTAAAGAAGCCATGGCTATAGATAATCACCCGACCAATCAAAAAGATAATATTACGATGAGTCATGCAGCGGTAAATATCATGATTTCAGTAGTTAAACATAATATACACCAGCATTCAACGTGGATTTTAGACGCCAATTTTAAAGCTCAAGAGTACGACATGTTTGTTATGTACCTTAATGCACACTACATGCCTTTTGTAAGTGTCTATCTTTACGCAAATACTGACACACTATATTCTCGTTATTTAAATAGAGAACCAGAACGCCATCCAATACATCAATCAAAAAAACCAATGAGTTATGACACGTTTAAAGTATCGGTGAACTATTATCATACACATTTTTTTAATCGGGTAACAGTCGCTTTTGACACAACAACCTTTAATGATTCAGCGTATGAGAGATTAAAACACATGATTAAAACACACCTTTAATGGTGTGTTTTTAAAGAATTAAGTATAATGCATGCGCATTTTACAATTACACCTTATAATGAGAGTGTTATGACATTAGGAGGTAGTATGTATGAATATAGGCATTATAAAAGAACGCGCACAAAATGAAACACGTGTCGCGGTTGTTCCATCCCATATACCCGCGTTAATTAAAAAGGGGTATGGTGTTTTAATTGAAAAAGATGCAGGTAAAGCGGCGGGGTATGCTGACCATCTTTACAAAGATAAAGGGGCCACTGTAAAAGAAACTCTCGAGGCTTTGGTTGCGGAATCAGATATTCTTTTGACAGTACGCAGCGCGAATGCATCCGATGATGATACTGTATTACATCAGTTGACAAAAAAACACATTCTAATTGGCTTATTAGAACCGTACAGTCCGAGCCCAACATTTAACACGCTAGTAGATAAGGAGGTATCGTCATTTTCTATGGAGCTTATTCCAAGAACGACCCGTGCACAAAGTATGGATGTCTTGTCATCAATGGCAAATTTAGCAGGCTATCAATCGGTCATTATTGGTGCCAATGAAAGTCCGAAAATGTTTCCAATGATGATGACGGCCGCAGGAACAATTACTCCTGCCCATGTTTTTGTTCTAGGTGTTGGTGTCGCTGGCCTTCAAGCAATAGCTACAGCGAAGCGATTAGGTGCTGTTGTAAGTGCGTACGATGTACGCAGTGAAGTTAAAGAACAAGTAGAGTCACTTGGCGCTAAATTTGTGGAATTTGATTTAGAGTCTGCTGAAGGCGAAGGCGGCTATGCTAAAAAAATGGATGATGCTTTTTATGAACGACAAAGACAAATGATGTTAGAAGAACTAAAAACAAAAGATGTTGTCATTACAACAGCGAATATTCCTGGTAAAAAAGCTCCAATACTTATTACTGAGGCAATGGTTAAAGCGATGCCTAATGGGAGTGTTATTATTGATTTAGCAGCTGAGCGCGGAGGCAACTGTGAACTTACTAAAATGGGTAAAACAATAATTAAACATGGGGTTAAGATAGTTGGACCTCAAAATCTTCCTGCAGAACTTGTGTATAATGCATCTATGTTATATTCAAAAAATATTACAACATATCTATTAAACCTATTTACGGAAGATCACACAATCAATCTTGATGATGATATTGTAAAAGCCACAGTTGTTACACATAAAGGAACGATTCCTAATGCGCATGTGGCAGCAATGATTGGAGGCACTAAATCATGACGATTATTTATTTAATTACGATTTTTGCGATGACTGTTTTCTTAGGATTTGAACTTATTACTAAAGTCCCTGCGACTTTACATACCCCGCTAATGAGTGGGTCAAATGCTATCTCGGGGATAACAATTGTCGGTGCAATCGGTGTATTATTAACACAATTATCAACTGATTCTGTTGGCATATTACCATTTATTTTAGGCAGTATTGCCCTCTTATTTGCGACGATTAATGTAGTCGGTGGTTTTTTAGTTAGTCACCGTATGCTGGAAAAATTTAGGGGGAAAAAATAATGGATTATAATACATTGTTAGAAATTAAAGAAGTTGGTGTTGCCCTTCTATATCTTATAAGTGCAATTTTCTTTATTATTGGTATTAAGAACTTGTCAAAACCAAAGACTGCATCACGTGGGAATATGATTGGTGCAATCGGAATGTTAATTGCGGTTGTCACTGCGTTTATCGATTTTGGAATTCATATTAATCCAGGAACAGAAACGATTAGTTCAAACTTTCACTATTGGTATTTACTTGTAATTGCTATAGTGATTGGATCTATTATAGGGGCTGTTTCTGCGTCTAAAGTTAAAATGACAGGAATGCCACAAATGGTTGCCATTTTTAATGGTTTCGGTGGTGGAGCTTCATTTTTAGTTGCTGGGGTATATTTTACATTCGAACTGGCTAGTAATAATGCCTTAACAACGCAAATGTTGATCGCGACAGTCTTATCAGGACTGATTGGTGCGATTACGCTTTCAGGAAGTTTTATTGCTTATGGAAAATTACAAGGGTTAAAGATTATTCCCGATAAGCCAGTATCGTTTAAAGGAGACCTAGTTTTAAAAGCTGTTATTTTGCTTATATTAATTACATTAGGCGTCATTATGGTACTTAACCCAGCAAGCATAATATGGTATTGGGTCATAGTTCTCGGCGGACTTGTTTTAGGTGTGTTATTAGTCATTGGTATTGGTGGCGCAGATATGCCTGTTGTTATCTCGCTGCTTAACTCATATTCAGGACTCGCTGCAGCGGCTACAGGATTTGTTTTAGGAAACATTGTCCTTATTATTGCTGGGTCACTAGTTGGTGCGTCTGGGATTATCTTAACAATGATTATGTGTAAAGCGATGAATCGCTCATTAATTAATGTTTTGTTTGGTGGTTTTGGTGGAACAGATACCAAAGAAACATTGGATGATATTTATGAAGGAAAAGTCACCTCAACAAGCGCAGATGAAGTTGCGATGATTTTAGAATCGGCACAACGCGTTGTCATTGTTCCAGGATACGGTATGGCTGTTGCGCGTGCCGCAACGCCGGTAAGAATACTTACTGATATATTAGAAAAAGCTGGTATTGAAGTTGTTTTTGGTATTCATCCAGTTGCAGGTAGAATGCCAGGACACATGAATGTCTTGTTAGCAGAAGAAAACATTCCTTATGAAAAATTGCTTGATTTAGATACGATAAATCCTACATTTGCGCAAACTGATGTGGTTATTGTCATCGGTGCAAATGATGTTGTGAATCCCCTTGCTAGAGAAGTCGACTCAGCGATAGCTGGGATGCCAATTTTAGATGTCGACCAAGCGAGAACATGTGTGGTCATTAAACGGTCACTTAGCCCGGGATTTGCTGGTATTCCCAATCCACTATTTGCGAACGATAATACGTTAATGCTGTTCGGTGATGGGAAACAGATGGTAGAAGAGCTCGTAAAATCATATAAAGAACTATAATATAAACAAAAGATTTCTACTGACACAACGTGCCGGTAGAAATCTTTTTTCATATAAGCAAATCACTTGAATAAAAATACCCCTATGGGTATAATGGGGACGGATTAAAATTCAGCGTATTAGAAAGGAGCCTCACAATGAAATGCGATGCATCGTTAAAAAACCGAATTAAAAGAACGCAAGGTCAGATGCGTGGGGTATTGAATATGATGGAGAATGATTCTGCATGTGTTGATTTATTACCGCAATTAAAAGCGATACGATCAAGTATTGATAAAACCATTGCGATTTTAACCACACAAAATCTTATTCAAACCATTGAAAGTGATTTAGATGTGACCCTTGATAATATTCAAGATGCTGTATCCTTAATCATTAAAGGTAAATAACTGGAAAAGGAGGTACTTCGTGTTCGATTTTAGTGTAGAAAAAACAACAAAGAATGATTTGTTTGACACAGTTGATAAATGGGATATGCTTATTATTGGTGGTGGTCCTGCAGGCATAAATGCAGCGCTTTATGCAAAACGTAAGGGTTTAGAAGTAGGCATTATTGCAGATGATGTTGGAGGACAACTTCACAATACAACCGCGATCGATAATTATTTAGGATTTACTCTTGTTAAAGGAGAAGAACTTGCCAATAGTTTTATCGATCACGTTAATGCATTAGACATACCCATATTAAAAAAATCTCGTGTGAGTGTTTTAACACACTTACATCCTGATTTTCAACTCACGTTGTCTGATGGTCGCGTGTTAATAAGTAAAACAGTGTTACTTGCGACAGGTGGATCGTCAAGAAAACTAAATATTCCTGGCGAAAAGGAATTTAGTAATAAAGGGGTGACGTATTGTGCGACATGTGATGCCCCATTCTTTAAAGATAAACATGTTATTGTCTCTGGTGGCGGAAACAGTGCTGCTGAAGGGGTCTTAGATTTAGTGCCCTTTGCACGTAAGATAACGGTTGTACACCGTAGCCAGTGGCGCGCTGATGATATTATCTTAGACAAGTTGAATGCTGTTGAAAAGTTAACTGTACATTTAGAAACAGAAATCAAAGAGGTCGTTGGTGAGGATTTCATGACAGGTGTTAAAGTGTTTGATAAAAACACCAAAGAAGAACGTGTTATTGAAGCCGATGGATTACTGATAGAAATCGGGACGATTCCAAATAGTACACTCGTTAGCGACCTTGTGGACACCAATGAACAAGGTGAAATTATCGTAAGCCGAAACCAACAAACATCACTTCCTGGATTATATGCCGCTGGTGATGTGACAACAGAACCAAATAAACAAATTATTATCGCTGCTGGTGAAGGTGCCAAAGCAGCATTAAGTGCAAATCACTATCTAATTCAAAAATATAAAGGAGAATAACAATGGAAAAATTATTAAATGAAGAAGTAACTGGTCAAATTAAAGAATTATTAAGTAATATGAAAAACGAAGTAAAAATGGTGCTTTTTACAAAAGAAGACCCATGTCCAACTTGTAAAGAAACAAAACAATTATTAAAAGAGGTGTCTGACCTCAACGATAAACTTACCGTTGAGTACAAAGACCTTAATGATGATAAAGCATTAGCGGATACATACGGAATAACATTAACACCAAGTTTTGTTATGTTAGACAGTAACGATAAATATTTAGGAGTTAAATTTAATGGCATCCCTGCAGGACACGAAATCAACTCTTTCTTAAAAGCAATAATGAACATGTCAGGGATTGATTTTGGTTTAGATAAAGCAGTCATCGAACAAATCAAAAACATTAAAGAGCCAGTTGACATCAAAGTATTTGTGACATTAAGCTGTCCACATTGCCCTGGTGCTGTTGAAACAGCACACCAAATCGCTATGTTAAATGAAAATGTTGAAGCGTCAATGATTGAAGCACAAACATTCCAAGAAATGTCAACGAAATACAAAGTATCAGGAGTACCAAAAATCGTTATTAATGACAAACATGAACTTGTTGGAAACCAACCAATTGCTGCATTTTTAAAACAAATTAACAACGCGTAATCTTAAATGTGTCACATAACCGTGGCACATTTTTTTATTTATTATAGTGAAAGGTAGTTTCTTTTGGTATAATTAAACCATACCGGCATATCATTAGAAAAAACGTAAATTAATAGTATTAATACCAAGCATTTGATGGAGGGATTACGATGTTGAGACCACTAGAAAAAACAGATGATTTAACCCGTGTTGCAGAACTGATTTATCATACCAATGATCGTCTATTTCCGTTTCTTTTTGGTAAAGAAGAAAAAGCCATACCAAAAATTAAGGCGCTGATTGAACGCGATGATAATGTATTTTCTCATAAATATATTTGGGTTGAATTTAAAGATGAGTTACGCGCGATATTAATAGAAATAGATGTTGATGATCAGCCGTCAAATAAAAAGGATTTTGAAGCCGTTTTTAAAAAGTCTGAACGCTTTAAACTATGGTTTAAAGGATTGTTGACATTTTCCATATTTCATAAACCGGTGAGGCAAGGTAGGTACATTCAAAATATTTGTGTCTGTGAGTCACATCGTGGACGGGGTGTTGGTTCTAAGATGATGAATGATGCTATTTTACGCGCTAAAATGAAACATCGTTCACACGTATCGTTAGACGTCTCAGTAACAAATAAACCGGCAATTGATTTATATCAGATGTTAGGGTTTAAAGTTATTAAAAAAAGACGTGCATGGGGTTTTATTAATAAGACCTATTTAATGGAAAAAGAACTTTAAGATTAAAGGACAACGCATATTAACTATGCATTGTCCTTTTGTTATAAAATGAGTAGATGTTGTCCTTTAAGTCGTTCGGTATACATAACATGAATACCAAGTGATTCTAATTTCGGGGTAATATCTAGATGGTCTGAATAGTATTTACATGCTTAGTAGATAAGCCTCCACGCATGGATTTAATAATCATATTATGAGTGGTTTGATTCGTCGCTGTTACGTTTTGAGAAGCACCCTAAATAATGACGTCATCATATTCAAACCACCCTTGTTTTTTGCGTTCGTCGCATATAGTAATACAAAGGTTTCGATGCTGGAGATATGACTTGTTTTCCATACCATAGGAAGTGTGCCATCAATACTTCGCGCTCTCTTACACTAAAATTTAGTGTTTTTAACGATTATTTATAACTTTGTAGTACAGCGTTAATGTCGCTACTGAGGGCATTATAGATATCATCATAGTTATCATCTAAAATATAATTGAATTGAGTTATAGAAAGTTTTGGTAGTGTAACTATGGTTTTGTCTTGACGTGCCTTGAAAAAATCGATGATGCCTTTGTAATTTGTGTAGTTATATTTTTTTGCATAAGGTTGATTTTTAATATAGGTAATTACATTGTCAATCCAATCATTGTATTTAGATTTATCATTGCTTATTCGTTCTTTTGCCAGCTTTCCAATGGTCATGTCCACATGTTTTTGTTCAATATGACATAGGATAGGATTAACGCGATGAAAGCTGTTCATTAATGTGTTCAGATACTTTTGGATAGCATCATCTGTGTAGTCATATTTCAGGAGTAACTCATTAATATGATTTTGTATATAAATACTTTCAAAAATGTATATGGTATTGTCTTCAGCATTTTTATCAAATTGTTTCCATAGCCTTAAATGCATTGATCTAAAATAGTCAATGTCAGTTGTTCGGTATATTTCATATTGTTCCATGTCTTCATAAAACGCCTTCGTTGTATGAGTGCGGTTGCATTGGGTAAACGCAAAAACATACATATCATTTAAGATAACAGAATGGGTGAAAAACTCATCTTTTAATAAAGGATACTTTTTAATCATTGCGTTAAATTTCTCTTTTGTTAATAGCGCACACCAAGCTAAATCAATAGGATTCAAATTGCCTTCGTTAAATTGCTTCACACGGTATCCTTGTTTTATGAATGATGGTTTTAATCGTTTTGCAAATGTTGTTTTACCACTACCTGGTAAGCCCTCAATAAATATTGCGATAGGACGCATGCGATCACCCCTTAATAATAGTATATCAAATATTTACTCCGATGACTATTGATCAATGTTGGATTAAGTTCACACCACAAAAAACTTCACGATAGCATTATAGAAAACGTATTCATCAAAATGATAACATTTTCATCTTCAGATTGCTTTACTAATCACTTGATATGTTTATAATAGGTGTGTAATAAAATTTATAGGTAAAGGATGAATTGAATGGAACATTTCATGCAAACAACAATGAGCGCCTATCAAGAAGCAATGAAAGAAGCTAGCAAAATCTTTAAAAAGACAAAGAAAAATAAAAAACAGCGCAAGTAGTTGTTTCTAATACCATAGGAACGCAACAAACTAAGTAGCCCATCAAATGTGGCTACTTTTTTTATAAAAATAATGAATGATATTTACAGTATGCGTTTACATTTATTTATAAACCAGTGACTGTATTATATTTTGATAAAAATGCATGTTACGATAAAGTAAAACGTTTACATAAGTTATTATACACAAAATGTGTTATTCTTAAGAGTGAATTTAAGGCTTGTATAGGGCCGAGAAGTAATGTATATTTATTATTAAGTACCGTTCAAAACTATTTCGCAACGATAAATGCATTTATTGCTTAGTAAGCGTTTTATATGATAAAATATAAACGTAACTATATACAAGTACTATAAAAAATAAAGGAGAGTATAAAATGAAGAGAGTATTATTAATAATCACATTTGCACTGGTAACGTTTGTTGTTGCTGCATGTGGTTCTGGAGGAAAAGAGACCTTAGTCATTTGGGTCGGAGAAGAAGTAGAGGACTTCTATCAAGACAAGATGGATGAGTATGTAGAAAACTATAATTCGACCAATAGCGAAGAATTCCCTTACAATGTGGATGTCCGCGCTGCTGATACAGGAACCGCAGCAGGGGTTTTCTTACAAGATATTGAAGCAGGTCCAGATATCTTAACAGTTGCACACGATAACTTAGGACGCTTAATTAGCGGATCAAGTGCGATAAGACCGATTCAAGACGATGCGTTATTATCACAAATTGAAGCGCAAAATACGGAAAGCTTTTTAGATGCTATTAAAGCAAATTTTGAAGGAACGACATATACATTTGGTGTGCCTTATGAAGCGCAAGCGTTAATCCTTTATTATAACAAAGCCTACCTTGATGCAGAAGACGTACAAACATGGGAAGGTATTTGGGATGTAGCAAAAGCTGAAGATAAACAAGCCACAACAGTTACAGGACAAGACGGTTTTAACAATTCATTTTTAACATTAGCAAGTTTTGTTGACACAGGAGAAAAAATTGTGCGTCTATATGAAGATGGTGTTGTTGAAAATACTGAGTTTGTTAATGATGGATCCGTTTCTGTTATGCAGTGGGGACAACGATTCTATAGTGATGATAACGGAGCTAAAGAAGCGACTGACTCAGGATGGCAAGTTGACTTTTCAAATGAAGATACCATCTCACTTGTTGGCGGTGCGTGGCACTTTAAAGCGGCGCAAGCAGCCATTGGGGATGATTTAGGTGTTGCGGTCTTACCACAATTTACCATTACTGATGAAGATGCGTATGGTGATGTAGATGCAGGTACAGTGATGCAATCAGGTACATTTACGGATACAAAAATGTTCGTTATGAATAGAACCTCAGATAAAACTGACTATTTAGAAGATATTTTACTTTATTTAACTGACAAAGACATTCAAGAAGAGTCATTTGTAGATTATGGAACACTACCCGCATATAAAAATGCGTTAGAAGAATTCGAAGGCATGGATGATGATTCGCTAAATACTGAATTAGCAATCGCTCAGCTTGCCATGTTCGAATATGGTATTCCACAACCATTTGGTAAAGAAGCACGTTTTAACGTGTATTATTACCAACGTCAAGCACCTGAACTATTATATGAAATGCTAAGAAATAGTGACGGTGAATTCGATTCAACCACAGATATTATTGAAAGAATGGAAGCCATTGAACGTATATGGTTAGGTATTCGTGACGAATAATGATATAAACCGCCTTCGGGCGGTTTATACCTATATAAGGGAGTGTTCTACTTATGAATAAAGGAAAATCACCGTTGTTTACACGCATAGTAAATCGTATAAAAGTCATTCCTGCAAATGTTATTAAAGGGTTAAAACAAATGGGGTTATCTATCAAAGCTTCATTAAAAGTGTTTTATGAACGGTTTAAAGATGGGAATGCTGGGACAAAGTTGTCACACGTTATTATGGGTGCAGGAAATTTAGCATATAAACAGTATGGAAAAGGAATATTGTTTTTATTCTTGCAAGCTTTATTTTTATTTATTTTCTTTGGTAATCCAGAAGTTAATGATACACCTATTGGTTTAAAAGCATTCAGAAACTTTATAACATTAGGTGAAAATGAAGGTGGATTATTTGGGGCTCAAGCAGATAATTCCATGTTAATGTTACTGTTTGGTGTTGTGACTGCAGGGTTGGTCGTGGTTGTTATTACAGTATGGCTAGCCAATATTAAAAGTGCGTATGGAACTGAACTAAAAGTACGTGAAGGAAAGACACCAAAAACATTTAAAGAAGATGTTCAAGAGTTATTTGATAGTCGTTTCCATGTGCTGTTATTAACACCAACAATTATTGGTGTATTAACATTTACATTATTGCCGACAATCTTCATGATTTTTGTGGCATTTACAAACTTTGATCGGGAAGTTGTCCCGGGACTAAATTTATTTGAATGGGTCGGATTTGATAATTTCTTGGCTGTATTTAATACTTCGAGCGAAATTGGCGCGCGCTTCTTGCCGGTACTATCATGGACAATTATTTGGGCGTTCTTTGCAACGTTCTCATGTTATATCGGTGGGATATTACTGGCGCTATTAATTAACCGTGGCGATATTCGTTATAAAAAAGTATGGCGTACAATCTTTGTTTTCACAATTGCTTTGCCACAGTTTATTACATTGCTTGCGATGAGACAACTCGTTAGTGAATCGGGGCCATTTAATGAATTGCTTCAAAACATTGGATTGCTTAGTCGACCAATGGCATTTTTGGCACAAGCAGATGCCGCGTGGACTGCGAGAATTACTGTAATAGTTATTAACCTTTGGATTGGGGTCCCTTATACCATGTTAATGACGAGTGGTATTTTAATGAATGTACCGAAAGATACATACGAAGCCGCACAAATTGATGGGGCAACCAAATTCCAAGCATTTAGATATATTACGTTACCTTATATTATTTTCATTACAACACCGTACTTAATTACATCGTTTATTGGAAATATCACAAACTTTAATGTTATCTTCTTATTAACTGGCGGGGCTCCGGGGGTACCTGGAAGTGTTGCGGGTGAAACGGATTTACTCATTACTTGGCTATATAGTTTGACAATTGAAGAAGGCGATGTCAATGTTGGATCGGTTATTGCTATCTTCACATTTATCATTACCGCTACGGCGACCTTGTTAACCTATAGACGTAGTAAAGCCTATAAAGAGGAGGATACCTTCCAATGATAAATAAAACGCCAAATCAAACAATTAGACCTTTAATTGAAGATAGAGAACCGGATCTTAAAAAAGATTTAGATAAAAACATACCTGTTATTAGTGAAGCAAAACGAAAAATGGATAGAAAGACTAAAATCAAAAAAAGTGTGTCAAAGGGATTTGCTTATTTAACGTTATTGATTTTATCGGCTATATGGCTTTATCCTATCTTATGGATTGTGCTTCATTCATTTAGAGAAGAATATATTGATGGAATCTACCGTGGTATTGTGGTAAGTCATTATTTCCCAAAAGCGTTTGGCTTTGAAACGTTTAGACGATTATTTACAGAAACTATGTTTATTCGTTGGTTCTTTAATACATTGTTTGTTGCTGCTATTTCGTTTGTTTTAGCAACAACAATGCAACTTACTATGGCATATGTTATGAGTAAATTGAAATTTAAGAAACGCAAATTAGTATTAAATTTAGCACTAATTTTAGGATTATTCCCAGGGTTTATGTCAATGATTGCCATTTACTATATCTTAAAAGCATTAGGGCTTACAGAGACGTTGTTTGCGCTTATTCTTGTTTATTCTGCGGGTGCAGGATTAGGGTTTTATATCGCTAAAGGATTCTTTGATGTTATCCCTAACTCATTAGTAGAAGCCGCGCGACTCGATGGGGCAACCAATGCTAAAATATTTACAAAAATTATTTTACCTATTAGTAAACCAATTATTATTTACACTGCACTAATGACATTTACAGCGCCATGGATGGATTTCATCTTTGCACGAGTTATATTAGGTGAGACGAATATTGAAAAACATACCGTCGCAGTTGGCCTTTATATGATGATTTATGGTCCGCAATCTGATCCAAACACATTTACAATGTTTGCGGCAGGAAGTTTACTTGTTGCGATTCCGATTGTTGGATTGTTCTTAGCGATGCAACGATACTATATTCAAGGTGTTACTTCAGGATCGGTGAAATAAATGAAAAAATTTGTAACAATTATTGCAATTTTTATTACAGGATTCAGTTTGGCAGCATGCCGTCAAGATGCAACTGAAGAAGTTGTTATCGAAGGCGACTATTTAGAGCCTGTCGAATTAGATGATAATTACGGCGTCTATTATGAAATCTTTGTTGGTGGTTTTTCTGACAGTAATGATGATGGACTTGGTGATATTCAAGGGATTATTGAACGTCTCGATTATTTAAATGATGGCGATCCTGATTCTGGTAAAAGTTTAGGCATTGAAGGCATTTGGTTAATGCCGATTATGCCATCACCTACCTATCATAAATATGACGCAAGAGATTATAAGGCAATTGATCCTGGATATGGAACGATGGAAGATTTTGAATTATTAGTTCAAGAGGCTGATGCGCGCGGTATAGATATTATTATTGATTTAGTCATTAACCATACCTCATCGTATCATCCGTGGTTTAGGGATGCTAAAGAAGCATTACGTGATGGCGATTTAGACAATCCATATTTAGAATACTACACGCTTGTAACTGAAGACGAGATGATTGATGGTAGACAGTATTATCATTTTGAAGGTGATTACTATTATGAAGGAAATTTTTGGAGTGAAATGCCAGAACTTAACTTCGATAGTCAACTCGTAAAAGATGAGATGGCAGAGATTGTCGAATTTTGGTTAAATAAAGGCGTTAAAGGATTTAGACTTGACGCTGTAAAATATCCGTACTTTAATGAGACCGAAAAGAATCTAGAGTTATGGGAATGGTTTATGGACACGGTTGAAGCCATTGATGAAGATGCCTATGTCGTTGGAGAGATGTGGGATAGTAATAGCAATATTCTTGAATATTATTCAGTTTTTAACAACTTTGATTTCGCAATGAGTGGTACCAGCGGCTATGTTTATAATACGGTTAAAGGCATTGAATCAATTAACCGCTATGTTGATTATTTAGCTGACTACCAAAAAGATGTATTTGAAGTTGATGAAGATGCCATTTTACAACCATTTATTTCCAATCATGATATGGATAGAGCAGCCGGGTATTTACCAGTGAGTAATTATGATATGCATATGGCCGCAAATCTTTACATGTTAACGTATGGAAATCCGTTTATTTATTACGGTGAAGAAATTGGCATGCGTGGCTCTCGAGGCAATGCGAATACCGATGCCAATAGACGATTAGGTATGCTATGGGGAGATGGTGATACGGTTGAAGATCCACCTGGTTCAACGTGGGCTAGCGATGATCAACCTAACGGTACCGTAGAAGACCAGCTTTATGATGAAGACTCATTATACAACCATTATAAAAAATTAATTATGCTAAGACAGGCCAATCCTGAAATAGCAAGAGGAACGTATACACCTCTAGTTTTTGATGGATATAATGCCTTTGGAGGCTTCTTAACAACATATGAAGATAGTACAATTGCGGTGCTTCATAATAACGGAGCGAATGAGATAACTATTGATTTAAGTGAACATACGGATGAAACATTTACCGTTTTAAGAGGGTATATAGGGAAAGGCAATGCGACGCTTGCGGGAGACACATTAACTATTAGCGGACGTACAAGCGTTATCATCAAATAGTTTTTACTACGAACTAAAAACCGCAGGAAGCCCTTTGTTACTTGACATTAAGCGCTTACTGTGATAATATTAATTAACAAAAAACTAAAAAAATAGAAGGAGAGTATTATGAAAAAATTTAGTTTGTTAGCAGTTTTATTCTTAACAGTATTTGCACTTGCAGCATGTGGTGGAGATGACGTAGATGATACAATCATCTTAGAAGATGAGGAACACAACTATTACATCACAGGAAACTTTGCTGGATGGGATGCAGCATTTGGTGATGAAGATTATGAAATGGAACCCATTGCACTTGGAGACCAACGCATTGCGGACCTTCGTGATGATGTAGAAGAAGCTGAATATCTATACATCATTGAAGCTACATTCCCAGATGAAGATCCTGATTGGGGCGGAACCTATACAGTTGATGGTACTGAAACTGACTGGCACGGTAACCAAACTGTTAAATTCAGTAAAACAACTACTGCAGACCCAGATATTCCGTTATTCTGGATGCCTTCACCTGAGAGTGGAGAGGTATTTAACTTAACACCTGATACACTGTTCATCCCTAACTATATCGATGAAAACTCAGATGACTATGATCCAGATTTAGGAACAGGACATTGGAACGATAACCCTATCGTACTTGAAACAGGAACGTATCATGTTGTTTATGCATATGTCGATGGACAACACTGGGTTGGCGCAATTCCAGTAGAATAATTATTTATTACAAAAAAATGCTTTGCACAATGAATGTGCAAAGCATTTTTATTTGGTGTATTATTCTAAGTCGTCTGTATTGTAAAGGATTAATGTTTCATTTGGCGCTAAGGTAATCGTTTCTTCATTAGTGTAAGTTTCTAAAACAGTTAAACTGTCATAGGTTTCAGTGCCTTCGGTAACTTGTATGTAGTCGCCAATATCGTCTGTTGTAACAACCACGTGCCAATCCCCGGCGGCTAAGTCAATGGTTCGTTCTTCCAAGCCATTATTGTGGATGACCATAGTGGTTTTCCATAAATCGTCTTGATTGTATAAGTAATAGGCAATAAGACCGTTTTGACCGTCATCGATAATATCAACCTGTTGGGAAATATCAAGGGCAGTTGGTAAGCGGAAGACATCTTTCATTTTGCGAAGCTCTATCATCGATTTATAGTATTCGAACGTGTCGTAGTTGTCGACTTTCCATTGCCAATCAATTTGATTTGTTTCATCAGGTGAGCGATATGAGTTATGGTCGTATAAGCCATTAGCATCACATGTATCTTCTCCGCCATCTGGTTCTATACATGGTTTGGTTCTCATGATTTCAACACCACCGTGTAAGAACGGAATTCCTTGTGATGTAAGTATGATGTTGTTTGCTTGGCGTTGCATTCTAATGAGTTCGTCCGATGTGATGTCTTCAGTACTCAGCATGATTTTATCGTGTAAAGTATTGTTATCATGTGCAGTAACATAGTTAATGGTTTGTGTAGGCTCTGGTGCCCATGCGCCTTTAGGAAGTTGGCTAATAGGTAAGTCTTGATGGTATGTTCCTCCAACAACACCTAAAAGGAGTTTAGCATCTTGAGCGTTATTGCCTTGGATGAACCCAGGGTCTTCGCCATCAAAAACACTACCTTTGGCACCGTCGCGCGTATCATCGTTGAAGACACCAATACCAGTCATCTCATCAAGGGTTTCATTAAATGCTGCTTCATCACTAGGCAGTGGTGATGTTCCGCCAGTCCACGGTTCACCGTACATCATAATTGTTGGATCAATTGCATCAAGCGCATCTCTTATCGCATTCATTGTTTCAACATCATGAAGTTTCATAAGGTCAAATCTGAAACCATCAATATTATATTCTTCAGCCCAGAAAGTGATAGAATCAACAATATATTTACGCATCATTGCACGTTCTGAAGCTGTTTCATTACCAGTTCCACTACCATTAGAGAAAGAACCATCTTCATTCATTCGGAAATAATATCCAGGTAAAATGAGGTCAAAGTTTGAATCAGCTGATTTTCCTGTGTGATTATAGACAACATCCATAACAATTCGCAAATCGTTATTATGGAAGTGTTGGATCATTGATTTTAACTCAGTGATTCTGACATCTCCGTTAAATGGATCAGTTGAGTAACTACCTTCAACAGTGTTGAAATGTTCTGGCATATATCCCCAGTTAAATATTCCATCATGGATACCTTCGTAATCAGGATCATTTAAACGTGTTTCATCAATGATACCATGGTCAAAGAATGGAATAATTTGAACGTGAGTAACACCGAGGTCTTTAATATGGTCAAATCCGGTTGTAACACCTTCGAATGTTGTGCCTGTTTCAGTAAGTCCTAAGAACTTTCCACGGTAGTCATCGGCACCGTTCCAAGAATCGTGTGTTGTATAATCGCGAACATGAATTTCATAAATGATCGCATCTGTAAAGTTTGTTATTGTAGGCGGTCTTTCATCTACTTCCCAATTATCTGGATTGGTTTGGTCAAAGTCAACGACCATACCGCGTTCTCCGTTAACACCAGTAGAGTAGGCATAAGGATCGACAACCTCGTTACTGATGTCGTCATTGGTTACGGTAAAGGTATAGTAGACTCCGTGTAAGTCACCATCAACAGTCGCTTCCCAAACGCCTTTTTCAATACGGGTCAGATCAATTTCCTCATAAGGGGTATCAACACCAGCATTATCATCATAATCGAGTTGACTTGATTCATGCCCATGTGTATAAAGGTTTAATGTGACGGCCTCGCTAATTGGCGCCCATAATCTGAATGTTGTACTGTCAGCTGAATGGATTGCGCCTAATTCACCATCATAATAATAGGCATCTTCAAATGCTTGAGAGTCATAGAAACCATCGAATCTGACCATACTGGTTCTCACTACATCATTACCAAAATCAATAGTAATATGGTAGGTACTGTTTAAGTCGACCGTTTCTGACAATGTGATCGTACCATTGTTTTCGGTCATGTCAAACGCATCGATTGTGACAGGATTATCATCTTTAAGGATTGAGATATCCGCTTCATCAACTGGACTTGTTGTTCTAAATTCAATCGTGTCATCACTGGTAAATTGTGATTGCATAATCCGGTCTCCTGCATCAACATCATCTTCTGAGTAATAGATATCAACTGTGTTTTCGACTAAGTATATATGAAGGTTACCATCATCATCTTTTTGTGACATGTCAATAAAGCGGTCAGCATCAATGTCTTTTGTCCAATCATCAACACCTCTTACAATTATGCCTGCTTCAGTAGAATCTTCGAAATCATTGCCTTCAATAGGAATTTCAGCAACAACACCAAAGTCATCCGTTTCTTCAAAGAAATATTGTGCACCATCTAAGCTTTCTGGCTCATTTGGCCAAAGCCAAAGTGACCAATCATCATATTCACCATCAAAGCGGTAGTAATGAACATACAATAATGCGCCTTCATATGGCTCTTCTTGATTATTATCATTGTCATCGTCGATGATGTCATCATCTTTGGTGTCGTTATCAGTTGAACACGCAACAGTGAAGAAAGTTAAGAAAAGCATCATCGCGATTAAAAATTTCTTTTTAAACATGGTTTTTCCTCCGTTATTATTTTTTTGTCTACATGAATATTATAGTAGAAAACGCTAACAATTACCATAGAAAAACCTTAAGTTACAAATAAAAAAGGACCGCTACACTAACTAATTTTAATTGTGTAGGGTCTCTTTATTATTGATGTTCAATATGTTGTGTCAGCAATGATTTTACGGTGTCATTAAACAAATCTGATTGATTAATCCATGGATTGTGTCCACTATGATTGAAAATAATAAATTCTTTATCTGGGGCGGTGAGTTGATTATAGTAATCTTCAGCTAAATATACTGGTGCGTTGTAGTCGTATTTGCCTTGGATGATATAAATCGGAACATCTAAAGTGATTGAAGTTTTCCTTAAGTCGATACCGTATAATTGTTGGTAAACATGTGAGAAAGTGAAGTAAACCCCACGTAAGTAATTTAGTGAATCCATGATACTGTATTCTGGAGAAAACAGCAAGTCAAAGGTGCTATAGTCAGGATGGGTAATGTCTTCATGTCTTTCCATCGCCATGTGTAAATATTGTAAATAGGTTCCAGCTTCAAAGGTGATATTACCTCCAGTAATAGGCACATCTAGTTTTTCTAAGGCATCAATTTGTCTTTGGTCGTTATTTTCTTGGGCGATTTCTAATGCTTTATCGTAACAATATAATTCGGTTTCAACGAAATCGACCATTTGTCCAGTTGTTAGAATTGCGTAATAGTATTCTGGATTTGATTTTGCAAGTTCAACCGCTAGGAAACTTCCCCATGATTCACCGATGATATAAATTTTATTTTGGTTGTAAGTATCTTTTAAGTATTTTGTAACGGCGATTGCATCCTCTAGATAAATATCCTTTGTTAGTGAATCAATGGGTCTTGCGTTATAGGATTTGCCAACACCTGGTTGTTCCCAGTGAACAACAGTATAGGTGTCTTCTAAGTCCCTTAAGAATCGACTGGTTGCTGGAATTTGAGATCCGCCTGGTCCACCTGCTAAAAATAAAATGACGGGGTTTTCTAGGTTCTTGGTTCTAACAAATAGTGATTGATCAGTACCGTTAACTTCAATGGTTTCAAAGAAGTTATTGTCGCCTTCATCTGTCGTCGTCACATAAACTTCACTTAAAGCTATTTGTGCAATTAACAGTCCGATAAATAGTGTCAGTACAATGAGTGTTTTACCGATGATACGGTTAAGTAGGTGTGATGAACTTGGGATAAAGATGAAAATAAATTTTACAAATAGTAAGATAACTAAGACAGTTAATGCGATAGCGATTATCCCAAATGCGGTTCCAGCCAAAAGCCAAGATACTCTAAAAGCCTGTTCGTTTAATATAAAGAATGCGAATAGATTGAGAATAATAAATGTTGTAATTAAGATAATACTTTTTTTCATAATCGTGTTTCTCCTTTTTATATTTTTAATAGATATAGGGAATGAATTTTTTTGTTTGTTTCATATACATGTAGTAGTCATCGCCAAACTCGGTTAACATATACTGTTCTTCTTTTTTCGCCAGTGTGATGTAACGGGCAATGATAATAGGAAATAAGATTAGTGTTGGTAAGCTAATCCAGCCGATTAGCATCCCTAGTGCTATACACATTAGACCGGTATATTGCGGGTGTCTAATGGTTTTGTAAATACCGTTTTTAATAATCGCACCACTGCCTTTTACATGTTTCCAATACCCATGGTATATTCGGTACCATCCGTGAATAATGAGGCCAAATCCTATTAGGACAAGTATGATGTTTATATAAAGGGTTAGGTAACCGAATTGATCAAATAGAGTATGTCCCCATAAGACGCCGTAGGGTAAATGTTTCCCGAAGAGTGCAGTGACTAGAAAAAGTGTGAAGGGGATACCGTGCATTTCTATCGCAAAGGCAATGACAAATGCAAGATATGTTTTTGCTGGTTTTTTTTGCATGGTGTTATAAAAGGGTAGGAATAGTAAAGCAAGTCCGTAAAGGACGATGAAGAAGATTACTGCACCAATATTATAATAATGTTCCATCGAATCACCTCCTTGGTACGATACTAGATTAGCACTATTCAATATAAAAAAAACCTATCCTTGGTTAGGGGATAGGTTAGGTTTATATAATATTATCTTTTTTGGCTTTTTTTACCGCATCATGTCGGTTCTGAGCATAGAGTTTAGAGAGGATATGATTAATATGCCATTTAACTGTTCCAACCGTAATGTATAAGGTTTCTGCAATGGACTGGTTGGAATGACCTGTTTCGATGAGAGTTAATATTTCTTTTTCTTTTTCTGTGAGGATGGTTTTAGGTTTTTTAACTTGGATGGACTTATCCATTTTTTTAAGGGTAGGGATAAAACTATAGGTATGCAGTAGAAGTGGACCTTTGATTGAGTAAGTATGGTAAAGGGCTATGATTTCTTCTAGGATAAGGGTTGCTTCTTTTGTCTTTGTTTCTTTTGTATAATAATCTGCAATATAACACAACGCTTGCATTAAAGCGACGCGGTCACCTGCATACCGCATCGCATCAATTGGCGGTATGAGTTGGTCTATTGACATGGCAGATAATTGATTATCTTTGAGGAGTGCAAGTAGTATTTCAATGATGACAGGATGGGTTACGCTGCCTTCTAAATAGGTGGTTTCGATGGTGATAATGTCTTCTTTGCTTAAGGTGTTATTTAGTAGTTTTCCATAATAAATGATGACTTGCATCATTGGATAGTGCATGGTTTTAAACGTTGTTTTGGTTTCGTTTAGGAGGTGATTAAAGTTGGCTGTATCATTTGTTGCGTGATAGAGTTTAAGTAGATAAATTTCGATATATCCATGCATGTGAATAAGCTTTGCATCATTAATGATGCGTTTGGCTTTTAATAAATTTGATTTGGCTAAGTCGAGGTTGCCCAGCTCTAGATACGTCATTCCAAGCGGAAGTAATATGATATCGACATAGGTGGTATTTTCCTGTTCAAAAGAAGAGGTGATGATACGTGTTTGCCTAACGGTTTTAATGACGGTATCAAATTCGCCTATACGGAAGTAATTAAGCAAGGCATTAGTTATTGACACGGTTGCAGGAAATAATAGGCTGTTATCAATAAATAGTGTGAATGCCTTTGAAAAAATTTCAGCCGCTTGGCGAAGTTTTTTTGTACCTGCAAGGATCTGTGCATAGGTTAAATAGGCGTTGGCTTTGTAAAAACTACGATCATCTTTAAGTAATTCTAGGGCTTTTTTTGCATGGGAAACGCGGTCTATATCGTCTGAAAAAACCGTAGATAATGCTCTTAAATTATAGTAAAATGCTTGAGAAGTTAGCGGCAAGTCACTTGGGTCGAAGCTGTTTCCCTTCATATAAAGCATACGGTTGTCTCCACTAAGCATCGCGAGCCATAGATAGGTTAAGATCGCTTCTTTTGTTTTTGGTGTGTATGTCTTTAGTAAGTCATAGTAGGTTTTAATTTGTGGTGTATCAAAGAAGGTTTTTCTTTCTTTATAAAGCAGAGTGTCAATCTGTGTTTCGTTATTAGTCAATAATTGCTTTATCCGTTGTGCTAGTGACATACAATCACACCTTTCATGTTTGATTATATCATAATCTGAATGGTATAAAGAAAGAAAAAAGCATCCAATGGATGCTTTTTGTTAGAGTGGTTTGACTGGGTGCATTTCGATGTAGCCGCGGTATCCATGGGGTTCTAGTTGCATGGACGGTGCATTCGTTTTGTCGAATGTGTATCCGTATAAGGTAGGGTCGTAGGTTTTAAGTGCATCCCACGTGTTTCTAATGGCTTCTTCAAAGTTTTCATCATCATAGGGGGTTGATTGAAACACCATGTAATCTTGTGC
>CAYNAA010000009.1:0-47433 GCA_964395055.1 uncultured Candidatus Izemoplasmatales bacterium | reverse complement strand
AAAAGTTGCAACTTAAAGTGTTACACAATTTTACGTCTTTAATACTCGAAAAAGATTTTGTTAAGACCTTCATATCATAAGTTGCAATTATTTATGATACGGCTCTTTGTAACATTTCTAGCTATAAAGAATAATATATGTTTTTAATCTAACTACTCCATTAAGTAAGCAACTCACTCAGCTATCATATACTCTAACCCAAAGAATCCACTATATATGGAAACCCTAAAAGGATCTTCTATCTCAAGTTCATAATATTCACTTTTTGTAACCCCTATGTGATGTGTGTTACCATTTAAGGTAAAATGTACTTCATATGATGTTATAGACCTGAATCCAGAATTAACATTTAAATCGGTTATCTCTACATAATAAACTTCTGGTTCGCTTGTATCCAAAGCATAATTTAGTCCCGCACCCATAACAAATATCACAGATACTGATATCATCATGACTAAGAGCGTATATGTAAGAATGGATTTCCAAACCAAGTTCATTATATTAAACACGATAATTGCTCCTATAGATGATACTATACCTACTACAAGCGCAATATATATCAAAATACTTTCATCTAATAAGTCTATTTCTAACAAGTATAAAGCTAAAAATAGAAAACCGAAAACTGATAAATATCCTGATCGATCTAAATGATACGTATCATTACTTGGATAGTAATTTTTCAAATAATCTAGGATATAAATGGATAATGCTAAAATCACATAAACAAACATAATGATATAATCTAGCCGATTATTTCTCGAAAAATAAATAAAGATTAGACTAACACTGAATATATGAATAAGTATTCGATTTTGAATTTTATATTGTTTTATATTCAATAGATTAATTTCTAATAAAAATAACAACAATAATCCTTGAACTACATAATTCCAAAATGATTTCATAAAAAACCCATTAAAAACATATGGTGTTCCTATAAAATTAATAACACCTACTAACCCTATAGTAAGAATTATAATTTTATCTGCGCTATTTAAGTTTGTTTTTTTCATTCAAATCCTCCAATACTCCTAGTAGTTATTCATGATTAAATTGTTTCTAAAAACATAAAGCAATATAAAGAAATCAGTTCATCTCTTACAGCAAAGAAAAGACTAAGAAAGTCTTTGTTATGCTATTTATATCTTTCATTGCACCTATTTATGATACGGCTCATTGTGTTTAATCTTCATTGCTCTATATAGTTGTTCTAACAAAATAACGCGCATGAGTTGGTGCGGAAACGTCATTGTAGAAAAAGATAGTAGATAATTTGCTTTGGCTTTGATTTTTTCGCTTAATCCGTGACTACTTCCTATGATAAAGGTAATATGACCTGAACTGTATGTGAGTACTTGATTTATTTTTTGCGTTAATGATTCACTTGTTAAGTGTTTTCCTTCAATTGCAAGCGCGAAGATATAGGTGTTAGGTTTTAAACACTTCAATATTAACTCGTATTCTTCATCTAACATTTGTGTAACCAAGGTATCATTTAATTGCTTTGGTCCTCTGACTTCTTTTAATTCAATGATGTTTAACTTAATGTATTTAGATAGTCTTTTTTTGTAGTCTTTAATGGCATCTTGGAGGTATTTTTCTTTTATCGATCCGAGTGTTATAATATCAATCGTCATTTTTTCGCCTCGCTCTCGGATGTGCTTGTAAATATTTTTCTTTTAAATCCTCTTTGGATATTTCTGTATAAATTTGCGTACTTGATATACTTTCATGTCCAAGCAACGCTTGGACACTTCTTAGATCTGCGCCTTGGCTTAAAAGGTGTGATGCGAATGTATGTCTTAACGTATGCGGAGTGATTTTTAGATATGTACTCGAATCATCAATAATGGATTTAATGATGTAGCGAACACCTCTTGTGGTAAGTGGGTTCCCTTTCGTATTGACAAACAAATAGGGATGGTCACTGTCTTTCATTAGATTTTTACGTGTTGAGAGATAATATGATTCTAACAATGTACTTAAACGCTTTCCAATGGGTATTATTCTATCTTTTTGTCCTTTTCCGTGAATTAACATAGTGCGGTTTTTAATGTCGATATCACGCAGTTTAAGCGCACATAGTTCGCTAACTCTTAATCCAGTATCATAAAGCATCTCTAATAGTAAAAAGTCTCTTTTCCCTTTGTCATTTTTTGTATCAATACTATCGAATATTCCTTCGATTTCTTCTGGGTAAACAAATTTAGGTAATGTATGGCTGACTTTTGGAATCGCGACATTTAAAAACGGATGATGTTCTATAAAATTTTCTTCTAATAAAAAGCGATAAAAAGATCGCAGTGTACTTACTTTTCTTGCGATGGTTCTTGGAGTAAAACGTTCATTTAGGTCGCCAATATAAAACTTGGCCACTCTAATAGAGACATCTTCTAGGTTATCAAACCCTTCTCTTGTAAGAAAGTGAACAAAATCATCGATATCATGTTTATACGCAGTTACAGTATGATTGGAATAGCCTCTTATTTGACGGATATAGTCTGTAAATAAGGTAATATATTCTTTATTTGTCATCTAAGGTTTTTAAAAATTTTGACATGGTTTCTAAAGCACGGTTTGCGTATAAACTTTTGCGTTCTTTTTTCTTATGTTTGAAGCCAAGCTCAGGAAGTAAGCCAAACGTGACATGCATAGGTTGGAACGTCTCTTTATTGGCATGTGCGATATAGTCTGATAAGCTTCCCGTAATTGTTTCCTTAGGAAAATAAACCGTCTCTTTACCTTCAAGTTCTCTTAACATGCTGCGAGCAGCCACGAGTCCGCTCGAAGTGCTTTCTACATAACCTTCAACGCCTGTCAGTTGTCCTGCAATATAAAGGGGCTGGTCGCCTTTTAAACGATAATTTGCTGTTAAATTGGTTGGCGATTTTAAAAAACTATTGCGATGCATAATTCCGTACCGTAAAAACTCAGCATTTTCCAAACCAGGAATCATTCTGAATATACGTTTTTGTTCTCCGTAGGTTAGGTGTGTTTGAAAGCCAACCATGTTATACATAGAGGCTCTAATATCGTCTTGTCTTAATTGAACTACTGCGTGAAATTTTTGGCCATTGTGATTAAGACCTACAGGTTTTAATGGACCAAATAATAGGGTTTGTTTTCCGCGTTCTGCCATAACTTCAACAGGCATACACGCTTCAAATACTTTAAGTTCAAAATCACGAATTTTCGTTGTTTTCCCTTTTGTTAATGCATCATAAAAGCGGTTGTATTGTTCTTCGTTCATTGGGCAGTTGATATAATCCGCGGTTCCTTTATCGTAGCGACTCTTCTTATAACATATATCCATGTTAATTGAATCTTTATCGATAATAGGCGCCGCCGCATCGTAAAAATGTAAAGTCTCTTCTCCCATACGCTCTAATATGTTATCAAGTAAATCTTGCGTGCTTAAAGGTCCCGTCGCAATGATGACGGGTCCTTTTGGAATATCTTTCACTTCTTCATGAATGATGTCGATATTCGTATGGTTTTTCAATGTATCTGTAATGAAACCACTAAATAAATCACGGTCTACTGCCAATGCACCACCGGCAGGGACTTGGTGTTTGTCTGCAGATTGGATGATTAACGAGTTTTGCATTCTAAGTTCATCTTTTAAAATCCCTACTGCTGAAGAATGTAAATTAGACCGTAATGAATTTGAACAGACCAGTTCTGCGAACTGATCGGTTTTGTGTGCTTCTGTATATGTTTTAGGACGCATTTCATAAAGAGTTACGTTAACGCCGTGCTCAGCTAAATAGAATGCTGCTTCACTACCCGCAAGTCCAGCACCAATAATTGTGACTTTTTCCATATGATACAACCTCCTTGGTCATGCTAATTATAGCATACTCTATAAAGAAAAAATTCCTCAAATGAGGAATTTTAACCAACAATAATATCGATTTCAGGATAGATTACACTTCCTGTAGTTTTTGTTTTTGGCTTAAACATTAATAAGAGTGCTAATATACCAACCCGACCAACAAACATCGTTAACACAATCATCGCCCGGCCAAAGGTTGTTAAACTTGACGTGATACCGAGTGATAATCCCGTTGTTCCAAAGGCGCTTGCGACTTCAAAAGCAATGGAACTTGCTGGAAATTGTTCAGTCATGGTGAGAATAATGATTGTTGAAACAATAAATGCCGCAGCAACAAAGATAACAATAAATGATTTGTAGACTGTTTCTTGTTTGATACGTCGTGAGTTTATAACAACCGCATCTCTCCCTCGTGCGAATGCACGAATCCCTAATACGCTTAGTAATAACGTGGTTGTTCGAATTCCTCCACCAGCACTATTCGGGCTACTACCGATAAACATGAGTACGGCAAAGAACGCTTTTGTTGTACCGGTAAATTGATTGACATCCATCGTAGAGAATCCTGCATTTCTAGTAGTTAACGACATAAACAGTGTGTAATATAAGCCTTCAAAGAAGCCCTTGTCCGCAAGATAGTTATCATACTCGATACCGAATAATATTAATGCGCTAACTAACCAAATTCCTAAATGAAGCATAAATAGAATTTTTGAAAACATACCGAACTCATAGGGTTCTTTTTTAAATTTAGCTATGATAAAGCTCCGTAACTCATAAAGTGGCCAAAACCCAACGGCGCCTAAAAACATAAGTGTCATCGAAAGGGATTGAACAAAATAATCATTCGCATACATTTGGAATGAATCGCCACCAGGGGCGATATCAAAACCGGCATTGGTAAATAATGAGATCACATTGAAAAATGATTGATAAATTGCTTCACCAATCGTAAAGTGATCCGTAAAGAAGATTAAATACCCACTCATCATTACGATACCAATAAATTCTATCGAAAAAATCATGATAAGTACATTTCTAACAAACCGTACTACACCTTGTCTAGAGAGTTGATTTTGATCTGTCATAATCATATTGCGTTCACTAAAACTTATTTTTTTGCGAATAGCCAACCAAAATAAGGCCACCATCATAATTAAGCCTATTCCTCCGAATTGGATAATGAGAATAAGCACAGTTTGACCAAACCGAGTTAATACATCTTTTACAACAATTGTGGATAACCCAGTTGTACTTAATCCACTAGCCGATGTAAACATTGCATCCAGCCAAGATAAACTTTGACCATCTTGCAAACTAATAGGCAAGCGTAATAAAGTGGCCCCTACCATTAAAAAAAGGAAATAACTGGTCACAAAGCCTCTAGCATACGTTCCGAAGAAAATTTTCTTAAGCGTTTTCAAAAGTATCATGATGTCACCCCTCGAAATTATTATATACGTTTCTTTAAAAAAGTAAACCTCTAAATCCCCTAATAATAGTCTTTTACAAAATCTTGTGCTATGATATAGATATATTCCATCTTTTGAAAGGGGGGCTAAAATGACTTTAATTCAAGCCATTATACTTATCTCATTTGGTTTTTTATCACTAGTTCCAACATTGCGGCTTTTTCACTATAAACAACATAGAAAATATGAAAACCTTAGATATTTTGTTACTGTTGTTTTCTTGTGGACCCTCATACAATTTATATTTTACCTTATTGACAATGTTACATTCATCTATTTTATTAAGTTTTTAACGTATCCAATTATATTTTTAATCGTTTACCTTGGCTATGAAACCATCCAGTCGTTTATCGGAAAAAATACGCCGAAGTGGTTTCGAATGATTGGGATAACATATTTTATTTTTAGTTTAGTTGTAACCCTAACTAACCCTATTCACATGGAATTTTTAAAATTATCTATTGATAATGTGACATCGCACAATGATTTTCTTCATGCAGATATTGGACTTTGGTTTATCATTCATATGACAGTTAGTTACATTCTCGTTATCTTTGTAATGATTAAACTGATTGTTCATTTAAGAAAACCCGCTCAATATAACAGAAGCATTTTTCCTTTTTATTCAATTATCATTATTTTAGGCTTGGGTATAGTCATTAATTTTATACATATTGTTTTTTATACATTAAGCCTTGATCCGACTTACTTATTTATTGTTTTAATGAGCTACGCATTATATTGGATTGTCTTTAGACGTGATTTTCAATTTCAATTACTTGCCTCTAACCGTAATGTCTTAATTAATGCTATGCGTGAGATGTATATTATTGCAGATAAGTACGGAAATGTTATTGAGTATTCTAACAAGTTACTAACATCATTTGAGATAAAAGACGAGGAAACACAATTACTCTCCGCCTTTATTCATGCCTTAAAAAAACAGGCTATTCTTTATAAAACGTTCGACCATGTTAAAGATGCTCCATTTATTGATAAACCATATCTTTATACCATTTATAAAGAATTTACTTTTGACCAATTCAACCAACAAGGCACGTTGGTACTATTGTATGATGAGACACGCCTAATGAAACTTGTCGATCAATTAAATTATTACATTAAATACGATCAAATGACAGACTGTTATAACCGTAATTACTTTGAAACACAGCAAGAAACCCTAATTAAAACATATCCGAATTATGGTATTATTATGACAGATTTAAACGGACTCAAATTACATAATGATTATCTTGGACATGCAGCAGGTGATGATTTAATAAAACGATTTGTTAATAACACTAAGAAAATCACAGCAGACAACAGTTTAATGTTTAGAATGGGGGGCGATGAATTCCTCATACTCGTTAAAAACACACAAAAAACTTCGTTAGAAGCATTAAAGGATGCCATTATCTATATAAACAGTGATAATGATATTGAAAACCACATCAGCGTTGCTGTGGGCACCGCAAAACACAAAAATGATGAACATATCGAAGATACAATAAAACGTGCAGACCAAGCATCTTATGATATGAAAAAGACATATTCTTCTGAATATCAAAAGAAGCTTATTGCATACCTCAATAAAACAAAAAAATAGGGAAGCAGTCGCTTCCCTTTTTATATGAGGTGATAGAAAAAGATTCCTAATATCCCTGATATGATAATTACTAAGATAGGATGCAGTTTCAGTTTAGTAAGCATAAAGAGAAATACCACAATTAATATTGGTCCAATAAAATCGAATACAGCATTTTGTGCAACGGAATAAACACTTGCCATAATCAGACCAACAAGCGCCGGTCTTAACCCTTTTAATACGCGTTGTACTGCAAGTGATTCTTTGAACTGATCACTATAGTATGACGCAAAAGATACCAATATAACCGGGACTGTAACAACACCAATGGTTGCAACAGCAGCACCTAAAACAGTGTTTGTTGTTTGGTATCCAATAAATGTTGCACTGTTAATCGCTATCGGTCCTGGGGTTACTTGACTAATCGCTAACATATCGATGAATAATTCCATAGTCAACCACTGATTCTCTTCTACTACTATTCGCTCAAACAATGGTAACATCGCATAACCGCCACCAAATGATACAACCCCGATACTTAAGAAGGCAATAAACAAACTAAACAGAATCATGATGTGTCACCGCCTTTACAGTAAATACTAAATACCCAAAGAATCCGGTAAAGACGATAACAATAAATGGATGGATATCTAAGAATGCAACCATCGCGAATGTAATGGTCATCATAAATATTCCAAACCAATTACGATTTTTCTTGAGTAGTTTATACCCAGCTAAGAAAATTAATGCGACAACACTTAATCTTACACCTTTAAAAAACGCTGCAACTATAGGATGTTCAACATATTGAAACAAAAAGACGGCAATCGTTAATATAAATACAAATGATGGTAATATCACACCAAATAGTGTTACCAGAGCACCTTTTAATCCGCGTAATTTAAGCCCAGTAAATACAGCAAAATTAACCGCAATCGCCCCAGGCAATGATTGACATATAACAAGTGTATCATAAAACTCTTCTGGTTTTATGAGTTTATATCTTGTCACAAGTTCACGTTCAAAAATGGGGATCATTGCATACCCACCACCAAAGGTGAATGCCCCAACTTTTAAATATATAAGAAATAATTTAAGTAATGAAATTTTCATCAAGTCAGCTCCTCGTTTGCGACAATACTATAATAACAAAAAAAGTGTTGCTTGAGCAACACTTTTATGTAGTAAATACAAGTTTATCGTTTTCAATATCGGCATCGATTGAATCTTTAGGTTTAATAGTTCCTTCAATAATCATTCTTGATAACATTGTTTCGACATGCTTTTGAATAAACCGTTTAATTGGTCGAGCCCCATACTGTACATCATATGCTCGCTCAAGAATAAATTGTTTTGCTTTATCCGTAAATGTTATTGTAAGATTTTCTTCATTTAATTTTTGATTCAAGTCTTTAATTTGCAGGTCAATAATTTGTAATATTTCATGACGTCTTAACGGTTTAAAAAGTATGGTATCATCAATGCGATTTAAAAATTCTGGTTTGAAGTGTTTCCGCAAGCGAGAAAAAACCGTATTTTCAATATCAGACTTAATTTCTCCAGATTCATCTAATCCTTCAAGCAGTAAATCACTACCAATATTAGATGTCATAATGACTACTGTATTCTTAAAGTTAACAATACGTCCTTTTGCATCGGTTAAGCGGCCATCATCAAGGAGTTGAAGCAATACATTAAATACTTCAGGATGGGCTTTTTCAATTTCATCAAAAAGAATGACACTATACGGTTTTCTCCTAACAGCTTCTGTCAGTTGTCCACCTTCTTCATAGCCGATATAACCTGGTGGAGCACCAATTAACCTAGCAACGGTGTGACGCTCTTGATATTCACTCATATCAATACGAATCATGTGTTCTTCACTATCAAATAATGACTCGGCCAAGGTTTTTGCCAGTTCAGTTTTTCCAACGCCCGTCGGTCCTAAAAAAATAAATGAGCCAATCGGTCTATTTGGATCTTTTAATAACGCTCGAGCTCTTAAGACCGCATCTGATACACTTGTCACAGCTCGGTCTTGTCCAATAACTCGTTGATGTAGATGGTCTTCTAAGTGCAAGAGTTTTTCTCGTTCACTTTCGATTAATTTTTGTACAGGTATTCCTGTCCATTTAGAAATAATATCCGCAATTTCATCTTCAGTGACTTCTTCTTTAATTAGCGTTTTATCATGTTCTTGTGATTTTGCTATTTCAAGACGTTTTTCTGCTTCTGGTAAATCACCATGTTGTAATTTCGCGAGTTTCTCTAAGTCATAGTGTCTTTTCGCTTCATCTATATCGCGCTTAATATTTTCAATTTCTTGTTTTAACGCCTTAACATCATTGAGTCCTCGTTTTTCTTTTTCCCATTGTAGTTGTAACTGGTCGTGTCTTTCTTTAAGCGATAATATTTCTTTATTTAATGCCTCTAGTCTCTTTTTAGAAGCATCATCTTTTTCTTTTTGTAAACTAGTTTTTTCAATTTCTAATTGTAATAATTTGCGATTTAATTGGTCTAGTTCAGCTGGCATTGAATCAATCTCAGTCCGAATCATAGACGCTGCTTCATCCATCAAATCTATTGCTTTATCTGGTAAAAATCTATCGCTTATATACTTATGAGATAGTTCGGCACAGGCTATTAGCGCCTGATCACTTATACGAATACCATGGTGAATTTCAAATTTCTCTTTAATCCCTCTTAGAATAGAGATTGTATCTTCAACTGATGGCTGATCAATCATCACTTGCTGGAATCGTCTTTCTAGTGCCGCATCTTTTTCTATATATTTTCGGTACTCATCAATTGTCGTTGCACCGATGCAGTGTAGTTCACCACGAGCAAGCATCGGTTTTAAAATATTTCCTGCATCCATTGCCCCCTCGGTTTTTCCAGCACCAACGATGAGATGCAATTCATCAATGAACAAAACAATACGACCCTCACTACTTGCGACTTCATTTAGAACACCTTTAAGCCGTTCTTCAAATTCACCACGATACTTGGCACCTGCGACCAGCGCCCCCATATCAAGTGCAAAAATGGTTTTATCTTTTAGCCCTTCTGGAACGTCCCCTTTCAATATTCGCATTGCCAACCCTTCGGCTATTGCTGTTTTACCAACACCGGGTTCTCCTATTAACACAGGATTGTTTTTAGTGCGTCTAGATAAGATTCGAATAACACGTCGTATTTCATCATCGCGCCCAATAACTGGATCTAATTTACCACTTTTAGCTAAGTCTACTAAATCCCTGCCGTATTTATTTAAAACATCATATTGGGATTCAGGTTGATCCGTTGTCACGCGCTTATCCTTTCTAATGCTTTTGAGTGCTTCTTGAAACGCATCCTTAGTAATATTAAATTGTTTAAAAATAGCTTCTGATTCACTGTTTTTTAATTCTAATAGTGCAAGATATACATGTTCAACACTTAAATAATCATCGTGCATTTTTTTCTTTTGGTCATCGGCCTTTAACATGAGCTGATTGGCTTGACGTGACATATACATCTCGTTTCCACCACTAACTTTGGGTAGGCTTTCTAAGTGTCTTATAAGTGCATCTTTTAAAGCTTTAACTGGTTTATCCATTGCATTTAGTAAAGAGACAATAAGTGAATCATCAACCGTTAATAGCCCTAAATGAAAATGTTCTGGTGTTAACATTTGATGGTCGTAACGTGTTGCAATATTTTGTGCTTCTTTAAGAACCTCTTGTGTTTTCTGTGTCATATTTTGTTCCATATATAATCACTCCTTTTATGAAAAGACTTCAAGGACAAGCCTTGAAGTCTTCGGTTTTACTCAACATCAATTGCGTAGCCTTCATTCACATGTTCAGCTTTTTGTGCGATGATTTGTAGTACGCCATTATTTAGTTTTGCTTTGACGTTACTAGGGTCAACATCTGGTAGATGGATTGCTCTTTTCATTGCACACGCGCGTCTTTCTCGATGAAGATAATTGTCATTATCATCTTTCTCTTCTTTTTCTTCTTTGTGTTCAACCGAAATAATTAATGTTTGATCATCGTAATTAACTTTAATGTTTTCACGGTCAACACCAGGTAAATCTGCTTCGATTAGATATGACTTATCTTCTTCTTTCACATCGAGTTTAAAGGTATCGTTTCGCAATGATCTGAAAGGACTAGACCCAAAGAAATCGTCAATGGCATCATAGAAATCTACGTAATCATCGCGTTTACGCGGTGATGCTGAGAACGGGGTTAATTTAAACATAACCATCCCTCCAATTATTTTTTTGTTAGCACTCTTGTGTGTTGAGTGCCATTGCAGTTATATATTAACGCCAATTGATTATTTTGTCAAGTATATTTGCTTAATTTATAATAAAAAACTGTCTTGTCAATTTGTGACAAAACAGCTTAGGTTTCACGATTCTTTTAGTTTGTTTATAATGTCATTACTCTCGGCTTGACTGAACGTTCCCTCTCTAGTCTTTGAATCACCAATAGTATAACCAGCTTGTTCTAAACCTGTTTCTAAACCATTCAGTTCGTTCTCAACAGCTTGAGAGAACTCAACTAAAAGCTCATTAAAATTAAACCGTTCAAAATCACCGGTGAGGTTATTGTGTGCATAGATAATAACATAATCTTGAGGCTCTTGATTAGGATATGAAAATGTAACTGAATAATAGATGAGTTCAGCAAAATAATCATTGTTATTCTTTGTTAATTCCAATTTATATGCAATCCATTCAGTATCTTCTTCAATAGTTACATCATCGATATCAAACGGTGTAGGTACAGGTACGGCTTCTTGAATCTCAATATTAAAGAAAAATGCGAGTGCATCGCGATATGTATTTTCTACATCTTCATTCTTCTTAGAACATCCTGAAAGGCCAAATATGAGTATGATAACAAGTAATAATGTTTTTTTCATCGATTAACTCCTTTTAAATATATAAAATTATTGTAACATATATTCGTCTATCTACAATAAAAAGGATGTGTCAAATGCACACCCTTAATATTTTGAATGTTAATCTTGGTTATCTGTAGATCTTTCAGAAACAGCTGAATTGATAGCATCCATAATAGCTGATTCATTATTAAAATCACTCATATCAACATGATAATCTACCTCAACACCCATTTCTATACTATTGTAATCTGCATCAGCGGATAGATTATTAGAACTCATGATAATAATTGCACCACTCGGTAATATATTGGTTGTAATCGATGCCGCACCACCTTTAGAATCTTCACCTATAACCGTAACATTATCTAATTCTTTAGATACTTGTGCCATCATATTTCCTGCACTAAACGTAATTGGTCCAGATAAAACATACCAATCATAATCAAGTGCTTCGGTTTCAGAATCATAATACGCAGTATAAGTAGACATGTCTCCTGTATTCAATCCATGAATCGGCAATAAGTCATCAGTCATGTATCCTAATACTTGAATCATGCCTCCTACGATACCGCCCGTATTACAAGAAATATCAACAATAATTTTAGTTGCCGTTCCATCATCATTAATCTTATCCATTAGTTTAGCAAACTCATCTGGAGTATCTTCATCAAACCCAGTAACACGAATTCGAGCTACGTCACGGTCATCATAATACGTTACGTTATTTTTGTAAGAACACAAATTCATATCTTGTAAATCCCAAAGATCATAGTAAAAACTTTGTGTACGTTCACCAACATCAGCAAGATCTGATAGAACCTTAGTCGGTTCATCAGAGTGATATCCATACATTAAATGTGATGTATGTAAATCGTCTAAACTATAGGCTAAATCCCATACAGCAGCATCGTGATTCTCACTTGTTAACGCTTCTTGATCAAACACATCATAATACGTTTCTACATCTTGATCATAACGCAATCCATAATAATAATCGAATGTAAACACGGTATAATTATATGTTCTTAACGCCTTCAACCACGTCATTTCTTCACCATTGATTGAACTGGTTCGTAAGTCATCTTCAACATCGTACCGTTGATAGGTGTCAAAACCAATTAATTCGTCGCCATTATAATAAACATCATACATTGACCCCGAGAAGAATAAATTTGCTAGATGTAAAGGAATTAAAAACTCATCCTCGTGAATCATCGTATCTAGACGATATGCATTTAAATCAAAAACAACGGGACTCGAATATTCATAAGTATAATCAGCAACAGATAATCCGGCACCAAAGTCCGTTTGGGTGGCTTGTTGGTAAGCCCCAAAGAAATCAAAATGACTTACCGTAACTAAATTATTGTCAAAATCAAATTCGATTGAGTAGGTCATATCCTCCATTAAAGGCTCTTCTCCAGGTTCCAAATCACTTGTATTATCAGCGAAATATTCTATTGATAGCGTATTTTCATTAATTATAATATCAACATCTTCAAGTACTATTGCACCATCTTTTGTTCCGCCATCTAACAAGGTTAAAAATGACTCGACGTCAACATACGGTAACCCTTTAGGCTCAGTATAATAGACATTGATCATAGTGTCATCTAGCAAGTATTCTGTTGCAATATTTGTAAATGATAACTCCTCTATTTCGCTTACAGTTGGTTCTGGTAATGTTTCTAATGTTACATAAAAATCTCTTGTCATCTCCTGTTCATTATATGTTGCACGCGCTGTTAATGTTACCTCTTTTTCCCCACTGCGATATAGCGGTGGATTATAGATACCATTAGATGTCAAAAAATGTGGATCTGATGATTCCCAACCTATGGATACATCTTCTATACTATTTGGTAACTCGATATCATTATTAATGGTTGATGGAATAACCGTCTCACCAAGACTATCAAGTGCATCCTCAAGTATTTGTTCATCTGTAATAACAATGTCGTTATCATTGTCATCATCATTATCCTCTTGCTCATTGTCAACCCTTAAAGATTGACAACCTACTAAACCAATAGTTAGTATGGTTAGTAACATTAGTGTAAATAGTTTTTTGATAATAATCGCTCCTATTTTATTTATTTTCATGGTCTTTTAACCATGGTATAACCTTATCGACTCTTAATGGCTTAGTGTAATAAAAACCTTGACCATAATCGCAATCAATATCTTTCAGCGTCGTTTCATATGCCGCATTTTCTATACCTTCAGCTACTACTTCAATATTAAGAACATGAGCATAGTTTACAATCAATTGAACTAGCTGTTTAGCAGCTTTTTCATTCATCATCTTGTCTACAAATTGACGATCAATTTTAATTTTATTGACTGGTAACTCATTTAAAGTAGACATCGTTGAATACCCAACACCAAAATCATCAATTAACAAAGGAATATCATTCAATTTAAATGTCTCTAATAATGACCTTGTTAAGTGTAAATTTAGCATCAATGTCGATTCAGTCATTTCTATTCCAATTTTATTCTTCTTGTAATTTTCCTTTTTTATCATATCAATTAATCGGTCGACGAGTGCTGGATTATATAAGTTCCTTTGAGAAATATTAATATTAATATTAAGGTTACTATACTCACTTATGATTTTATTTTCTTTAATTACTTGCTTGAATACCCACTCCGTAAGACTATCAATAATTTTAGTTTCTTCAGCGAGTGTTATAAAGTCTAAAGGGGGTATAAGTTCTCCATCTTTTTCCCAGCGAATTAACGCTTCTAAAGCAACGACCTTGTTTGTTTTGAGATTGACAATTGGGTGGTACTCTAAAAACAACTCATCATTTATGATTGCAAGTGGCAAAGCACCTAGCCGCTCTAAGTTACGTTGTGTATGCTCAAAATCTTCTTGATAAATTGCATATTTTAATTGTTCCCGTTTCGCATGTAGTGCAGCAATTTCACTATATTTAAACGCCTCTAAACGCGTAACTTTACTATCTAAAAGGTAAACACCTATAGACATTTCTATAAACATCGGCATATCATTGTTATAAAATATTTTGTCATCAAATCGCCTTATTAAGTTGGAAAACTCGGTTTTAAATGTTTTTTGATCAACTTCTATCCAAAATTTGCGATTGTCAACTTGAATAATAATGGCATCGCTAAAGTGTTTTGACAACTCCTGGTAGACATCAATTAATATTTTAGCATAGTTTTCTCTTCCTATTAAGACAACAAGGTCTTCATAATTATTGATCATAATCGTTAATGAAACATCCGAATCATCATATGCATTTTCGTCAAACTTCGTAAGATAGTAATAATAATTAGGAATTCCCGTATCTAAGGAATGTGTATATATTCTATTGATCGTTTGATATTGGTGACGGATTCGATCAAAAACTCGTCCAATTAAAAATCCAAGGCCCATAAAAACTAACATGCGGTACAGCCAATTAAATACTGGTTGCAGTTCTCTAGTCGCAGTATCAAGCGGCATTAATGGCCCTAATAAGATACCTGCAATAACACCAGTTAGTAAACCCCCACGACTTCCAAACATGAGGCTGCCGATAAAAACTGGAATATAAAAAGTATGTAAATAAGCGTGTTGTGTACCCCCAGTAAAATAAACAAAAATATAACATAAAGCAAGAATTATACCATTAATAATCAAATAAAGTAAACGCGTCTTTTTTGTCTGATTTAAAACTATTTTTAGTAATCCATCAGTTTTGAAGTAAGGCATATCATCACCGCTTTCAATATTACTTTATTGTATCATATTTTCATCTTAATTGTTGTTGGTGATTAAAAAATGTTCTATATCCAAAAGTTAAAAATCCATAGGTAGTTAGACTCACGCCACCTAAAATTCCTAACATAATCATGATTTGATAAAGGATAGCTGTCGTTGGTAACGTCCCAGATAAAATTTGGCCAGTCATCATCCCTGGCAAAAAGATTATACCCATACCTAACATACTGTTTAACGTTGGCATAATTGCGGCATCAAATCCGTCATTAACAATTTGAAAACTCGCTTCTTTCGGGGTTGCACCAAAATAAAGCAGTGTTAGAACCTCATCTTTATTATGGGTAAAACGGTTTACAAGGGTCTGCACACCCAAAGAAATACCGGTCATGCTATTTCCAATAATCATTCCAGAAATGGGGATAAAATACTGGGGATTATAGTAAGGATCGACTTGGATAACCGCCCATAAAAAGAACCCAATTACCGGCAGTGTTCCAAGTGGAATACTTATGGCAATGACTTTCTTTAGTCTAGGATTTAACCTTTTCTTAAACTTATTAAAAACTGTAAAGACCGCAAAACTACTCATTGAAAGAATAATCACTAGAGTTATCAGTGGATGCGGGTTTTCAAATATCCAAGTTAAAATAAAACCGATAAGCACTAGCTGCACTGTCATTCTAATAGACGCTAAAATCAATTCTTTTTGTCTATTAATGTGTCTTTTTTTTAATAACCAAAGAACCACCAAAACAAAAAGATAGCCTAGTGCAACTTCAAAATATGTTAACTCAATGACGTCCATTGTGTTCACGTCCTTTTATTCTACCGTCTTTGATTGTGTATATACTGTCTGCATACTGTTTTGCTATATTTAATGAGTGGGTAACCATAACCAATGTTTTTTTCTGCTCTTTTACATAAGACACAACTTTTTCAATTACATCTTGCTCTGTCGCTTCATCAAGCGCACTCGATGGCTCATCTAGCAATATGCAAGGGGCATCTGCAGCGATAATTTGCGCTAACGCCAAGCGCTGTTTTTCTCCCATCGAAAGGTTTGATGCTTCTTGGTCCAAATCATTTTTAAGATGGACGCGTTCACAAATTGATGATAATACTGAATCATCTAATGTATTATCTCGATATTTTAGTGGTAATACAATATTCTCTTTCACAGTTCCTGGAAAGACAAAAGGGTTTTGCGGCATCATCATGCATGACTTTCGGTGTTCAATAGTATCCTTATCTTCTAAAAGTTCATCGTTAATATAAACCGCCCCATCCGTTGGCGAAATCATTTTACTAAGTAATTTCAGCAGTGTTGTTTTCCCACCACCGCTTTCGCCAACCAAACAAGTAATCTTTTGCGAGTGCGCATAAAAATCTTCTATTATTATGATGTCTTTATAGCTAGCATGTTCAATCTTAAACGTCATGATTAGGCTCCTTATAACTTGTCAATACGAGGTTATAGGCTTTAGTGTTTTTATATGATTTTGTGTACTCAAAAATACGGCCATCTGCTAAATAGCCAACTAAGCCAACAAATAGCACAGGCGTATTTTCATCGACATTTAAGTATGGTTGATATGATTTGTCAGCAAAAACCGCTTTAAAATGTTGTGTGGCCTTAGCCATTTTCAACTTTAATGTCGATTGAATATAGTGATAAATCGATCCACTAACAACCGTTTCATCAAGTGGGATAATATCTTTAGGAAAATAAGATTCGTCTAAAATGAGTGGGACATTGTTTTTTTTCCTTACACGGACGACTTTGTAGATATATGTGCCTTCTTCGATTCGAAGATGACTTGCGATAGATTTTGAAGCACGTTGTAGAGAAAACTCAATGAGTGTATTTTTAACAGCCCCGCCAGCTTTTTCGACTTCACTTGTAAATCCCGTAAACACATCTAAAGGCTTATAAAGCACATTATCTGCTTTAAATATTCCAACATTGGCGACACGGTAAATTCGTTGGTCAGCTTCTAATTGATCTAAAGCCCGACGAATAGTCATTCTTGATACATCTAGCGTTTCAGATAATGTCCGTTCTGAAGGTAAACGTTCTCCTGGCTGTTTGGTTTTAATAATGTCTTCTAAGGTATTAACAATGTGATTTACTTTTGACATATGTCACCTTCTCTCATACATAATCTTTCCACTTTTTATGGTTTTACAAACATTATATTGTTTGTCTAGTAACACAAGATCTGCTTGATACCCCACTTTAATCTTTCCTAAACAATCATCTATACCTAGATATATACTTTGATTAGTACTTGTTGCTTGAACAGCATCAGTAAGTGTTAATCCAGCATCTAATAAAGTTTTAAATCCTGTATCTAAGTACTGATTACTTCCAGCTAGTGTCCCATCATTAGTATAATAGTGCGTATCCTTTAGTTTTAGTTTGTTGTCTCCTAATACACTTTGATCACATAATGCGTCACTTACGCACATTATATGCGGTTTCTGTTTTAAAAAGAACTTTATCATATCTAACGAGACATGTACTTTATCGGCAATTAGTTCATAGATTATGTCTTCTTTTAATAAACTTTGTAAAAGAATAGACTCTTTTCGATGGTGAATTGAATCGAGTGCATTAAAAACATGTGTTATCGTTTTAATTCCATGATTATATGCGGACATAAACATTTCATTAGATGCTTTTGAATGACCGATTTGTTTTAGAATTGATGGATATGATTGGTAAAACGCATCCGTTACCATTTCTGGTGCAAACGTAAGTATTTTTATGGTATTCTTCGACGCATTAATTAACGTTTCTAACTTGCCAGCGTCGTAAAAACATAAACCCTCTTGTGATTGTGCCCCAGCCTTCTCTTTATTAAGAAAAGGTCCTTCTAGATGAATACCTAATGCAGCATCATCTTTTCTAATTATCCTACTAAGTTGTCTTAGTTCCGTTGTCATATTTTTTATCGATGTTGTTGCAACAGTTGGAAGAAAACTCGTCACACCATGAGAAAACAGTGTTTCTTTTGCAGTTTTAAAATGCGTACTAGATATATGAATATGTTGATCGATAAATCCAGGGATAACAATCCATCGATTTTTTTCTTCCGCCAATTCTTTATCAATAGCATGAATTTTACCTTCTTTTATTGATAGCGTACAATTTTTAATTATACCTTGATCGGTAACGACATCGACATGTCTTAAAATCACGAAGCATCTAGTCCAATAACATCTAATGCATCAAAGACGAAAATCACACCTTCACCAGGAGTATCTATGTCAAGTGCATGTCGTATTTCATTTTTAACAGCATCAGCGTCATTGTTAGGAATAAGTGTAATAACAATATCTTTATCATTGTGCATCAAATTTTTCAATAATGGGTGTTCAAAAACACTCACGCCTTTACCTTTGATAAGAGTACTACCTTTTGCCTTTTTGCGTCTAGCGGCATCAATAACATCGTTACCTTTACCGCGTTTTGTAATAGTAATTATACACTTATATTCGCTCATTTTAATCCTCCTTCTTGGCACTAACTAAATCTGTTAATGGTATGGTAAACATAATCCCGGTATGCTTTTTATCTAATCTCGCTTCATTTTTTAATAGTGCTTGAACATCCGACAAATATGTAGAATTTACTTGTAATATTAAAATATCACGTTTAACATCTTGGTTTAAATTAACCATGGATGCATATAACATAGGGTTGACCGTACCTTCACCCTTTACAACCGTAACATTCTCAAAATGCGTCGGATCAAGCAAATCAATAAGATGTTTAGCTTGGCCATGTTTAACAATGACTACTAGTATTTTTGTATTACTCATATTATCACCTTCCTTCTAAAAATTCCATCGCTTAAACACATATGGATATGCTCCAAATCCAATAAAAGCTACTAAAAAATACCGGATAAAATCTAAAATGTTTGCTAATAAATCATGACTTGGTATTAACATAAATAAGGCTTTTACACTAACTAGTATGACCCCCATTAAAACAAGGCCAACACCGTAACGAAGCATTTTTTTTATAATAGAAATATCATATGTAAATTGAACATAACGTTTCTCAAAGATGATTGCACACACAACACCAGATAAAATGCCATACCCTTTAAAAAAATCATTACTCGTGATGATAAATAGACCTGGTAAAAACATTAATATTAAGGCAATATAAACTGTATGTAATTGTTTTGGCTTATCTCGGAATTTTTGAAAAAAGAGATGGGCAACAATTGCAATAGAAATCCCAATTACAGCTCCAACAATCACATCTTTAAGATAATGTACACCCAAATACATCCGGCTAAACATCATTAAAACGGTAAGCGCTATAGCAACGATAAGATACCTATGCTTTTTTAAATAGAGTGCCATTGCGGTAAAAAAGGAAGATGACCCTTGTACATGACCACTTGGCATTGAATGTCCTGTAGCAGTTTCTGGTCGTTTGTTTTCTATATCATTATAATCTTCGAATGGGCGATTGGCTTCGGTAAAATCTTTAATAACATTATTCAAGGTTAAAGAAAACCCTAATACAATTGCCAGTATTTCACCAAAACGTTTATTCACTATCCAGTAAATAAAGCCTAGTACTGCAATGTAAAAATACTCTTCTCCTAAAAAAGATATCCCATCAAAAAACAGATCTAACATACGAGAACTTTGATCTTGTAAAAAGCGAATAATTTCAATACTCATAGATTAACTCATTTCTTGTCTTTGGACATTATTTTATGGAACAGTTTTCTTTGTCTTTTTTTATAAAACACAAACACCCATGGAAATAGTTTAATGCCTAACCAAAATATTTTTGATGGATATATTCGTTTTCTATTGCGTTTTAACCCTTTAACCATGGCTCTAGCGACTGTTTCACTTGATTGAACTGGCCACGGTTTATGGTCTTGATCGGCAACGGTAAAAAACTTTGTATCGGTAGCAACAGGATAGACCGCCTGAAGAATCTGGTCTTTATCAAGTTCTAATTGATAACTTTCGATAAAACCTTTTAGACTGGCCTTAGCAGCCGTATAGACAGCATATCCTGGCATTGGTACATAACTAACAGCACTCAACGTCGCCATAAAATTAAAAGGATGTGTCTTATTGATTTCTTTCATCTTTTGTGCACTAATCATCACACTATATAAATCGAGTTTCATCAAGTGCTCTATGTGCTTAAAGTCTTTACCTTGAAATGTTTCATAATAGGCAAATCCAGCGTTTGCTACAAAAGCATCAATATGGCCATAACGTTGTATAGCATCATCAAACAAGGTATTGATATGTTTTTCATTAGACAAGTCAAAATTCTTTTTAATTAAGTAGTCGTGCTCCAAATCAGTATCTTCAATAGAACGAGATACAGCGAAAACATGCGCGCCTTCATCTAGTAGTTGTTTTGTAAGTGCATAGCCAATACCACTAGATGCTCCAGTTACAACAATAACTTTTCCTGCTAATATCATGATAGGTCTCCCTTCACAAAGTCAATCATATATTGTGTATATATTTGATGTTGTGTTTCTCTAGATATCGTATTATCTCCATCATTACGTTGTAAGCCATAATAAGCAAAGTTTGCGTGATTTCCACCCTCAATCTCTCGGTAGATGGTGCCTTCTGGTAAATAAGGTTTTGCCTCTTCAAAACTTACCCTATCAAGGACCTCATCCTCGCTTGCGGTTATTGATAAAACATCTATAGTTTCATTACTTAAATCGTGCGCAACATCAATATAAGCAGCTACTAAAATTAATCCATCGATCTGTTCCATGTCATTACGGGATGTCATCGCACCACCTAAAGAATGCCCACCTAAATACCATGGTAAATCGCTTGGATAGGTATCATAGATTGTATCAAATGCATCAGGATTTAGAATCGATAAGTTCAATGGCATTTCTACAATGTATACGGTAATACCTTCGATACTTAACATTTCTGCCATCACTAAGTACGCTTCACTTTCTACAAGCGCGCCTGGATAAAATACCAAATTAGCAATTGGGTCTTCTGCCTCAACAATAATCACATTGTCTTCTTTATACACATTATCATGTTCTATTCTAGTTGAAGCTTCATCCATCGCTTGATGGGTAAGCATCATAAATGCTATTAAGCCTATCAATCCTAAAATGGCTAAGACAATCGAACCGCGTTTGAACCAAATATATGCTTTTTGCATATCAACGTTTTTGCATAGGCAAGCGTTTTGCCATAATAATATCTGGTTTATTTAACCCGTTCGCATCGGGAATCAATCCTGTGACAGTAAATCCGTTTTTTTGATAAAAGGTAAATGGATGATTGTCTAAATTTTCAAGATGCTTAATGGCGTTAGGGATATCGTGATATAAATCGCCCTTAGAAGCTGAGGTTTTAAAAAACTCATCATCGGTTCCTAAATAGAGTGTAACACACCCATAAGCTTGTAGTTTCTCTTCCAGATGGTTAATTAACTTAGTCCCTATACCTTGTCGTTGATAGGATTTCTCTACAATTAACGGATGAAGTTCCCACCCTGTGTGTTTGTACATGGCTTTTGCCCCGATAATACCGACTATAGTATCTTCTTTTTTCATTGCAAGTAATTTGTACTCATCATCTAAGAGCGTTTTTGCTTCTTCGACACTTTCTTTTTCGTTTTTGTAAGATTCAGGAAATGCTTGATGTAATAAAAAAGCCAATTGATTAATGGTTTTTAATGATCGATCGTTAATCTCGTAAATCATCTAAGTATCCTCCTTATAACATAGGTGCTATATTGGTATTATATCATTCATACGACTTAATCATTTGATAACGTTTCTTAATAGTTGATTTTATCATATTCAGTAAAGCATTATCATAGGAAATATTCTCATAACGTATAACCGCTAATGTAACTTCGTGAAAGAGATCCAACAAGGTATATAGTGATCCATATATCTCATCTTTATTTGTGCTGGGAAATGTCTTGAGTAAGCGCTCATACCAAGATGAATCAATGTATTTTTTTAACCGGTTTTCTGATTTGCCTATAGATGTTTTGAAGTCGGTCTTATATCCAACCCACCAAGTCAACATCATACGTAATTGGTTTCGAACTATAGCTAAATGATCCATCGCATATAATATATGCTCTCTAGCCAGCCCTTTGGCGACACATAGACTAACCCAGTAACATTCATTTATCGTACATCTAATCTCTTTCTCAGTAGGTTTGTTAATGTAATAACTAGACTCGTTAGGACTCGGGATATTGACCGGATAATTATCTTTATTGATTAATACTCTGGTTAAAGAATCTTCTTGAATGTCTTGTGAAAAATCTTTTATATCACGAATGCTCAAATCAATGCGGTTTCCATCTTTAAATTGCATTAAGTAAATATACCATGCTTCATCTAAAGACGCATCGAGTTGGTCATCTTTTGTTTGCATTATTAACACATCACCAAATACCTTAATCCATTCGTTATCTTTCGGAAATGTTTGGTAATCATCAACATAAAAGACAATATCGTAATCTTGGAATTTGTCTTTTTTTACCGCTGGATTAACGCGAGATCCATTCATAATAACTGCACGAACTCGGTCATCGTGTTTCGCAACTGAAGTAATGGTGTTTAACATTGTTTGAATACTACGCATAGCCATTTTCCTCTTCTAATGTAAGCAATGTTTTTTTTATCTCTAAATCTAAGGCGAATCCGCCAACGGTATTGTCAGATTTTATAACCCTATGACATGGAACAAATAGCATTAACGGATTTTTATTCAAAGCGTTTCCTACGGCACGATAACTGTTTGGTTTTCCAATCGCTTTAGCGAGCGATTTATAAGTAACAGTTGTTCCATAAGATACTTGAAAAAGCGCATGATATACCGACTGTTGAAAAGGGGTTCCCGTTAGTTTTACCTTTGTTTTAAAGTGTCTAAGGTTCCCTTCTAAATATTCGATTACTTCACCTAATGCGTACTTAATAACATCGGTTTCTTCTTGAAACATGTTGTTTGTAACATTTTGGGTACATTCTATTAACTGTCCATCTTCTTCAACAAAACACAATACACCGATTTTTGTTTCATAACAATAGCCTTTTCTCATTGTTATCCTCCATCTTACGTAAAATGTTTTTAATTAATGAATCTTTTACTTTCATATATGCCTCTATATTATCGGAAAACGTTTTGCCTGCAGCAATGCTCTTGTGTACACTTTTCGAACATCTTCATCCTGCCTAAGGACCCGTATAAAAAATCAATGTTCTTTTAATGTTTGAGAATGTTTCGGACATACATACAAATGATGTGTCATAAACTGACTTATCTCATCCACAAATGCTTCTCAACTAACAATGCGTAAATCCTTTTCGAGCACATATCCAAGTTGAGCTAATTTATGTTTAACGTTGGTAAAGCACTCCATAGAGTCAATGACTATATCTATATCGATAATTGGTTTAGCAGGTAGTTCTATAATACATGTACTACCGATATGTTCGATAGTGGTGATAACATCACCTACTATTATTATACGTGATTTTAGGTAAAAAAATAAATCTTCTCGTAAAAGAAGATTTATGAAAGGTTTTTAAATTTGTTCCGGTTTACAATATAGTGGATAATAACCCATGTGAATAGAAATGTAAAAAATTCTAGAATCACTTGAAAAACATACTTTTCTTGGTCGAAAACCCACATTAGAATCGCAAATATAAACGCCGCCATGAACCCTTGTAACCAAATACGTGTGTGTAATGTTTTTTTAGTTTCTTCTTTCATAAAAACCACCTCACTATTAGCATAGCATATTTATCGGTTAGATTAAACACGTTTTTCCGCAACGACTATGAATGGAATGGATGATTGCTCGTCAAATGAAACTTCATTAAACCCACCATAGGTTGTGACTTCTTTAAAGCCGATATCCTTCAATAATGAGATGACGATTTTGGGTCTTATTGGATATAGTAACACAGTGTTATACGTCGTTTCATCATCCATTGTCAGTGCTGTATTAAAAGCAATATGTGGTGCTTTATTAACATATTTGCGTTCAAAAATAACACTTGCGTTTTCAATTGTAGCTAATTGATTTATAGTTTGATCTAAAATTCGTGCATAATTTATGATTTGCATGATGAACACACCTTGTGGTTTTAACGCGCGATAGATTTTCTTAAATAACAACGCAATGGTTGCTTCATTTTTAAGATGCACAATCGAATTGCCAATCGAATAGATGCTGTCATATGTTTCGTGTGCATTCAGGTTTAACATATCTTCTACGATAAATTTTGGATTGAATGATTCTGTTCTTTTAGTTTTTGCTTTAGCTATCATTGATTGATTAAGGTCTGTTCCCAAAACCTCATAGCCATGTTCAGCAAGCTTTATCGCATACGTTCCGGTCCCGCATGCTATATCAAGTACTTTAGACTCTTTAAGATGCGTTTTTAAAAAATGGGTTGTCGCTTCTTTTTCAGGAAATATAATATCATATACATCTGAAAAATCATGATATAGTGGCATAGTATGCTCCTTAATGGTATACTAGTTTGTAGGTGATTATTATGGAATTGCAATTTTATCTTGTTGGCTTTTTTAGTCTTTATAGTTTGAACATCATAGTCGGATTAAGTTATCTATTATACCGGGTATTTAAACCGCTCATATTTGTTTTGCCAGTAATCTTTTTTGGTTTATCTTTATTAAGTATTTTGCTTGCTGTCATCGTACAAGGGATGACATGGTCTTTTTATGCATTCATTATTGGTGGTACTGTTTTTTATACATCACTGTTTAGCTTTGTGTGTGTTTTAATCTTATATATTAAAGATAATAATAAGACTAATCGTTAAATGCAATGGGTTTTATACCATGCTTTGGCATCTTGAATTTCTAGTTCAGTGAGTTGATGTCCTTGATAATACCATGTTAACGTAACATCCGCACCTTTTTCTTCATATAACGCTTTAAGCTTTATCGGTTCATCTTTATCGCAAATTGGATCATTTTCTCCTGCTGCGATGAAGATGGCTTTTTTATTTAAAGACGGCACCTCCATATGTTTATACGGCACCATAGGGTGGTGTAATAAAGCACCCTTAAAAAGCGTTGGATCATGTAACAAAATACTTGAAATAATGTTTGCACCATTTGAATATCCTAACGCTATAATATTGGTATCATCTAAATTATAGGTTTTAATATGCGCCTTCAAAAATGCGATAATATCAAGCGATTGTTTTCTTAAGTCTTCTTCATCAAATACACCTGGCTTGATGCGTTTGAAAAAACGATTTAAGCCGTTTTCATTAACAGAACCACGCAAACTTAATATCGATGCTTTATCGTCAATTTCCTTCGCTATGGAAACCAAATCATACTCATCGCCACCCGTCCCATGGAATAAAACAAGGGTTGGATGTGATGGATTGTTCTTGATAAAAATATGCTTCATACAATCACTCCGGTCTTTTTAAATGAATAGGGGTAGATATCTCTGCGTATCCATCGCCTGAAAGACGGGCGATGGGTTTTAGTGCATTTGTATTAATTCGATCATCCTCGATAATCGACTCCGCCAATCCGATATGTTTAATCATGCCAATAAACATATCCGTATCTTCGAACGATACATGTTTATCAAGTGTACATTCAAAGTACACCTTAGCGTTTTCGATAATTTTTCCACGAACTTTATCAGCATCAGTGACAGTGAAGTGCGTTAGTGTCAATTCGCTTTCATTGTGAGGCAATGAAGCAGCGGTTCGATTCGCATCATAAAGTATATCTTCAGTGACAATATGAATGACAAAATCTTTATGTGTGAGAATATTGTGTGCTGTATCTTTTCGCTTACCTTTATTATAACCTATAACAATGGATAACCGTGCTGGTTTGGTAGTGACAATATTAAAATAGCTAAAAGGTGCGATATTAAGCACCTTATCATTATTAAGTGTTGTAACTAAAGCAATAGGTCTTGGGACAACGGTACTTGTTAGTAATTTATACATTGACTTTTTTGTAAAAGCACTGGGGCTATATGTTTGTGTGTTTTTCATTATAAACTCCTTCATCTTATTTACACTATGATTATACAATGATTAGTTAGCGAACCCAACTAGAACGCAAAAGAAAAGCAAGCAGTTATGCTGCTTGCTAATCAGTTATTAAAGCTAAATCTCCAGGGGCTATTAGTCCTTTTTTTCTAAATATTGTATCTAAAATCAATACGAGTATAATCGGTAGTACTATGTGTAATAATCCAACACTCATAAGTGTACTAAATGAATAGTCCATAGCATCAAATGTCGCAATTTGACCAATGAAACCACTCGTACCCATACCTGATCCCGAATATGCTGTTTCTATTTTAAATAAAACCGTTGATAGGGGACCTAAAATAGCAGAAACAATAATAGGTGGAAGCCATAGTATTGGTTTTCTCAAAATATTTTTAAACTGTAACATACTTGTGCCAATGGCGATAGAAATTACCGTCCCTATCGAATTATCTTTTCTACTCATGATTGCAAATCCAACCATTTGAACAGATCCCCCAATGACTGCCGCACCACCAGCAATGCCACCCAATGTAATGGAAATAGCAATAGCTGCACTAGAAATTGGTGCAGTTAGCGCCATACCCATAAGAACAGCAATAATAATTCCCATAAAAAATGGTTGTAATGTCGTTGCTGTTTGAATGAAATCACCAAATAAAGCCATAGCGGTTGCGATTGGTTGTCCAATTAACCAAACAACAAAAGTTGCAATGCTAGCACTAATGAGAGGAATTAAAATAATATCTAATGGCGTTTTTTTACGTAAAACAAAACGTAATCCTTCAATAGCCGCAATTGTAGTAATGTACGCAACAACAGGATCGGGTGCTATCAAGCTAGTTGCAATCCCACCAGCCATAGCGCCAGAAATTAGTGATAGTCCTGATAGTTTTAAGCTAAATGCCACACCAAGTCCAATCCCAACGCCCATAAAACTCATTAGAATCGCAGCTAAATCTTGTATGATTTCAACATTTGTCAGTATACCAATTTGTCTTATGATAACCCCAATAATTAATGTTGAAAACAATCCTAATGCCATACCATTTAGTGTTGTAATAAAGTAATTCAAAATACGTTTTCCTAGTGGTAATGTTTCTTTACTGTTCTCCATAATAGAATCCTCGCTTTAATATAGTTTAGTATTGTTATAATTTATAACCAAATTCAAGACGTACTTCCTTGTTGTTGATATCATTATTAGTATAATCAACCATATTTAATCCTACAAGTTTAAACCCTTGTTTACGATAAAAATCAATGGCTTTGGTATTACATGATTGAGTTTCTAATAAAACTACACGGTGTTTTTCAGCTGTTGCATAGTCTTTTATATAATCCATTAACGTTTTTCCAACTTTTTGCCTTCTGTACTGCTGATCAACCAAAATGTTGGTAACACGTAAAGCGTTATGCCAGATTTCTTTATTGACTTCAATATATCCGACAATCGTATCTCCTAGAAAATATCCAAATGCTAATGGATTATCTAAATATGGTTCAAATAACGTAGAGGTAAACGTTTTTTCGATAGGGGTCTTAAGAGATTTTTTTGCCAGTGTGATTGCAAATATATTTTCGTTCTCTTTGTAAATGACATCATAAAAACTATCAGTAGTATACTTAAAAATCAATTCATGGCCTTTATAGGCTGCTTTATCTAATTGTTTTATCATTGAACATCAACTCAATTTAAAGTGTTTTTCTACCATCGCAAGTCGCGAATCAAATGATGTTTTATCATCACGAATGTGCCACAAGAATGGAGATGCTTTTGCAAGTTCAATTTCTCTTTCAGCGATATAACACGCTACATCTAATGTGTTTTGGATGGCTTTCTCAGGGTCATTTGTTTCTCTTTGAATGCATTCTAATAATGCATTTTTATCGTCTCTTCCAAAATACTGTTTGCGGACTGTTTTAACATCTGCAAGTAAAAAGATGACGCGATTAAAGTCTGAAATATTTGTAAACAAATCAACGGCTCTATGGATGTCAACAACAATCATTTTGTTTGTCTTGCTTGCTAGAATTATTAAATCTAAAATTATAAAATCCATTTCTTCATCTTCAGCACGTAATAACCATTCACCTTGATTTACTTTATCTCTAGCAAAATACTCTTCCCAACCGTAAAATGGTCGGTTCATATTGGGTTGATGAACCGCATCGCTAATCTTACGGTGTTCCCAGTAATGTTCATCAGCACTATAATATTCCATATCGTATTTTTCACTAAGTGCTTTTGCCATTGTGGTTTTACCCCCGCAGTTTGTCCCTGCTATAAAATATACATTTTTTAATTTTTCTTTAATAATATTATTCTTAATATTCATTGTTGCCTCCTGTATTATTATATGGTTTATAAAACAGAAGTTAATCGTTTTTTAATTGGTCTTGTCATAGAGTAAATCATATTTTTGCCTCCTATAATAACTGTATTTGAACTTGTTTCTCTTTATGAATCAGCGCTTGTATATCATTATGTTTGTACAGAATACCATAACGGTTACATAAGGTTTCAAAAGTATTTTGTAAATTGGTTTTATTAAAAGAATTACATATATATTGGTTTCCAAATGTCTCAATATATTTAGCTTTTAATCCTTTAAAATGTTTATCTAAATGCTGATAAAAATACTCTCTATTGCCATCGCGCAATGTAAGTCCCATACCAAAATTCATTATATAGGTTACCCCTACTTTATGGCAGGCTTTAACAATTGCTTCAATATTCTCAACTGAATCCGTAATAAAGGGAATAACTGGCGTTAACCATACCCCTGTGATTACACCTGCTTCATGAAACTGTTTCAATGCAGCAAGCCGTTCGCTAGGCAAACTGACATGTGGCTCGATTATACGTGCTAGTTCGTCATCAACTGTTGTCAATGTTAAAGCCATGACAACACGGTATCTTTCATGTATACTTTTGTATAATGCTAAATCTCTTAATACTAAATCGCTTTTTGTTAGCACTTCAATACCAAACCCTGATGCGTAGATTTCATGTAATATATCTCTAAATATTTCAGTATGTTTTTCTATGGTCACATAAGGGTCGCTCATACCACCTGTACGCAACATACATTTTTTGCGTTTTTTAGCCAATTCTTCTCGAACTTTTTGAACCGCATCTTTCTTCACTCCGACGTGCTCAAACGCTTTTATCTGATAACAAGTGCTTCGAGCATCACAATATATACACCCATGAGTACATCCACGATATAAATTAAAATTACCGTTTGATTGAATAATTTGTTTTGCATCAATTAGCCTCATGTCATATGTTGTCATGGTTTATCAAAAACCTTTCGAGGTTTTGAATAAATATATCGTTGGCTTCTTGTTTACGTTTTTTGATAGGTTTTGTTCGTTTTCCTGCACGGCGTAATTTTTGATTCAAATGCCTAGTCATTAATAGTTGATCAATATTAGAATGTGTAAAGAACCAACCGTCTTGATGCATTGCATGAGCATCTTTTGCTAGTACAAGTGACGCTAAACCATAGTCTTGTGTAATAACCAAATCGCCTTTTTGAGTTCTTTTAACAATTTCATGATCTGCTTGATCATGGGCATCATCAACGGTCACAACCTCGCCATATGGCTCGTCTATCATATGGTGAATGTTGCTTACGATAACCAAGTCTACTTGATGTTTTTCTGCTATAGATACAACATATTTTCTTACTGGACTGCCATCTGCGTCTAATAAAATTTTCACCCTATCACCTCATAACACGTCTATATTATAGTAAAATATCAATATTAATCAAAGTAATATTTGGATTTTATTAAAAAACGATGTAAGGAAATGTCCATACATCGCTTTCAACTATTTCTGATCGGTTACTTTTTCGTAGATATCATCGATTAAGTGTTTCAAACGTTTATACACTAAGAAAGTTAATAGGTAGACAATACCTGATAATAATATATTAAAAGGAATGACAGTGTATAGAAGATATCTAGTCATATAATTTGATTCATTGACGCCAGGAATCACACTTAGCATACTGACAAAAGAATCCACTTCGCCTCCCAAATAAAATTCAATATAGAAAGGCACTAAAATAAAGTAATTGGCAATCATTGCCATGATAATCCACGCAAACATCCCAGCAATTGATGCATAAATTGCACCTTTTTTACTATGAAACTTACGATAAATTAATGATGATGTTATGACTGTTGCTAAGCCAATTAGTAAATCGCCTAATTCGCCAACAGCTGCAGTTACGCTTGCGCCTGATATTACTTTAATAGCAAATCTAACAAAGACAACAGCTGAGCCTGCAACAGGGCCAAACATGAATCCGCCTAAAATGGCAGGTAAGTTAGAAAATTGAATATCTAAAAATGCCGGAAAAATAAACGGGAGGGGAAACTTGATAAAAAAGTAAAGTAGTGTTGATAGTGCAGCTAGATTCGCAATAACGACAATTTTGTACGTACCGCTTTTTTTCATTAGAATCATCTCCATGTTTTTGTTGTATTAAAAATGCCCTGAATAGACTCAGGGCAATAGAAAACACATTAATAACATGTATACAAAGATTTTCTTCTTTCATCCAGACTATACTGTCGGTGTAGGAGTTTCACCTACTCAGCTTGCGCTCGCGGACTATACCGCCGGTCGGGAATTACACCCTGCCCTGAAGAATATTCGATTGTTTTTAACCAAAAATAGTCTAGCATATGTCATACAAGTAGTCAAGCAGTATTATTTAGATTTTAAAGCAGCTTTCCATTCATCCACATTAAAGCCAATTAATAGTTGATTGTTCATCACTAACAACGGACGTTTAATAAGCATACCATCTCGCGATAGTAATGATAGTTTTGTATCATCTGATAACGTGTTTAATCTATTTTTTAATTTAAGTTCTCGATATTTTTTTCCATGAGTATTAAAGTATTGATTTATATTAAGATCATAAACTTGCATCCAATTTAATAGTTCTTCTTTACTCGGAGTCTCACTAACAATGTGTCTACTAACAAAGTCTATATTATGTGCACGTAAAAACGCTTTGGCTTTTTTACAAGTAGAACACGGTGGATATTCAATTAAAGTAATCATTAACTACTGTCCTTAGTTAATTCTTTTAAATGTTCTATTTTGTCATATTCTCCAACGACAATAATTCGGTCATTGCCGTGTAAAACCGAATTTTGACTTGGATTAAATTCAAACTTTTCTTTTTCTTTATTAAAAATAGCTAAAATGATAAGTCCTGTTTTCTCGGGAATTTTACAATCTTTTAGTTCTTTATTCGCAAACTCACTTTTCGGTGAAATATATATTTCTTCCAAATCAAGAGCCATATCATCGGTTTCAATCACGTGATCCATAAAGAAGGTAACAGATGGTTTAAGTAACATATTTGCCATTTTACGCCCCCCGATTTCATTTGGGGATACCGTGTGATTCGCGCCTGCACGTTTTAATTTTTTATGTGAGCGTTTATCAAATGCCCGTGCCACAATTTGGATATCTTCTTTCATTTGTTTTGCGGTCAATACAACAAACACATTATCGGCATCTTTTGATAATGAAGCAATGAGACCTTGAGCAGCTTCGATATTGGCTTTTTTTAATACTTCTTCTTGGGTAGCATCACCTAAAATACAATTGATGTTGTTTTCCCTTAATCCTTCTATGACAGATTCTGTATCGTCAATTACAACAAAAGGAATCCCTTGTTGTTTAAACTGACGAATGATATATGCGCCAGTTTCTCCAGCACCGCAAATAATATAATGATTATCTAATGCATCGATTAATTTATCCATTTTTCGTCTCCTCCAAACTTCTGCAATATAACCACCGCTAAAGAATGCGATAATACGACTTGCAATGAATCCACCCGTACCTACACTTACAATAATAACAATGATAGAATATATCTTAGCACCTTCTGTCATTGGTACAACTTCGCGATAACCTACTGTTGAGATTGTAATAATTGTCATATATAGCGCATCTACAAATGAAACATCTAAAATAATGTAATATCCTGCAGTTGCCGATAACACGATAAAGAAAAATAACCCTATCCATAAAGCTATGCGTCTTTCTGGTACCACGTTATCACCCCTTTACAATATTATAGCATATCAATACCACTTACTTACCACGCTACTTAATGCGTAATTCTATTTTTTTAATGGTTTCTACAAGTGTATTAGAATGTATGGCTAATGTGTCTAGGCCTTCATAAACGTCATTAAATAGCAAAGTGCATTCATGCTTTGTTCGATTTATCCCTAGTAATTTCACATACGTAGATTTTTCACGTTTCTCATCACTTAGCGATTTACCGGTAGTTTCTTCATCACTTATTACATCTAACAAATCATCTTGCATTTGAAACGCCAATCCCAAACTATGACCAATCCGTTCAAATTGATACGTATCTTGCCTCCTAGCAATTAGCGCAGCCATTAAAAATGATACTTCTATAAGTCTTGCAGTTTTCAATGAATGGATTCGTCTCAAATCGTCTATAGATATTGATTGTCCTTCACTAGATAAATCGTACGCTTGACCTAACACCATACCTCGCGACCCTGATTTCTCACTTAACACTCTAATCAAGGCAACTCTAACATCCAAATCAACATGCTCAGCTTTTGTTAAAATTAAAAAAGCATCTGTCAATAAGGCATCTCCAGCTAAAATAGCTGTTGCTTCATCATACGCAATATGTACTGTTGGTTTACCGCGTCTTAATGTATCATCATCCATTGCCGGTAGATCATCATGTATTAACGAATAAGTATGAATCAACTCAATGCTAGCAGCCACGCTTAAATAATCCAGCGGGGCGACACCTAAGGCTTCAAGTGTATTTAAAAAAAGCACAGGCCTTAGCCGTTTCCCACCATTTTTAAGTGCATAAGCACAGGCTGTTTCTAACCTTGAGTTATCCGAGTAAAGTTGTCCTAAATATTGATCAATCATGATTTTATAATCCATTATGCGAACACTCCTAAAATTAAGAAATAAATAATGGGAATAAGCAGTGCCGGTAACATATTTGCTACTTTGGCTTTTGTAAATCCCATAAAATTAAACCCCATAGCCACCAGTAAAATGTTTCCAACCATTGATACCGTCCCAATCATATTAGTTGTTAAAAAATCCCCTAATAGACGTGCAAGAATCGTGATTGAGCCTTGATAGACTAAGACACTAATGGCTGAGAAAATAACTCCAATACCTAATAAAGCGCTTAATAACATTGCCGTGATAAAGTCTAAAACACTTTTTACAAGTAATGTCGTTAGATCACCATATAATCCATCATTAATAGATCCTAAAATTGCCATCGCACCAACACAAAATATTAAAGTTCCAGATACAAACCCTTTGGCAAGCGGTGGCAAATTATATTTTTTTTCAATATTCTTAGCAAACCGACTAATGCGTTCATCAATCATAATTGTTTCTCCAATTAGCGTACCAATTACTAGTGATAACAATACAAGTAAGTCTCCATTCGTTACCAAATTATTGTCATGAACAATTAAAAAATCGTTTAGGAACCACCCGACAGCTAAAACTGAAAGCCCCAGCCCTAAAACAAACATTATTGATTTTTGAATGCGTTCAGGCAATCCCTTTTTCAATATAACCCCTAATATACTAGCAACAATAATTGCGCCAACATTGATTAATGTTCCCATGTCATACCTCCTTGAATTACATGTATTAGTGTACCTTAAAGCCACCATTTTGACAAACAAAAAGACGCTAATAAAACACATTTGTGTTTTATTAGCGCTTTTATCTTTTTTCATTCTTAGAGTATCATGGGTGATAATTAGAGCGATTTTTTGAATATCGTTAACAATGTTTCAATAGAATCTATTGTCATCGTTGCATCTACTAGTTCATTTGGCGATCCAAATCCATATGTGCAGCCTATTGTGTAAATACCATTTTCTTTTCCAGCTTGCATGTCATAATATCGGTCACCGATGATTGCCATATCCTTGTCGAAATCCTTCATAATAGTTTTTAATATCTTTGATTTAGAAATGTAATCATATGTTTCAGCGTTTACCATCATCGTGAAATATGCATCTAAATTAAACGCTTTAATATGCGCTTTCATATATGCATTTGTGCAGTTACTAATAAATATAAGTGTATATCCACGATCTTTTAGTATGGCAAGCGTTTCTAATGCCCGTTCATAAAGCACAGCCATATTTTCACTCATATATATCTGCATATTCTTCCCAATACGACGGCTTGCTGCTTTGCGAATCTCATCAGGTAAACCTTTACCAAAAGATTCCCACATCGATTTTGGATTTTGCCCAAGAAATTGTTTAATCTCATAATCATGCCATGTTCTGGGTTTTTTATATCCTTGATTAACTAGCCAATCATATACATCTAAAAAAGCGGGTTTATAAATTTCTAAACTATTATGTATGGTTCCATCATAATCAAAGAACAAGGTCTTTACATTCTTAATAGTCATCTATAATTGCTTAATTAAATTCGCCATTTCAATAGCGGTGACGGCTGCATCAAACCCTTTATTACCAGCTTTTGTCCCAGCACGCTCAATCGCTTGTTCTATTGTATCTGTTGTTAAAACACCAAAAATGACAGGCACTTCTGTTTCGAGTGAAACATGTGCGATCCCTTTTGTAACTTCACTAGAGACGTAATCAAAATGCGGTGTATTCCCTCTAATTACCGCACCTAAACATATCACACCATCGTATTGTTTTGATTGTGCTACTTTTTTGGCAATAAGCGGAATTTCAAACGCTCCAGGAACCCATGTTATGTCAATAGCATCTTGATCAGAACCGTGTCGAATCAGTGCATCTTTAGCACCTTCCAATAATTTACCTCCAATAAACTCATTAAACCGCCCGACAATAATATTAAACTTTAGTCCTTTAGCTGTTAAGTTTCCTTCAACTGTTTTCATTTATTTATCCTCCTTAAATTTGAGCATATGGCCCATTTTTGATTTTTTAGTGCGTAAATAGTGTTCGTTTCTTTCATTATGATTCATTTGAATAGATTCTCGGTTAACGATTTCAAGACCATAGCCTTTTAATCCAGCAATTTTTTTGGGATTATTCGTCAACAACTTAATTTTTCGTACATTTAAATCATTCAATATTTGGGCTCCAATACCATAATCTCGCATATCATCAGGAAATCCTAATGCAATATTTGCTTCAACGGTATCCATACCCTCATCTTGTAATGCATAGGCTTTAATCTTGTTTATTAGTCCAATCCCGCGACCCTCTTGACGCATATATAATAATACACCTTTACCTTCTTTACTAATGCGTTCTAAAGCTTCATTTAACTGATTGCCACAATCACATCGCTTTGAACCAAAGGCATCTCCAGTTAAACATTCTGAATGGACACGCACCAATACTTCATCGGTTTTTTTAATCTCACCTTTTACTAAGGCAACATGGTGTTCTCCGTTTAAAGTATTCTCATACCCTACCATTCGGAAATCACCGTGTTCAGTAGGTAATTTAGATTCAGCTGCACGTTTAATATATGATTCTTGTTCTCGTCTATACTTAATTAAATCTGCAATAGTAATAAGTTTAAGATTGTGTTTTTTAGCATATGGTATTAAATCATCTAGTCTTGCCATCGTACCATCATCATTCATAATCTCACATATTACACCCGCTGGTTTTAATCCTGCAAGTTTAGCAAGATCTACAGATGCTTCTGTATGTCCAGAGCGTTTTAAGACGCCACCTTGTTGTGCAATTAAAGGAAAAATATGTCCCGGTTTATTAAAGTCAGAGGCTGAACTAGTCTCGTCTAACACTTTCATAATCGTTTGACTGCGCTCAAAGGCAGAAATACCTGTCGTTGTATCAACCGCATCGATCGAAACTGTGAATGCTGTATGGTAAATATCAGTATTGTTTGCAATCATTGGGTTAATTTGTAGTGCTTCGGCCCGTTGTTTCTCAATTGGCAAACAAATAAGCCCTTTACCATAGGTGGCCATAAAATTAATGATTTCTGGTGTAGCATATTCTGCTGCGACTACTAAATCTCCCTCATTTTCTCTATCTTCATCATCGACAACAATGATCATCTTTCCTTGTTTAATGTCATCAATGGCTTCTTTTATTGTATTAAACATCTTTGAACTCCTTTAAAATCCATAATTTTTAAGCATTGCTTCACTTAATGGAGCAATATCACGTTGTTTGAGTAATTTTTCAACATATTTACCTATTAAATCACACTCTAAATTTACCGTATCAGATACTCTTTTTTGCGCAAGAACTGTTTCTTTTAAGGTATGAGGTATGATTGACACAGAAAAGTTTTTTTCAGTAACATCAACCACCGTTAAACTTATACCATCAATCGCAACACTTCCCTTTTTAATAATATATTTAAGCAAATCACGATTAGTTTCTATCGTATAAATCCAAGCGATATCTTCTTTTTTAAGTGATACTATTACACCAATACCGTCAATATGACCGCTTACCATATGCCCTCCAAGCCGGCTAGATAGTGTTAACGCACGTTCTAAGTTTAACGAACTTCCAACAGTAAGGTCTTTAATATTGGTTCTGTTTAGGGTTTCATACATTACATCAACCGTGAAACTATTGCTTGTCTTCTCTGTAACTGTTAAACAAACCCCATTCGTTGCAATACTATCTCCAATAGCAGTATCTTCCAACACTTTAGTTGCTGTTATCGAGAGTGCCACGCTTTTTGGTCCTTTGCGAATATGTTTCACTTGACCAACTTCTTCAATAATACCAGTAAACATTATTGTTCCTCCTTTAAAACGTCGTAGATAAGACACACGTCGCCATTAAACTGTTTAATTGATTTTAAGTTTAAATTCACCGCATCTTCAACCCGCTTTACACCCGTACCACCAACGGCAGTCGGTGCGGTTTTTCCACCAAATATTTTGGGTGCAATAAACGAATAGACTTCATCAACGATACCTTCTTTTAGTGCGCTAAACGCCAACGTGCTTCCACCTTCAAGTAAAATACTACTAATACCTCGTCTTCCAAGCATGTCCATGGCTTCAAGAAGATTCACTTTATTATCTATTGTCCCAACGATTAAAATGGGTACACCAAGTGTTTCAAGTGTCTTAATTTTATCTTTGTTTGCTTGATTAGTCGTTAGTATAATAGTTGGAATATGTTTAGCTGATTGAACAATATAACTTTTATTATTAATTGATAGTTGTGAGTCGACAATAATCCGTATCGGCTGATGATTATTGTGCTCATTCAATCGTCTTGTAGTAAGCATAGGATCATCATAGTTTACTGTATTAATACCAACCATAATTGCTTGTAGTTCATGTCTTAACTCATGCACATAGGCTCTTGAAAATTCATTACTTATCCATTTGGATTGATTACTAATCGTTGCTGTTTTCCCATCCAGTGTCATTGCGGTTTTCAAAATTACATGTGGTTTACGATCTATCATATATTTAAAAAAACTCTTATTCAGTATCTTGTTTTCTTTATCTAAAATTCCTATTTCAACTTCAATTCCTGCTTGTTTCAACTGTTGTATACCACAGCCTGAAACCAAAGGATTAGGATCGCGACTTGCAATCACAACACGTGCAATATCATGTTTAATAATGAGTTGTGAACATGGCGGTGTTTTCCCGAAATGAGAACAAGGCTCTAAGGTGACATACATTGTAGCGCCTTTGACAGGTGCTGTTGCGTTTTTAATCGCATTCACCTCAGCGTGCGCTTCACCAAAGCGTTGATGATATCCCTCACCAATAATCTTTCCGTTGTTTACAATCACCGCCCCTACCATTGGATTTGGTGCAACATACCCTTTGCCTTTTTCAGCTAATAATAAGGCGCGTTTCATATACTCTATATCCATAACACCCATCCTCTCATAAAAAATGCCCTAGAATAAACCTAGGGCATGAATATAACATAAACACAAGAAACACAAAAAAGTGTCTAGTTTTTACTTCTTCCATCCAGACTATACTGTCGGTGTAGGAGTTTCACCTACTCAGCTTGCGCTCGCGGACTATACCGCCGGTCGGGAATTACACCCTGCCCTGAAGTTTATTTAATTTTCATTAGGATTTTACCATCATTACTCACCAAAATCAAGTAAAACAACATGAAATATCCAATTAAATTATCTTATGTGTTTGATAATCCACCGATCAAAGACAAACAGCAATGCTGGTAGAAACACTAGTACAAATGCCATTGATAGCAATGCGCCCCTACCAATCAATAACCCAATGTCGGTGACTGCACTTAAATTAGAATATATCGCTTCACTAAAGCCAGCACTCGCTAAGATGACACCAGAAATCATAATCGGAATACTCGCACGTTTCAAAGCATAATAAACAGCTTCTTTTTTATCATATGTCTCGCGAATTTCACGGTACCTACTTGATAAAAGCACCGCATAATCTATGGTCGCACCAAGTTGTAAAGCGAGCACAACCAGATACCCAATATAAACAACTTTGGTATCAAATATACCCAAGAACCCTACATTTAACCAAATCGATGCTTCAATAACAACAAGCAGTAAGATTGGTATAAACAAATTTCTAAAAATAATAGCTAAAATAATGGCAATTGCAATGACCGACACGAAAACAACCACGGGTGTATCTTCCAATACTGTCTCGCGAATTTCATACGTACTCGGAACAATACCGAGTACATAATACGTATCATATTCAGAAGAAACAATCGCATCTAATGATTCATAATAAGAAAACATTGTTTCTCCTTCTCTTTCAATATTTGTGTAGACATTAATACGAGAAATATCATTTTGAATGAAATTCAACTTAATAGTATCAGGAATCATCATAAGTGGTGTATCAGGATCAACCTGAGTCGCTAAACTGTCTACCTGAAGTGTTTTATCAAGTGCACTAACTTCTTGAATAACCGTTAATTCTTTTGGTAAATTCTGTTCTTCTACTAAAATAATAATTGGTTGGTACACACCGAAGTATGATTGTATAGACTCTTGTTCTTGATAGACGTCGCTCTCTTCATCTAAATATTCGCTTGCACCAAACAAAAACCCTGCTTGATTTTGATAATAAAACCCAACACCTGCTAAAGCAACTAACAAAACAAACAACAAATATCGTATTTTAATTAATGGCTTCGCTAAAAATGCAACATCAAAGAAAAATGCTTTATGTCTTGTTTTGTCTAATAAACTAGAAAAAATAATAATTAGTACAGGTAATAAAAATAATACAGATAAATAACTAAATACTATTCCCTTTGACAAAACTATACCAATGTCAAAACCAATTTTAAACTGCATAAACAACAATGACAAAAATCCAACAATAGTTGTTAACGCGCTTGCAGTAATTGTAGGAAATACTTTCTTTAATGCTTTTTGCATGGCCGTATACACTGAATCTCCAGCCGTCTTATATTCATCATATCGATGTAATAAAAATAAAGAATAATCAAGGGAAATCGCTAACTGTAGAGCTGCGGCAATTGTTAAAGTAATAAACGACACATGTGGTAAAAACGCATTAGAGGCCATATTGAATAATACTGCAACTCCTAGCGCAAAAAGGATTAGAATTGACTCAAACCAAGATTTAGACGCAATTATGAGTATAATAATGGCAACTGGTAAAATAATAAGCATTAAAGCTACGACTTCTCCTTCGGCAATTTCACGTGATTCTATATTGTCTAACGCATCCCCGCGCATAGATACGGTAAACCCAGTAAATAACGTTTCTATTTCATGAATACTATCTTCAATTGATAATGCATAATTATCTTCATTAAAAACAATTGTGTACAATGCAATACTATTCTGATAGTAAGCCCCAACGGTCATTGGGTCTGCTGAGGCAATGTTTTCAATGTCAATAACGTCATCTAACCAGATCACATCCATAACACCATCGACGTTTTCTATCAAACTTTTTTTACTTAATACTTTTGTTAGTTCAATATCTTCAACCATCACTTGAATGGTTGCGTGATTTCCAAAGCTCTCTTCAAGAACATCCATTCCCTCTTGGGTCATAGAATTCTCACTTAAATACTCAGTCATATCATAATTTGTTGTTACATTTGGAAGTAAGAAAAAGCTAATAACAATCAATAAGCCAACAATGATTAGTATTATTGCACGTCCCTTTGTCTTCATCACAACATTCATATGATTTCACTCCTTATTTAAATACTCATTTTAAATATCTATTTTAATTTTAAAACCAATACGCTATAATAACAATATATATGTCCATTGAAATTTCATTTTAAATACCAATTTAATAACTGAGGAGAGATTATATGGAAAAAAAGAACGGTATTAAGCAAAAAATCATAGATACTACAAAAGACTTACTTAAAACCCAGGGTCAGGTCACCATCAAAGATATCGCGGAAACAAGTTATATAAACATTGCTGCAGTCAATTATCACTTTGGCTCAAAAGAAAACCTCATTACCATTGTCTTAAAAGACATTATCGAAACCCTAAAAGCCAAAGTCACAGAAGCAATACATCGCATATCCAAAGATGCCTCACCTATTGATACATTGACCGAAATGCTAGATATTATCTATACATATGCCATTGACCATATTGGCATAATAAATTATCTATTTTTACAACATCAAACACAAAACACAACCTCTTCTTTAGTAATCCAAGAATTCTTTAAAGACTCTCCATTCACCCATTTAGTTTTATCTAAACTATCAGAAGTAACGCATATTAAAGATGAAGAGGTTCTTAAAGCAAAATATATGGTCTTATTTTCTAGTTTCTCCATTCCTTTATTTATTCAAGTACTTGATGAGCAGAGTATTCACAGTAACATACTTTCTCTCAAAGATCCGTCTTTTAAGGATAAGTATCTAAAGGAACTGATAAGGTTATTTCAATAAAAAAAGGCTAAAAATAGCCTTTTTTATTTGCGAAACTCAATTTCTATTGTACTGTGTTCCACATGATGCTCATGTAAATATTCTCTCACTTTTTTCTTTAGTTTCATGACCTCATTATTCAATATATTATGTTCTATGACGACATGCATAGTCAACATCGTCTTAGACCCTTCTAACGACCATGCATGGAAATGATATGCCCGTTTAACACCCGTGATACTTTCAATCTGTTTACGTAACTTTTGAATGTTTAAATCTTTTGGACTTCCTTGTAGTAAAACTCGGATGACTTTAATTAAATTGCGCATGACATGCAAAATGACATAAAGCGTAATTAGCATTGACAAAAGCGGGTCAAGAAAATACCAATCAACAAAATATAAAATAATACTTGTAATCATAATGGCAACCCAGCCAAATAAATCTTCTAATAAATGCCATGTAACAATCTTTTCATGATGCGAAGACCCGCGCTTCAAACGTAACACTGCAACCCCATTAAACAAAATTCCTAAGACACTAAGTAAAATCATTCCAAAAGCATCAACGGGTTCTGGACTAAGCAAGCGTGGTATGGTTTCCGTAAAGATGTAAATAGCAGCGCCAAATAAAACGAAACTACTTATTAGAGCTCCAAGCAAAGAAAACCGTTCATAGCCATACGTATAATCAGCATCAGGTTCCTTCTTGCTTTTTCGCTCGAAGACCCACGATATGCCTAAAGAGATTGAATCTCCAGCATCATGAATAGCGTCTGCTAGTATTGCCATACTATTTGTGATAATGGCACCAAATATTTCGATAATAGTAAACCCAAAATTCAAAATAAAGGCTATACCAATATTTTTATCACTACGATTATCTTTGGACACAACAATCATCCCCCTATGACATATGTCTACTGTTCAATAAAAATATTATGATATATAGAGAAAATGCTTAAACATTTCGTCTAGTGTTCAAGCATTATATGTTGATTCGAAAGTCAAAACAACCATTGAATGAAAAAAGTAATTTAGTTATTCTTTAAGTTCAAGAAGTGTAACACTTTCTACTTGACTTGTTTGTGGGAACATATCAAAAGGCATTATCGATTTAACTCGATATTTTCTACCAAGGTCTTTAATATTTTTAGCAAGCGTACTAGGATTACACGATACATAAATAAGTTTTTTAATTGGTTTTCTTAAAAGCAAATCAATCATCTTACGATCAAGACCTTTACGTGGTGGATCAAACACACACACATCAATAGAAACACCTTCATCATAAAGTTTCTTAACGGTATGAAATGCATCACCCTCTAAAAATGTTGCATTTTTAATAGCGTTTATTTTCTTATTTTGATTGGCACTATTGATTGAGGCTTTACTAGAATCTATTCCGTAAACATGTTTAAACTGCTCACTGAAATATAATGCCATTGAGCCACTACCAGTATAAATATCTAATAGAGTTTGATCTGTATCTTTATCAAATAATGTTTTTACATAATTATACATTTTTTCTGCTTCTTCAGGATTTAATTGAAAAAATGCTTTCGGATTCAATTCAAACTTGACAGGTCCAATTGCCTCAGTAATCGTATCGTTGCCAGCTAAGATTTCGTATGTTTCCCCAAATATTTCAAAGTTCTTGGCATCATAGTTTTTACTAATCGCAACACTTTCAACATCTGGAATTTCTAATATTTTACCCGCAAGTGGTTTAAGTGCGTGATTATAAATGGTAACAACTAAGGTTACTTGTACCTTTTGATTGTAAGAACTAATACGGGTTACAATATACCTAAGCATTCCTTGCATTTTTGATGCATCGAAAGCTTGAATATCGTACTCATCACATAATTCTAAAACACGTTGATTAATCTCGTTGATTTTATCATGTTGAACAGGACATGATAATACATCAACAAGATCATTAGAATTCTTTTTGTACAATCCTGTCACAAGTCCGTGTTCAGTATTTCTTACTGGCATCTGCGCTTTATGGCGATAATGTCTTGGCTTTACAACAGGGGTAAACGGATGAAATTTAACTTTTTTGAAATTAATGTTCGTATAGCGTTCAAACGCTTGTTTTAGTAAGTCTTCTTTTAACCGTAGTTGTTCTTCATATTCGATATGTTGTAATTGGCATCCACCACATTCATCATAATGTTTACAAAATGGTCGTGCGCGATAAAAGGCACGTTTTTTAATGCGCACCGGTTCGGCTATAGCATATCCCTTATGCAAACTCAAAATTTTTACAACAACCTCTTCAGGCGGAAATACGCCATCGACAAAGACCGCTTGACGTTTATAATACCCAATACCTTCACCGTTAATACCTATTTTTTTAATCGTGATTAATACTTCTTGATTTACTTCTAATTGTGTATTGTTCATATGCACACCTCTAATTCTCTCTACAATTTATTTTATGATTCATCTATTAACGTTATTTCTAATCGTACAGGATTATGATCACTATATAAAAAATCATAATCCAATGTTTCAATAAGATTAATGTCTATATTATTAGAAACAATAAACCCATCAATCACATAGTATTGTGTCCCACTTAAATATTCATCTGTATATGATGAATATAACGACCGCCCAGTGGGGTTTGTTGCATCAAAGACAAATTGATAATTATCAGGTAAATAGTCATCTTCAATAGCATGTGCAACATAATAGGCACCATATTCTTCGTCTTGGATAGCAGGAAATGCTCCGACTGCACCCGGAAACGTTTGGTTGAAATCACCACCAATGACTACATAGTTTCCTTTTGATGCTTCATCTTCCAAAAATGCTTTTAAAAACGTCATTTCTTTGTTTCTTAAAGTTCCATCAGCATCATACGCTGACATATGTATATTAACGACAACAAACTCTTTATCAGAATCTTCAACTGGCATTCTGTTTACTACCATGGCACGTTTTAAGTTAGCCACACGCATTGGCCAAGAAAAACTTCCAGGAAATTGTTGGCGCTCAGATTCATTTATATTAAATCTACTGAAGGTTTGCAATCCACTTTCTACAGGTCCAAGATATTCTGTAAAAGAAACGGGAAACGGCACAAAAACAGCGTTAAAGTTATATGCAAAATTATAACCGTATTGTTCTCCAAGATGGTTTTTAAGTGATTCAACTTGATTAATATAATAACTTCTTCGAGATTGAACATCGACTTCTTGAAATAAATATATATCGGCATAATGGCTATCTATAATAGATGTAATTCCTGAAAAATAATCTTCAACAATATCTTTACTATCGGGTCTGCTTTTATCCCCACCATCTAACACAAAGTCTTCTTCTCTACCTAGCCCAGCGTAACCAATATTAAATGTCATGAGCGAAATGCGTTCACTTTTTCTAACAGAGCTAGTAGATTGGTTATTGTCTACAGATACCGTTTCAATATCGTCTGGACGATATTCAGTAATGGTAAGAAATGCCAACAATAAACCAAAGAATAACACGATTACAAATAGTGTTCGACCAAATATTTTAAACAATACACGCTTCATGGTTTTGTCCCCTTTCTTACCTATATATAGTGTATCACAGTGACAATTTATCCGCAATAAAGATTGCTCATGACGCTTCCTTAAGTAATGATTTTGCAGTTTTACTAATTCCTATGGCACCTAGTGGTGCGGTTGCTAAAATAGATAAAACCGCAAATGCTAAAATAGTATTCCCACTAGCCACACCAACACTTAATGGCAGCGCGCCAATAGCTGCTTGGACAGTTGCTTTGGGTGTGTAAGCTATCGCTATAAACAGTTTTTCTTTCAGCAAATAAGTTTTTCCTATCAACGCAATAAACACCCCAACTGTTCTCATGAAAAGACCACCAATAATGATGACTAATCCTATAACGCCAATACTTAGTCCTGCTTCGACATCTACCGCAGCCCCAACCAAAACAAAGAGAAATACTTCTGCAAGTACCCATACTTTTTCAAACTTGATAGCTAGTCTTGTCCCTAATGTATTTTTCATCTCAGTTATCACAATACCTATAGTCATAACACCAAGCAATGCAGCAATATGAATTTGATCACTAACCAAATTACTAAACCCAACCATAAGTATTGATACAGCAATAAGTAACGTTATCTTTTGACTATCACGCATGTGATACTTTTTAAAGAGCAACATCAATAAAAAGCCAATACCAATACCAAGTAAAATACCTAAAAGAATAGAAATGGGAATACTTATAACTTGATAAGCTATATTAATATTAGCGGATACATAAACACTTAAAAAACTCGAAAATATCGTGATGGCAATGACATCATCAATACTTGCTGCTGATAATACGAGTGCAGGAATGTGTTTTTTTACGCCAATGTGACGTTTCATTAATAGTAACATGCTGGGGACAATGACTGCTGGTGATACCGCAGCCAAAATAAAGCCTAGCATGCCCGCTTCAACAAACGACATATTAAGGAAAATCATGGCCATAAATATAATAGACGTCCCTTCTAAAATGCCAGGAATAACACTCAATAGTGCAGCTCGTTTGCCAATCTTTTTAAGCGTTGTACGATGAAGCCCCAACCCTGCTCTAAGTAATATAATAATTAATGCAATAGTCCTTAAATCTGATGATATTATCATCAGTGGTTCGTCTAATAAATCGAGACCAAACGGCCCAATTAATATTCCTGCCAAAATCATTCCTAATAATCCAGGTAACTTAAACCAATTAAAAAGGCTATTTCCAAGAAAACCAAATACAATGATATATGCAATACTTAACATAGTTCTCATCCTCCAATAAAAAAGCCTACGCACAAAAATGACATGCGTAGGCGTCATCAGCTTAAAAAGCGGTTGATGGTGAACGCCATCACCAAGTGCATTTTATTATAGGTGATTTACATTCACAATGCAAGAAGTTTATGGTTGCATCGCACCAAATAATACAAGCCATGCAAGAAAACTTTTGGCTACTAAACTCAAAATGATATACACACGTTCACCGTATAAATAGTCTTGCCATTTACCAATTTTTTTATATTGTAAGATCATATTAACTGGAAATGTATTAAAAGCAACAAAATAGGTTCCTACAATGGCCCAAACAAACCATGGTACCATGTCAAAGTTCCCTGTACCAAACATGTAAATTAAGATTACAATCCACGGTGCAATCCCCGCAATTGATCCCCAAATAAATGGTCCCCATTTAACATTATCTTTATCTTTTCCAACGTTTAATTGTTCCATTACTAAACCGAATAAGTTCATCGATGCATTAACAGTAAAGATTAAAATCAAACTACCAATATCATAAATACCAAAAAGCGTTGAAATTAATACAATCATGATTGAAGAACTTAATGCATATTCAAACCAACGAAAACGATTGATACCTTGTTTTAAATCCTCAACATATATATCATAAGTTTTCTTTGGAAATGCAATTAGCGCATGTGCTCCTGCACTAATCAATAAAAACAGTCCTACAAATACGCCAAAAGGCAGCTCGAATAATTCTCTTGTAGCGATTTCTAACGATTGTGTTTGTTCATTATAACTTAAATAAAACTGTGTAATAGTCGGTGTAAATTCAGATATTGTTTGGATTACAGTATATGCTAAAATAAGCATTAATACTCCTTGAATCAAATGTAATCCTCCCATAATTTTGTTAAACTTCCTTAATTTTACTAGTTGTTCATCCATACTTTTTCCTCCCTCTTTTATATATTTATTATACACCATTTAAAGTGAAAACCATAAACACATTAACATCCTCCATAGATTAATACTGCTTCTTTAATTATATTTCATGTTAAGAAAACAATATGCATCACTTATAAATAATTACTTAATGATATTTAAAGAAAAAAA
>CAYNAA010000008.1:32535-49868 GCA_964395055.1 uncultured Candidatus Izemoplasmatales bacterium | reverse complement strand
TCTTTTTTGTTGTTGGAGCGATTGGTCTTATTAGAATGCCTGATGTGTTTTGCCGAATGCATGCGACAACAAAAGCGGATACACTTGGAGCTGGGCTTGTGTTGTTTGGGCTTGTTATCTGGCAAGGGTTTAGTTTCGTCAGTTTAAATATCTTGGTCGTATTATTCTTTTTATGGTTAACAATGCCAACGGCTGCACATGCGATTGCAAAAAGTGAATATTATAATGAACATCATTTAAAAGAAGACGGTGATGAATAAATGGTCTTTGTAAATGTGGTGATTATTGTCTTCTTGATACTGTGTGCTATCGCGGTTGAAAGAACTAAGGATTTAATTAGTGCGGTAGTTATTTTATCGGCTTATACGATGATGATGAGTGTATTGTGGTTGATTTTACATACGCCTGATGTGGCATTGACAGAAGCCGCGATTGGGGCAGGGGTAACGTGTATTTTATTTTTCGCTGTGATCAGTAGAACGGAGCGATATGAAAAATGAAAAAGACGTTTATTAAAATGTTGTTTTTAGGATTGTTTGTGTTGTTATCTTATAACATTATTCAGATGCCGGGTCATCAGACGAAAGATGCACCAGCCTATAATGATACCGCGAACTATTATTTAGATGAATCGGTGGAAGAAACGGGCGCAATCAATGTTGTTGCAGCCGTTCTTGCGGATTACCGGGCGTTTGATACATTAGGTGAAACGATTGTATTGTTTATTTCTACGGTAGCGGTTGCGAGTATTTTAAAAGTCGCCGACGACAAATATAGTAAAAAAGCAGGTGACACAAGTGAATGATATTATTATTAAATCAATTACACGACTTGTAATTCCTTTTATTCAAGTGTATGGAATTTTCATTATTTTGCATGGTCACGTCTCACCTGGTGGTGGATTTGCGGGCGGTGCTCTTATAGGGACCAGTTTGGTTTTATATACGATTGTATTTGGTATTGATGCATCAAAACGTAAGTTCTCGCACCGTGTGAGTGAGTACGCTGAGAGTGGAGGAATATTATTTTATGTATTTTTAGGGTTGATTGGGCTTGTTTTAACGGGAAGTTTTCTAACCAATAGTAACGCTGGATTTCCTCTGGGCAACCCAGGGACGATTTTTAGTGGTGGAATGATCCCCTTATTAATGGTAGGTATTGGGATTAAAGTGGCTTCTACGTTTATTACGCTCTTCCATATTTTGATTGAGGAGGAGTCTGTGTGAGTGAATTTTTTAATACGATATTAGACCATATCAATTATTTAGGTGCAATGGCGCTGTTTGTGATCGGTTTACATACTGTCGTAACCCACAGTAATTTAATTAAACGTATTATGGGTATTAATATAATGGGTACTGCGATATTTTTATTTTTTGTGTCAATTGGTAATGTAACAGGCGGACGTCCACCAATTATCGATGGGAATCCAGATACAGTTTATATTAATCCTTTGCCAAGTGTCCTTATTTTAACTGGGATTGTCGTTGTTGTTTCGATTACGGTGTATTCGTTAAGTTTGGTTATTCGGATATATGAGACCCATGGCTCAATTGACCAAGCAGATATTGAAAAACAGAGCCGTGAAAGGGAGGTCTCAGAATGATTGAACAGCTACCCATATTAAACATGTTGATATTTTTGTTGATGGCGTTAATCATTCCGCTTTTTAAAAAACGGTCATTTAATGTCACGACGAATTTGGGTTTAGGGGTCCTTGCAATTGTTATTATATCTAGTGGTGTTTTGCTTTATCATGTCCACACAGCAGGGTCGTTTTACTATCAATTTGGTCAGTATAACCGGTTCATTGGAATTGAGTTTTTAATTGATCCGTTTTCTGCGATTTTCGCCTTTTTTATTGTCTTCTTGGTGACGATTATTTATGTGTATTCTACTGGAGATGCGACTGAAGGCGTTGCGGAGAAAGAGTACGGAAGGTATTATATTTTATTATTTATTTTACTTTTTGCGATGTTTGGGATTATTTATACGAATGACTTGTTTAATATCTATGTATTTATGGAAATATTGTCTATTACAACGGTAAGTATTATTTCTATCAAACGAAAGAAAGAAAATTATACCGCTTCGTTTAGATATGTTATGTTAAATGAAGTTGGCTCACTGTCGTATTTATTTGGGGTCGCGCTCCTTTATATGGTAACGGGATATACAAATATTGAATTGGTATTTGAGAGTATCCAAGGTAATTTTGCGGCGTATCCCGCAAATATATTGACCGCGATTGTCTTTATGATTATTGGAATTGGGATTAAAGCAGCGATTTTTCCCTTTCATGTATGGTTGCCTGATGCCCATTCTACAGCCCCATCCTCATCAAGTGCAATTCTTTCAGCCATTGTTGTTAAAGTGTATATTTTGATTCTTATTAAAGTGCTCTTTAGAGTGTTCGGGATTGAGATTTTAAATTCAGTTTATATGCCTACAATTTTAATGATCGTGGCTAGTACTGGGATGATTATGGGTAGTATTTTTGCGATTGCGCAAAAAGATATAAAACGAATGCTGGGGTATTCTTCGGTAGCCCAGATTGGCTATATTTTACTCGGTATTAGTATGGTAAGCGTGTTGGGACTGCAAGCGGCATTCTTTCATATTATGTCACACGGGTTTATGAAAGCCGCGCTTTTCTTAAGTGTTGGTGCAGTCATATACAAACAAAAAATCCGTAAAGTTAAGGATTTTGATGGAGTAGGGTATCAAATGCCAATCAGTATGTTCGTCTTTAGTTTGGCAGCACTTGGAATGATTGGTATTCCTCTTACAACTGGGTTTATTTCAAAATTGAACTTAGGACTTGCGGCACTTGATATTAATCAAGTAATATTAATTGGTGTGCTTGTTGCAAGTGGGTTTTTAAATGCACTTTATTATTTACCTATTATGATTCAAGCGTTTTTAAGAGATAATAAAGCCAGCGTACGGACGATGCGCATCGAAAAAATACCAAAAACGATGGTATTTTCAATTGTTTTTTTAGGACTGTTAATTGTTGGGTTTGGGCTGTTTCCTAGTCTGGCACTTGAATTATTTTATAAAGCCGCAGAAGCAGTTATGGTGGTGATGGTATGAGTGAACATAAAGAAGGACGCGGTGTTAAACCAAAACACCGTTTAACGATTGGACAAACATTTACGGTAAAATCAACATTGCTTGTTGTATTTGCGATGCTTTTTATCGGGCTCTTTATTGCTGGTGTTAATGGGACTGTTGAGTTTACTTTTCTAAAAAGGATTGGCTGGTTGAGTGCGCTTTATGACTCAATTATTGCCTTGTCTTATTTACCAATTATATTGATTGTACTCCCTGTACTTGGGGTTATTATCTTTATGTGGCGCGGGCGTAAGTCGTGTTATAACCGAGATATGATTGTCATTTTTATGACACTGTTAACCTTACTTGTAACATTGTTTAGTTATCCTAGTGCCAAAGAAGGTGGGATGCTTTTTGAGATTCCTTGGGTACTGAACTTAGGCCTAAGTTTCAAAATTGATATGTTTTCTTTTACGATGTTGCTTTTGACTAGTACAATTTGGTTTTTAGTTATGATTTATGCGCATGAATATATGATGAAGGAGTTACACTGTAACCGGTTTTTCTTCTTTATGGGAATTACGTATAGTGCCGTTTTAGGGGCCATAGTAAGTGCAGATTTATTAACCTTATTTTTATTCTTTGAAATTATGACATTTGCATCTTATATGTTGGTTATCCATGGTCAAAAAGAGGATTCTTATCATGCGGGATATAACTATATTTTTATGGGAATTATTGGTGGATTTGCGATTTTAGTGGCATTGATGTTGCTTTATTTTCATGTAGGCGATGTATCGTTTTCTAGTGCGATTCATTTGCTTAATGATGCTGGGAGTATTAAATACTGGATTATTGGCTTGCTGATTTTTGGCTTTGGTATTAAAGCAGGGATGGCACCGGTTCATGTATGGTTGCCTCGAGCGCATCCTGTTGCTCCAACACCTGCAAGTGCTTTGTTAAGTGGGATTATGATTAAACTTGGGGCATACGGGATGCTTAGAGTTGCGGTATCTTATTATTTTCCAGATAGTTATATAAGCGGTGATAATCCCATTTGGTTTACAGCTGAGGCCATTGGCCATTATGTGATTTGGCTTGGTATAATTACGATGGCTATCGGAGTATTTTTTGCGCTTCAACAATCCAATATTAAACGGATGCTTGCGTATCATTCTATTAGTCAAATGGGCTATATTTTAATGGGCATAGGAATTGCTCTTTATTTAGGTAGTTATGGTGCGATGGGATTTACTGGTGCGATGTATCATATTATTAATCATGCGTTGTTTAAATCGCTGCTCTTTATGGTGGCTGGCGTTGTATACTATCATACAGGCGAATACAATATGTATAAACTCGGTGGGCTATATAAGAAACTTCCATTGACAGGAACGGTAGCTTTGATTGCATCTTTAGGTATTAGTGGGATCCCACTTTTTAATGGTTTTATTTCAAAAACGATTTTACATCACGGTATTGTAGAAGCGCATACGTATGGGAGCGGCACGTTTTATTATGCAGAGTTAATTTTCATGGTAATTAGTGCGGGGACAGTCGCATCCTTTATTAAACTTATGTATTATGTGTTCTTACGAAAACGTCCTAAAACACTCACAAAGAGGATTACCCCAGAATATAATAACCTTGATACAGCGATGGCAGTGATTGGATTAATTATTATCTTTATAGGCTTTAATCCGCGGTTTATTTTAGATGCGTTTATTATTCCAATACTGAATGTGCTTCCTTATAGTGCGGATTTCGTATCACATTATATAGTAGATTTACACTTCTTTACGGGACATGATTTACTAACGATGGTATATGTTGTTATTGGTGGATTTATTATTTTCATTACCGGAACCAAATTCCACTTATTCCACATGAAACTGCCATATTGGTTGAGCGTTGAGTATTTGGTTTTCTATCCGCTCAATTTACTTATCAAGCGCTCATGCCGTGCGATGTATGGCGACCAGTGTAAGTATAATGAAGATACGCTTAAGTTGCTCGCGTTAAAAAACAATAAAGACGTTGGATTCTTAGATAGGATTGTATTAATGGCGAACGTGTTTAATACGAAGTACGAATCACAGATGATCCGCAGTGATGCGTTTATTTACACAATCTTTATTACTTTGGTTTTACTCTTTATGTTGTTTATGCAAATACTATAAAAATAGCGCACGTTCAAATTGAACGTGCGCTTTGATTTTACCTGATAGGGATTAAGACAAAGTAAGTGGTTAAAACGACTAACAAAATGATAAAGAAGATGTTGGCTGTTTCAAAAGATATGGTAAAGTTACGAATCTTTCTAACAGGTTTTGGATCTTTTTTTACGATAAAGTAATAAATTAAAAACCCAATCCCAATTGTAACACCGTAATCAAATAGGTATGAAAATGAAAAGTTTTTGATGTGGGTAACATTGATTCCAAAGAAGCCGTCAATGACAGGAATATAGTAACTTCCTAATATAACGCACAGTAAAGCCAGCGACATTAACGCAATATTTTTACTGATTTCTTTCATTGGATAGCTTAGGGTTTTTGGACCAAAGAAGATTTGACTCATTTTTACAAAACTTGTGGCTGTTCCAATATTAACTAAGAATAACGCGTAATATTCTATGTCCGTCAGACCGTATTTAATGATTGATTTACTGATAAACCCATTGAATAGTGGCGCGCCAGTAATCGATAACATCCCAATAATCATAAAGATACTTATGCCTGGCATGGTCCTAAATACCCCGCGAATCTCACTGACTTTCTTCGTCCGGTAAACAGATATAATAATCCCTGCGCCTAAGAAGAGAAGGCTTTTAAAGAGGGCATGGTTAAAGATATGCATGACGCCGCCGTAAAATACGGTCGGGTCAGTACTTGATAAGCCCATCATCATAATCCCAACTTGACTGACGGTATGATAGGCCAGTATTTGTTTGATGTCTTTTTGGGTTAAGGCAAACATAACCCCCACAAGGGCGGTTGTTGCACCGATGACGAAGAAAAATGTCGCCGTGTCATAGTCAGCGCCACTAAACATCTGATTAATTCTGATAAATAAATATAGTCCTGCTTTAACAATCAATCCACTCAAGAGGGCACTGATCCCACTTTGCGCAACCCCATGGGCTCTAGGAAGCCAAGTGAATACAGGAAAAAGTGCTGTTTTAACACTAATTCCGACAATCATTAATGCATAACTAAAGCGAATGATGGTAGTTTGAGCTAGTGTTGATTCATGCATCATCTCGGTGATGACGTTAATATTAATGGTTCCAAATGTAAAGTAAATCAAGATGATACCCATTAAGAATGCAAGCACGCCTGCGGTATTAAGTAATAAATAATAAATCGCAGCTTTAAAGCTTTCGCCTGTTTTTTTATAGGCTATTAAGATGGTGACTAAAATGGTTGTAAGTTCTAAAAAGACGAACATATTAAATAAGTCATTGGTTTGAAGTAAGCCCATAAAGACGCCTTCTAAAAATAGTAAAAAGAATAAAAAGTTGGTCTGATCTTTTTTATAATCGAAGGTATATAGTAAAACCATCCACCAACTAAAAATCGTTAAGAAGATAAATGACATACTTAACGCATCATTTTCTAAACTGATACCTATGTCTCTATTCCAACCGCCAAAAACAAACAACGTATCATCGTAGTTGCCGTTGAACTCAAAGTAATAAAGAATCGCCAACACTGACATGATGGCCTGCGCAATAAAGGCCATATAGCCAATCCGTTTATAATGGAATAAATACCGAACCATCGCGGTCACGATCGGTATGAGAATTAGTAGTACAGGTATATAAATCATTAGTGTTTATCCTGCTTTCCTAAGATGGCTGACCATTCAATGGTTCCATAATGATGAAACACTTTAATCGCAAGCATGAGTGCTAAGGCTGTGACCGTTGAGCCTATAACAATGGTCGTAATCATGAGGGCTTGTGGTAAAGGATCGACAATGGATTCTGTGGCGTTTGTAATAATCGGAATACTACCGCCTTGATAGTTACCTAAGTTTAAAAATAATAAGATAACACCAGACTCCATGATGGTGACAGAAAAGACACTTTTTATAATGTTTTTACTTGTAGCAAGACCATAAAGGCCAATTAATACAACAAAGAATGTGAGTAATGGATTCATATTAGCGTCCCTCCCGTAAGAATGCCGTAAAGATGGTCCATAATCCGAGTGCAACCTTAATACCGATTAAGACATTTAGTAACACTAAGTATATAGCTTTAGAATCAATAGATGCATCTAAACTGAAGAAGTTTGTAAAAAATGTACCACGAGTAATTAAACTGATTGAAGCGATTAATATGATTGCAAAAAACACAATTTTTTCAACAGTGACAATCGCTTTAATATTGGTTTCTTTTTCACTATCGATATAGTATAAAATAAGAATTGCAGTAGCAACAATCGCGCCGCCTTGAAATCCGCCACCAGGAGACAAATGCCCATTAACGATGACATAAAAGCCAAAAGCTAACATTAAGGGATACACAAGCCGACTAAAGGTGATAAATAAATCTGGGGTTTTATAACGATCTAACATAAACTTTGCGTTAGGTTCATCTAAGTCATGTTGACTAATCCAGATGATGCCACTAACTGCAATAAGTAAGATGCCTGCTTCAAACAGACTATCGAACAACCGGTAATCTAAATAAATCGCTGTGACAAGGTTTCGTGATCCGGTTTCTTCATAGCCGTGTTCAAAGAAGTAGGTTCTTCCAAAATCATTATAAAGGACATCCAAGTCATTTAACGTTAACAAAAAGATGAATGCTAAGAAGCCAAGTAGAAGGAGTATAAAAACTTGTTTACTCACCTAAATCACTTCCTTTAAACATCTCAATATCAACATTATCATAATCTTTCGCTAAGTCTTCTAAGGTGTGCATTAAGGTTGATGATGCGCTACCTTTTAAGATGTAGCGCCCTGTTTCGTAGTTTTTTGAAATAACCAAGTCTACGTTCGTGTTTTGACATAACTTTTTATCCATCGCTTCACTTAAACTACAAAGCCCAGGGTCATTGGTAATATTGAGTTCTAAATGGTAATAATCCGCAAACCGTTTTAACAAGACATACCCAATGCCTGTGAGTTCATCGTTGGAGATTAGAAAATCATCATTGACACGATCTAAAATAATGAATTCTCGTTGTCTTGAGATACTAATAACATAAATAAGTGGTATAATCGCACTTCCGATGGCAACTTCAGCAAGTGCAACATCGGGCGCATTATTAATAATATACAAACTTGCAGTAACCAAACTAAATGAGGCGATTAAAATAATGATGGTTCCGTTATTTTTATGCACTACAATCGCAATTGCGAGCATTATTAAGATAACTTGTAAAGCGTATGCGGTGAGTTCTATCATCGATAAACCAAACATCTAGTTTCCCTCCTTTGTGCGGTGTCTCGGTGTTTTTTCTTCTTCATGAGGGTGTTTTAGATATTTAATATCAATCCCTGTTAAATAGGCACTACGAATATTAACATGAGAACTAATTGGCGTTGTAATAAGTAAAAATCCAATAAGTAAAATATACCTGACAATGTATTCATACTGTGTGATTCCCACAACAACCAGCGCAATAATAATGGTTAAACTTGCAACGGTATCAATAGTGGCAGCTGATAAAATTCTGGTGTAGATATTTTTAAACCGGAAGATAGCAATCATTCCAAAAAGGATGAATACCCATGACAAAACCAGTAAAATACTAGATATGATTTCTAAAGTTGTCATTATTTTTCACGCCCCCCGGTCATAATGTATTTCGAAAGTAAGGTAATTGTTAAGAACCCGATAATTCCGTAACTAATCGCAATATCTAAAATGAGTGTATTGTCTACATAGATGGCATATACAGCCACAAACATAACCACTTTAGCGCTAATTAAGTTAACCATTAAGAGCCTGTCCCAAATCGTTGGACCAATGATTAAACGAATAAAACTAACAAAAATAGCAAGAATTAACATAAATAGCGTTAAGACTAAAAACCATTCATAAAGACTCATGATACATCTCCTTTCTGTTTAAGGAGCCGTTCAAACTTTTCTCTAATAGGCCGTTCGAGTTCCTCATGACTAATGTTCGGTTTGGCTAGGGTCATGACGGTAATGGTGAAATTTTCGGTATCCGTATCAATGGTGATGGTCCCTGGGGTTAAAGTAATAGAGTTAGAAATAATCCCTACGAGCACTGGATCATCAACATCTAATTTAATAGTAAACACAACCGGTTCATAATGATGCAATAAGACATTATAAACATAGGCAAAACTTGCTTTATATATTTCGACAAACAAGAAAACAATATAGACGACGACCGTACGCACTTTGATTGCGTGGTAACGGTAGCCTTGATCGTCATATAAAACATCGTGACTCATCACGGTGACGAGTGCACAAATCAAAATGCCTGCAATAATCGTTTCTATGCGAAAATTTAACATTAATAAGAACCAAAATACGAGTAACACGCTAAACAATTTAAAACGCAGCTTTACATACGTCAACATTTTTTTCAACTCCTCGAGTAGGGTATAAAAAAATTATATCATATATTGTCTTAATGAACTATATTGAGATGATTTTCCTTTCATTGTATTTAACTGCTTGTGACAAATATGTCTATAGAATGTTTATTTTTAATATGATACACTAGAATTATAACCGTCTAACTATACATCCATAAAATGAGGTTAGAATTATCCTTTTATTGATTGAGGTACTAAGCGTGTTGTTTATAAAATGAGGAGTGAAAACATGAAACAGAAGTTTCTATTACTAGGTTTTGTATTACTGGCTTTTACGTTTATCAGCTGTGATGAAAATGACGATAGTCGTTATGAGATTACCTTTGATTATGATGACATTGAGTCAATTGAAGCTGAAAATGACAGTGAAATTAACTTGCCGTACGTTGTAAGTGATACTGGATTTTTCTTAGGGTGGGAAGATGACTCGGGGACAATCCATGATCAAACGTATGTTGTGGATGGTGATCAGCGTTTCACACCCGTATTTGAATTATTTGAAGATGTTTTAGAACTAGAGTTTGATGACATTGAAAAGACAGTTAGTATTGCTAGTTATGATGGCGCTGCATCGCGTGTTAAAATACCACACACTATTGATGACTATATTGTGAGTTCGATTGGATTAGAAGCGTTTGCGGAAACTGATGTGACACGGGTTGATATTCCGATGACAGTATATCGTATTGGGATGCACGCGTTTAAAGATATGCCGAATTTAGAAAACGTACATTACTACGGTGAATATTTAGGGACAAGTAAAAGGTTAATAGGCAAGGAAGCCTTTGATGAGATTATTGATGATAATGAGGTATGTCAATCTACATCAATGGACAAGGAACCAACAGAAGATAATCCTTGGGTATTTGAAGATGGCTGTCCAATTACTGAAGTAACAGGTCAAACGCCCCCGACAACAGGACCTGATGGGGAAGTGTACATTGCGTATGATGTAGTGCAATCTGTAGAAGATGCTCCAGCCAATATGATCTCTCAACATTTTGGGATTATGCCATTTACAGGCAGTGATAATTTATCTAGCATCACACTTCCTGATAAGTACAGTTTCTTTGAACCTAAGATTTTTAAAGGCCTTGAGAATCTTGAAGCGGTTTATATTGAGAATAACCCAGATCTTTATTCTGAGGATGGCGTTTTATATGAAAAGAAAACAGATAACTTAGCCTATTATCCGAGTGGCTTATTAACAAAAGATTTCGTTTTACCAAAACACATAGAACATATTAACGGTTGGGAATGTGTGTTCTATGGAAACAAAACTGAAACACTTACATTACATGATAATGTCACCTTTGATTACGGAGCATTTGGGTGTCTTACAGGTTTAAAAAACATTGTGATTGATGGTGAAAACCCGTCGTATTCTGTTAGTGATGGGGTGGTTTATAATAGCAGTGAGACAGCATTACTTGTATACCCAGCAGGTAAAGAAGCAACAACATATACAACACCGAATGACGTTGCTATCATTGAAGAATACGCTTTTATGAATCAACAGCACATTGAACATCTCATTATTTCTGAGGGTGTTGAGGGGATTTTAGACCATGCATTTTTCGCCATTCCATCTTTAAGAACAGTTGATATTGCCTCGACAGTCGAATATATTCTCCCGGGGAATTTTTCTCAAGAACCTGACGTTCTTGGAAATTTAGAGACTATCATTTTAAGAAAAGATAATGAGGTTTTTCATGCGCCAGGTATCAACGTAAGAGAAACTGACACATTAGAAATTTATGTACCAGATACATTAATTGCCGCCTATGAAGAGGATGTATGGTGGCAACATTATGCAGATAATTTTATACCGCTTAGCGAACTAGAAGAATAATAGTTGAGTAAAACGAGCGTATATTTTATAAATTAAATACTATTTTTGGGAAGGGAGCATGAAATGTTAAAACAGTTTAAAGTGATCGGAAGTATCTTTTTATTATTTATTGTCTTGGGCTGTAATGATAAACAAGAAGAAACCTATATGGTATCCTTTAATCATGACGATGTAGATGCCATAGAAGTAGCACAAGATGACACCATTGAATTACCGATGGTAATAAGTGAAACTGGCTTTTTACTCGGATGGGAAGATGCGTCGGGGATTCTGCATGAATCAACGTACACTGTTCAAGATGATATAACTTTAGAACCCGTATTTGAACACTTCGATGACGTCTTAGAACTTAGGTTTAACGATGAGGATAATCAGGTAACCATTGTGTCATATTCAGGAAGTGCGCGTCATGTTATTGTCCCACATACGATTGATGGGTATTTTGTACGTGGTCTTAATTTTGAGGCGTTTAGTGAAACGACACCGTCGATTGTTGAACTTCCGATGACTGTGTATGATCTTGGTGCATTGGCATTTGCTGATATGCCCAATCTTGAAGCATTACATTTTTATGGTGAGTATTTAGGTACATACGAAGAAACGATTAGCGGATCCACATTTACCGATTACATGAATGACTATGACGCTTGCAGCATTCCAACTGAGCCAAGTGAACCATCTATGGAAGACCCTTGGGTATTTGATGAAACATGTCCAATTATAAAAGTTACAGAAAAACAAGGACCTGTTGATATGCCTAGTGGTGCTGAACATTATTCATATGTTGCAGAAATACAGGAAAAATATGTGCCAAAGCAAACCATCAATCAAAGTATAGACCAAGGGTTGTTTTATGGCAGTGACAATCTAGAAACTGTCACACTGCCTGATAAACTTAGTCACATTGACAGTAAAGCATTTTTAAATCTTGAAAACTTGAAGTCAATAACGATTGAAAATAATGACAAGTACTATACAGAGGACGGGTTGCTCTTTGCGAAAAACAACAATGAAAACTATCTTTTAATGCAACACTATACTGGTACTGAGGCGAATGAATTAGAGCCAGAAAGAATTACTATTGATGCTGATGCTTTAATATATTATCCAAGTGGCTTACTCGAAGAAACCATGGCTTTACCAGATAACATAGAATTTATTTCTGAGTTTGCTTTTATCAGTGAAAAAGTCAAACAAATGACTGTTCATGATGATTTGTTATTTACAGCAAATGCGTTTGCTTATTTAACGCAACTAGAACATATTGAGATCAGTGATGATCACGAAGTGTTTACTGATATTGAGGGAGTTGTTTACTCAAAAGAATTAGATATACTGTACTCCTTCCCAGCGGGAAAAGAAGCGAAAACATATGATATGCATAATGATGTAAAGCATATAAATAGCTATGCATTTTATAATCAAAGTCATCTCGAGTCATTGACTATTCCAGAAGGTGTAATTGGTATTGGAAATGAATCTTTTATTAACAATACCTCGCTAAAATACATTGATTTCTCATCGACATTCTCAATACTTGGATACCATAACTTACGGTATTACTTAGTTGAACTCCCTTTACAAGGAGAGAAATATTATGAAATTGAAACCATTGTTTTAAGGAATCCTAATGAAGTTGTAGAAGTCTTCGGTCATATTCCTTTTCATGAGGAAGCATTTGCAATTTATGTACCAGACAATTTATTAGATGCTTATAGGGATGCTGAAAACTGGGAATTTGCAGTAGAATATCTTAAACCATTAAGTGAACTAGATGAATAAATAAAAAATGGACCCATATGATTTGGGTCCATTTTTCAAAGAGGAGATTATAGAAGTGATTCTATAGCTTTTGTCAGTTTTTCAGGTTTTGTTGTTGGGGCGAAACGGCTGATCACACGTCCTTCTTTATCTACTAAAAACTTTGTAAAATTCCATTTAATTTTTGAACCTAATATGCCCCTTTTTTTAGACTTTAAAAAAGTATAAAGAGGATGCTCGTCTTCACCATTAACATTAATTTTAGCAAACTGTGGAAATGAAATTCCGAAACGTCCAGTACATTGGGCATGAATCTCTTTAGATGTCCCAGGGGCTTGGTTATTAAATTGATTACAAGGGAAATCTAATATTTCAAACCCTTTGTCTTTATATTGTTTGTAGAGAGATTCTAAAGCAGGGTATTGCGGAGTTAGACCACATTCTGTCGCCGTGTTTACAATCAGTAGTACTTTTCCTTTATAGTCTTTAAGCGAGACGTCGTTATCGTTCAAATCTTTTACAGTAATTTTATAGATGTCATTCATCGTATCATTCCTTTCATTAAACTCAATTAAATTGTATACAATATATTAAACATTGTCAATGAGAAGACTTGACTTTTTATTTAAATCACATAAAATATAATTGTATACAATATAATGAGGTGATTGCATGTATGAACAATTAAAGTTAAAACATCAACTGTGCTTTAAGCATTATGTATTGTCTAAAGAGATTATTCGAAAGTATAAACCGTTGTTAGAACCGTTACATTTAACATATACGGGGTATATTACGATGCTAGCATTATGGGAAAAGGACGATGTGAGTATTAAGGAATTAAGTACAACGCTATATCTTGATTCTGGAACGTTGACACCACTTTTAAAGAAACTTGAAAAACAAGGGTATATCAAACGTAAACGATTTAAAGAAGATGAACGCATTGTTCATATTACAGTAACTGACAATGGGTATGCGTTACAAGAAGATGCTAAAGATATTCCGTTTAAATTGGCTAAACGACTATTTAAAGAAGGCGCTCTTGATAAGCAAACGTTATTAGAACATAAAGCAACCTTAGATAAATTGTTAGAACAATTTGATTAGAGGTATTACAATAGTTTAAGACTTCATGTACAATAGAATTATAGTATAGGAGGATCATTATGAAATTAGATAAAGTTGTAAAACAATTGGATCAATATGCAGTTACAATGAAACTGATTATGACGCTTGCATTGGGAAGTATTATTTTCTTTTTGGGTTCGATATTTTTACTGGCGTTTGGCATTGATCAAGTATTGATTATTATTTATATTACATTGGTACTAATGGCAATATTCATTGTTTATTTACTGGTGTTAACAAAGAAAATTAATGCGATTAAGCGGGTGCTTGATTTAGGTAAAGGCACTGTGGTTGAAACAATGGTTGATACGGAGTTAGTCCAACCGCAAATTACGATTGTCGAAACAAAAGAAGAAAAAGATTATACGGTATATTTTGATGCTAAAGATAATGCCTACCCTAGTATGATTGTCGATAAAGTTGAGGGGGATGTCATTACTTTAAAGCCTATTTGCGATTTAGAAAAAGGGACTCAAGTAAAAATTCTTTACGTGGTTGACAATGGGTTTAGTGTAATTGCGTTAGATGAATCAACAACATGTCTTTATGATACCAATAAAATTGAAGTAGAAATTTCTTAAATTAGAACAAAACGAATGGTATTATAGACTAAGGGATGACTATTTAGGGAAGTAGTGATGATGTGAAACGAAAAGTGTATACGGTTTTTAGAATACTTATTTTTATTGCCTTTGTACTAAATGTTGTAGGGATATTTTTTGTTAGTGATGATAGTCAAACATCGCGCTTTGTATTTAATGCAATGCAAGCGCTGTTGTTTTTAATTGTGTCATTGCTTCCGGATTATATTGAGAAAAAAGCAAATGTTGAAATGTCTAGTTTATTGTCAATTATGTTCATTATATTGTTAATCGGACATTTTGTTTTGGGTGAGATTGCTGAGTTTTATGTGTATGTTCGTGGGTGGGATTCTTTATTGCATGCATTTAGTGGTGTAATTTTAGGAATTGTTGCGATGGCGATTGTTCAGTATATTACCCAAGATAATAAAAACGTTTATTTGTCGCCGCTTTTTATTGTGCTATTTGCAGTTAGTTTTGCGGTTACGATTGCGGTGGTTTGGGAAATTATAGAATATATTATTGATGGGCTGTTTAATTCGAATATGCAGCGGTTTAAAGATTCTGTTACAGGAGAGCCATTTACAGGAAGAGCCGCGCTTAGAGATACTATGAAAGACCTTATATTAGATATGATTGGCGCACTTGGTGTTGCGATTATTGGATATTTAGATATTAAAAGGCAAAACTTAAAACGTTGGCGATTATTTGAGGCAAAACCTAACGTACATTCTTTAAAAATAAAAAAATAGGATTTTCCTATTTTTTTATTTATAATTAAGGTTATTTTAGGTATAATATGATAGAAATTGACTATAAGGAGTGCATGGTATGGCAGATAAATACAATTTGAACAATCATAAACAAACACGGAAGATCTTACGCGTTCTTGGCCCTGTTGTTTTAATTATCGGCATCTTATTAATTATAAGTGGTGTCAGTAGTTTGTTTGCGATGGGAAGTCAATCACAATCAAGTTATTTTGTAGGAGAACCAGAACCACGTAATAATTTCAGTCTCCCCTTTATTGGCATACCGCTTTTATTTGTTGGGTCTGTTATGTCAATGTATGGGTATATGGGTAAAGTGGCTCGATATCAAGCAAGTGAACTTGCACCTGTTGGTAAAGATGTTGCCAATTACATGATGGACAATACCAAAGATAGTGTTAGAGGCTTTGCTGGAGCGATTGGAGAAGGGTTAAATCAATCTTCTCAAACGTCATCAGTTCAATCGCGTTGTTCGGTATGTGGGAACGGCCTTGATGAGGATAGTCAGTTTTGTGATCAATGTGGAACTCAAACTGTTAAAGTGTGTACTAAATGTGGTACTGATAATGAAAGTGATGCAAAATTTTGTGATGCATGTGGGTCTCAGTTTTAAAGTTAAAACCCCATCACCGTAAGGTGAGGGGGCTTTTTTTTATTATAGGTTTGTGTCATCAATACGGTTTAATTCTTCTTCTATTGAAGGAATAATTGTTTTTAAAGACCCAGGTTCGAATGGGTTTTTGAGTTTTGCAAGGTTGAGTAGGTCTTTAAATGATTGTGAACCGCCTGCTTTACATAAGGTTACATAGCTATCCCATGCTTCTTTTTTGTTTTCTTTGGCACGGTTAAAGTACTGGAAAGCACATACTTGCGCTAAAGTGTAATCAATCATGTAGAAAGGAACGACAAATATATGCATAATCGTTTGCCAGCTGTTACCGCGTTCTGCGTAGTCGTTATTATCATAGATTCGGTATGGGAAATAGGTTTTTTCTAGGTTGCGCCAAAGCGCTTTGCGGTCGTTTATTGACATGTCTGGATTTTGGTATATGGCATGTTGAAATTCATCAATAGATGCACCATAACTTAGTAACATTAATGCTTGGTTCAAATGACTAAATTTATACTTGTCTGTATCTTCTTTAAAGAATAAATCAATATAAGGCCAAGCGAAGAACTCCATGCTCATTGAATGAATTTCACTAACCTCATAGCCTGCCATTAAATATTCAGGGACGTCATGATGACGACTGTTATACATTTGAAAGGCGTGTCCTGCTTCATGCGTTAACACGTCAACGTCTGCTTTGGTACCGTTAAAATTGGAGAAAATAAATGGGCTTTCGTAATTTGGAATAAAGGTACAATATCCACCACCGGCTTTACCCTTTTTGGTCTCTAAGTCCATGAGATTGTTTTCTAGCATGAAATTAAAAAATTCGCTGGTTTCTTCACTGATATCGTCGTACATTTTTTTTGCTTGTTTAACAAGCTCGTCTTTATCGCCTTTAGGCGTAGCATTTCCACTAATATAATCAAGAGATAAGTCGTAGTGCCATAATTTATCAAGCTTTAGTCGTTTTTGTTTGCGTTT
>CAYNAA010000008.1:0-32435 GCA_964395055.1 uncultured Candidatus Izemoplasmatales bacterium | reverse complement strand
GAGATAAGTCGTAGTGCCATAATTTATCAAGCTTTAGTCGTTTTTGTTTGCGTTTGGTAAGTTTTTCATTGAGTGGAACCACAACGTCTTTAATTTGTGCGCGGTAGGTTGCCACATCTTCATGGTTCCAGTCTGTTCTTCCCAATCTCGCGTAGGCTAAGTCGATAAAATTATCAAATCCCAGTTCATGGGCGATTTTTGTTCGTATTTTGATTAGTTCATCATACAGTTTGTCTAGTTCGCTTTCTTTGGTTAGCAAGACGGTTTCTGTGGCTTTTGAAGCACGTTTGCGTACGTCTCGGTCTGGACTTGAACTAAAGACGCGCATTTGACTTAAGTTATAGGTATCATCGTTAAACGGGATTTCAATACCGGCAGTAATGATATTGTGTTTGCTTGCGAGTTCGCTTTCTTTTTGTAATAAGGGAATGATTTTAGAATCGAATGTTTTAAGTGCATTCTCTGCTTTTTTAAATAATAATTCGCCTAAGTCTGCTTTTAAATCGTCTTTAAAAGGCGAGTCTAGCAATGCTTTATAGTAATTATTAATGAGTGATCCCATAATTGGACCTTGTTCATTGAAGAAGGTTTTTTCTTTGTCGTAAAATGCATCTTTTGTGTTAATTGTGTGTCTTATGTTGGCGATGCGCGCCATGGTATTAAAATCGAGTCGGATTTGATTGATGGTTTTAATGATGCTTAGTTGTTGGGCTTTTGATTTTGCGTTTTTAAAGCCTTCTAAGGCACCATTAAATCGTGCTTTGATGTCCTCCATATTAGGACGTTCATATTTATAGTCTTGAAATGTCACTTCTATCACCTCATCTTTATTCTATCATAGATAAAATATTTAGCTAAATTGTTTGAACTTATATGACACTTTAGACATAACAATGATTCTATTAAAAAGGCAACCATTAATCTTTATTAAACATATAAATTGTTAGAAAGTTATATTATGGCACTTTTTTAACCAAATAATGATCCCACAAAAATGAGGTTTAATACGAAGCCGATAATCATTGGTGTGAGTACACTTTGTGCTCTTTGAGGCGCATTGTTCATCCATACTAAGTAAAGAATAAGGCCAATGATAGGCCAAATAAGTATGATTATAAATAATAGGCATCCGATAGGAGCATCGTGTGTGTTTTGATAAATTACGTGGTCAAAACGATTGCCACAATTAGAACAATAATCAGCATTATCGGGATTTTTTTCACCGCAGTGTTCACAATATTTCATAATAGCGTCTCCTATATTCTTTTGAATATTATCTCATTTGAATATCTATATTGAATATATTAATAATTTGACATACTAGGAATATGAAGTTGATAATCATAATTGGAAACAGGAAAGGTATACAAAAGCATCCTATAAATTATCAAGATGCAAAAGATGCATCTTGTGTTTTTGTTGGCGAATCTGAAGGTTGGGATAATGGTCTATGCGAGTTATTGCGCTTTTTTGCTAGGAACGTGCATTAATATAAAAGCTGTGGAGATAAACAATTTCTTTTATGTGAACTATCAAAAAAGAAGGGCATGAAATATAAAAAGACTTTTGTCCTTTTTTATTTTAAGTCATCCATTGTAGTGTTAGATTCAATGAGCATGACTTTTATTAAGCCAACCAATCCAACACCATAAGGGCCATCAATAAATTGAATAGCTTCGTCATAGAGGGAACTTTGACTTAAGTAGTTTGATGAAAAGCTTGTCACGTTGTATGTGCCTGTTTGTCCGTTGCCAGTTACTGTCATTGAGGCAGTTTGGGTTTCTAGATACACGATATCGATAGAATATGAGACAGACCAGTTCTCATTTACAGTAACGATTTCGTGCTTGGTTTGCTCATCGCTAGAGGTACTATTTTCTTTGGTAAATGTTAAGGTACTAAAGTTAAACGTATAGAGTATGTTTGGTCCTTCTTCCAAGGTGCATATGTTATTACTACATGTAAAGCCCCATGTATTGGTCTCTAGCATTGAAATGATTTCTGATACAATGGTCACTGTCTCAGTCCATTTGGCATAAAGAGTGGTATCTTCTGTAAAGGTTGTGGTACTTACTAATGGAATCGTAAAATTCGCATTTAAATACCATCCGGCAAAATCATAATCCACGCGTGTTGGTTGAGCAGGTGGCCAATAAGTTTCACCAGTATCAAGCGTTATTGAGTCAACCAAACTACCACCGTTAGTCATAAAGTTGATTGTTATGGTATCAGGTGTATTGGTATTTTCGGTCCATTTAGCATAAAGAGTTATATCAGAGGGTGGCATGGTTGAGTCTGTAAATGGTATGGTTAATGCAGTATTTGTAAACCAACCATCAAAGGTGTAGTTTGTTTTTGTTGGGATTGGGAGTGTGATTAGGTCTCCAACATCACTTGTAAGTGGGGCAATGTAAGAACCATCATTGGTGTTAAAGCTAATGGTCGCCGTATCGGGCGAGGTAACATTTTCAATCCATTTTGCGTATAAGGTAATATTTGCATTTGGCATTACAGAACTGGCAAATGGTGTTGTCAAAGCACTATTTGTAAACCATTCGTCAAATGTATGACCTGATTTTATTGGTGTTGGTAATGTGAATGAATCACCAATATTTGCGGTAAGTGGCGCAATCGTGTCTCCTCCATTTGTATTGAAAGTAATTGTTGTGGTTTCTGTATTGTTTGTGTTCTCAACCCATTTAGCGTGTAGTGTGAGGTTTGCGTCTGGGAAAACGGTATTGGTAAATGGGGTGGTAAATGCGGCATTTGTAAACCAGCCATCAAAGGTGTGGCTTGTTTTAGTCGGTGCTAATGGAAGGGTAAATGTATCTCCCGTGTTGCCGTTAATGGATGTAATTGGGGATCCCCCATTTGAGTTAAAGGTTATGGTCACGGTGCTTGTGTTATTGTTCTCAGTCCATTTTGCATGAACTTGGATATTACTATTGATGGGGGCATCAAAGTTGAATGGAATTAGATAATCAGAGTCATAAAACCAACCATCAAAGGTATATCCAGTTCTAAGTGGTTCTATAGGCGGTGAAATTGTCCCCCCTTTTTCTAGGGTGATTAAATCAACAACGGATCCTCCATAGACACTAAAATACACGGTAACTGTGTTTGTTTCTATGTCATCTGAATCGCTGTTTGCAGCGTTGCAGCCGATCAGGCTAAGCGTAAAAACAAATGCAAGCATTATAATCCACTTTTTCATTTTTAATCCCCTTAGTTAAGACGTTTATTACTATAAGTATAGCATGACTTTCTGTAGTTTATAAATAAACTTAAAAAGCATCCCCCTAGAAAACTATTCGTAATGTGTTTTCTAGGGGGTGGGTTATTTATCGTTATTTTTTTTTATTGCGGTCTTGTCGACGCTCGATTCTTTTGATTTATCGGATGATTTAAATGTGGTGTTATAGTCCTCGATTTTATTACAAATAACTGCGAGTTGATACACGCTGTTAAATAAGTCTTTATGATCGAATGGATGCAATGTGTGGTAAGGGATATCTTTAAATAAGTATTTTGTATATGCCCATAAGGTAGACTGTGTCATGACAGTGTTTTCTTGTGCGACACGGATGAATGAGGTTAATATGGCTTTAACAACTTTGTAGTCTTCTTTTCCATAATGGATGATTTGATAAAACACATCGTATAATAAATGATCGAAGTTGATTCCTTGCATGATGAGATAGGGGGTGTCTTTTTCTTTTACAACAAGGGTTTGATGTGATGAGGATAGCACATTGATAATATGACCTAATTGGTCCACACAGTGAATTGCTGTTCTTGGGTCGTTAATACCTGGAGACAGTGCTCTAACGGCAATATCTGTAAGTTTAAGCATACTAGATAAGTAAGCAGAATGGGGACTCGGTTCTGAGCTGATTGTGACCCAGTCTTTAAGGGCGTCTTCTTTAATTGATGTTTTGTTTTTCGTTAAACTAAACAAGACGTCGTCTTTGTAGATATGGGTATCAATGGCGTGTTCGATAATAATGACGGCATCGTTTTCTTTACAAAAAGCGGTCATGGCTTCTTTATCGTAATCGGTAATGTATCCACTTTTGTATGCTTTTATGTCATATGTTGTTTTATCTTTGTAGTCACTCATAATTTCTTTTGGTTCTAGTGTTAGCATTGGATCTTCATCTATAGATGTTTGATACGCTTTAATCGATTTTGTGGCATCACCGACAAGCCGGTCGATATATAAATTGATTTGAATCGATTTTGAGATGTAATGAATATAGTAGGCAAAAACGACAAAACCGATTAGTAAACTGACTATGACAATAAGTGTCAACGTCATATAATGCGTATGACCAGGGTCTTCTAAGAAGAGTAAACTTACAGCACTATACGTTAGTAACCCTGTGAAGTATCCGAGGACGCGTAAAGGAACTTTGCGAACTAAAAAATCATTTAATGTACGGGGTGAAAATTGGCCGCTATAAGTTGTAAGGACAACCATAATTGATGAAAATGTAATGGTAACAAGGGTGATGATGGCCCCAATGGTCATTAACAGTAGTGGTTGTAATAAATCTTTATTAAAGGCAAAAGCAGAACCATCTTTAAGGGTGATGGATTTGTCTACTTCATGGGCGATAAAAGCTAAGATTAAGTAAAATATTCCAAATAATAACGGCGTGATGTAAACTTTATTATCGAATATATTAAGTACTTTTTTCATGATTCATCCCTCTTTTCTTAATTTTATTATAAGTGATGTGGGACTTAACTGTACAGTGTTTATTAAAATAGGGTATAATAACTATATGGTAAGAAAGGGGCTGGCAATATGATTTTGGTTCGTAAAACACTATTTTTTATCGTTCCCGATGTGATTTACGATGGACTTGATGAGGCGCGTTTAGAACAGTTCATGCTTGATTCTACAAGGGCATTGGTGGCGATTGGTGTATTGTTATTTATGATTGTTGCATTATTAATTATTGCCTCTAAAGTTGGATTAGAAGATTTTGATTATATTGATTATTTTATGATGACATAGGAATTTTTATCATCACATATTTGTTGTATTTGATATTAGCGATTGCACTAAATGGACTGGTTGTGAGTGGGATGTTTGCTGTCGAAGAGAGAATAAAAATGCGACTTTTCACTTTTGGGTTTAGTATTGTCTTCTTATTTGGTCCTATATTTCTTACGCTTAAAGCGTCATTTATGTTTATAAAGCCGCGGTTGATTTTGGCGGGAATATATACGCTTATGATCGCGACAGGGATAAGTTTAGTTATTTTGAAGTAATATTATTTCGTTTGATTAAAGACTACTGATGTGGTCTTTTTTTGCGTTTATGTTGTAATTGGTTTGCGTTCGAATTATAATGTTTTTAGGAGTGATTAGATGACAATTGAAGCAATCGTTATATATGTAATAACGGGAATTTTGTTAACAGTTTCTGTTATAAAAGACCCTAAAAAAACAAAGATGGGATTATTAAAAGGTGGTAAGAGTTTTATTAAACTTATGCCGGTCTTGGTCCCTTTATTTTTATTTATCGGTATTTTACTTGCAGTGGTTACACCCTCATTTATTTCATCATTATTAGGTGATGAAAGTGGGTTTGTTGGTATCTTACTAGGCTTAGGGCTTGGAAGTATTACATTTATGCCGCCCTTTGTAGCCTATCCGCTTGGAGTTGAATTACTAGAAAATGGCGCGGCGTTAATGCAAGTGTCTGGGTTTTTAGTAACTTTAATGAGTGTTGGCATCGTGTATTTTGCGGCTGAGAGTACGTTTTTTAGTAAGAAGGCAGCGGTCTATAGAAATAGTGTAAGTTTTATTGGCGCGATTATTGTGGTACTCGTTGTATGGGCGGTGTTATAGATGAGGTTTGTTAAGAAGAATAAATTTTTAGTTGTATCTGTTGTGTTGTTGGGTATTCTAACGATTATTGATATATCATATACCGAAACCGCATTAACAAACACATGGAATAGTTTACTAAGTATGTTAATGATTGTACCTCCGATATTTATTTTAATAGGCTTGTTTGATGTTTGGGTTCCTAAAGAACAAGTTATTAAAATGATGGGCGAGAGTTCTGGGATTAAAGGCATGGCACTGGCGTTTTTCTTAGGGGCATTTAGTGCAGGACCAACCATCGCTGCGTTTCCACTTGCGATGATTATGCTTAAAAAGGGCGCAAGTTATGCGAATGTATTGTTCTTTTTAATGGTTTGGAGTTCATTGAAGCTACCCATTGTGTTTTTCCAAATTACAACAATTGGCATAACACTGTCAATGGTTATTAATGGTGTTATGATAATGGTGTTTGTTATTAGTACATTGTTGGTGAACGGAATCTTTAAACAAGAGGAGAAAGTTGCCTTCATTGAGAAAGCAAGTCGCTATGTTTAACACCACCGTTTTTAAACACACTCATAAAGTGTGTTTTTTTATGAAAAGGGACTTAAAAGCTTGTTATTAAGCCATTATCTTTGAATATTGGCGAATACATGATATACTGTATATGAGGTGAAAGTATGAAAAAACTTATTACAAAGTATCCAATACCAAATATTATCTTAGGCATTATTTTAATCGCCTTTGCGGTTTATGCGACGTTTATCGAAGATATTATGTACGACAGTATTATTTATATTGTAGGCTTTATTATTGCAATTTATGCAGTGTTAAAACTGTATAAAGACATCCGCTACGTAAAGAAGCAAATAACAAAAATTTTAATGGGCTTAGAGTTTGTTTTAACTATCGCATTAACAATATTATTGGTTACAGATATCATGAGTCTAGCGATTGTTTTGGGACTTGTCTTATATATTAGAGGCGCCAATTTTCTGCTTATTTTACAAGTTAACAAGATGGCCACATCAGTAAAACGTTATCTTGTCAATCTTTTGCTTATTACCGTAGGTGCATATATCTTTATTGCCAATAATGCATACACAGATATCTTGCAATATATCCTCTTTGTCCTAATTACATTATATGGAATCTTACTCCTCTATTTTGGTATCGCTAATCTAATAAAAATGAGCAAGGAAAAGAATGGCATTGATAAGCGCATGGTAGAAGAACAGTCTATTAAGAGCACAAGTACTCAATCACATTATAATTATACAAAAAGTGCGTTAAAAGAAAAAACAGTAGATACGTTAAAACAAATGTGTAAAGAACGTGGGCTAAAAGGATATTCTACATTGAGTAAAGATGAACTAGTTGAAAGACTTTGGTTATATGAAAAAGAAGAATAAAAATGATTATTTAGATTATTAGACTTTATCAGATGTTTTCTGATAAAGTCTTTTTTGATTCCATAACGGATCATTGACTAAGAAAGGTTTCATGATTATAGACATTTTACTCTTACGTATTTTGTGGTAACATGTAAGTGAAAAGGGGTGAGACAATGCATGAGGCTATACTTTATGATAAGTTCCAAGATGGTCGAGTAACGTGTAATGTGTGTTATCACCGTTGCAACATTAAAGTAGGAGAACGCGGTGTATGTGGGGTAAGAGAAAATCAAAATGGTACATTGATTGCGTTAAATTATGGCAAAACCGTTGCAGCACATGTCGATCCAATTGAAAAGAAACCCCTCTATCATTTTCTTAAAGGAAGCCATACGTATTCACTAGCAAGTGTAGGATGTAATATGCGATGTGCTTGGTGTCAAAATGTGGAGATATCACAAAGTCCTAAAGCAACAAATACGATTATTGGTCAAGACATTGCGCCGAAAGAACACATCTCACGCGCACTTAAACACGGTGTAGACAGTATCGCGTATACGTATAGTGAACCAACCATTTTTATTGAGTATGCCCTTGATATAATGAAACTAGCTCATGATAAGAACCTCAAAAACATTTGGGTATCAAACGGCTACATGACAAAAGAAGCCCTTGATGTAATTATACCGTATCTTGATGCGGTGAATATAGATTATAAAGGGGCTAATGATCAGGTTATGCTTAAGACTACAGGCGCCAAGTCCTCTGTTGTTTTAGATAGTATTGCATATTTAAAAGCACATCAGGTGCATGTCGAAGTCACAACGCTTGTCGTACCAACCGTAAATGACACGATGGAGGAATTGTCTAAGATTGCAGACACGATTAAAGATAGCTTGGGCGTAGATACACCTTGGCATATTTCTCGGTTTTTCCCAGCATGGAAAATGAAACACCAAGCACCAACCAATGTTCAATTGATGAAAGATGCCGCAACGTATGCAGCATCAATTGGATTAAAATATGTTTATTTAGGAAATGTATGAAAGGGTGATTGATAATGGCATTACTTAGCGCATATGTTTTACCTCATCCACCGGTCATAATACCGGCTGTAGGTAAAGGACAAGAAAAGCATATTCAAGCAACACGTGATGCGTTTGAGACGGTCGCTAAAGCAATTAAATCGTTAAAACCCGACACCATCATCATCATGTCACCGCACGGAGATACATATAGTGATTATGTCCATATAAGTCCGAAAGATACGGTGATGGGTGATTTTAGTGCGTTTGGCTCGCATGAGAAAGTGTATCGCTTTACCTATGACACAGCGCTTAGAAATGAGTTAGTGAATCAGTTGCTTGATCATGGTATTTATGCGGGGACAAAAGGACAACAATCCACCGGTGTTGATCACGGCGCACTTGTACCTCTTTCGTTTATTCAAGATGAATATGATGATTTTGATTTGATTAGGATCAGTCAATCAGGGTTATCTATTATTGACCATGTAAAGATAGGCAAGACAATCAAAGCTGTTGCTGATAGATCCGCAAAACGGGTTGTGTTTATTGCTAGTGGGGATTTGTCTCATAAACTTAAAGATGATGGCCCATATGGCTATCATCCTTCATCGATTAAGTTTGACACAATGGTCACGACATTCTTGGAAAAAGGAGAATTTCTTGACTTATTAAACATCGATCGAACACTAATTAAAGAAGCCGCAGAATGTGGTATGCGATCATTTTACACATTGGCTGGGGTATTAGATCAAACGCGCTTTACCGGAAGACTTCATAGTTATGAAGGCCCGTTTGGGGTAGGGTATGCGGTGATATCATATACTGACATAAACAAAGCTGATAAAAGTCCTATCATCGATCGCTATTTAGAGAAAGAAAAAAAACGCGTTGAGATTAATGATAAACATGCTTCGTCTGCGGCTAGTCTTGCAAAAGAAGCGATTAAATTACAGTTTTCAAAAACCAAAAGTACTGTTAATACAGATGATGATTTTTTGCTCAATACCCGCGCAGGATGTTTTGTTACATTATATAGTTTTGGTGAATTAAGAGGATGCATTGGCACCATGGATGCAGTGTGTAAGAATGTAAAAGAAGAGATTGTCCACAATGCAAAGAGTGCCGCTTTTAAAGATCCTCGGTTTTCCCCTGTTAAAGAATCAGAGTTACCATATATTACCGTTAGTGTTGATATTTTAGGTCCATTAGAACGCATTAAAGACACAACGAAACTCAATCCAAGTCAATATGGGATTATGGTTGAATATAATCATAAACACGGAGTATTATTACCGCATATTGCAGGCATTGACACCGTAGAAGGGCAATTATCCGCTGTATTAAAAAAAGCAGGTATAAACCCAAGTGATCCATATGAAATTTACCGCTTTGAAGTAATGAGGTATAATTAACACCTAAAATGTAGGTGTTTTTTATATGTCTTAAGGAAAAGCATGGCTTAGGTATGATATAATAATTTATATGACAGACGGTAAAGGTGAGCATATGAAAAAAATTAAAGTATATAAATCTTATATTGTATTTCTTTTAGTACTTAGCGTTTTCATTGTCTTGGCGATGCTTGTTAATGCAAATAGTATAAGATTGTCATCACAATCAGCTGAACCTTTAGACGAATGCTGGGAATATAGTGCATATCCGACGTGTGTTGATTTGCCTGCAACGTTAAATGTTAGTGCAGGTGAAGCATATACGGTTCGTCATGTCCTTTCAAGTGATTTTAATCATAGTCAAGTAATATTAATACGTACGTCTTTGCAAAATGTCGAAGTGGCGCTTGACGATGTGGTTATTTACAGTGTTGATTATGATGATGAGGCTACATACGCGAGTATGTGGCATTTGGTTGATATCCCACATGATTCTAGTGGTCAGACGTTGTCATTGACATTTTCTTCGCCATATGAGGCCATGAGTGGAACGGTAAACGAAGTCATATATGGGTCTGATTTGGCACTGCATTCTAGTATTGTAAGCGCCTTTGGTTTTCGCTTGTTTATCGGTGTGTTTACATTGATTATCGGACTGTTCATAATTATTGGAAGCGCAGTATATAAGCCAAGACAAAGTGATGGCTATGCGTATGTTGGAATGTTTGCGGTATTAATTTCGTTTTGGGTTATTAGTGAGTCAAGAATGCTTCAATATTTTACAGGTAACATTTTTATCATTGGTAGTATATCGTATCTCAGTCTTTCGGTGTTTCCGATCCCGCTTTTAAGGTATGTGAGAAATCATATTTTGAAATCATTTGCCCTACCATTAAGTCTATTATGCGGGGTATTTGTAATAAATACAGGAGTTATTTTGATGTTACATTTTACTGGCATTGCCGATTTTTTCGAAACAGTTATTGTTACACAGTTGTTAATGGGCATTGGGTTTATAATTGTTATAACGGCGTTAGGTATTGAATATAAAAAACTTGGGAATAAGCAAACGATTAGACCTCTTATGTTATTGGGTATATTATTTGCGTTTGGTATGTTGGAGTTTGTTACATTTTTAGTGGGAGACTTTGATCAAACGTCTATATTTTTAGTTACAGGGTTACTCATTGTGATGGTTTTAGTTATTGTTCGTTATGTAGGATTTTTAAGAGACCGATTTAGACAAGGCTATGAGAAAGAATTTTATGAAAAACTGGCGTATGTTGATCCATTAACGAATGCAAAAAATAGATTGTCATTTGAAAAGGATTTGGCGAAATATTTTAATCATCCTGGATTAAGAAATACACTGCGACTTATCTATTTTGATTTAGATAATTTGAAACGGATTAATGATGATTACGGACATATCGAAGGCGATAGCGCACTTAAATTTGGGTTTTCTATTATAGAAAGTGTCTTTGGAGAATATGGTTCGTGTTATCGCATTGGTGGGGATGAGTTTGCCTGTATTGCCTTAGATTTAAGTGATGAACTATATAAAGAAAAACAAAATGAGTTTGAAACCTTATTTGCCGAATATAAAGACTTACCATATCCTATTAGAATGTCAATAGGGTCTAAGGTTTATGAAAATCATTTATCTTTAAATGCGTTTATTAAACATGCAGACCAATCGATGTATAAAAATAAAAGCATGTATAAAGAGCGTGATTAATAATGAAATTGTTCATCGCATTAATGCCTTTTTCAGTGATGATTACATTGGTTATTGTTACTAGAAAGATATGCTTTCATTAAGTATAGGGGTTATTATCTGTTTTGATCATTACTTTGACCAGTTGTCATTGAAATCTATGCATCGTAACTTGTTCAACTTAAAAAAATCAGTACAAGATAATGAGAATAATAAATGCTTGGAAGGAAGACTTAAATGGTAAAACATAAAATAGAACAATACACGCCCTTTAATGAACAAGAAGCGGTTGATAAACAGGCGATACTTCGGTTCATTGAAACCAATGATGATGTACTAAAGAGAGACAATCTTGTCGCACATTTAACCTCGTCTGCCATTGTTGTAAATGAAACAATGGATAAAGTCTTGTTTGCTTATCATAATATTTATGATTCATGGGCTTGGGTAGGCGGCCATAATGATGGCGATCCAGACTTACTCAAGGTGGCTATAAAAGAGGCAAAAGAAGAAACAGGCATTAAAGATGTTCGCCCGTATACCGATGATATATTTATGCTTGATATTATACACGTAACGAATCATATTAAACATGGACACTATGTACCCGATCATTTACATCTTAATGTAACGTATTTATTGATTGCGGATGAACACGATGATTTACGGGTAAAACATGATGAAAATTCAGGTGTAAAATGGTTTTTGATTGATGATGTGTTAGACTATGTTAAAGAGACAAGAATGATTTCGGTGTATCAAAAAGCGTTTAAAAAAATTAAAACGTTATAATCAACCGATAGGGGGGATATAATGGTTATCGCCGGATTATTAATATTTAGCTATCTTTTAGGTATGATTCCTAGCCAGTTTATTTATCAAAAAGTGGTACCGCTTAAGAAGTTACAATATGTTCGTTCAGATTATATAACCTCGCTCGATGTCATTAAACATATTAAAGAACCGGCATTTTTTCTAACTGTTGGGACCGACTTTTTAAAAGGACTTATTTTAGGATTATTAGGTATGGCTTTTTCAGAATCAGGCACACTAACTCTAATTATGCTATTGATTGCTATTATAGCCCGTAATTTTAATGTTTTTATTGGTATAAGAAATGGTGTAGGTATGGCGATTCTTATTGGTGGTATCGTTATTTATGCGCCGATTGTCTTAATCCCAATGATGTTATTTACCTTAATCTTTGGTTTTTTCATGAATGATTTAAATATTGCGTTTATCTTATCAGTGGTTATCATGACGGTATCTCTAGCGTTTTTAAATGATCCAATTGGGGCTACGTTTGTTGCGTTTGTAATTATGGCTGTGATGATAACGCATCAACTTAAATATACAGAAGAAGCCGCGAAGCGTACGAAGTATGAAGACTCAAAATACCACAATCCGTATGATTGAGTTGTTATATGACGGTCTATGATTATTTTTATTCAGCTTTTTTGGTGTATCAAACAGCACAGCCAACAAAACGATTTAAAGCATGGATAGCGTATATTAATCAGTATCCAGCCTTAATGAACTTTTGCTTACTAGATTATATTCAAGACGGCATCAGTCCAAGACAAGTTGGACTGAAAAAAGTGTTTACCCGTCTTGTTCGTGTTGATAAGATGATAGAAGCCTATCATAATATCATGACTATCTTAAAGAACAAAGAAGCACTCAGCCAAAAGATATTTTTACATGAACCTCTCGACTTAGATATTATTCTTTATCACGGACTTGGCAATGGGGCTGGAACAGCGACCACGTTAAATAATCGTAAATGTTTACTTTTTGGCATTGAAAAAATTGCGGCGTTATCATGGCAAAGCAAAGCACGACTTCGTGCGTTGTTTATTCATGAGTACGCGCATCTATTACATGATTTCTTACGTACTGATTCGATAGAAAAAACGTACGACAATACGAAAGACAATGCGTATTATCGACTCTATATTGAAGGGGTTGCGACCTATTTAGAAGACGTCGTGGCTAGTAGAGAAGTGACACAAACTGATTGGTATACTCGATGTATAAAAAATGAACAACTATTAAAACAGGCATTCTTAAAAACATTGGGTCAAGATGGAGACGTTACACCGTATTTTGGCGATTGGAATCCACCGTTGAACATTCCAGAAAGTGCTTATTTTATGGGGATGCAAGTGGTGTCAATGATGCACAAAACCTATGATATTAAAACGATAATGACCCTTCCGTTTACGGAAGTCAAAACAATGATAAATACCTATTTTGAGGTGTAAGCATGGAAAAGAAAGTAAACCGGCATCATATTTACAAAAATGATTTTTTAGAAGTGTACGAAGATGATGTTATGTTAGAAAATGGTAATCCATCAAAACGAATTGTTGTAGATCATGTTGGGGCAGCGTGTGTGTTACCGCTGACCAAAGATGGGGATGTTATATTGGTAAAACAGTATAGGTATTCAATTGGTGCTGATGCATTAGAAATTCCCGCTGGTAAAAAAGATGATGTCGCAGATGAAACTGAGTCAACTGCCTTACGAGAACTACAAGAAGAAACAGGGTACACTGCAGACCGCTTAGACTATGCAACAACGATATATTCAGCCATCGGCTTTTCTAATGAAGCGATAGCGATCTATATTGCAAAAAATGTCTATAAAAGTAAAGAAACCTATACTCAAGATGATGATGAAGCCATAGAAAGCATCATTATGCCGTTTAATGAGGCGTATAACAAAGTCATCAACGGTGAGATTAAAGATGCTAAAACCGTAGTTGCTTTACTTTATGCGAAACAACACGTTAAATTATGCTAAAAATACGAACGTTAGTGCTATAATGAAACTATAAAAGAAAAGAGGTGTTTTTATGGCAATTGCCGAAGAAACAATTATGTCCACTAAAACATCACGATGGATTGCCTTTGGATTTTTAGGAAAGAAATACATGTTAATTATGTTATTGGTTGTTATTGCGGGGTTTATTGGTAGTCTCTTTGAACCGGATTTAATTTATGTTGGGTATGCAGTTGGCGGGCTTTATTTATTGTTATTTTTAGGAAGATTGTTTGGGATGAAAAAAGAACATGTTGATTTATCAACACAACGTATTATCATCCGCCGTCGTATTGGTTCAACTAAGAAGATTATTATTATTCCTTTAAATCATGTAGCGATGTTTGAAATTGAACAAGGGAAGTTTGCTAGTAAGTTAAAATTTGGCTCGATTAAAATTAACACATCAGGCTCTAAAGATGTTAATTTAGAAAGTTTAGCAAAAATTGAAGCGTTTTATGAAACGATGCATACGCAATTAACAAAATTATGGTATCATGAACACTAAGCTGCTTAGGCAGCTTTTTTTATGTCCATAAAAAAACGCTGAGCACGTGTCTCAGCGTTATACATTAACGGTATTTTAAACTTCGTCTTGGTTCTTGTTTGAAATCAATATCAAACTTTTTAAGTAATTTTGTGAATTGGTCTATTTTTTCTTTGGTCTTCCCATTTTTTATTTGATCGATGCGTGTCCCAATTTCATAATAGGTATTTCCTTGATGTGAAATCCGGTCAAAAAACACTTTTAAATCTAAGTATAATGCGAACACACGATTAACTTTTATCACATTAAAGAGCTGCACTTTACCACCGTGAATTGAGGTTAATTCGGCAATCTCCCCATGTGGTAATTGATTGTTATAAGCGAGTAAGCGCATTTCTTTTTCATCTAAGCGCTGATTGTATTCAAGATATGTGTCACTATCAATGGTTGGAATTTTTAACGTTAGGTGATATGAGATGTCGGCATCTTTGACGATTGTTCTAAGCCTTAAGGTAATATCACGTTTAGACAGTTTACGATTTTCTGTATCAAAATAATAATTATAGTGATAGTCTTTGCGATCAGAAAAATGGGCCATTAAATAATCCATAATCGCGTAACATTCTTTTTTAGTTAGTTCGTGTCTAAGTTCTTTATCTAAGATTCGCTTTTCTTGTACCATAGATCATTCCCCCGTTCATGTTACTTATATTATACAATAGATTTATGGCTTTTTAAAACAATGATACAATTTTTTATTATGTTTAATTACTGTAGCATAAGAATATACCTCGTAATAAACAATATAGTCTACTTTACAAGTCTCAGTTTATGGTGCTTAAAACTATAATTATAAAAAAGATTATAAACGTTGTGTTCTTGTATTAAATCAGTACAATAACAGTGTAATAGTTTATTGATAATAGGAGGTTCACAATGAGTGAATTAATTAATAATGACAAACAAAAACGGCAAGCACTGCTTAAAAAACTTATTAAAGACTTACATGATGGTAAAGATAAAGCAAGCGTAGAAGCTGAGTTTAAAAAACATTTTAAGGATATTGAGACAAGTGAAATATCCGATATGGAACAAGCATTGATCAAAGAAGGATTGCCTGTTGAAGAAGTCCAGCGACTGTGCTCGGTTCATGCTTCAATTTTTGGGGGTAGTATTAAGGATATCCATGCGCTTGATAATCAAACAGAAGACGGACATCCATTAACGGTGCTCAAAGATGAAAACGACCGTATTGAAACGCTGATTAAAGAAGAAATTGAACGGTATATAGACCAAGAAGGCAATACGCCGTTACTCATGTTAAATATTGCGTTAGAACGATTATCAGAGATTGATAAACATTATGCCCGTAAAGAACAATTGTTTTTCCCATACCTTGAAAAAAAGGGGATTACAGGGCCACCGCAAGTGATGTGGGGTGTGGATGATGATATCCGTAAAATGATTAAAGATGTAAGGAATGCACTTAAAAACGAAGATGTTAAAGTCAGTGATGTGAGAGACCAAATTAAACAAATGATTGAAGAAGTTAAAGATATGGTCTTTAAAGAAAACAATATCTTATTACCGCTTTTAAGAAAAAACTTAAATTTATATAATTTCATTAAAATATCTGAAGCCAGTGATGAAGTAGGCTATTTCTTAACCCCACCAGAAACTCAGTGGCACCTTGATGATAATGAATCAGACTCAAAACAGTTTGATGTCAATCTCGATGATACAACCGCACAAGCATCCCATGCCGTATCGTTTGACGCTGGGTCATTATTACCAAAAGAAGTTAATGCCATATTAAATGTTTTACCGCTGGATTTAACATTTGTAGATAAAAACGGGCATGTTAAATATTTCACTCAAGGTAAAGAACGAATTTTTGACCGCCCTAAAACCATTTTGGGACGCCACGTTAATATGTGTCATCCACCAAAAAGCGTGCACATTGTTGAAAAGATTGTTGAGCGGTTTGAATCAGGAGAAAGTGATCATGAAGACTTTTGGATTAACATGCGTGGCACGATGATTCACATCCGCTATTTTGCCGTACGAGACCATGATGGAAACTTCTTAGGGACATTAGAAATGACACAAAATATCAGCCCAATTAGAAACCTTGAGGGCGAAAAAAGGCTGTTAGATTCAGAATGATTAACGTGTTCTATATTATTTTAGGCAGTCTCAGTTTAGCTCTGGGTGTATTAGGGATTATCTTACCTGTACTACCAACGACCCCGTTTTTACTATTAACAGCGTATCTTTATGCTAAAGGGTCACCGCGTTTTTATCTATGGTTTACACAAACGAAGTTATACGATAAACACCTTCGGTCATTTGCGGAAACCCGTTCAATGACAAGAGGTCAAAAGTGGCGCTTAATGATATTTGTAGATACAATGTTAGTCATTTCGTTTTTGCTTATTGAGAGTACTGCAGTAAAAATTTTAATTATTGTATTGGTTATTATTAAATATATTTATTTCTTTACCCAAGTAAAAACCATTAAAGTTTAAAAGGTGCATTGCACCTTTTTTCTTGCAAAATCATTAGACCTTTCTTACAATAGTATAAGCAAGGGGTGACAAACATGACACAAAAAGAATGTATCGAAATGTGGGACACATTTCGCTATAACTATTTAAAGCCAAAAATCATCTTATTGGTAACATGGATTATTCTCACTGTAATATTCATGATTTCGATTATTCAAATATTTCATGCATATAACCTGTTTGAATCACGTGTTATTAACCATTATGATGTTTATATTTGGTTAATTACCGGTGGCTTTTTTCTTATTGGCATTATTCCAATCTATTTTTATAAGCCATTTAAGGCAACCTACCGGATTTTGTTTTTTGATATTTTCCAGCACATTAAACATCATGAAGACATATCACTTACTTATGAAGTGAAACCCAAAAACCGAAAGTACCTCCATAAAGATAGCCAGTTATTTCATAAGGATGCACGAGCCTACCCAGTTTATGAAGTATCAGGTACAAGCAAGGATGATCATACGTATACTATGGATTATACTTCGGTCATTCAAGGCGCTGGTCAGTACCAACAAATGGTTTTTAAAGGCATGTTTTATACTATGGAGTATGACAGCCTTAAATCCTTTCAAATACGTTCAAAGGGGAAACCACATAAAAGAACCATGTTAAAAGAAGTGAAGCAAAGTGACCCATTTACAGTATATACTGAAAACGGAGAACACATGACAAACGCGATGACACACATGTTAAAAAAAGCAAAACAATTATATACATCTTTTGAGGCCAAAAATCTATATATTAGTGTAAATAATAACACCCTATATCTCGCGTATGAATCTAAGACCATTCCCAAGCGGCAGCACAAAAGAGATTGTGAACAATTTGAGCGTCTTTATAATCAATTTTTGACTATGATTAAGGGTGTGGATGTAGTAAAAGCAGATGACATCTTTGAGTTTTATTCTCAATAAAAATGGCATCCATTACAAGTTTGGATGCCATTTTTTTATGTATATTCTTTTAACAATTTTACGTAATGATTCTTGTTTTTTAGAATACCTTCAATCTCTTTGTCACTTAGCGTTCTGATGACTTTCATCGGATTTCCCATCACCAAAGTTTTTGGGGGAACGACTTTCCCTGGTGGGACCACCGTACCTGCTGCAACAAGGGCGTTTTTTCCGATTTCTGCTTGGTCTAAAATGATGCTACCCATACCAATGAGTGCTTCATCATGTACCGTTGCGGCATGAATAATGGCATTGTGACCAACAGTCACATGATTGCCAATAATTGTCGGCATCCCGACATTTGTATGGATGATGGTGCCATCTTGAATGTTGGTATAATCACCAATAATGACTTTTGCCATATCGCCTCTAATAACAGAGTTATACCATACACCGACATGACTTCCTAATGTTACATCACCGATGACACTGCAGTTGGCGAATATTTTTGCTGTTTTATCAATCGTTGGTTTTTTATTTAAATAATTTTCTATCATTGTTGTCACCTCAACACTAGTATAAAGAAAAATGCCCGTGTTGTCATGAACAATGCGAAACTATTTCTATTCAATGGTATTAATGTGATAAAATAGATAACATAAGGAGCGATTGTCATGATGGAATGGGCTTTATTATTACTTGGGTTGGTAGTGTTAGTAAAAGGCGCGGATGTTTTTATCAAAGGCGCAAGCAATTTGGCTGTGATTATGAAGGTCAGTCCTCTGATTATTGGATTGACGGTTGTGGCCTTTGGAACGAGTGCCCCAGAAGCGGCTGTCTCTATATTGGCAAGCGTGCAGCGTGTTGAAGGCATTGCCTTTGGAAATATTGCAGGGTCTAATTTATTTAATATTTTAATTATTTTAGGAATTTCGGCAGTTGTATTACCGATAAAAGCAGAAGGCTCACTCCTAAGAAAAGAACTGCCGTTTTTACTCCTATCTAGTATTGCGCTTCTTGTGATGGTACTTTGGTTTCAAGACGGAATTACCCGTATTGAAGGGGGTATTTTACTCGCACTTTTTGGCATATTCTTGTACATGGTGTTTCTTAAATCTAAAGAAAATGTTGAGGCCGATTTGGTCATTGACACAACCTTAAACAAAGCCATTATCACTACGGTCATTGGCCTTTTTGCGATTGGCTTTGGGGGGTATTTAGTAAGTACCTATGCGCATCAATTGGCACTACATTATGGACTAAGTGAATTGTTTGTTGGATTGACGATTGTGGCCTTAGGCACAAGTGCCCCAGAACTTACCACAAGCATCGTCGCGCTTATTAAAAAACAAAAAGACATTGCCTTAGGTAATATCATTGGTTCAAATATTTTTAATACCCTTTTTATAGCTGGTATCTCAAGTGTTATCTATCCACTTACAAATCTTGGAAATGTTACAGTAGACGTAGTGCTTATAGTCGTTGCGAGTATTTTAGTGTTTGTCTTTACCTTTACCAATAGAACCTTATCTAGAAAAGAAGGCGTGATATTAATCGGTATTTATACCTGCTATGTACTTTATATCTTGAACCGAGGTGGACTCTTATGAAAATAAAAAATTATTTCACACCAAAATCATTGGTGTATACCGGCAAACACGATTCGGTTAAAACAACCATTAGACACTATCATTACAACGAAAACAATATGAAGATGTCTAATGGCTTTAAACCGATGGAAGGGTTTAAAAGCTACATTCAAGTCGTTGGGTTAAGCGACATTGATAAAATTAAAACATTAAAAGAATACTTTCCCGTCGATACCTTAACCTTAGAAGACATTTTTAATGTCGACCAACGCAATAAGATTGAACATAAAGAGGCGTTCGTTTTTTCTGTTTTTGGCGTAGATTATTTAAAACAAACGTCGTTACATCATGATTATATGAGTGTACTTTTATTTTCTAACACTTTGATTACATTCCATGAAAACGAACCGCAATTTCTAGATGCCGTGCATCCACTGTTTACAGAGGTCGGTGCATTGCAAAAAGAAACGGTTGATTACTTATTCTTCCACATTATCGATATTATTACTGATCATCACTTAGATGTGTATGATCATTTAAGTGCCGCCGCAACTAATTTTGAAAGTGATATATTAGAATCTAAAAAACTCAATCAAGAAAATGTGTATACCTTAAGAAAAAACCTTTTAAGACTAAAAAATAATGTGAGTCCAATTTTAGAACAATTCAATAAATTAACTGATAAAAAAACAGCGTTAATTAATACAGACAACCTGCCGCTATTTGAAGATGTTCGCGATCATCTAAAACGCCTTGATGAACGCCTAAACGACTTAAGAGAAATGATGCGGTATTTGCTTGATTTACATATTAACAATCAATCAAATACAATGAACCGTATTATGACAACCTTAACATTATTTTCTGCAATTTTTATACCCCTATCTTTCCTCACGGGATTCTTCGGGATGAACTTCACCCATTTTGCGATATTAGAATATCAGGATGCATTATTGATATTTGTATCTTTATGTTTAATCTTAGCAGGTTTGATGGTCTTATTGTTTAAAAAAATGAAGTGGTTTTAACCACCAACTATGGTATAATATACCTAGTTAAATACGTAAAGGATGATGACTATGCCAATGTGCCAACATTGCGGTGCAACAATTGCACCAAACCAAAAATTTTGTTCTGAATGTGGCAAAAAAGCCCAACCAGATACACCAAATGAAACGATACGCTATTGCCCAAATTGTGGTGAAGGTGTCAAAGAAAACCAGAGTGTATGTTTAAACTGTGGGACAGATTTACATGGATCACGGGCAGCACAGGTACCAGGTCGTAAGTCTAAACTTGCGGCGGGGTTATTAGGAATTTTACTCGGTGGGTTTGGGATTCATAACTTCTATTTAGGATTTACTGGAAAAGCGATAGCACAACTACTATTAACAATTATTGGATGGATTATCATAATCGGTCCAATTATTGCAGGTATTTGGGGACTTATTGAAGGTATTTTAATCTTAACCGGCAGCATGAACACGGATGCAGAAGGAAACCTTTTAGGCGAATAATATGCAGCTCATTGTGATGATGCTCATCGGCGGTTTCATTGGGTATTTAACCAATAAAATCGCCGTTAAAATGTTATTCAGACCGATTAAACCACGCAAGATTATTTTCTTTACCTTCCAAGGCTTGCTGCCAAAACGTAAATCTACCATTGCCTTAAGCATGGGTAAAACCATTGAAGATGCATTTATTTCACAAGAAGATATCACAGATACATTAATAAATGATGTGATGAAAGATGAGTTTAAAACAGTGTTAAAACAAGAACTCATCGTTAAAATCGATACCCTAATACCACCGATGTTTAAATCGATGTTAGGGGACAATGTGAAAACCATGATCGAGGATTTTATCCAAGATGAAGGTGACGATTTAATTGAAACATTAATGCACACGATTCAAGAAAAAGGGATAAAAAACATTGATATACAAGCACTGGTAAAAAAACGTATTGATGATTTAGATTTTATCGAGTTCGAAAAACTTGTCATGGATATTGTTAGAAAAGAGTTAAGACATATCGAACTGGTTGGACTCTTTTTAGGACTCATTATCGGTGCGATTCAATTTGGTATCATTCAAGTATTGTAATACTTAGGGGGGATAAGCGTGAAATTTATCCATACCGGAGACTTTCATATTGGCGCAAGCTTACGGCATGCGTCTTTTTCGCATGACAAATCACTGTTAATAAGACAAAAAGAAATAGAACAATCGGTCTACCGTTTGCTTGAATATGTCAAAGAAAAAAAGATTCCATATCTTTTTATTACCGGAGACCTTTTTGATCATAATCATGTGGCGATATCAAAAATAGAACGATTGTTTAAAACACTATCTGAATTACCGACAAACATATTTATCGTGATTGGAAATCACGATACATTTTTACATAATGAAGCGTTCAAAAATATTCGAACGTATGATAATATCCATTTTTTAGATCACACACAACATCTTTATAAACAAGATAGTGTTCATGTTTATGGCTTTAGCACACGTGATTTTTCTGAAACAACGTTGCTTGAATATAATAAAAACTTAGACACATCCAAAGTCAATGTATTATGTTTACACGGCGACATAATGAATAAACAAGACGATCATTATTTAACCTCACTTAAGACACTTGAATTGTTAGACTTTGACTACATTGCACTCGGTCATATTCATAAACACAGCTTTTTAACAGACAGGATTGCTTATAGTGGTAACCTAGAACCGCTTGATTTTTCTGAGACAACCGCTCGTGGATTTATTGAAGGCACACTAACGAAACCATTGAAGAAACCCAACTTTAAACCATTCGCCAAACGGATGGTTCATCATCTTGATATAACCATTACAGAAACCGACAATGAACAGACTTTCATCAAAAAACTTAACGCAAAAATTGATGATAAAAAGCGTGAAACAGATTTATATAGAGTGACAATACAGGGTGAATATAGTCAATCATTTGAACTAAATGACGTCTTTTTAGACAGTCTAAAAGATGCTTTTTATTATCTTGAATTTAAAAACAATGCGAAACAAGCACTCGATCTTCAAACGCTAAAAAAAGCTTACAAAGACACCATCATCGAAACCTTAATCGAAACCTACGAAAACGACACGGATAATAACGATAGTTTACGACTCGCAATCAGAGAATTACTCGCCACAGAGGAGGGGATTCGGTGATTATAAAATCGCTAAACATTCAAGCCTTTGGTCAGTTTATCAACAAAACCTTCGATTTTTCTCAAGGTCTCAATGTGATTTACGGATTAAACGAATCTGGTAAAACCACATTACACGCCTTTATTGAAGGAATATTGTATGGATTCTTTAATCCGACCATCAAAGTGAGAAAAACCTTAGACACGTATGATATTTTTAAACCTAAAAACAGTGCTTTATACGGCGGTAGCCTAACCATTGATTTAGAAGATAAAACACTTATCATCAAGCGTGATCTATTACAAAACACCAAAGATGCCTTAACGATTACTAACGCAAAAACAGGAGAAGACATCACGAACACACTAGATGTCCACCCCGTTACAAAACAAGCTGACATTGAGAAATTCATTGGCATTCCGTACTTGCTTTATCAAAACACCTTATCTATTAGTACATTGCCTACCGATAGTGACGGCAATGTTGGCGATATGCTTATGACGAGACTACAAAACATTATGACCACAAAAACCGAAAGCATCTCCACAAAAAAAGCCATAGAATCTTTAGATACATCACTCAAAACCATTGGTTCAGAATCAGCCAGAACAAAACCATACGCACAAACGCTAAAAACCTTAGCGGCCTTAGAAGATGAACGCCAAGACGCACTAACTAACTATAATAAATTGTTAGAAAAAAAGGCCGAACTTGAAACCCTTAAAGACGACCACCGTGACTTAGACGCACTGATTCAAGAAGAGGACGCGTTACTTAAACGCAAACAAAACGCATACCGTAAAACCCTTTATCAAGAAGCCCTAAACCTTAAGGCGTCCCTTGATAAAAAACAAGCTGAACTCACGTCTTATGCATCGTATAAAGACTTTGATCCAAATACCTTAGAAACCTATGTAAAACTCGAAAGTAAACTCGACACGATCGAGACCCAAATCAAACAAACAGAAAAGCGCATCCAAACAACTAATACAGCGATCGAACAACTTACGATAGAAATACCCTCAAACCTTTTTGATTTGGGATCGATGAGAGAACATCAAAAAGCACTGTATCATGCAGAGCGGACTTATGATGAAACAACCCTTGATAATCTAAAGGCACAAAAAGCCATCTTAGAAACAAAACACAAAAAGCTTGCATCACGAAAAGATAGCCTTGCCTTTAAAACAGGGAACATAATCACAGTACTTAAAACCATAGTAAAACTCATCGGCTTTTTCATTATACTCCCGCTTAAATATATAACCCATAAGAAAGATAAAAAAGTCCAAGACAAGCTAAATCAACTTAATGATCAACTATTACCACTAAAAGAAGCCAAAAACACATTAGAGGATATCTTTACCCGCTATGATGTATCAACGGTCGATATGTTTGATGAACTTTTAACAAAAACTCAAAATCACTACCGTAAACGCGAACTAATAAAAGAAAAAACGTTAACTTTAGATGAACTCACCCGTGATATTAAACAAGAAAAAGAAACCCTTGAATCGATAAAAAATAGTCTTCAAACCATTAAAAAGACTTACGATATAACCTCTTATGAAGGACTTAAATCGTTAAACGAAAAACGTATGATTTATGATAATCTAAAAAAAGATGTTAGCCATCTAAGGGCACGCTTAGAAGACAAATTACAAGGCGAAACCTTAGACAGCTTAAAATCCAAGATTGATGAGACCTTAGATGACGCGGATTCATCAACCATCGATGAGACCAAAGAGACACTTAAAACCCTCAATCAACGCCTCAATGAAAAGCGTCTTATAATCGAACGCCTCGATGCGGATATCACCAATCAAGAAACCAAGCACCGCCCGCTTGAAGTCATCGATCATGACATTGCTAAAACCAAAGAAAAATTGGGTAAACTTAACCGTCAAAAAGACGTGATAAACAAAGCCATTGAGATGATTCAAACGAGTGCACAAGCCATTGAAGAAAACTTTGCACCTATAATTAGCGACCATATTAAATCGTATCTATCGACTTTTACATTAAATCGCTATCAAGACATTAAAGTGTCAAAACACCTAACATTTAAAGTCTATGATACAAGATATCAATCCCTTGAATCAAAAACCCATTTTTCAGAAGGCACCAAAGACCAAGTCTATTTCGCTATGCGACTCGGTATTTTAGATGCCTTAAATCACAAAACGATGCCCTTGTTACTTGATGATGCGTTTGCCAATTTTGATATTGAACGCTTACAACGCGCCCTTGAAACGCTAAATACCATGACAAAACAACGACAAATATTACTTTTCACTTGTCATAAACGCGAAGAAACTTACCTTAACCATGCCAACATCGCCGCAAACTATCACACGTTAAGTTAATGCGCCTAGTTTTTACTTTTTACAAAGGAAGATGTCTATGAAATCTGCACTTGCTAATGCATTAAAACGTCTAAAAAAAGCCAAACAGCTATCATATAAAGCCATGGCAAAAGATACATCAATCGATAAAAACACATTAAAAGCGTATGTTAAAGGGAAAACCCCTTTTACAAAAAACGATATTGATACATTACAAGCGCAGTATAACCTTGAATATTATAAAAACCACGATCTATATAAAAAACACACGCCAAAATCCTTAAAATCATTGTTTTCAACGTATAACCTAACCTATGATAAAAAACGTCGCATTACCTATATAAAAGCGGCGTTTTCGTATGTGCTCAGTGCATTTAAAAAAGATGCACTCGTTAAAACAATCTTCTTATTATTGATGACAGCCTTGTTTATTTCATGGTTAACTACCTACTATATCATCCCACTCATCATCACAAGTGCGCTGGTGCCACTTGTACTTTTACTACTCATTTATCCGTTAATGAAATATGAGACGCTTGAACTTGTAACTGCGATTAAACTTTTCTTACTTGGCGGCGTTGCCTCGATTTCGATGGTTATTCTTGTTGGGGCATTCATCCCGATTACCGGGACAGTCCTTGATCATTTACTGACTGGGTTTTTAGAAGAAGTAATGAAACTGTTCGTTGTTTATATTGCCTTAAAACATATAAAATCAGTAACCATGATGAAAGGTCTATTAATAGGCTTTATCGTCGGTGCCGCAGTTGATATATTTGAAACCATGGAATACGGCATTTGGAATTTATACGAAACAGACTTTGATTGGCTTAGTATGCAATTGTTGGTTTTACTTCGTAGTGGGTATACTATCTTACTCGGTCATCATTATATGACTGCGATACTTGCTGCTGTTATGGTGTATATTAAAAAACGTGATTACACGACCAGTAAAGACTTTACCAATCCTGTGGTCATTCAAATGGTCGTTATCGTGTCTATAATCCATGCCAGTTGGAATGCCTTTGCAGTAAATAACAACCTATTGTTTATGTTCATTACTGGGTTTACCAATCTCTTCTTATTTCTAATTATTCTTAAAGTTGCATATGTAGAATCTTATTATAATCAGTTCATTAATCTTATACCAAATAGACCAATACCCCTTGAAGACGATAACGCACATGAGCACGATATAGCGGACAATTATGGTATAATAAACAGTATTAATAGGAGTGATTTGATGAAAGCAGATTTACATATGCACACGACTGATTCAGATGGCAGATTATCGGGTGAAAAACTTTTCGAATATGCGGCCTCTCGCGGTGTCGATATGATTGCCATTACGGATCATGACGTATGCAAGAACGTAGAAACCTACAAAGAACTCGCCAAAGAACACGGCATTGCCTATATCCCAGGGATTGAACTCTCTACCCTATATGACAATAAAAATGTTCATCTCTTAGGCTATTTTAGAGATGACGCATACAATTCAGATGCGATGAAAACATACTACACAATGATTAAAGAAGGCCGAGAAAATAGAGCGAAAACCTTTGTTGTGAACTTAAAAATTTACTATGATATTGAAATACACTATAACGATATTTTAGAAGCCTCAGATGGCATCATTGCAAGACCTCATATTGCCAAAGCCATCATGAAGCGCTATCCTGAATATTCACACAACGAAATATTTGAAAAATTCATTGGCGATCATACCAAAGCCTATGTCCCAAGTACAGAACTTAGTTTAGAAGAAGGGATCAAACTATTAAGAGATCATAATGCACTCGTTGTGTTGGCCCATCCTAAATTATTAAAATCACATATTCACGATGATGTATTGGCGCATGACTTCGATGGCATCGAAGCCATTTACGGCATGAATACGGAAGAAGAAACCGCATTTTACAAAAGCATCGCCAAAGATAAAGGATGGCTCATTACTGCAGGCAGTGATTTCCATGGCATCATCAATGATAAAAAACATAAAAACGTCGGCGACGTAACCCTAGAAGGAAATGATTTAGAGGCCTTTTTAGACGCCATTAACTATGAGTAAACTTGCTGTCTATGATTTTGATGGGACACTCATCAACAAAGAAAGTGTGCCCATCATCATGAAGACATACAAAAAGATGAAACTCGGATTTTGGACCTATATCGGTGTTTATTGGTTCTTACTCACACGCCTTGTCGCTTACAAACTTCCGTTTACATCATCTGATAAAGCAACCTTTAGAGCACACGCCATGATGAAAATGGCAGACCTTTATAGAACCCTAGATAAACCTACAAGAAATGCTCTTTTTAATGCCATCTATAATGCTTTAACACCATATCTAAATCAGACAGTAGTAGACGCCATCAAACACGATAAAGAAAATGGATTTCATACGGTCTTATTAAGCGGTAGCTTCATAGATGTTTTAACCCCGTTTAAAGCATTAGGTTTTGATAGAGTTATTGGGTCGACACTCATAAAAGATGGTCAAGTACTTGCCTATAAAGACATTGATATTTTAATCGATCAAAAAAAGCTAGATGTTGTTAAGGCATTAAAAAAACAGCTTCAGATTGATTATGTTAAAGCTGTTGCAGATAGTTATTATGATCTTAAACTATTAAATTATGCGGATGAAGCTGTCGCAGTACATCCTGACGATACATTGAAAGCCTACGCGCTATCACATCACTGGGAGATCATAGAATAAAAAGATGTGTTTGCCTTTTAAAACACATCTTTTTTTACATGAACACAATAAGATAAAATAAGCCCAGTGTGAATACATTCGCAAAGACATTAACCCATGTATTATTTAACCAAGACAGTCCAGAATACTTTTCAAATGTTTTGGATTTAATTTCTGTAATCATCGATCCATCTGTATATTTAACTTGAATGGTCCCTAAGACACTATCAATTAAACTACCTAAAAACCCAAAGAACGCTATATAAACCATCATCAATACATCTTGATGACCGATATAACTCAGACTACCAAATAGAATACCAGCAGCCAAACTCGCGAGTAATCCAAGTGGTGTAACGGCACCGCTTAATCCGGTATGCATGGGCTTAAGCGTAAGGATATGTTTGGGTTTATTTTTAGCCAGCCTTCCTATTTCACTGCTCCATGTATCACATGTACTGACTGTAATACTGACAAAGATTAAAATATAAAACATCTGTTGTCCCGTGATTTCATAAAGAATGGCAAACAAAGCCGCAAAGCCACCATTCGCAAGGACTTGTGCAGTGTTTCTATTCGCCGGGGCTTTTTCTTTATTATACGTATTTAAATAGGCTGAAGAAACAAAGAAAAGCAACAAGAATAAAAACGCAAACCACCCACCATAAGCAAACATCACAGTACCGACAATAATCGCAGTTAATACTCCGGACTCACTTAAGGTTTTCCGTTCATACGCAATAATCCCAATAATCATACTGAGGATGTAACCAATCAATACATTTATCATAACAACAACACTCCTAAGATAAAAACACCTAATGGAACCGTTAGATTATCTAAGCCTTTTATGGTAAATAACTCGACACCACTCGCAAACGCGGCAATGATAATAATATAATACCATTGATTGGAGAATAATATAAGTCCTATAATTAATGTGAAAATAAAAACAGTAAGCAATCCTGTGAGTGTTTTCTTGTGATACAAGACTTTGCTTTTTATGTATCTACCAGTAATTGCCGAAAAGCCATCGCCATACCCCATGGCTAAAATCGCAAGGGCGCCTATTTTAGTTATGTCAAAATAGAAGACAAAAAATGCGATGATGAATAAACTTACCGCATAATATACTGTACCCAAATCATTTTCTGTTTTATATGTACGTTCCATTGGTTTTACCAAATGAAACCGGTAGGATAAGTAGTTTAAGATAATAAACGTAAATGGTGGAATCATCGCAAGGTAAAAGGTATCTTGGTCAAATAAAAACATCGCAAGAATCCACCAGTTCGAAACACCGATATGGATAAACTTGCGACTGCCTTCATCACCGAGGATATGATGTTTATCAAGAAGTATCGCAATGCCTAAGATAATAAATACAAAGCCATAGGCAAAGAGAAGGGCTATCATTTTATAAGCCCTTCTTTATGCAGTGTATGTTTAACTTGTCGTCTTATAAAGAACTGTTTTAGTTTTGAGATACTGTGTTGCTTATTAATGTTGGTATAGTTTTTCTTTTGGATAATATCCATCACAGACTCATAATAGCGTGCTGCTAAATAGACTGGATAGATGGCATCGTCATCAAAAAGACCAGCATGCTCATAAAACACTTGATATTTTTCTTTGGCAAGGTCAATATAATATTCAACAGTACTACGCCATTCGGGTGTTACAAGGCCGGTTCTTGTAATTTCTATTTCGAGTTGTTGTTTTGCAATTACCTCATCTGCAAAATAGACACGTCGGTTCATAAGATCGTCTCTTACATCACGTAAAATACTGGTAATTTGCATGCCTTTACCCAGTTCACTAACAATGTGTTTTAACTCTTTTTCTTTTTTCTTAATGTTTTTACTTGCAATAACTGGAAGCAACATCAATCCAATGGTTCCCCCAACTTTTTGACAGTATGTTTCAAAATCGTCTTCTGTTTTAATCGGTTTTTGATAGTAATCATCACGCATGGCATCTAAATAATCCATATACGGGTCAATCGTATTGGGATATTTTTTTAGTGTATCATGCAAAGCAAGCAATAGTAAATCATCTTTAGGTGGGTCACCTTCGAATGTTGCTTTTAACTGGCTTTTCAATGTTGTAATCTTTTCTAAATCATGATGCACATCAACAGCATCGTCCGCTTTAAATACAAAGGCATAAATCGCATAAACCGCATTGGCTTTATCCTGCTCTAACTCACTAAATGCTTTATACAAGCTAGCACTTCGTTCTTTAAAAATCGTTTCGCAATATTCATACTTTTCCATAATTTATAACCCCACTCTTTTAATGTCTTTATTATAACGAATAACCGGTAAATTGTAAACGTAGTGGCTTGACTATTCAAGATTAATCACTCTAACTCTCTATAAGTCAATGCAACTTAGGTGAAAAATGCTGTACTTTTTCGTTTATGACCAGTGTTTTGATGTATAATAACAGTAGGTGATACAGATGAAAAAAATCCTTTTACTAAGTGCCGTATTTATGATGATAACTATGCTTACCGCATGCACGCTCATAGATTACGTCACAGACGATGAACAAGATATTTTCCAAGATACCATCATGGATACAAGAGACTATATAAGAACGACAAATGTCAGTGTACAAACCACGGTCTTCTCTGATGGTGTTTTTAATCGTGTTGTGTACGAATCACAAGGTAGTGGTGTTTTATATGATCAAGACGAGGGCTTTTACTATGTTTTAACCAACAATCACGTAATTAGCGATGATGATCAAGGAACACCACAATATGAGATATATTTAACGGGCGAAGACGAAAGTAAAGAGGCTGAACTTGTATTCTCTGATGAAGCTTACGATTTGGCTGTGTTACGGTTTACTTACGATGATGCATTACCATTGATTAACATTTATACAAGACTCGAAGACCCGCCTACTTTTAATGAGTTTTTACTCGCAGTAGGGAGCCCATCCCGTGTTGATGCGATTGTAACTTATGGAGAGTTTGTTCAAATGATGGAAATCACCGAAGTTGATTTTGATGTAATCTATCATACCGCGCTAATTTATAAGGGCAATAGCGGCGGGGCATTGGTTGATTTAGATGGAAACTTACTTGGTATTAACACGTGGGGTAGTAGCGATGATAATGCAGGGTCACTATCCATTCCTTTAACACAAATTCATGAATTTTTAACCGACAATGATTTACTATTTACCAGTGAAGAATAATGCCTTTTACATCACCGCAAATAACATAACGACTAATGAAAGAAGTGAGAGAATGAAAACAGTAATTATAACCGCCTTTGAACCATTTAATAAAGATGACGAGAACCCAACAGAACACGTCATTGCCGAACTGCCTGATTTTTTATATGACACACGGATTATCAAAGTTACTTTACCCGTGATTTATCAAGCAGCGTTCGACCAACTTTTACCTTACATTGAAGAGTATAATCCAGCGCTTATATTAATGTTAGGGCTAGCCGCAGGCCGTTCACATATCTCTATTGAACGTGTGGCAATTAATGTGAATCATAGTAAAACACCAGATAATTTAGGAAACATCAAGCACCATGAAGTGATTGATGAAAACGGACCAGACGGATTATTTACAACTTTACCGCTTAGCGATATTATGAAGCGCATGCACAAACATAAGCTGCCGGTGACGATTTCTAATAGTGCAGGGACCTATGTATGTAATAATCTTATGTACAATGTTTTATATTATATTAAGAAACTCAACTTAGATACAAAAGCAGGCTTCATTCATGTGCCATATTTACCACACCAAGCCTACAACAAATCCAACATGCCAATGATGGAACGCCGGTATATGGTTGAAACAGTAACCGCTATTATTGATGTTTTACTAAATCCAATTGAGTTAGACCCAAAACAATTCAAACATACACAATATTAAAAAGGAGATCTACCCATGAAAAAACTATTGACCCTATTCCTAATGACGATGGTATCTCTAACATTGTTTGCATGCAATATCACACCAGATGATCAAGAGCCAACCTTCACCTTAACACTGACTTCAAATCCAAGTGAAGCCATGACCATCGCCTCGCCTGATTTAGATACCTACCCTGAAGGTACAACGGTATCAGTCAATGCTGAAGATCTTGACGGATATACATTTTTACACTGGCTTGATGAAACCTCGGACGAGATTGTTTCAACTGAGTTGTTTTATACCTTTGATATCACCAAGGATACAACCTTACAAGCGGTGTATGAAATAAACGATGGTGATCCGGCAACAGTCGATGTAACTGTACAGACCAATATTGATGATATTAATATTCCGTTAAGTGATGTCGAACGATACGTTGGAGATTCATTTACAATAACAGCCCCGGATGATGATCCGTATTTCTTTGCATATTGGGTTGATTTAGATACAGGAACAACCCTATCTCATGATGCTACGTTTGAAACCACATTGGATGGGGATTTAAACCTTGTCGCGATGTAT
>CAYNAA010000007.1:0-50414 GCA_964395055.1 uncultured Candidatus Izemoplasmatales bacterium | reverse complement strand
TCGAATTTCAACACGTAAAACCAGGTAAAGGAAGCGCATTTGTGCGCAGTAAACTTCGCAACCTTAGAACCGGTTCCGTGACAGAAAAAACTTGGCGTGCTGGAGAAAAAGTTGAAACCGCAATGATTGAAAAACATAAAATGCAGTATTCTTACAATGATAACGATATGTATATTTTTATGGATTTAGAAACCTACGAACAACTTCAAATCCCAAAAGAGAAAATAGAATATCAATTAAATTTCTTAAAAGAAATGATGGAAGTTAACGTGATTATGTTTGAAAACGAAATATTAGGCGTTGATTTACCAGAAAAAGTTACTTTAAAAGTCGTTGATACAGTTCCAGGTGTTCGCGGAAATACTGTGACCAATGCAACCAAAGATGCAACACTTGAAACAGGCTATTTAGTTCAAGTACCATTATTTATTGAAAACGGTGACGATATTATCGTCAGTACCCAAACTGGGAAGTATAACACAAAAGCATAAAAGGAGTGAATTCAATTGGAAGATTCCGCCAGGTTCATTTTACTTGTAGTCGAGATTCCTATTAGCAGTATTTTCTTATTAATAGGACTACTAATTACCTCAGCATATTTTTCTATGAGTGAAACCGTGTACTCTAGTATGAATGTTATCCGCATGCGTCACTTTATTGAAGACGGGCGCAAGGGATCAAAGAAAGCATACTGGATTCATGAACATTTTGATTTAACATTATCAACAATTCTTGTAGGAAATAACCTTGCAAACATTGCCCTCGCCACTGTTAGTGCGGGTCTTTTTGCAAGCATTTTTGCTGATCAAGCAACACTTGCAATGGTATTTAATACCTTTATAATGACAACCATCATATTAATTTTTGGAGAAATCATTCCCAAAAGTCTCGCGAAAAAACATTCCGATCAAATCGCATTACGGATTAGTTCATTTATGTTTATTTTGATTAAAGTGATGAAACCCATCACCATTATTTTCCTTAAAATTAAAACCTTATTTGTTAGGCCAGATAACCGCGTTACCATCAGTGTTACTGAAGACGAACTCGAAACCATCATTGACACAATGGAAGAAGAAGGTTCAATTGATGAAGATGAAGCTGAGATGCTACAAAGCGTCCTTGATTTAAGTCAGCGCAAAGTCTATGAGATCATGACACCACGCGTGGATATGGTCGCAGTTGACGTTACCGATACTGTAGAACATATTAAAGAGACATTCTTTGAACATCAATTCTCACGTTTGCCTGTCTATGAAGAATACCGTGATAACATCATCGGTGTCCTTACTGAGCGAGACTTCTTCACAAAACTTATTAAACAAGAATCCGTTGACATTAGAAACCTAATGAAATCCCCAATTTTCGTCTCTAAATCCATGCGTGCTGATACCCTAATTGAAACATTACAACGTGAGAACTCACATCTAGCTGTAGTGAGTGATGAGTTCGGTGGAACAAGTGGTATTGTTACTATGGAAGACGCGTTAGAAGAACTCGTAGGTGAAATTTATGATGAACATGATGAGGTCGATGATGAGTTTATTAAACCGTATTCAGAATATGAATATGGTGTTAATGCCGATATCTACTTATCAGATTTATTTGATGAATTAAACCTAGGAACCCCTCCAGCGCACGATCAAACTGTCGGTGCCTGGCTCTTTGAAAAATTCGAAGAAATTCCTGAAGTCGATATGAGTTATACGATTAGACAACAATTAATATCATATGAACACGATAATATTCCAGATGAAATTGAAATCGTCTTTACGATAAGAGAAATTAGTGATCGCCGGATTAAACTCGTAAATATTAAAATTAAAACCATCGATACCTCAAAAAATATGGACAAAGAAGAAGATGATAATTAATGGAACGCCTGCAAAAAGTTATTGCCCATAGTGGGTTATGTTCAAGAAGAAAAGCGGAAGAACTCATTACTGCAGGTAAAGTAAAAGTCAACGGTGAAGTTATCACAACCTTAGGGACCAAAGTAACCAAAAAAGACGAAATTATGGTAAACGACAAGCCAATCACAAAAGAACCACCAGTATACTATGTACTTTATAAGCCAGAGGGGTTTGTCAGTACAACAGATGACGAAAAAGGTCGTAAAACCATTATGGACCTAGTCCCAAATACAGAACGTATCTACCCTGTAGGACGACTCGACTATGATACCAGTGGCGTCTTGCTTTTAACCAATGACGGTGAGTTTAACCAAGCAATGATTCATCCAAAAAATCATTTAGAAAAAGAATATCAAGTTACCGTTAAAGGATTTGTAAGAAAAGAAACAAGTAAGAAACTTGAACGCGGTGTTATTTTAGATAAACAGCGCACCAAACGGGCAAGAATCACTAACGTAGAATACAATAAAATTAAAGGCACCACTCGCCTTCACCTCACCATTACTGAAGGGAAATATCATCAAGTTAAACGGATGTTTGAACTTGTCGACCATCCCGTACTTAAATTAAAACGTATACGTTTTGGTATTATCACTTTAGATACGATGTCTAAAGGTGATGTAAGATTGCTCAAACCGCATGAGTATAAACAGCTTATGCATATCGTACAAAAAAACAAGAGATAATGTTAAGGTTTTGTTAAGGGTGTTGTTCACAACGTAAACTCGTGATACAATAAGAGCGATTTTCTATTGAGGTGAAGCCATGAAAAGATTAAACCATTACCAAAAAGATATTTTATTTCTAGTCATCATCATTTTTCTTCAAGTAATATTTTCACTCATCTATCCCTTTCAAAACCCAGAAGCCACATCACGAGTCGCCGTATCCACACGATTTATCTTTTTAGAGTTTTCCTTTATCGATATTAACGAATCAACAATGTATATTCCGATACTCGCAACCATTTACGCATTATCTTTAATCTTTTTATTACTTCAAAAAAACCGACGATTTGCCCTTATTTATGGATTTGCAGTAGCACTTGTAGCTAAAGCATACTATCTTACAGAACTCTATACACTATCTAATAATACATACACCAATATGCGCGTCAACGGCTTTTTATCACAAAAAGTATTAGATGGAGACGTTCTACTTGCACAGGATGTTTCTCTTTACGTCCTTGGTATTTTATTTATTATTAAAGTCGGTATCTATTTACACGACTCATACATGAAACGCAAACTCAAAAAAACTGACGCAAACTAGAGTTTGCGTTTTTTAATGACTATACAAAACCATCTTTTTGCGGTATGATATAACGTATATAAACATTTAAGGGGCATATCTATGAATACGACATTGCTAATCAATTATATTGATCAATTAAGACAAAAACGAAATCTTAGACTAGACGTATTTATTGAAAATATTATTTCACAACGACAATACTCTCGCTATAAAAAAGGCGTTAATGACGTACCTTTTGACGTTATTAGCAAATTGTCCAATCGATTAAATATATCTTTAGGCAAAGTTATAACAGAATTCGAATTTTCAATTAACAATGAAGTGGATGAAGTTGTTAAATTTTTTAACTTTGTCGTTAGAAAACAACTCGCACAAGCTAAACAACTTGATACCCATTTAGCGTATAGAAAATTTATTAACAATGATATAAGACAGTATTATAAAATATCCAAATTATTACTAATCTATTATGAACAAGAGATTAATCAAGAAACTCTTTTAAATGCTTTAAAAAAGGAAACACGCTACCCAAATATTCTAAAGAATACATCCCTTTCAGAACATGAGATTTATGCCTTAGGATTAATTATGCAGTATGATAAAAACATGATTCCACCTATTTTGGAGAAACTCCTTACCTTGAACCAATCAGACCATTTTACCGACGTTAAAAATCCATATGTAACAATACTCAATCAGTTCTTTATTATTAAAAACCTTGGAAGATTAAAGCGATACGAACAAGTGATAATATACGCTGATAAAACAATTCAGTTTTGCCAAGAAAGTTTAATTCATTATATGCTTCACAAAATCTACTATTATAAGGCATTAGCGTATCATTATCTCGACAAAAAAGAGCTGTTTGAAGCGGCATTAAAAGATACAATAATAGAAGCCTTACGCAAACCAAAAGAAGAACAAGAACGCTTTTTTTTAATGATAGAAAAAGATACTAAAATTAACCCGAAATCATTTATAAAAGATAAATTATTTAAATAATTTTAAGCGCATCTGCGCTTTTTTTTGGCTTTTAAGAAAAAAACAATCTTACCCTAACAAGATTGACCAATTAACCAAATTATTTAGTGAAATGATAAAGAGCTTTAATAAGGTTTTTAACGAATTGTTACAACGCAATAAAACCGGCTTTACATAAAATAACCGTAAAAAATTAAAAGATAAGCGTAATTCTTTTCCTCGCTTTATCATGTGTTAAATTTAGGTATAAAATATTAAATCGCACCCTAGAAAAATAAAAGAAGGCGCTGGAACACACGATGTCCCAGCGACACACAATACGAAAAAATATTTTTATTTACCATATTTCTAGGCTTTTTATTTGCCCTAGCAGCAGGCGCAACAACATTGGATGACGATGATGTCAATGACGTAACTGAAATAGTTATTGATGTGGCAAAAACAAATCGAAACTTCACACCATTGCTTGCGGCACTAGATATTGATGCAGTGACATTACTTGCGATGGAAAACCTCAGCGATAGACTCTTATACCATGTCTTAGATGCAGTATATTATTCATACGATGTAGAAAGCAATGCCCGTTCTCACTCTCTACACTTGAAGGATCAGAGGTTGATTTTAGTGTTGAAGATGGAAATGCATTCATCAACAATGCGCAAATCGTGACAACAAATATCTTAACATCGAATGGTGTTATTCATGTGATAGATGAACTCCTCTTACTTTCATAACATTATTTTATCTGAATAAGATTCGGTTTTTACCGGGTTTTATTATAATACTTGAAATGTAAAGATTATTTGTGTACGATTATATTATAGTATGAATAGGAGTGAAGCAATGAAAAACGACCGATTACTGTTAGATAATCAATTGTGTTTTAGATTGTATTCTGTCTCACGTAAAATGACTAAAGCCTATCAACCATTGCTTGAAAAATTCAATTTAACATATCCACAATATGTGACCATGTTGGTCGTATTTGAATATGAAGAAATTGACTTTAAAGCGTTAAGTGATAAGCTAAATCTTAAAACAGGAACCATCACGCCAATTTTACAAAAACTCGAACAAGCAGGCTATATTAACCGTGTTCCAAATAAACAAGACCACCGTAAACTGAATATTGTTTTAACTCCGATAGGTAAAAAACTTAATGAAGATATTATTGAAGTGCCAAACAACCTCACCAAACGCTTGCAGGTATCATTAGAGATGTATAACACCTTAGTAGAAGAGCTTGATGAGCTTGATGGAATGCTTGATGAGATGATGAAAGCAGATAACTAAACTATAATTAATCCATAAAAAAAAGTACATTCCGCTTATGAAATGTACTTTTTTAATTTACATAATTCCTGTGCCAAATAAGGCCGCAAAGACTAAACTAATGATGGTCATTAATTTAATTAAAATATTGATGGATGGTCCCGAGGTATCTTTGAATGGATCGCCAACAGTATCGCCGGTAATACTTGCTTTATGTGCAAAACTGCCTTTGTTGCCATGATTACCTTCTTCAATAAATTTCTTCGCATTATCCCAAGCACCACCACTATTGGCCATGAATATCGCCATACTGATACCACTTACAAGTGCACCTGCAAGTAATCCTCCAAGTGCTTCAGCGCCTAAAAGGAAACCGATAAGTAACGGCGCGCCTACTGCAAGTAATCCAGGAATAATCATTTCTTTTATGGCTGCTTTTGTTGAGATATCAACACAGCGTGCATAATCAGGTTTTTGTGTTCTGTCCATAATCCCTGGCATTTCTTTAAACTGTCTTCGAACTTCTTCAATCATTTTACCAGCTGCGCGTCCAACAGAAGACATGGTTAGTGAACTGAATAAGAATGGAAGCATTGCGCCAATTAACATGCCGATGATGACATTTGGTGTGGCAATATTAATTCCATTTGTTAATCCTGCAGCTTGAATAAAGGAACTGAATAAAGCAAGTGCTGTAAGAGCTGCACTTCCTATTGCAAATCCTTTACCAATCGCTGCGGTTGTATTACCAACACTATCAAGTTTATCAGTAATAACGCGAACTTTAGGATCCATATCACACATCTCAGCAATTCCACCAGCATTATCTGCAATTGGTCCATAGGCATCAATCGCAATAGTCATACCCGTTGTTGCAAGCATCCCAACGGCACTTAAGGCAATACCGTACAAGCCAGCAGCTTGGAATGATATAAAAATGACCGCTCCAAGTAATATAATTGGGATAGCAGTAGATTCCATGCCGATCGATAGCCCACCGATAATGTTCGTCGCATGTCCAGTTTCCGATTGTTTAGCAATCGCCTTAACCCGTTTATAATCAGCAGATGTATACATTTCAGTTATAAAGCCAATAATAATACCAACTGTAAGTCCTGAAATAATCGCAACAAGTGGACCATATTGACCAAACCAATTTAATGTGAACTCATTAAAATAATCGTTAACTGCATAATAATATGTTAGTCCTAATGCGCCTAAAAAGAAGATTGCTCCAGCAACATAAGTCCCTTTTTTAAGTACTTTATGTGGTGCATCGGCTTCTTTTGTGCGAACAGTAATGGTTCCTAAAATGGCACTAATAATCCCGATTGCAGCTAAAATAATTGGGAAAAAAGCCCATTCTAAATTATGTTCAGTACCAAGTAATGCACCAAGGGTAATTGCCGCAATCAATGACCCGATATATGATTCAAACAAATCGGCGCCCATCCCTGCCACATCACCAACATTGTCGCCAACGTTATCGGCAATGACTGCAGGATTACGCGGGTCATCTTCGGGGATTCCGGCTTCAATTTTACCAACTAAATCAGCGCCAACATCGGCTGCTTTTGTATAAATACCGCCACCGACACGAGCAAATAAGGCGATAGATGATGCCCCAAGGCCAAATCCTGTAATATACTGTATTAAGTTTTTAACAGAAACATCAGTTGTAATTGTTCCGTCCGATTCTAAAATTCCAGCAACCATCGGCATATTAAACCATGTTGTACCAACAAGATAAGTAATAATAAGTCCGAATAGTCCAAGCCCCACCACAGCCATACCCATAACTGCACCACCACTAAAGGCGATATCTAAGGCTTTGTTCATACCATAATCATTGGCGCTTGTTGCTGTACGTGAATTAGACGCGACGGCACCGCGCATTCCTAAATATCCAGCGAGACCACTTAATGTCGCGCCCAACATGAAAGTTAATGCTGTTGGCCAGTTAATCGCTAGGCCAATCACAATACTTAAAACAAAAACAAATCCTACTAAAATAGTATATTCGCGTTTTAAAAACGCCATCGCACCTTCCCGAATATAGCCAGATATTTCTTCTACACGTTTGTTACCTTTTGGTACCCTTTTGATCTTTAAAAAAAGAACCACTGCATATAGCATGGCCAAGATACTAAAAACCAAGGATACAGTTAAAAATAAAGTCGTATTCATGTATAAATCCTCCATCCTTCTTACCAAGTTACAACTATTATGTAAAAGTATACCAAAAAGCGCTTACATTATCAAGATACATTTTTTTTATTTCAGCAATAGTCTAGACAATGCCTTTTATAAGGGCTTTGACATAAAAAACAAAAAAATTGTAAAAAAACTCTAGTAAATAGGTTATAAGAATTGGCCCTTTTATGATATAATAGTTATGATTTTAAAGAGGTGATCAAATGAATCAAATACAAATCGCAATTGATGGCCCTGCTGGAGCTGGCAAAAGCACCATCGCCAAGCTTGTCGCCAAGGCCTTTAATTTTGTGTATATTGACACCGGTGCGATGTATCGCGCGGTAACATTAAAAGCCATGCGCCTAGGTGTTAAACTAGATGACGATACTGCGTTTGGTTTTATTGACGATACCACGTTTGAATATCATGATGGTAATCTTTACATGGATGGTAAAGATGTAAGCGAAGATATCCGCACCCGTGATGTCTCAAATAACGTATCGCTTGTCTCATCTCATTTAACCGTACGCAATAAAATGGTTAAAATACAACAAGAATTAAGTAAAAATTTAAATGTTGTTATGGATGGTAGAGACATTGGATACAACGTCTTACCAAATGCAACCTTTAAGTTTTTCTTGACCGCAAATGTAGAAACCCGTGCTAAAAGACGACACAAAGAAAATCTTGAACGCAACATACACACCTCTTTGGAGGATATTAAAAAAGAAATTATTGCTCGCGATCATTTCGATACGAATCGCATACACACACCGCTTAAAGCAGCAAACGACGCGATTATTATCGATACATCAGATATGAGCATTGATGAAGTAATAGAAACTATAAAAGCAAAAGTTAGAGAGGATGAAACAATATGGAAACAAAATTAAGCGATGTAAAAGTCAACAACATAATCACCGGTACTGTCTACAAGGTGACAAAAAACGAGGTGACAGTCGATATCGGTTACGTTACCGAAGGAACGATTTACTTAAACGAACTCACCAAACAACCAGTCGACTCATGTGAGGAGGTTGTCAAAGAAGGTGATGAAATTGAGGTCATCGTTAAAAAAGTTGATGATGAGGCAGGTATTGTATTACTCTCTAGACTCGAAATAGAAGAAAGAAAAGCATTTGATACTTTACAAACATATTTCAATGAGGATACAACCTTTGAGGCCAAAGTCCTTAAAACAAACAAAGGCGGACTTGTCTTATCAGCAATCGGATATGATCGGTTATTCATGCCATTTAGTGAAATATCTACAGATTACGTTTCAAGTGATGATGCCGAAAAGTATATCGGCAAAATCCTAAGCGTCCGTGTGATTGAAATCAAGCGTAATCGCGTGATTGTATCACACAAACTGGTTGAACGCGCTGAACTTAAAAAACAAAAGAAAGAAGAACTTAAAGATATCAACGTTGGCGATGAATTAGAAGGTGAAGTGTCACGTATTATGCCTTACGGTGCATTCATTCGTTTTGGACAAGTTGAAGGGTTGCTTCATATTTCAGAAATTTCACATTACAACGTGAAAAATGTAGGCGACGTACTAAAAGAAGGTCAAACTGTCAAAGTCAAAGTCATCGATCAAAAAAATGACAAACGTTCATTATCGATGAAAGCCTTAGAAAAAACGCCTTGGGAAACATTCCAAGAAAATCACAAAGCCGGTGATGAAGTTACTGGTAAAGTCGTTAAAAAAATGCAATTTGGCATGTTACTAGAAGTGGAAAAGGAAGTTGTCGGAATGTTAAACCGTTACGATTACTCATGGGATCCACGTTATAATGTCGCTGGCGATGTTGAAGTTGGAGACGAAATTAATGTTAAGATTATAAATATTGATTCAAAAAACAAACGGATGACATTGTCTAAAAAACATTTAGAATACAATCCTTGGGAAGATGTTAATGTAAAAGTTGGACAATCGGTATCTGGTGAAGTTAAAGAACTTCAAGATAACGGGGCAATTGTCGACATCCATGATGTCAATGCATTTTTACCAATTGGTGAAATTGTTGACCGCCGTATTGGATCGGTTTCTGAAGAACTTAAAGAAGGCGAAGTCATTAACGCCATTGTTAAACGCTTTGATAAGCGCGCATGGCAAATGGTCATCAGTAAAAAAGACTTTGATGAAAAACAAGTTCGTGACGAATTTAAAAAACATTTAAAAAGCGAAAACAAAGAAGACACAACGCAAACACTCGGGGAACTCTTCGCAGACAAACTTAAAGACTTTAAATAGGACGTGGTCATATGATACCATCAGTTGCGATTGTTGGAAGGCCCAATGTAGGAAAATCTAGCCTCTTCAACAGAATTATCGGTGAACGCATGTCAATCACCGATGAAACCCCAGGACTTACAAGAGACCGTATCTATGCAAAAGCAGAATGGTTAAACACACATTTTAATATCATTGATACAGGTGGCATCGATTTTGTTGATGCCCCTTTTATGCATGAAATTAAAAACCAAACAGAAATCGCAATTGATGAGGCGGATGTCATCATGTTTGTTGTTGATATTCAAGCCGGGATTACTGAAGCGGATTCATTTATTGCCCGCATGCTTTATAAAGCACAAAAACCCGTTGTCTTAATTGCCAACAAAGCCGACGATGTTAAATTCACTGACACTATTTATGAATTCTATTCTTTAGGACTTGGTGACCCACTGCCTTTAAGTAGCATTCATGGAATTGGGTTAGGGGACGTACTTGATGCTGTCATTGAAAAACTACCAAAAGAGACCGAAGAACCCTATGAAGAAGATCGCATAAAGCTTGCATTAATCGGAAGACCAAATGTTGGAAAAAGTTCACTTATGAACACGCTTATTGGTCAAGACCGTGTGATTGTTAGCACTGTTGCGGGGACAACCCGGGATTCTATCGATTCTTTGTTTGAACATAATGATCAAAAATATGTTGTCATTGATACTGCGGGGCTAAGAAAACGCGGTAAGGTTTATGAAAACGCTGAGAAATATAGTGTTTTAAGGGCGATGAGTGCCATCGACCGTAGTGATGTTTGCTTACTCATAATTGATGCTGAAACTGGCATTATTGAACAAGATAAAAAAATCGGTGGATATGCCGATGATGCGTACAAATCAATAATTATTGTCGTTAATAAATGGGACCTTGTAGAAAAAGAAACACGGACAATGAACCGTTGGGAAGACGAAATTCGTGCACATTTTCAATATTTATCACACGCACCAATTGTCTTTTTATCCGCAAAAACTAAAGCGCGCGTTCATACCCTTTTCCCACTTATTCAAGACGTATTCGAATCCTATACAAAACGCGTGAAAACGAGTGTGTTAAATGATGTAATTGCAGACGCGTTCGCAATGAATCCACCAAAAAACAATCGTGGTGGTGTCTTAAAAGCTTATTACGCAACTCAAGTTAGTAGTAGGCCACCAACATTTATTTTATTTGTCAATAATACCGAATGGATGCACTTTAGTTACGGACGCTATATTAAAAATCAATTGCGTCAAGCATTTGGATTTAAAGGAACACCAATAAAACTCTTATTAAGAAAGCGGGATTAATATGAAAATCACTGTCATTGGTGGGGGGTCTTGGGGCTTAGGGTTATCCAAAGTCTTAGCTGACAATACCCACGACGTGTTAGTCTATGATGTTAATGAGAAAATTGTTGAAAAAATTAATACTTTACATATTTGCTTACAACTAAACGAATACATACCAGAATCTATCAAAGCGACCACTGATATAAAAAAGGCAGTAGATCATTCTGATATATTGTTATTTGTAGTGCCTACTAAGGTTTTACGTGATGCGATTTCGAGTATGATTCCACATTTAAAGACACAAAAATTATTTATTAACGCCGCCAAAGGGATAGAACCAAAAACCTTTAAACGCGTCTCAGAAATATTTAAAGAAATGATTGATGCTCAATATATGAAAGGCTTCGTTGGCTTAAGTGGACCGTCTCATGCAGAAGAAGTTGTCAAAGGTATGACGACCCTAATTACCAGCGCAAGCGATAATGAAACCCATGCAAAATATGTCCAAAATCTACTTCATAATCAAGACTATTTTAGAGTGTACTCAAGTACCGATTTAATTGGCGCAGAACTTGGTGGTGCTCTCAAAAATATCTTTGCCCTTGCATCTGGACTGCTTCGTGGTCAAGGATTAGGTGATAACGCAAGTGCGGCACTCATGACTAGAGGTCTTGTAGAAATGGGAAAAATATATGATTACTTTGGCGCAACTAAAGATTCATTAATGGGACTAACTGGTGTTGGTGATTTAATTGTTACTTGTACATCACCACATTCAAGAAACTACCAAGCAGGTTTCAAAATCGGCACAGGCAAGGACTTAAACGAAACTCTAGACTCAATGACAATGGTCGTTGAAGGGATCCGTACGTGCGAAGCTGCTTATTATTTATCACAAAAAGAAAATTTAGATACACCGATTATAAACGCACTATATGATATTATTTACAATCGTATTGAACCTAAAAAAGTTTACAAAGATTTACTCTCTCGCGACCAAAAACCGGAATAAAAGCCTTGTTTAAAGGCTTTTTTTATTGTTTTTACGCTATTTTCCTTGCAAAGCGAAAAATTAATTGCTATAATGAGCTTAGTTTAAAACAAATAAGGAGGTAGAATCGTGAACAAAACAGAATTAGTTGCTAAAATTGCAGATGTATCAGGTCTTACTAAAAAAGACGCTGAGGCAGCTTTAAACGCAACACTTTCAACTATCCAAGAATCATTGGCTTCAGGTGAAAAAGTTGTGTTAACAGGTTTTGGAACATTTGAAGTAAGGGATCGTAAACCAAGAGTCGGACATAACCCTAGAACAGGTGAACCAATTCATATCCCTGCGCAAAAATCTCCAGCATTCAAAGCAGGTAAAGTATTAAAAGACGCAGTTAGATAACAAAAGCTTTAATAAAAAATGCCATGATAATTCATGGCATTTTTTTTGTAAATATGGTAGGCTTTTAAGTATAGGGGGTGGGATGATGGACAATGCCATTACGCAAGCCATGATCAAAGCCATTAAACATGATGATAATACCTATTTTAAACCATACAAAAACACTATAAATCACTATCAAGACGATCGCCACCAGTCTTTGCTTTTTTATGCTGTAAGACAACGCGCATTTAAAGTCACCCGTGCACTTTTAGAGTACGGCATCGATTTACACAGCCGCAATAAGCACGACGACACTGCATTACATATCGCTTGCTATATAGGGGATGCACCTATTACAGAATTGTTACTAAATGCTGGCGCCGATACCAATGCTAGAAATAAACAAGCCAAGACCCCGCTCATGCTAGCTTGTCAAAAAGGAGAAATAGACACCGTTAATACGTTGCTTAAAAAAGGTGCTGATGTCACAATTAAAGATAATCTGCATAATCACGTTCTAATGTATGCCATTAGAAGCAAAAAAATAAAGATTGTTCAAACCCTTCTTGACCACGGGGCTCCACTTCATCATCTAAATGATAAAAAAGAAAACCTAATGCACATCGCAGCACAATACGGTCTCCCATCAATTATCGAGCTATTAAATGATGTTGGTGTTAACAGTTATCAACCAAATATATATTATCAAACCCCGTTACATTACGCAGTAGTAGAACCGATGGAATCAGTTATCGATTTATTTATTGAACTGGGATTAAATAGCTATGATAAGGATCATTTCGGTGAAAGTCCATATGACCGTGCTGAAAGCCATTATTATATAAGTGCTATAAATAAATTTACTAGACAAAAAAATGCGCCAATCACCGCTAAGCACAAAAAGAAGTATCCACTGCATACTGCCCTTAGATTCAAATGCTATGACGAAGCATTATCATTGCTTTCTAAAGAATCTGTAACCATCAAAGATCAGTATCACAACACACCGTTATTTTACGCGATTATGCATCGTGATTTATTTATGGTCGATCACATTTTACGCTATAAACCATCCTTATTAGATATTGATTACACACATAAAGATGCACTCTTTTATGCAGTATTAGATAAAAACATTCCACTCATAAAAAAATTAATGCAATATACTAATTACGATATTTTACCAAAAGAAACACAAACATTAATTGAAAGCACAGATACCTTATCTCAACTATTTTAAAAAAAGATCTACCAAACTCGGGTAGATCTTTTTTTTATTATACAAAAAATAGCACCAAAATCGCGAGTAAATTCCATAACATGTGTGCTGCAATCGGAATGAAAATACGTCGTTTACTCACATGATATAAAAATCCTAAAGCAATACCCATAAACAAATAAGGAACAACCGCGCCTAAAGAAGCAAATGATGTAAACTCTTCACCAACGACGTGGATAGCTGCAAATAATGAAGCACTCACAAGGATTGCACCGATGGGTTTAATAGAAGGCAAAACCAAATCATAAACTGCTTTACGAAAAACAATCTCTTCAACAATTGGGGCAAGTAAAACAGCAAATATAACCAACGATATAACACTGATTATGCTATCCCCTGCAATTTCGATAAGGCCCTCTTGATTAACTGACGTATCAACCCACTTAAATATAGATCCAAGCATACCCGCTAAAAACTGGGAAGCATATAGCATAAAAAATCCACCAATGCTATATCCGATAAATCCACTAACATCATCCTTAATGCGTGGCAATTCTTTGTCTTTTAAATAAGAATGAGCTACCGTTATAATTCCAGTTGCCAATGCGATATAGAATACTAAATTAAATACCGCGCTAAAGGTCATGGTTGGGTATCCATCAGCATCTAAGAAAGTATTGCCAGTGATAAGTAAAAACAAAATGGCAAGTACATTAACGGCGATGTAGATTCCTACATAAGTTACAATAATACTAATATTTAATTTTTTGTCCATAAAAATCCCTCCGAATATATATTATAGCATAAAACCTTTTTTTCGTGCGTAAAAAAGTGAGTTTTATTGACAATAAGCGCGTTTATGGTATTATTATAACAAGTATTAAACTACGTGTAGAAGGTGAAATTATGGCAAAGAAAACATTCGCTGTGATCGGTCTTGGACGATTTGGAACAGCCGTTGTTGAAGAATTGATTAAAGATGGATACGATGTATTGGTCATCGACCGTGATGAAAGCCGAATTAACAAAGTCGCGAAGATTGCGACGCATGCAGTAACCATGGACACGGCTGATGAAGCGGCACTTAAAGAAGTCGGAATACAAAGCATTGACCACGTGATTGTGGCCATTGGTAAAGACATTCAAGATAGTATTTTGACTACCCTGATTTTAAAAGAGTTGGGTGTTAAACATATTACAGTTAAAGTACAAAACGAATATCACGAAAAAGTCTGCCGCAAGTTAGGTGCAGACGACGTCATCCAACCAGAAATGCTCATGGGACGTCGCGTTGCACACCGTATTGTAACCAATAATATTTTAGAGTACTATGATCTAAACGAATCACATAGCTTCATCGTTACAGAAGCAACCAAACAACATATTGATTCTACCGTCATTAATTTGGATTTAAGAAACCGCTTTAATATCAACTTAGTTGCGATTAAGCGCGGCAATGATATTATTATTCCTACACCTCAAGATACTTTTGAAGAGGGGGATCAATTACTTGTCGTAGGGAAGAATAGTAACCTCGACAAGTTTAATGCATGGAGTCAAAAATAACCATGTGACGGGAGGGCGTTATGAAAAAAATTGCAATTGCGACCCGAAACGAACACAAATTAAGAGAATATCAATCGATGCTTGAACATTTAAAGTTTGAGGTCTTTTCACTTGTTGATTTTCCAATAAGAGACATTGTAGAAACCGGTACAACATTCTTTGAAAATGCTCGAATTAAAGCGAAAGCATTAAGAAAACATACAAACATCATGGTTTTAGCGGATGATTCTGGGTTAGAAGTTGATGCTTTAGGAGGTCAACCCGGCATCCATAGTAAACGATTTTCCAAGGAAGGTACGGATAAAGCCAACAATCAAAAACTTTTAGACCTTATGAGCAATCAGTTTGATCGTACTGCCCGATTTGTCACTGCAGTATGTGTCATCGACGAATCAGGAAACACCAAACGCTTTGAGGGAGAACTACATGGATATATTCATACCGCATGCGAAGGCGAGCACGGCTTTGGTTATGACCCATTATTCATTCCCGTTGGTTATAATAAAACACTTGCAGAATTAGGGGATGATGTAAAAAACCGTATCTCACATAGAGCAAGGTGCTTACATAAAGTTTTAGATTACCTAGATTCATTGTAAGGGGGAAGCAATATGACATTTGAAGCAAATCTAAAAAAAGCACTAGAGCTTAACGACAAAGCTCGTGCTTTTTCATTAACGAAAACATTTATTAAAGATATCGACACATTACGTACCTTTTATGAAGAAACCATTCCCAATATCTTAAATAGTATCGATTGTCAAGAAGATGACTTTGAATGTGTTTTTCATGAGCACCGCATAAGCGCCGTTGTACGCGCGCTTATAGAAATGAGTTATGACTACGTTTTAGAATACAAAATGACATTAAGTGACCCACGTCATGTCGTCATTGCGTGTATGCAAAATGAAACCCATGAACTCGGTGCTATAATCGGTGCTTATCTTTTTGAACTTTATGGATTCAACACCACCTATATTGGCGCAGACACACCACTTAAAACTTTGGAAGGTGCCATTAATTATGCTCCGGTAGACTATCTAGTTTTAAGTGTCACAAATGATTATAACCTCGTGACACTAAGGAAATTTATTTTTCAGTTACGCGCCCTAAATAAATCATTCAAGATTATCGGGGCAGGTCGCGGGATTGTCCGCCATCAAACGAAAGTTCAATTAGATGCTACAATAACGTCTTCTCAAGACATTGAAACCTTGATTGAAAAGGAGGACCTTCTATGTTCTCCTTCAAAATAGCTTTACGGTTTTTACTATCCAATAAAACACAAACTATTTTAATTGCCTTAGGAATTGCTGTTGGTGTCAGTGTACAGGTTTTTATAGGCTCGCTAATACAAGGGCTTCAAGCATCCCTAATTGATTCAACAATTGGCAATCGCTCTCACATCACCATCACCGCAGAAACGCGTGGTGGATACTTAGATGACGATGATAGTTTCTATCAAACACTCAAAACCTATGATGAAGACATTACGGCCGTCAGCCCAGTACTAGAAGGCAGTGCCACTGTTATTACAGAGGACTTTAATGATCCTGTAATCATAAGAGGATTTAATTATGATGATGCCAACGATATTTATCAATTTTCTGATAAAGTGATTGAAGGACGGTTACCAACATCAGCTAATGAAGTGGTAATTGGAATTGATTTATTAGAAAACTTAAACGCTTCTATTGATGATACCTTAGAGCTACAACTACCAGAGGCCGACAGTCTTAAAACGGTTACTATTGTTGGGGTATTTGACTTTGAAGTTACCAGCATTAATACCAGTTGGCTTTTGATGGAATTAGATAGCGCACAATCTTTTTTAGCTGTTGACGGGATAAGTGCTATCGAAATGCAACTTGATTCAGTATTTAACTCAGTTTCAATTCAAGAAAACCTTCTTGATGAATATGGCAATGATTATACCATCACCGAATGGCAAGGGGCCAATCAAGAGTTGCTTACCGGACTTGAAGGACAAAGCACATCAAGTATAATGATTCAGGTTTTTGTAATGATTTCTGTTGTCTTAGGAATTTCGAGTGTCCTCGCGATTACCGTTTTACAAAAATCAAAACAACTCGGAATTTTAAAAGCCATGGGCGCAACCGATAAACAAGCATCATTCATCTTCTTATTTGAAGGGATTTTACTTGGTCTTATCGGGGCGGTACTTGGGGTTTTATTAGGTCTTGGACTCTTATTTGGGTTTACCCAATCAACCGATGTGGTCCCAATATTAATCAATCCTTTATTTATTACCGGAAGCGCTATAATTGCTATTTTAGCTAGTATGGTAGCATCTTTAATCCCCGCAAGACGAAGTGCCAAACTCAGTGTTATTGAGGTGATTCGTAATGGCTAATGTACTCACGCTTAAAAATATTAAAAAGACATATGGAACCGTTGTTAAAACTGAAGTGCTTCATGGGATTGACCTTCACGTTGATGATAACGCCTTTATGTCAATCATTGGTCAGAGTGGGTCGGGAAAAAGTACTTTGCTTAATATTATGGGTACGCTTGATACCCCCACAGAAGGAGACGTTTTTATTTATGGAAAAGACACCAGTAAAATGAATAAAAACGCCCTCGCAAAACTCCGAAATGAAACCTTAGGGTTTATCTTTCAATACCATTATTTACTTCCTGAATTCACTGCTTTAGAAAATATTTTGATGCCATATAGAATGCAACACGCAAAAGTGTCAAAAGCCATCCATGATTACGCCTTAGAACTTATTGACCTTGTCGGTCTTACCGAAGTTAAAGACAACCTTGCAACGGAAATGAGCGGTGGACAAATGCAGCGAGTAGCAATAGCGAGAGCGCTTATAAACAAACCGAAAATTATTCTTGCTGATGAACCAACAGGCTCTTTAGATTCAGACACAACCGATAAAGTATACAGTCTTTTAAGAAAAATCCATAAAACCTATCAAACAACCTTTATCATCATTACCCACAACAAAGATATCGCTGAAAAAACAGACAGAATGATTGAGCTGACCGACGGCAATATTAGTTTAGATATCGACCTTACATAAGGAGAGATACGATGAAACTTTTAATTCTTAGTGATATCCATCACGAGAAACAACGGGCCATCCAAATTATCGAAAAATATATTGATGTTGACCTTATAGTTAGTTTAGGCGATTCAGGATTAAAACAAGATTTCTTTGAAACTTATGACATTATTGCTATTAAAGGCAACGCGCCGTTTGATTTTGGTATCGGCTATGAGCATGACATGACAATTGACAACCATAATATTTTATTTACACATGGGCATAAATATCATGTCCGCAGAGATTTATCTGAGACCTATAAAAAACTCATGCCAAAAACCTATGATATTGTCTTTTATGGCCACACCCATGAAGCCAACTACGAAAAAATCCAAAACACCCTATTTATTAATCCTGGTGCGATCCATAAAAGCCGCGGTCAGATTGCTGAATCGTACGGAATTGCTACATTTAAACCCAACAAACTCATCTTTAAATGGCTAGACGCTAAAACCCATGCATTACTTCATGAAATCCGCACCGACTTATAAGGAGGATCACATGCCAAAAATTAAACTCATTACTGATTCAACCGCCGATTTATCAGAAAGCTTATTAACCCAACACAACATCGACACGGTTCCGCTTATTGTTAATATTGGTGAAGACAGTTACTTTGACGGCGTAACACTAACCACTGAAGCGATGTACAAAAAAGTCGAAGAAACCGATATCATGCCAAAAACTGCTGCCGCATCACCTGGCGCGTTTGTCGAAATTTTCAAGCCGTATATTGACCAAGGGTATGAGATTATCTATTTGGGGATTGGCGCAAAATTTTCTGGTACTTTACAAAGTGCACATGCGGCGAAAAACCTCATAGATACGGATAACATTACACTAATTGATTCCGCAAATCTTTCATCGGGGTCTGGCTTATTATTACTAAAAGCCGCAAAATTTCGAGATCAAGGTGATGATGTAAAGACCATCAAAGAAAAAATCGAAATGTTAAAACCAAAAGTGAGAAGTCAATTTGTTATCAACACGCTGGATTATTTACATAAAGGTGGACGCATTAACGGCCTACAACATATGATGGGATCGATGCTTCGGTTAAAACCAATCATTAAAGTGAGAGACGGCGAAATGCATGTTGGAAAAAAAGCCCGCGGCTCAATTAAAAACGGTATTAACTTACTGATAAAAGACGTCCGGGATTTAAAAGACAATATTGATGACGATTTTCTCATGATTACCCACTCACTTGCGAAAGACTCATATGACTACATCTATAAGTCTATCCATGACACCATCCCAGTAAAAAACATTTACGAAACTGAAGCAGGATGCGTTATCTCAAGTCACTGCGGTCGTGGTACCATTGGCATATTGTATATTGAAAAATAACCCCTTAATATAGGGGAAAAGATACAACATTTTATAAAAAGGAAAAGATGGTTTTTCCTTTTTATTTTGCCGAAACTATGGTAAAATCTTTAGTGATAACGATAGGTGGTCTGACAATGAATTCAAAATCAAAAGTAACCGCATCAAGACACAAACAACGCATAAAAATCATAGAAAAACTATACAATATGGATATGAACAATGAAACAACCTTTGAACCGTATGATGATCCCTTTGTCAACGACGCCATCAAAGGTATTTTCACATACCAAGAAAAAATTGATAAACTCATCACCGATCATTTAGTCAACTGGTCAATTAAGCGACTTTCTACTGTCGATAGAGCAATACTTAGACTTGCGGTATATGAAATGTATGATACCAACACCCCTGCAGAAATCATAATAAATGAAGCCCTAAATTTAACGCGAACATTCACAGATGAAGGCGATAATAAAGCTGTTGCGTTTAACAACAGCGTCTTAGATAAAATTAAAACCACACTGAATAAGTAGGGATACTATGAATAAAAAGGCACTTAGTGTCACCGCACTCACGAAATATATAAAATACAAGTTTGATCAAGACAAACACTTAAAAGATATTCTCTTAGAGGGCGAAATCTCGAATTTCAAACACAATATAAGAGGACATTTTTATTTTACCTTAAAAGACAAAAATGCAAGCATCAGTGCGATTATGTTTAAAGGCAATGCTTGGAAAGTAAAATTTCAACCTGAAGATGGCATGAACGTTCTTGTTCGAGGATATGTTAGCGTGTTTGAAGCAAGCGGACAATATCAAATCTATGTTGATAGCATGGAACAAGTTGGACTAGGTAACCTCTATCAAGCCTATTTACAGCTTAAAGAAACCTTAGAAAAAGAGGGTCTTTTCAAAACAGAGTATAAAAAACCCATTCCTAAATACCCTAAACAAATTGCGGTACTAACCTCTAAAACCGGTGCGGCCGTAAGGGATATTATCCATATTATCAATCGTCGTTACCCCCTAGCAACCATTTTAATCTATCCTACCACCGTCCAAGGAGATAACGCCAAATATGAACTTGTCGAAAACCTAAAAAAAGCTGATGCCAATAACGCCAATGATGTCATTATTGTTGGCCGTGGTGGCGGTTCAATAGAAGATTTATGGGCATTCAACGAAGACATAGTCGCAAGACAAATCTTTGCTACTAAAACCCCAGTGATTAGCGCGGTTGGTCACGAAACAGATTTCACCATTTCGGATTTCGTAGCAGATATGCGAGCACCGACTCCTTCAGGTGCCGCAGAAATTGCAGTGCCTGATCAAATGACATTACACCGTGATATAAATGCCATTAAAAACCGTCTATATGATGCTTTAAATCGAACAAAAATCCAAAAGCACAGACAATTAACGAATCTTACAGACCGCTATATATTTAAAGATCCGACTAGAATTATTTTACCAAAAGAAAAACAACTTGATAACATGTATAATACCTTACGACTACTCCATCCAAAAAAACGAGTAAGCGATAGCCAAGATAAACTTAAACATTTAGTGGCTTTACTCAATAAAACCTATAGACAATCCTTAAAACAAAAAGAATCAGACTATAATCAAATGCTTGAACATTTAGATTATGTTAACCCGTTACACATTATGAAAAAAGGCTATACATTAACCAAAAAAGATGGTAATATCATAAAATCCATAACGCAAATTAACACAAACGACACGATTACAGTACAATTTCATGATGGCGCATTAAGCGCTACTGTTAATAAAAAAGAGAAGGATGATTCTAATGAGTAATAAAAAAGACAAAAGTTTTGAAGAAGCATTGCAAGAGTTAGAAACAATCGTAGAAAAGTTAGAAAACGGTGATTTATCACTAGAAGATGCAGTAAAACAATATAAAGATGGTATCGCGCTTGCGAAACATTGTCACGGCTTACTTGAAAACGCGGAAAGCGTCCTCACTAAAGTCATGAACGAATCAAACGAAGAAGAGGCATTTGACATAGACGAATAGGAGTGTTCATGATGGACATAAACACAATTAAAGATCCGTCATTTCTTAACGATTTATCAATCAAAGATTGTATCACGTTAAGCAATGATATTCGCACTTTTTTAATCGAAAATATAAGTAAAACAGGTGGCCATTTAGCCAGTAACCTTGGAGTTGTCGAACTAACCATTGCCATGCATAAAGTGTTCGACTCCCCTAGAGATCACCTGCTTTTTGATGTGGGCCATCAAGGCTATGTCCATAAAATATTGACTGGCCGTGCTAAAGCCTTTCCAACACTAAGACAAATCGACGGATTAAGTGGCTTCTTAAAACGTTCTGAATCAATTCATGATGTCTTTGAAGCGGGGCATTCGTCTACCTCACTTGCTGCTGGAGCAGGTTTTTTGCTTGCCAAAAAACACAACCCCGATATCGGTCATGTTGTCATGCTTATTGGCGATGGTGCCATTGCTAGTGGCATGGGCCTTGAAGCGTTAAACTTTATGGGACATGACAAAACCAAACATCCAATTATTATTCTTAACGACAATGAAATGTCGATTAGTAAAAACATTGGCCATTTATCTAAAATCCTTACCAAATTTAGAATGAAAAGAAGCTTACGCTCCATTAGACGCTCAGCTTCAAAACTCATGCCTAAATTTATCCGCCCAAGTGCGTTAAAAGTTGAAAAACGTGTTAAAGGTTTCATCTCAGGACATACCTATTTTGAAGATTTAGGCTACCAATACTATGGTCCTATTGATGGCCATAATTTCAAATCATTACTTAACGCTTTCACCATTGCCAAACAAGAAAAACAACCTTGTATTATTCATGTGAGAACCCAAAAAGGTAAAGGTTATACCTTTTCAGAACAAGACCAAAAAGGAACATGGCATGGTGTCAAACCGTTTAAAGTAGAAACTGGTAACTTTCTTAAATCACAAACTGAACATACTATTTCTTATAGTAAAGCTGTTGCGACCTTTTTACACGAAGAAACACTACGCAACCCAGCACTTCATGTCATTACCCCAGCCATGGTCGGTGGCAGTGAACTTTATGATTATCAACTAGCCCATCCTGACAACTTAATTGATGTCGGCATTGCCGAACAAACCGCCGTCACGATGGCTGCTGGCCTCGCGCTTAAAAATGTTTCAGTTTTTGTTTCTATATATTCGACATTTATACAACGCGCTTATGACCAAGTTATCCATGATGTCGCTAGACATCAAGTACCTGTTGTATTCGGTATAGATCGTGCAGGGCTGGTTGGTGGAGATGGAGAAACCCATCAAGGTATTTATGATATTCCGCTACTAGCCCATATTCCCAACATGATAATTGCACACCCAAAAAACACCAAAGAATTATACGGAATTATGCGCTATGCATTTGATCAAAGAAAGACTCCCATCGCAATACGCTATGAAAAAATAAAAGTCACATTAGAAGATACTCAAGTCAATCCAATCCGTCCGTCATGGGATATAATCACACAGGGTGATAAACTTACACTCATTACTTTTGGGTCCGTCATCGCTTCCCTTAAATCCCTTATAAAGGACAACAATCTTCCTATCACCTTAATCAATGCGCGCTTTATCAAACCACTTGATAATAAGATTTTAGACAAAATAGATAAATCCATCCCATTATTAACTGTAGAAGAATCAACTTTAAACGGTGGACTCGGAAGCATGATTATTAACTATCTTGCTGAACATAGCACACTACCAACGCGTGTTAAACGGCTTGGTTTTGATGAAGCCTTTGTCCCACAAGGTAATCGCACAACTATGCTAAAACGCTATAACTTAGATCCAAAAAGCATCATCGCGATTGCTGAGGCAATGATTAATGAGACTTGATTTAGCACTTGTTAAGCGCGGACTTTTCGAATCGCGTCATCAAGCCCAAACAGAAATCAAACACGCCCGTATTAGAGTTAATGGATCAATCGTAATAAAACCATCTCACACCGTTACTGATGCAGATACCATCAGTTTACTAAAGCCATATAACCCTTATGTCAGCCAAGGCGGCTTAAAACTTGAAAAGGCACTTAAAACCTTCAATGTCTCTTTAACAGGTAAGCGTATCCTTGATGTTGGCGCATCGACCGGTGGATTTACGGATTGCGCCTTAAAACATGGTGCCACTCATGTAACAACGATTGATGTTGGCACCAGCCAAATCCATCAATCGTTGATGATGTCACCACACACAACGGTATTTGAACAAACCAATTTTCTAGATGTGAGTAGCGCGGTAATTACATCGCATGATTTTATCACCATGGATGTCAGTTTCACTTCAAGTATTCCTTTAGTTACCTATGCTTATGAAACATATCAAGGTGAGATGATTGTTTTACTTAAACCTCAATTTGAAATCTATAAACCTTCCCAAAAAGGCATTATTAGAGATCAAAAAACCCACATTGACATCATCAACACCTACCAAAACACCCTTAATAAACACAATTTATACATTAAAAATATAACCTTTTCGCCAATCAAAGGACAAAAAGGCAACATCGAATTTTTACTTTTAATTTCACAAACACCCCAATATATTAATGCCAAAAATAGCACAAAAGAAGCACATACTGCCCTGTCTAAATAAGAGGTGACATATTATGTTAGCATACTTATCTGTTAAAAATGTAGCGATATTAGAAAACATCGAAGTCAACTTTAATGAAGGCATGACCGCATTAACCGGTGAAACCGGTGCAGGTAAAAGCCTCCTTATCGATGCCATCGGTCTTTTACTCGGAGACAGAGCCAGTTCAGATATTGTTAGAACCAACGCTGAATACGGACGGATTAAAGGCATCTTTATTGGATTAAGTGATCAAGTTAAAGATGCGCTCCGCGTCATTGACATTGATCCAACCGATGAATTAACCATCACCCGTGATATTAGTAAGACTAGCCAAAATAGAATTAAAATAAACCATCAAACAGTGACTTTACAAGACCTAAAAAGCATCACCCAATATCTCGCAGATATCCACACCCAACATGACACCAAACGTCTCATCAACAAAGACACCTACATGGAACTCGTAGATGCCTTTGATGATGCCATCATTAAACAAAAAAACGTATATCAAGAAAACAGAAAACGTTACTTAAGTGCACTTCATGCCTATAATACAATGTTAGAAGAAAAAAATACGATGTTAGACAAGCTTGATTATTATAAATTCCAACTTCAAGAACTCGAAAATCATCATTTAGTTAAAGATGAGGAAGCAGATCTAGACGAACAAATAGAGCTTTTAGAAAATTTTGACACGATTTTTCAGTCAATCAACACAACCAAAGAAACCCTAACCGACTATAATGCGCTAGAAAACATCTATCAAGCGTCACAAACCCTAGACAATATCAAACACTTTAATGAAGCATACACAACCTTAAGCGAACGCTTAAAATCTACGTATTATGAACTTGATGATATAAAAGACGATATCGCGAAAGCCTTAAGCAACTTAGATTTTGACCCCGATGAACTCGAAACCTTACAAACCAGAAAACACAATCTTGATACCTTAAAACGAAAATACCGAAAAACCATTAATGAACTTGTCGATTACGAAGAAGAACTTAAAACCAAAATTAATGAATTTGAAAACTATGATGATGCTTTAAATGAAAAAAAAGACACTCTTATAAACACCTTTAATACACTTAAAGAAACTGCTACAGTTTTACACGATTTACGCGTTAATGCAGCCCGCACTATTGAAACCAAACTCCTTAGAATTCTTAAGGATTTAGAACTAAAAAACACACAATTCAAAATTGTTTTAGAGATGGCATCATTAACAAATCCTATGATTCATACCCTCTTTAAAGAAGACGGGACTGATACCATAGACTTTACCTTATCAACTAACAAAGGTGAGGCTTTAAAACCATTAAGTCACGTCGCTAGTGGTGGAGAATTGAGCAGAATTATGCTCGCCCTAAAAGAAATTCTCACCGAACATATGAATTTAGCACTACTTATATTTGATGAAATCGATACAGGCGTCAGTGGATTTGTTGCGAGCCAAGTCGCTGAAAAAATGTATACCATTTCCAAACGTAGCCAAGTCATTACCATCACCCACCTACCACAAGTTGCAGCCCGGGCTGATCATCATGCTTATATTTATAAAGAAACCGATCAAGACACTACCAAAGCTTATGTTAAAGATTTAGACCACGATGGTCGCATACATGCTTTAGCAGAAATGATATCGTCTCACAAAGTTACCGCGAGTGCCATTGAAAGTGCCAAAGAATTACTCAAATAAAAAAAGCACGCATGCGTGCTTTTTAAACTTTAGCTGGCTTTAAAAATTTCAATTAGGGCAAAAATCGTAGCTGCTACAGTCCCTAATAAGAATCCAAATACGAGTAACACAACAACAATACGTCCCCATTTCTTTTTTAGTGGGTTACGAACTGGCTTTTCGACTACTTCGTGATTGGTATTCTTTTTACGTTTTTTACTTTCTGGCATACAGTCACCTCAAATCATAAGTCTTAACTAGCAGTTAATATTATACATTATAACACATCAAAAGGAAAGATGCGCAATGAAAAAATATCGAATTATCTTCCATGTTGATCTTAATGCGTTCTTCGCAAGCTGCGAAGAAGCCAAAGATCCATCACTCAAAAACAAACCCATCGGTATTGGACAAAACACAAGCCGCGGTATTTTAACAACCGCAAATTATGTTGCAAGACAATACGGAGTTACCAGTGCTATGAGTGTGTATGAAGCAAAAAAACGGTGTCCTGACCTCGTCATTGTTCCTGGCAATCATGCACTTTATCAAGAATATAGCGAAAAATTCTTTAACTATCTAAAAACCATTACCCCTTTACTAGAACCCGCAAGCATCGATGAAGGGTATTTAGATGTGACGGACCATCTTAATGGGAAGCACCCTTTAAGTCTTGCCAAAGAAATTCAAACCACCTTAAAAGAAACCTATGATTTGCCAGTGTCAATCGGTATTGCTCCAACTAGATTTTTAGCTAAAATGGCTTCAGATATGAAAAAACCTTTAGGCATTACTGTATTAAGAAAACGTGATGTCCAAGAAAAACTATGGCCACTACCGATAGAAGCCATGCACGGCATTGGTAAAAAAACAGTACCCAATTTAAAACTTTTAGGTATTGATACCATTGGCGATTTAGCAACTTTCAAAGACAAAGACAAACTTGCTAAGTTTTTAGGAAAAAACACCCAATACTTTATTGACAAGACCTACGGTAATTCAACCAGTACCATCGACCCAACCCGTGCAGAAACCGTTCAAAGTGTTGGCAATTCTAAAACCTTTGATGGGGATCTGCATGATTATGAAGCTATGTTAAAGGGGTTAGCAGAACTAACACAATCTGTTGCAAGACGCTTAAACAATAAGTCACTTGCTGCTAAAACCATAGCTGTACAAGTAAGATATACTGATTTCACCAATAGAACAAAACATTTTACATTAGACCATCATACGGCGAACCCAGATGACATCTTTGAAGTTGTTGAGTTCACCTTCGAAGACCTTTATGAAGAACGGCCGGTACGTTTACTCGGTGTCTCAGCTTCTAATCTTGAACATCAAGACACCTTATTTAGACAACTGACCATATTTGAAGCACGCGAACCACTTAGAAAAGAAGACCATATAAACAAACTTTTAAAAAGTATTAATGACAACTACAAGGCTCCCCTATTAAAAAAGGGGATAAAGCCCAAGCAATAATTGTTGTTTTTTATAAACTGTGATAAAATTAAGCCAAGATATGTGCATATTTAGGAGTGGGATAATGAAACGATTATTACTGTTGTTAACACTATTAACTTTTACCTTTACATTATTTGCTTGTGGCGATGATGATACTATCGTCGACCAATCACCTACATTTAGCCATTTGATTGTGGATTCAAGAGAACCAACAGAAAATGGCGAATTTAATACCTACACTAAAAACAAAGATGAAGCAATCGTTGTTGAAGTGCATTTTGATAACCCATCAAATGCCCCAATCAACTCGGTTACCATTAACGGCCAACGCTACCGAACAAACCGCTTTGAAGAAGGGTCTTCTTCAACAGTGGTTATTTTGAACTTAACCTTGCGTGTCACTGGAGAAACATTATATGAGGTTGAAAATTTTGTGTACAGTGATGTTAATAGCGTTAACATTGAATCAAACAACACCTACCAAGTTTTTGTCCTAAAAAATCTTCCATCTGCGACACTGAGTAACCTTGAACGAGGTAGCGAACAACTCACCATGGAAATTCGTGTTACTGATGAAGATTCGGTTACTTTAGAAGATTCAACCACCGTTGCACTCTATCGAGACGATACCCTAATAGAAACTAAAGCGATTCTTGCCGGTGTCATTAATAGCGTCACATTTGATGATTTACTTAGTAATCAAGCCTATAGTATCCGTGTTCATACAGATTATAATTTGGACGATGGCGAAGGGGTTGTTGATGATCATTTACTTTTAACTGACGATACATTAACAACCCTAGAAAAGGATGCGCCTTCTGCATCCATTTCACTTGATGATATTAACGAAGAAACAGTTGATTTTAATGTGTCATTTACCGATGAATCATCGGTCTTAGTTGAAGATGGCCTAGATATTATAATTTCTCAAGATGATACTATTATCGATTCTTTAGAAGGTGTCGATTTAGACACCATAGATGCATTATCATTTTCTTCACTCCTTAATAACAATACCTACACTATTAGCGTTTATGCAACCTATGACTTAAACGATGAAGAAGGTATTAGAAGCGATGTCTTGCTTGCCGAAAGCGAGTTCACTACATTGCAGCGTCCATTGCCAAGTATTGAAGCAGAACTAATGTCAATTAGCGAAGACACGTTACAATTATATGTTGATGATACCAATATCACTACGGATGTTGATTTGTCAGACTTGGTCTTAACAATCTATGACAATGATACAGATGACATCTTAACACAAACCGCAATTATCGATGAGTTTGTCACTGTAGAAATTACTGGGTTATTAGCCCACGCTGCCATTCGTGCGACCATCACCGCATCATTTGATTTAGAAGATGGTCAAGGTCAAAGAGAAGGCGTCGTCTTCGAAGATACCTATCAAACAACTTCAAATGAAGCACCAACAGGTACCATAGACTCGATGACTTTAACTCAAACAACCGCAGCGTTTACCATGTCAGTAAACGACACGTATAATACAGTAATCGAAGAAACATTAGAAGCGAACCTTTATGAAGACAATGTCTTGATTGATACGATTACAATAGACAGTACATCAGGAAGTTACACCTTTGAGGACCAAACCATTTACCATGACCGTAGTTATCGTATTACCTTAATAACAGATTACGATCTTCGTGATGGGAATGGTGTTACAGAAGAACATTTACTTGCAACATTTGTTAAAACTGATGCTCGACCAAAATCTCCAGAAGGTACGATAACCACTATAGAAGAAACACCTTCAGGGCTTATTGTTCATTATAACCTCTACGATTTTGATGACACCTTAGATACAGATGGCCTTACCCTAACGTATCATGATGAACTCATAACCCTTGATCCTTCACAAACAAGTGTTACAATCGAAGACTATCATAAAGGCGTTGCTTATGATTTTGAATTACATGCAGCCTACACAACGACCCAAGACTACGAAATCGTGCTTGCAAGCGAAACCTACACAACCACAGCAAACGCAACTCCAACGATGGATATTGATATTATTCCAACCGATGAAAGCTTATCAGGCGATATTATTGTCACTGACCCTGATTCAACGTTGGATTCATATACTGTTAACATCTATCAAGATTCAAATCTTATCCATACACAAACAGACGCCAATATCAGTGTGTTTGATTTATTAAGCGACACTGAATACCTCATAGAAGTCATATATAGTTATGACTTAAATGATATAGAAGGTATGCAAACAGCGACTGAAACCACAACCGTGACAACATCTGCAAAAACCATGCCTTCTATTACCTTTGATGAAACCTCACTAAGCATTGAGGAAACATTAATAAGCGGTAGTGTTGATATTGATGACCCTGATTCAACTTTAGAAACATATGATATTACACTATATAAAGATGGTTCTATTATTGAAACACTATCAAACCAAGAAACCTTTACCTTTACTGGATTAGACAGTGATTCAACGTATATTATTCGAATTTTTAAAGATTATGATTTAAATAAAGACGGTTTAAAAACAGATGTCCAATCTGATAGTCTAACCTTTACTACAGAACAATATGAAGTTACCACCGTAGACAGCATCACAGAAGATACCATTATCTTACGAGTTGATGCCGATTATTTAGCAAGCGACTTTGATTTAACAACATTAAAAGCGTATGCGTACGATGAATCAGGAAACGTACTCGCAGAAACAGCATTCAAAAATAATGAATTCACCTTTGAAATTGAAGGGCTTTATGCAGACCAACCAATAACAATGCACTTAGAAGCAGAAGATTTAACGGGTACGGTTAATCCAATTCAAATAAAAACCTATAAAACAGAAGCAAACACAGTCCCAACTGCGGACATAAGTAATGTCACACTTGCCCAAACAACGATTGACTTTAGTGTTAACATTACCGATACAGACGACACAATAACAGACAACTTAGTCGCACATCTTTATGAAAATGGTACTTTAATTGAAACACTAGAATTAACTAAAAACCAAACAGCATATCAATTTGATAACTTAGCAGTTTATGCGGATGAAACGTATGAAATCATTATTGAAACAGATTATGATTTACGTGATGAGGCAGGACTTGAAACAGAACAATTCCTCGATAGTTATGTCATCGAAAACGTGCGAGATAAAGCACCGGAAGTTGTGATTAATGACGTTACAAGTGATCCATCAGGCATTCATATTACCTATGAATTCTTTGATTATGACAATACCTTAGAAACAGATGGATTAACATTAACTTATAATGACACTACCATCACATTAGATGAGTCAGGAAGTCATACAATCACGTCATTTAATAATGATGAAACATATGATTTAAGTATTATCGCAAGTTATTTGGATCATAAAGGAGAAACTCAAACAGTTACGGCAACACAAAGCCATCAAACCCATACATTAGTTGAACCAACAGTCACCATAGAAGCAACACAAAGCGAGACAAGCATCGATGGAAGCATCACTTGGCTTGATGACGACAGCACACGCAATGCAACATACGACATCGTATTATACCGTAATGATAGCGAGGTAGACCGCGTTACTGATACCGATACCTTCTCATTTACAGGTCTTTTAAGCGATGCGGAATACACGATTCGTGTTGAATATACTTATGACCTTAATGATGGCGCAGGTGACATAGCACAAGAAACATCAGAGACTATTAGAACGGATGCGTATTTACCACCGACATTAGATATTGATGATACAGATATTACCGTAGCTGAGCGTATTATTGAAGGAAGTATTAATATTACAGATACGGATAACACATTAACTAGTTACCATGTTGAACTTTCATTAGATGACGCATTAATTGACACAATCAACGATACAAGCACCTTCACATTTGACTATTTATTAAGTGGTGAAACATATGAAGTTACACTCATTTATACTTATGACCTTAATGATGGGCAAGGTGTTATTGAAGAACAAGAAACATTAACCTACACTACTGAGACATACAATGTACTTACAGTCAACGAACTTAGAGAAGATGCAATTATTCTTGATATTGACTCTAACTACTTAGAAAGCGACTTTGATTTAACAACATTAAAAGCATACGTTTATAATGAGCAAGAGACATTAATTGCGTCTGCAATTTTCACCACGGATGTCTTAAACTTAGATGTATCAAATGTGTATGCCGATCAAACATTAACCATTGTGATTGAAGCAGAGGATATGCAAGGGAATCCGTTTATTATTGAAACCATCACTGATACAACTGAAGCGAATGAAGCACCGGAAATAATAATAAGCGATATGGAACAACATCAAACATCCATAGATTTTGATATAGACTTTACTGATGCGGATGAAACATTGCTAAACACACCAACAGCATACCTTTATGAAAATGGTACACTAATTGATACACTAGCTATCGATACAGAGATCACTGAATACACATTTGAAGACCTTGAGGTATATTATAATAATACGTATGAAATCCGAATTAGAGCTTCTATTAATTTACGCGATGAAACTGGTGTTATTACCGACCATAACTTAGGTTCTTACAGTCAAATTGAAACACATAAAAAAGCCCCAACACTCACAATCGATAACGTTTCGTTTGATTCATTAACTGGTATAGACATTGATTATATACTTTATGATTACGATGATTCAATAATCTCAGATGGTGCGGATCTTATATATAACAATACTACGATATCGCTTGATGAAACTCTAAACGGTGATCAAACACATGTAATCAGTAATTACTTTGATGAAGATGCATCACTTTATATTACAATAACTTACTTAGACCGATACGGTGATGAGCAAACTATCGAAACATCAGTTGAAACACTAAGTATTGCAACCTTAACAGAACCAACATATACATTATCTGAAACCATTACAGATGACAGCATCTCAGGAACAATTACATGGGATGACCCTGACAATACAATCACAACAACACATATCCACTTATATAGAAACGATACGCTTATTGACACTGTTACTGATGACAATTCATTCGATTTCACTGGTTTATTTAGTGATGAAACATATGACGTCGTAGTTGAATATGAGTATGATATGAACATAAGTGCTGGCATAAGTGACAATTCAGATACATATACTTATACAACAAATGCATTAACATTACCAACGGTTACCATTGATAACATTAACAAAACAACCCCATCGGAAATTACTGTAGATATCTCTGTAACAGATACTGATGCAACACTTGATAGTCCACTATCAGTTATGATTTATGAAGGTGCCAATTTACTTGATACCCAAACCATTACAAGTAGTGATTCAATTGTATTTGATAATTTAACTAAAGAAACGACATATACAATTGTAATATCCGCTGATATTGATCAAAACTTAAGTTCGGGAATCTACAACTACACATTTATTAATACAGATGAAACCTTACCGAATTATCATCCAGATATAAGTTATAACGATGTAGAGATAGAACAAGAACGTATTGATTTCTTTGTTGAACTCGATGATATTTATGGGACACTTACCGACAATTTAGTTCGTATCGAGTTGTTAGATGAAGACAATACACAAGTAGGAACTTCTGATTACATTGAAACCGATATGAAAGTTAAACTGATGAATTTATATTCTGATAATACATATACTGTTAATGTTTATGTGCAAGTAGATTATCAAGATGGTGCAGGCTCACAAGAAATACTACTAGACACTCAAACATACACAACAGAAGCCAAAACACCACCATCAGTTACAGTGAATGAGACAATCAGCACAACACATATTGAAGGGATACTTACTTGGACTGATCCAGATTCAATTAAAGACACCCATACAATTAGCTTATATCAAGGCGATGCGTTTATAACTTCGGTTACTGATACTAATTCTTTTGACTTTACTGGTTTATTTAGTAACGAAACGTATACGGTTGTAATTGAATTCAGCTATGACTTAAATGATGGAGAAGGCTCTGTAACAAATACAACAGAATTAACCTACACTACAGACGACTTAACAGAACCGGATGTAACGCCTGATAATGTTGATGTTACCGATGATGCTATATCAGGGGATGTAGATATTACTGATCCTGATAATACAATTGCCTCACATACCGTTAGTCTTTATTTAGGTGAAACATTAATTGATAGTGAAACAGATACAACAACCTTTGACTTCACAGGTTTATTAAGTGATGCAACATATACGCTTGTTATTAGCGTAACATACGATCTTAATGAGGTTGACGATCCTACTACAAAAGAGACCAATTATACATATACAACAGATACGCTTACAATACCAACAGGTGAAATCGAAACATTAACAATCACAGGAACAACCATAGAAGCTGATATTTCTGAAATTGTCGATCCTGACAATGTATTGTCGACAGCGGATGTTGTTCTATTTGCGGATAACGTAGAAGTAGAAAGTATTGCCACTGCTGGAGATGAAACTGTAACATTTACAGAATCATATGACAGTAACACACAATATGTTGTTAAACTTATCATCACTTATGATTTAGGCGATGGTGAAGGCGCGCAAACACGCATTCTTGATCAAATCGCATACATAGAAGCAACAAAAAGTTAAATAGCGGGCGCTTTATGCGCCCCTTTTGATAAAAGGAGGTTTTCCCTTATGAGAACACTATTCATTACAGGTGGATCACATGGTATAGGACTAGAAACCGTGAAACAGTTTTTGGCAAAAGATTACAAAGTTATTAATCTAGATAAAACGACGCCAAAAGAAGCCATCACGGGAAACTATCATTATGTTTATGTTGACTTAAAAGAAATTGACACAATAAACGATGCGTTTCATACCGCATACCAACACACTGACCACATTGACATTATAATCTTTAATGCAGCCTATCAAAGCAACATGCCATTTGAAGCCATCACTGAAGCGCATCTTGATGAAGCATATGCCGTTAACATCAAATCCACCATATTACTTACACAATTATTTGTTAAGCACCACCGAAAACAGCATGGTAGAATCATTTTTATAACTTCCACAAGAGCCTATATGAGTGAAAAAGACACAGTTAGTTATTCATTTAGTAAAGGGGCTCTTACATCGCTTACGCATAGCCTAGCAATCACCTTACAAAATAAACCAATTACAGTCAACGCCATTGCCCCTGGATGGATACATACACGTGAAACTGAAACCTTACGTGAAAAAGATCATCTATTTCACCCATCGAACCGAGTTGGCATTCCAAAAGACATTGCCAATGCTTGTCTTTATATTGCGGATGAGACTAATGATTTCTTAAATGCTGAAACCATCACAATAGATGGTGGTGTCACAAAAAAAATGATGTATCCGGAGTGAGTATATGAACATAATTAATAAACAAAAAACCTATTTTAATACAGATGTTACAAAACCATATGCATTTAGAATGAAACAATTAGATACGTTGTATCATGCAATCAAAAACCATGAAAATGACCTTTTAAACGCACTATCTAAAGATCTAGGAAAAAGTGAATTCGAGGCGTACACTACAGAAATTGGCTTTTGTTTAAAATCAATAAAAACCACAAAAAAACAACTAAAAAAATGGATGAAGCGCAAAAAAGTAAAACGGCCATTATATCAAATCGGTTCAAAAAGTTATATTCAGCGTGATCCGTTAGGAACGGTTCTTATAATCGGACCTTACAACTATCCTTTTCAACTTGTTGTTGAACCATTGATTGGAGCCATCGCAGCTGGGAATACTGCCATTATTAAACCAAGTGAATTTACTAAACATACAGAAAAAGTGCTAAAAACGATGATTGAAAACGCGTTTGCTGATCATTACATCACTGTAATAACTGGAGATAAAGATGTCACCAGTGAATTACTTAACCATCCGTTTGATCATATCTTTTTTACAGGATCAACGCGAGTTGGACAAATTGTCTATCAAGCAGCCGCAAAAACCTTGTCACCAGTGACATTAGAACTTGGAGGCAAAAGTCCGGCTATAATCACAAAAAATGCCAATTTAACAATTGCCGCCAAGCGCATTGTCTTTGGAAAGTTTATCAATGCCGGTCAAACGTGTATTGCTCCAGATTATCTCTATGTCGATAAATCGATTAAAGACACGTTTATTACCATACTTAAAAAAACCATAACACAATTTTATCCCAACTTTAATGATGATTATGCTCGTATCGTGAATGATACCCATTATGATCGTATTATTAGTCTTATTGATGAAAACAAAGTCGTCATGCGATATGATAAAGATGCTAAGACGCGTTTGATAAGTCCAGTAATTATGGATAATGTAGCTTTTGATGATAAAGTCATGCAAGAAGAAATCTTTGGGCCGATTTTACCAATTATTACATTTGATTCTACCGAAGATATTATTCAAACACTAAAAGACAAACCAAAACCACTCGCGTTATATGTGTTTAGCAACAACAAACAAGACATTGATACTGTGTTCACCCGCTTATCATTTGGAACCGGTGGTATTAATGCCACCATAGATCAAGTTGTGAACCCCTATCTGCCTTTTGGGGGTGTTGGAAGATCAGGTATTGGATCCTATCATGGAAAAGCATCCTTTGATACCTTCACCAACCAAAAATCATATGTAAAAAGGAGTACCCATTTTGACCCACCAATTGCCTATCCACCTTATAAGGGCAAACTCAAATGGATAAAAAAAATACTTAAATAAGAAGGAGCGCTTATGGAGATCGTTATCCTATTACTTATTGTCTTTATTCTCACATTAATATCAACAGGTATAAGTTTTGCCATTAGTAAAACCCATCGAGGGTATGCGTTTATTACGCCAAGTTTTTATACAATGATTACACTTGTCTCATTTATCATGGCATATTCACTTGAGAGTTGGGCCGGCTTAGGCTATATGATTATTGCCATATTATTCCTAGTTGCAACCATCGCATCATGGATTGTATCAATTGTTTTATATACTGCAAAGAAGCAATAGCCAAACTAAAAGGACTTCCACACGGAAGTCCTTTTAGTTTGCTTTCTCAGGTTTTTTAATAAAAATAACTAAACCCATTGCCATAAACGTCATTATCATCATGCCAATTATTGTTGGCACAAATGATCCTGTAATGTCATATATAATACCAAATGGCAGTGGTCCTAATGCAGTTCCAATCACCATAAATACCGTTGCGGCACCGCGGATACTTCCTAAATAGCGCCTTCCAAAATAATCTGGCCACAAGACGTTTAATGCTACGCTTTGAATGCTAACCGCAAGCCCATAAAATAAAATAAACAATACCGCACCTACAATACCATAAACAAAAAATGCAAGCCATACCATACTAATTATAATCATCGATAATGTTAAAAAGAAGACACGTCTAACAGGAACTTTATCAATAAGCGGCCTTGCAATAAATGGCATAACCGCAAATGGTAAGGCAATTAATCCAATCACAATTGCAGCTTCACTTCGGCTGACACTTCGTTCAGCCATCATTTGAATCCAATGGAAGGTAATGCCCGTTGAAAACATCGGTACAATCATACTCATTAATCCAACCATCCAAAATGTTTTAGACCTTAATGCTTCAGGCAAACTCCAAGAATGTTTTTTCATTAGTTCAAATAGCTTAGCTTGATCATCAATAGTGTTTTCTGCATTTTCCATTTGTTTTCCGATGTCTTCTGGTCGGTTAATAATAAATACGATTATTAATGGCAACATCACAACAAGTAATGCAACACCCCAAAATCGCCAGGCATTTTGCCATTCAACTTGATTAATTAACCAAACATTAAATATTGGCACAAGCAACGTCGCTAGTAAGTTTCCATATCCAGAAATACTAATCGCAAGTGCGCGTTTTTTTTCAAACCATTGCGGAACCAAACTATTAGGGATCAAGGTCATTGACCCTTGCCCAAAATACCGAAGTAAGAAAAACCCAAAAAACACCATGTATATATTCATAATAAAACTATTAAAGAATGTCGTCACGGCCAGCATAATCACAACCACAATCATCATTAATCGTTGACCGAATTTGTCTGTTAGCCAACCCATCAAAATTAATGATACCCCACTTATTGAGGTCGCGATACTATAACCTGTAGATAACTCAGTTTTGGAATACCCAAGTTCAGTTTCATAGATATCGATAAAAATACTGATTGAATATGTTTGACCAGGAGCTGAAAAGAAAAGGGCGAGTGCGCTAATCCCCACGATGACCCATCCGTAGTAAAATTTCTTATTTATTTTTTGCGCAAGTCCATGCATATGCGTCACCTCACCTTTGTTATTCTATCAAACCAGTCAGTAAAAAGATAGAGGCTAATTAAAAAAACCGTCAATAAAAGAAAGTTTGCTATAATATAGATAAGCATGGTAAGGGGGTAACGATTATGAATGAAGAATATCGCACGTTGAAAGAATTACAAAACACGATAAATACCATAAAATCATTAGAAAAAGAATACGATACGCTTATAAATAAAAAAGCAAAAATTGAAGCTACCACCGTTGATTATAAACACCATCATTTTCCATTCGCAAAAGCGGTAAAAGATTTAGAATCCAAAGCCAAATCTAAAAGTGTTGGTAATGCGATAATTAGGTTTTTATTTACCTTTCTTTTTTGCATTTTCATCGCGGGCCTTATCACCGGGATCTATTATACTCTTTATATCCTAGATATAATCCCAGCATTTCTTAAAGACTATCATACCTATATACTCATTGGTCTATCAGCACTCGTCCTTATTATCACCTATATAGTCAGTCATAAAAGAATTCAACACTTTCTCATTGAATACCGTAAAAAACACATCATTAGCAAACATAAAGATAAGTTAAAAGAAGCAAAAGAACAGTCTATAGAAGAAGCTGACCGATATCAACTTGAACTTAATGCACGTGTAAAAACCATTAATCAAAACTTAAGAACAATCGAAACCAATATTAAAGGCCATCAACACAAACTTGAAAAGAACCCACCATTACCAAACAAATTCTTACCAGCTCTCGATGACATCATTATGTACTTTGAAGATAAACGAACAGAGTCACTAAAAGATGCCATCAATCTTTACGTCAAAGAAACACAAGAAAAAACCCGGTTTACAAGATTATTATACGCCATCAAAGATGACACCATACCTATCGAGGTATTACTCGATGAAAACGTCTCTCTTGACACTTATGAACCTCCTCATACGACAAAACCTGTAACTGCATCTATAGAAGAAGCATCCTCCTCGGGGTTAAATGCAGACATGACATTAGAAAAAACTGAAACCGCACATCAAGACACACAAGAAACCAGCAATCATTCCGAAGAACCCACATCACAACCTCAAGAGGTATTAAAAGATAAAAATGTAACCAAGAAACCATCTAAAAAACACGATGACCTAACCATTTATACAAAAGAATAAAACAAAAACCGTAGCCAATGCTTCAGGCTACGGTTTTTCTTGTACTATGTATAAAATTTATGTATAATGAAAAAGATGTGTGGTTTTTTGAGGGGGGATACTCATGGACGAAAAATCATCACAATTTAGTGTGTCAACAAAACCATTAGTATTCGCGGCACTGCTCTTCCTTTTTGTGTTGAGTGTGGCTATTGTACACCGAGAATTCATTGTTTTTCGACAAGACTTAGATCGCTTTAAAGATGCCCTATATACTCAAGCAGAAAGCAATTTGCGTGATGAAGTAAATCATATTGTATATGAACTCGACTTCAGCATTTCAGAAGTTGAAGCAACAGCTTTTACAACAATGGATACCTTTTTAACACAAACACAATCAAACTACGCACTATTGAAAGCCAATGGCATTTCAGAACATCAGCGTCTAAAATATCTTCTTAATCAATCAACTCAATTAGACGAAGGATATGTTTACGGCGTATTTAATGAAGACAATGCACGTTTACTTTATAATCAGTCATCAAATTCTATAACTGAAAGTGAGTCATATTTATATCCATTATCAAAAACGGATACAACGTATGCATTAAGCAACACTAATCAAGAATTAATAATAGAAACGACAGCACAAAGATTTTTAATTAAAACCGTCACCATTGGCGACTACAATATAGTTATATCAAGAGATTATAATCATCTATTAACGACACATAAAGAATCAATTTTAGAAACCATCAACCGCGAATATCACTCCTTTGATGATGCTCCATTCATAATTGGAACCGATGGACATATATATGTTCACAAGTATGAAGATATGATTTATGACAATATTTATGATATCGATAATCAGTTATTTTTAGACGCGTTTACAAAATTAAAACATGCATTAAAAACTGACAATGAGGTTACAAAAATATATCCATTTTATACGGATAATACACTTGATGCAGCTGAAGATCACATTGCTGTTGCAACAGGCTATGACCAGTACGATTTAATCATTGGAAAAAGCATTAAAACAGAGACGTTTGACACGGTCATTAATACATTCATAAACACCTCAGTCACACAATTTTTAACAAAAACACTTCCATTATACATTTTAACAATACTCTCAGTGACATTAGGAGGGTATCTAGTTTATCGTTATACAAAAAAATCAGCCCTAACTATAAAGCAAGAAGAAATATTATATAAACGGATATCAGATCTAAGTAACCAAGCCATTGTTATCTTAAGTGAAAAAAAAGAAATAATCTTTGCCAATAAGACTGCAAAGAAGGTCATTGGACCACTATCCAAAGATTCAAACCAAAATTTTGAATCCAGACTCGAGCCGTATGATGAGTATTTCGTATTTCAAGGTTTCAAGCAAACCTATTACGTTAAAATCCATAAAGAACAACTCACGTATCATAATCAACCAGCTGTATTATATTTCTTAGAGGATGTCAGTAATGAAGTCACATCACAAAAACACCTAAAAGCACAAGTCTATAAAGATGTTTTAACGAAACTAAACAACAGAAGAAAACTACTGATTGATTATAAGACCATTATGGTGCCATACATGAACAACCATAAATTGGGGCATCTTGTAATTATTGATTTTGATGATTTTAAGGCAATTAATGACGAACACGGTCATCAATACGGTGACACTGCGCTTTATGAAGTCGCCAAGGTCTTGAGAAATTACGAAGACAATTACTTTTCTATCTATCGTATTGGTGGTGATGAGTTTGTGTGTTTATCATACGCAGACCGTACTACTACAATTAACACGCTAGAGGCCATAAAAAAAGAGATTAACGCTTTATCATTTAAATCAAAGCATGTAGACTTTACCTATGGCATTATTGAAATCAATAAAAAGCATCGCCGTTCATTTGAAGCGTATTATGACGAAGCCGATCAAAAACTATATCAATTCAAACAACAAAAACGTGGTTTAAAAACTTGACCAAGAAATACCATCCACGCAATATAATTGCTTAAGCCCCCCTTTTAAGGTATGATGAAAGTATCTAAAGGAAAGGACGTGTCATCATGGCGAAACGTAGCAAGCGTCAAAAAGACCAGCTATCTTCTCGCACATTGAATGATGAACAGACCGTTTTTGACCGTACAGATATATCGATTGAAGAGCGAAGAGCTTCTAATGAACTAAGAACAATGCTTACAAATGACTTTTCACGTATGACTGCGATTAATGACACCCTTAATCCGTTTGTTACAATCGATCACGATATTCATAAATAATAAACATTAAAAATCGCACATTTGTGCGATTTTTATTTGAAATTCATTTTAATTAACGATATAATAATAATACTAACAAAGGAGGATTAAACATGAAATTATTATACGAAAAAGTCACAGACCCAACCAACCCAGTGTGGATTGCTATTTATAAAATTTACGTCATTGGTGTCAGTGTGCTTACAGTACTCGCTGGATTCTTTCTTGGAATAGCCCAGTTGTTTATTAACACTTATTGGTATTCATTTATTGAACGTTTTGCGCAAATGATTCTTATGTGGGTTGCTGCAATATTTGTTTCAGCGGTATTCTATATCATAAACATGGTCATTTTAAATGCACTGTACAACTTACAAAAAACCCGCGTATCAAGTGAATTAATTTTACAACACATGATTCAAAAAGAGGATGTTGAATAAATCAAATAGACCGCCTAGGCGGTCTATTATTTTTTAAGTATTGGTGATCATTTTTGTAGTAATAATCGCGGATTGATAAATCATTGGTAAACTTGACCCAGGATGAGTACCGCCACCTACTAAATAGACATTTTTAATGGTGTAGTTATTATGCGGCCGTCTATGTAACATTTGTGAACGTGTATGACTTAAGCTAAATACTGCACCTTTATATACGTTAAAATCATACTCCCAATCATTCGGGGTGATGATTTTTTGTTTAACAATATGTTTCTTTAAATCTTTAATATGTGTTTTGGCTTCAATGCGGGCTATAACACGGTCAATAAACGCTTCTTGTCCGGCTTCCCAATCGATTGTTGAGAATGTATTGGGTACAGGCACTAAAACTGTCATTGCAGAGTGGTTTTTCGTATCTGTTAACGTTGAATCTATTACACTTGGGTTATGAATATAAACACTAATGTTTTCATCTATTGTGTGTGATTTACTGATGGCTTTGAGACTATCATCATAGTCTTTTGCAAAAATATACGTATGGGGTGCTAGTTGGTAGGTTTTATCAAGTCCAAGGTACATCATAAAGGTACTCATTGAGTGTTTCATTCGATTAATTTTGCGGTCTTTATATTTTTTCTTATGTTTGTCTTTAATCAGCTTTGTCGCAAAATAAGAAAAATCGGTATTATTAATTATAATACTCGCCATATCAACACGATCATCTTCTTTTTGGATTCCCACTGCTTTATTTTTTCTAATGAGTAATCGTTTTACAGGTGTATTAAAATGAAAAGTACCACCTTTTTTGGTTATAAAATCAGCCATGGCTTCATTAATTTTACTTAATCCGCCTTCTAGATAATAAATTCCGTGTTTATGTTCTAAATAGGATAAGGCGGTATAAACCCCAGGCGCATCTTTAGGTGGCATGCCTAAATATTTCGTCTGGAAACCCATCGCTTGAACCAAATTTGGGTCATCGAATCGTCGCTTTAATACCGTATGCGCGGAGACGAATGGTTTAGTGAAAGGCAAGGCTTTAAGTACGCTTGGTTTTAAAAGACTAAGTCTACTATTGAATGGCATAGAAAGTAGTGGTCTGATTCTGGTAAACATCGTTTGTTGTTTTTCTAAATGGGTATAATAGGCTTCAATATGATTGGGTGCGACCGATTCTAAATGGGCTTTCATAGCCATTTTATCTCTTGTTGGACTGATGGTTTTATCATTCAACACCAAATCATATAAAGGATCAATAGATTTAAGGGATAGATAATCGTCTAACTCAGCACCCGCTTCATTAAAAACCTGCTTTAACGCATCAATATAAATTAAAAATGTTGGGCCAGCTGTAAAGCGGTAACCATCTAAATCGAATCCCTTCATACGTCCACCTACACGGTCATCTTTTTCATAAAGATGGACGTCATACCCTTTTGCACTCATAATCATTCCAGCGGCTAAACCACCAGGTCCAGTGCCGATAATAATAACCTTTTTTCTCATGCTGTAACCCTCCTAAAAGTGTTCTAATGCTTCTCCAAGTCGAATCAATAAAATTATCATAATCATAATAAAAGTAATCATAGGTATTGATGCAATGATAACGTATTTGAATGCCCTAATGGTGCGTTTAATAATAAACAAAATAAAAAAATAAAGGGGAACACCAAACCCAAGTAAATAAAATACTCCGATAATGATCTCTTCAAATAAACCTAAATAAAAAGAAGGCACCCCCATTAACACCAACACAATTGCAAAGGTAGCATATAAGACAATTAAACTTATGATTTCATACTTTTTCAATTTATCCATTCCCTTCTAGCTTATTATAGCATAGTGAACCTTCATTCTGTATACTATAAATAATGATGTGTTCTTTGGCATTACAAAGTCACGATAAAGCATCGCTAATTTTATAGACGAAAACTTAAGAACCCGCTTAACAACATTGACTTCTTGAGGAAATGCGCTATTACAGAATCACTATTTATGATAAAATAACTATAGACTTCGAATACATAACGCTAAAATAGATAGTTTAGATATCTAGTAAAATCAGCATAAAACGAAATGGGGCATGTTTAATGAAAGACATTATTAATCAATTGAGAATTTTTACAAAAGAACGCAACTGGGAACAGTTTCATACACCAGATAATTTAGCAAAATCAATCATGATAGAAGCCGCAGAATTATTGGAAAACTATCAGTGGCAGCCTGATGCTAAAGATATAGATAACGTTAAAGATGAAATTGCCGATATATTAGCGTATACATTAATGCTAGCGGATTATTATGATTTTGATATTAGAGATTTATTAACTAATAAAATCAAAAAAAATCATAAAAAGTATCCTAAAGATAAAGTGTTTGGTAAGTCAGATAAGTATACAGAAATAAAAAATAACAAATAGTCTTTTCTATAAGGAGGAAAATGATGAAATCTTGTCCGAATTGTGGCAACGCCATTGACGATGATGCAACATTTTGTACGGAATGCGGTCATAATCTAACTACTAATATTTCTCAAAGCGCTTCAAAATGGGTCAACGTATTCCCTTTAATAGGCATTATTTTTGCACTCGTTGCCTTAGTCTTATTTCCACCAGTTTTTGGTGGGTTAGGTATATTTATGGGGTTTCAAACAAAGAAATATCATAATGACCGTGTTGGTACGACGGTTATTATTATCAGTGCTATATGTTTAATTGCAGGCATGATTATTGGCTATATCTCATTTAGCAACATGTAATAAATTATTGTCGTATTGATATCTAGGTATTTTAAAGTTATTAAAGAGAGTATAAACCAAACGAAAAACAGTATAAATAACGAAGAAAGAAGGATTTTATGAAGATTGCAATCATTGGGAGTATAAACGCAGATTTAATGTATACCATTGAAAAAGAGTTGGTACAAGGAGAAACAATTATCGGTGATACTTATCATGTTATGTCTGGAGGAAAAGGGGCCAATCAAGCTGTTATTGCCAATGCATTACATAATAATGTTGTGTTTTTAGGGGCAAGAGGAGATGATGCATTTGGCAAAAATATCATTTCAGATTTACAAGAACATAAAGGATTAAACACCGATGCAATAATCACGAAATCATCTAATACTGGGCTGGCTGTTATTAAGGTTTATAATAACGATAATTCAATTGTTGTGTTTCCTGGTGCCAATAGTGAACTGACTACCGATGATATTGATCAGTTTTATAATGCAAATCCAGACATCCGATATGTTGTTAGCCAAATGGAGATAGCCTTAGATGTTGTTGAATATTTGTTAAAAGAAGCACATAACCGTGACATAATAACTATTCTTAATCCCGCACCCGCTGCCAAAATTAACCAATCTATTCTAGAAAATGTCGATTATATTATTCCCAACAGATTAGAAGCGAACACCCTATTTAACTCTCAAGATTACGAACAATTAGTTAAAACCCATCAAGGGCAGTTGATTATTACACTAGGTCGTGACGGCGTCATGATTTTTCACGATAGCCAAGTAAAAACAATTCCAGCTAAACCTATAGAAAGTGTTGATACAACTGGTGCAGGTGATGCATTTGTTGCTGGGTTTACCGTTGGATTGGCAAGGGGCTACGATATCAAACAAGCCGCTGAATTAGGGACTGAGGTTGCTGCGATAACATGTCAATATTATGGCGCACAAGTTGGCGTTGACGAAATTAACAAACAGTTAAGCCAATAAAACCCAACTGATTGCAGGGTTTATTTAGACTTTTATAGCGAATAATGTTGCCATATAAATATAGTGAATATTTATCATACATTTAATTACAATATAAAGATTGGTAACTTTCTATATCTAGTATTAATAATTTTAAAGTTGCATTTATGCACTATGCACTTTCTAATCACGACAATAAAATGACTTTTAAAGATATTGGACAACATGATACAGCCGAGACGCTAGATAAATTTTTTAATAAAGCTAATGCAGCTATCATATTTTATGATCATAATCATAGTCCAAGTTATATCACAGGTAAAAAAATATATAAGTTTTGGTTTTAGTGGTTGCACTAAAGATGATATAACACACTTTCAAAAGTAGAACTTAAAATGAGAGTTTCAATTATAGAGTTCATAAAATACAATATGATAAGGATGCTATTATTAAAGAGTGTATAGATAGATGTGTTCCAGAGAATAACTTATAATGAAAGTATTATTTGGTATTGATGAGTACATTCAATAAATATAGATGGACTTCTACTGAAGTCCTTTTTTATTGTACTAATATTTTGGTCGACCATCGAGGTTTTAATACGCCCTTAATTGGATAGTTCGTGACTAGATGATTGCGTGAATCACTATGACGCTTTATCCATAAATAGTCTTTTTATTGAGCCCGTTTTTAAGACTTTCTAGACGCTTTTATGCTTTTTTCCATTGGGATATTTAAAATAGAATCTTTTTATGGGCTCCTTTGTCAACTCGATAACATAGGTTTTGAAAACTTGAAGAGTACCTTTTACTTGCTCGATAAACTCTTTTACCTTGCTTTCTAGAAATGTATATAAATGGTAACCACAGAATAATGAAGTTATGTTTTGTAACAGCATGATTCACTGATGCATCTATTATATAAGTGACAAGTAGGATTTTAATATTAAACAAGAAGCAGCTTCAGCACGTTAGCAATTAACACATATTTATGTCTTATTTTTCTAGATAAAAATGCGAACTTAGCGCTTAATTATAAAAATTGTATATATCCTTGAAAGGGTGTTGAGTGTTTGTTATAATCCTTAATGTCGACAAAAAATTAATTATAATTATTATAAATATCATATGATGGGTGATTGCATGTTAGCATTAGAAAATTTAACTATAGGGTATGATGATAAACGGGTCATTGAATCGTTAAATACAACGATTCAAAAAGACAAAATTACCGTTATTATTGGTCCCAATGGCTGTGGGAAATCCACACTATTAAAAGCTGTTACACGTGTGATTAAACCGAATAACGGTCAAGTTATCTTAGATGGAAAAGACGTTCATAAGATGCCGACAAAAGTCATCGCAAGACAAATGTCGTTCTTACCGCAAAGTCACGACAAAGTAACTGGTCTAACGGTCTATGAACTTGTTTCATACGGCAGATATCCTTATCAAAAAGGATTAGGAAAATTATCTAAAACTGACTATGAAAAAATAGATTGGGCGCTTGCTGCAACAGGCATAACCTCGATTAAACACAATATGATGGATGCTTTAAGTGGGGGACAAAAACAACGTGCGTGGATTGCGATGGCGCTTGTTCAAGATACGGAAATGATCTTTTTAGATGAACCAACGACATATCTAGATATTTCCCATCAACTCGAAATACTTCATTTACTTAAAACATTAAATGAAGAAAATAACCGTACGATTGTAATGGTTTTGCATGATATTAATCAAGCTGCTAGGTATGCTGATTATGTTATTGCTATTAAAGACGGGGTTATTCGATATAACGCCAACGCCTATGATGTCATTAAAAAAGATGTCATCCGGGATGTATTTGAAGTTGACGTGGACATTATGCATGATCCTGAAACAAATAGACCCATTGTTTATAATTATAAAAAGGTAGAAAAGAAAGGATTATTATGAATAAAATTATACAATTAAGTACAGTGTTTTTAGTTATAGTATCACTTGCAGCATGTGGAACAAAACAAGAAGAAACGACAAGAGAAACATTTACCTATGAATCTGAAGCAGGTGATGTTGAAGTTTTTGAAAACCCAGAGCGAATTGTTGTGTTATCTACATTTTTAACTGGACATGCGTTATTTGCAGAGGGAAATATTGTCGGTGCAACCAGTTGGGATTTTCTAAATGAGAATTACACTCCCCATTTAGAAAACGCTGAAGTTGTCTCAGCCGATGATGTTGAAGGCATTTTAGCATTAGAACCCGACCTTATTTTAGCGGACCCTAGCATAGCAAATAAGGATCAAATCAAAGCCATTGCGCCAACTGTTTTATTCACTTATGGAAATTTAACTTATCTAGAACAATACGTTGAAATTGCCACATTGTTAGACACCCGTTCAGAAGCAGAGGCATGGGTTGAAGATTTCCAATACCGTGCAAAAACAACGGGTGAAGACATTAAAGCATTATACGGTGAAAGTGTTACTGTAAGTGTTATTGAAAGTTATGGAAAAGAATTATATGTTTATGGGGACAATTGGGGCCGCGGGACAGAAATTCTATACCAAGAAATGGAACTTAACATGCCTAAAGCCGTTAGAGATGATGCACTTGAACCTGGGTATTACGCCATCTCAACTGAAGTATTACCGGATTATATGGGAGACTTTGTTATTCTAAGTAAGCACGTTGATGCGGATACATCATTTGAAACAACATCACTTTATCAAAATACAGATGCTTTTCAAAATGATCGTATTATCATTGTTGATGGAACGGCGTTTTCATACAACGATCCGATGACATTAGAATGGCAATTGGACACATTTATTGATTTCTTTTTAGCAGAATAATGAAAGGAGAAAACTATGGATACCTCTAAACGGTTGTCATACACAAAAAAGATGGCTATTTTATCCATAGCTTTCTTTTTTATTTTTATTTTAGCGCTGACGCATGGCGCGGCTGATATCGAGTTTAAAAATGCGATGATTGGTATATTTGGGACCAATATTGATGGCGATGCACTAATTATTAGAGAGATTCGCTTGCCAAGGGTATTGGCTGCGATTATTATTGGAGGCGGGCTCGGTATAGCCGGTGCGATGATCCAAGGACTAACGCGTAATCCTTTAGCAGACCCAGGGCTATTAGGGATTACCGCTGGTGCCTCTTTAATGCTTACAATCGGTTATATAATAAGTGCGTCAATTACTTTCATAGCGTTAACTGGATTGTCTTTTATCGGCGCTTTATTTGGTATCATTTTAGTCATTGGATTATCGTTATTTAGTAAAGAACAATTATCAACATTTACATTGTTACTGGTCGGTGCCAGTGTCTCTATGTTTTTGTTTGCTTTAAGTCAAGGGTTAAGTTTGTTATTTAATGTGACTAAAAACGTCAATATGTGGACTGCAGGTGGACTCACGGCAGTCACTTTTGATCATGTGGTAATCGCCGCATCAATATTGCTTATAACGTGTCTTATAGTTTTTTATTATGCCAAAGAAATAACCTTATTAAGTCTTGATGAAAACTTAGCGATTGCGCTTGGTCAAAACGTAAAACAGATAAAAGTTATTTTAATGGTGATTGTTGCTGTATTAACGGGAATGGCTGTAGCCTTAGCTGGTAATCTTGCATTTGTTGGGTTGATGATTCCCCATATCGTTCGAAAAGGCGTAGGCTACGATTATAAACGCATTATTCCAGCATCTTTGTTGGTAGGTGGTATGTTTATGATGTCGGCTGATTTACTTGCTCGTACCATTAATAAACCATTTGAGGTTCCCTTAATCGCCGTCGTCTCGGTGATTGGTTTACCGTTTTTTTTAATTATTGTTAGAACCCATAAAGGTGGTGAGATGTAATGAAAAGATATCAGAGTGTCCTTATCTCACTTACGTTTAGTATGTTCTTGGTTATTGCATTTTATTTGCGTTTGGGAACCATTACGGTTCCGTTTAATAGGATATTACAGACATTTTTTAATAATGGCACTGCGATTGAAACTTTCGTGATTGTAAATATTCGTTTACCAAGACTCATGATTGTACTATTTTCTGGAGTTGCCCTTGCATTATCAGGTTCAATTTTACAAAGTGTTACTCAAAATGATTTGGCAGACCCAGGAATCATTGGTATTAACGCAGGCGCCGGGTTTGGTGTTACGATATTTTTTCTCTTGTTTGCGCATTCAGTTAAAGAAGTTGCGTATTTTTTACCTTTGGCAGCATTTATAGGTGCATCAGTTACTTCGGTGATGATATTCTTGTTGTCACGTACAAAACACATTGGTCTACATCCATCTAAAATGATACTCATTGGGATTGGGTTTTCCATGGCTTTTTCTGGTTTGATGATTTTAATTATGTCGTCACAAGAACGCGCTGATGTAGAGTTTATTGCAAGTTGGTTGTCAGGCAATATTTGGGGTGGCGATTGGCCATTTGTGATTGCTGTTGTCCCCTTGATTATCATAGCCGCGGTCATCACATACTTAACATCGCAAACTCTTAATGTTATTCAACTTGGTCACGACACCGCAACAGGGTTGGGGGTTTCATTGAACAAGAATCATTACATGTTGTTGAGCCTAGCCACGTTGCTTGCTGCATTTGCGGTAAGTGTGGCTGGGAGTATTGCTTTTTTAGGACTAGTTGCACCACATATTGCCAAACGTCTAGTTGGATACAAAAATCAAATTCTATTGCCTACTACCGCATTGCTAGGTGGGACAATGTTGTTGCTTGCTGACTTATTGGGTCGGAACCTTGTCGAACCAAATGGGATACCAACGGGAATTATAATTTCATTAATAGGCGCACCGTATTTTATTTTTTTGTTAATCAAAACCGCTAATCCAGTGTAAATCTAAATACAATTTCTTGATTATGCTTTTGGTTTCGATAACCTTAAGTTTAGTTGCATGTGATAATACAGCAAAAGCTGCTTTATCACATTATTGTGCATTATATGAATAGCAATAAAAACCCATCCTAGAGCGTGCAATATTAGGATGGGTTTTTATTGTTTAAATAGT